>NZ_JASGBH010000017.1 GCF_030053395.1 Limnohabitans lacus | reverse complement strand
GCATCAAGTGCCTGACTGTGGCCGATGACTTCAGCCACGAGTGCGTGGACATTGCCGTGGACTACGGGATCTCGGGGCAATACGTGACACGCTTGCTCGACCAAGCGGCCACCTTCAGAGGCTGCCGTTAAGGTTACTGCCGTCCCGCACCCAGTCGGGCAGCGCTTCTTTGGTGGTGGCCAACAGCAGCTTGTTGCGCCGCACGCGGGTGACCACGCCACTGACCACGGGACGGTCAGGCCCCGAGTAGCCAGGCGCACCGCTGAACAGCGCCGCAGCCGCCCCCACCTGAAACAAGTGCAGGTCTTGCCGATGCGCCGGACGCTCCAGCTCCAGCACCACCTTGCCCCCAAAACCAATGTCTTCTTGGGTGATGGTGACGGGGTACCAAGTCAAGCCACGCCGACGGCGCTCTTTGATGCTGGCACTGGCGTTTTTGAGCTTGAACTGCGCCTGGTCTTCCTGTTGCTCAAGGTGCATGAGGGCGCGCACATGGCGTAACTCACTTTGCACAGCATCTTGAACAGGGCTTGGGGCAGTGGGGGTGAGGTCTTGGTCAGCCAAAGGGAATGGGATCGAGAGGCTGCAAGGACTTGAGCGCTCTCGGTTTTGAGGATGGGGGGACTCTAACTCAAACAACCAGTTGAATGGCTTTGTCCGCCTCAGGCCTGCCTGAGACAGGATGCCTCATCAAACTGCCAAGTACAGTTCCACCCGGTCAGTAGTCCAGGTCGCAACCCCAGTGCCAAAGAAGTCCGCGTCCTCCGTCCACACAGGGCAACCTATCGTCATGGCGCAAGCCAAAACGGGCCAATCATCTGCATCTCGCGTCGCAATTCTTTGAAGTGCCTGCGCTTTAAAGTCCACATAGACGACCAGTTCCAGCGGCAAGACAATGGTTTCGAGCGCATCCAAAACTGCCATCGCTGACTCACTTTGAATACCTCTTTTTTCCAACAGTGCGGGAAGGTACTTACGGGCGTCAGCGTAGGCCACATCGGGTGAAAAAAATTGAACTCTGTCGGCGTTTTCTACAAGGAGTTCGCGCACACGCTTGCCAAGCACAGCGCGGATCAGGATGTTGGCATCCAGAACGATCGCTCTATCGCTCATGTTGATGTGAATGTGAGTTACTTGGGCGCTTTAGCGCGTTGACGCGCAGATTTGAAATCAGCAACGACGGCGTCAACATCAACAGCCTTGGCCGCAAGCAGGCGATCCAGCGTTTTGCTTGCTTTTTTGAGCGAGGCGACATCTGCATCGGCTTGCCCATGGGTGGGGATGAAGTAGCCAATGGTTTGACCATGTCGTGTCACAGCAACCGGCGTGCTGGACGCAATGAATTCGGCCATTCCGGCACGAAATTCCCGAATGCCCACTTTAGTAGCTTCCATTTTTTTCCTTTGCAGCCAGAGCCAATTTGTGGATCACAGTGTACACAATATTCAAGTTTATGCACTTGACTTGCGTCGATGGCCTGATTCATTGCCGTGACTTGCAGCAGCGGGCAGCGTGACTGTTGCACCAGGGATTGATCTTCACCGCCAAATTGGCATGAACACTCTGTTCTCCCTCTATCATCCAACCTGTGCCCACCCCCATCCTCTATTCCTTCCGCCGCTGCCCCTACGCCATGCGTGCCCGCTTGGCTTTGCAGGTCAGCGGTGTGGCCTATGAGCACCGCGAAGTGGTGCTCAAGAGCAAGCCCGCGTCGATGCTGGCTTTGTCGCCCAAGGGCACGGTGCCGGTGTTGTGGCTGCCTGACGAGGCGCGGGTGATCGATCAGAGTCTGGACATCATGCTGTGGGCCTTGGCGCAAAACGATCCGATGCATTGGCTGCCGCAGGGCGATGCTTTGGCGCAAGCTTTGCAAGACATCGCGTTCAACGATGGGCCTTTCAAGCAGCAGCTGGACCGCTACAAATACCCACAGCGCTCGGGCCTGGCCAGTGGCGTGGCAGACCGCGACTTGGGCGCCCAGTGGCTGGCGCAGCTGGATGCGCGTTTGCAAGAGCAGGCGTTTTTGTCAGGCGCGCATTGGGGCCTGACGGATGCGGCGCTGGCGCCCTTTGTGCGGCAATTTGCGCACACCGACCCGGCTTGGTTTGCCGCGCAAGCTTGGCCGCGCTTGATTGACTGGCTCGCCGCTTTTGAGGGCTCTGAGGCTTATACGCAGATCATGGCCAAGCACCCGGCTTGGCAAGATCCGGTGGCGTGATCCGGCCCAGAAAGTTTTTAGATGTCGGACCTGAAGGTACCGACCTACGGGGAGACGATTCAACAACTCAACCTTGACTGCCGCGCTGTGCGCCCGTTGGGTGGCACCGCGCCGGGGTGTCGGTTGTGCCAGGGCTTGATGTCCAAGCCACCGCATGTCAATGCGGATACTTTTGTGCAAGACAAAGTCCTTAGGAATGTGATGTCATTCACAGGCCGATGCACACGTGGACTAAAGCACAGTCAAGCAGGCCATCATTCAATAAATTTGGCCCTTGGACAGGTCACATGCGTTGCAGCGCTGGCCTCATTCGAATTTTAAAAAGGCACCCAAGTGCCAGCTGCTTCAGGGGTTTGAATGGCCAAAATTTCTTGTGTTTCACTGACCGAGTCGACGCGCGATAAGACCGAGACATTCTGGCCAGATGAGCCGATCCAGGTGTTTACCATCAGTGATGATCTGGTGACTGCCAGCAGTCGGACGAAGGCAGACGAGTGATGGACCCGCACAAACTCGGTGTTTTGTCGATCGATCCTGTCTCTAATGGCAGCAATGGTTTTGGCCTGATCGCCGATGCCAAGCAAGTCAGGCCATTTGCTGCCGTTGCGCTTGCAGGTCGACACGATGCCGCCACGCAATGGACCCAAGATCAAGCACAGCATTCACTGGAAAAACTAAGCCCTCGCGAAGAACAAGTGCTGAAGATGGTGGGTGACGGCTACTCCAGTGCCCAGATAGGTTTGAAGCTCGGCATCGCAGGTCAAACTGTGAACACCCATATCAAAAACATTTTTCGCAAGCTCAAAGTCAGAACCCGTGCACAGGCCATTTTTACTGCCTATGAATGCGGACTTCATTAGGTCAAATCGAAAGTATGCTGCCTATCGCCACACAGCGGGTAGCAGGTCGTACAAGGCAGTGGGCTCTCGCCTGAGCCAAAAAGGCGCGGCTGGCTTGAGTTGCTGGGGGGCTTGCGTTGTCAAGTCAATGTCTTTCAGTTGCTGCATCCACGGGATATTGATTTGGCCATCCGGACTGGGATTGGCATAAATCAGTTGCAACATTTTTTCAGCTTGGGCGTTGCCCAGACTGGCTGCCAAGCGGTACAGGCGTATGGCTTCGGTGAAGTTGGCCGGTACCCCTTGCCCACGGTGCAAGCGCCTGGCTTGTATGAGCAAAGCGGCTGAATCCTGGCCGCTGGAAGACCTGGGCAGCGCCTGGTCTGGGTGAGGGCTGTTGCGCATGCGTTCGGACACGATTTTGGCATTGTTGGCCGCCACGCTCGATCGCGAGGCCGCCGCCTGAAAATGTGCCAAAGACTCAGCCATGCGGTTGTTGGAAGCGCTGACAATGCCCAGTTCGATGTGGGCTTGGACATCGCCTTTGCTTGCGGCTTCGAGCAGCAATGCTGTATTGGACAACTGCGTGTTGGTGCTTTGTGGCTCGGGTTGACTTGAGGGTGTGCCGTTGCGTGCAGGGGTCATCTGGACGGGTGCCTTCAGGGACAGTGCCAGCCACTCCAAATAGATTGCGCGCGGCGCATTAACCGTTCGCAAAGTGTTGATCGACGATTGCGCCGCCTCTGGATCTGAAGGGGCCGTGCATCCTTCCAGAGCGCACCAGGCCAAGCCAGCATGCGCAAGAGCAAGGCCTTTGTGCGCGGCAAGTTCAAACCACTTTTGTGCTTGTGCCGGGTTCATAGGCATGGCAATCCCATGCAGTGACAACAGGCCAAGAGTCCACGCGGCCTCTGCTGCCGACATCTTGGGGTCGACTTTTTTATTGGCCGGAGCAGGTGGGGTCTTGTCCAACGCCAAAGACTGGAGACGTGCCACTTGGCGTGCTTGCGCTGCAGAGGGTGTTCCCGTGATGTTGAGGGGTGCAGTGGGTTTGACCTCGCGCAGCAAAGGGTTGGCATCCAGAGGGGGCGGACTGACCGCATGCGTTGCGGCCACCAGTGCCGTGGCCTGTGCGCCGGCGCGGACCTCCACCACCTTGTCTTGTGCCTGTGTGAGTTGGCCCCCGCACATGAGCAGGCCCAACACTGGCCAGCGCCATGACAGCCAACTGTGCACGGGGCATACAACACGCGTGTGCAATTTGAGAATATGCATATCGGGTTTCATGGGCTCACTTGGCTCGTTCAGCGCTTTGTGGTGGGCGCTGCTGTCGCAGGTGTCGCTGTTGGTGCCTTGCGTGCACTCACCTCCCATGTCACCGTGGCCGATGTGTAGCCTTCTGTACCCAGCGTGCGGTTGTACAAGGCCAGTACATCTGGCAAATCACGGATGCCTGTGAGGGGTCTCAGTGCAGGACCATTGAGGGGCTCTGACAATTCGTTGCTGACATCTTTGTCTGTGGCCATGCAAAGAAGGCCTTCGGTACCCGCACCGGATGTTTCGATCACATAACCAGGATTTGGACTCATCCAGTCGGGCAGCCGGATGGCTTGGTTTGCGGAAATTTGGGCTTGTGGCGTCACGGGGTTGGGCAACAAGCGCATGACTTGGCCAGAGGCGTTGGCCAAATAGCAAGCCAGGTGTGATTGACGTGAAACGGTCAGCGACAAGAAAACCTGTTCGCCCACTTCAAATTGTTTGCGCCCCATCAGGATGTTTTCAATTTGCAAGTCGATGCTGCGCGGCAGCTCATTGACGCCGTAAACTTTTTCCGAAATGGTAGGCGAAAGCTTTTCATTGGCACTCAAGGCTTTCGGATCGGCCGAGGTCGACAACCAGCCATAACGAATGAGTTGCCCCTGTGCATTGAGCGCTACATAGTCGCGCAATGCCCGTTCATAGGTATTGAAATCGACGGTGCCTGTCACGACCATGCCGTTGTCGGCTTGGAACTTTGACAAGGCCGTGCGAAATGTCGTCAAGGAAGGTGGCTGCGCGTTGCTTGAGGACAGATAGCCTTTGCTGACCAGCGATTGACGAATCAAAGCTTCGTGGATCCCGATGTTGCCCTCGTCGTACCAATCTCTGAGTTGTCGCTGAAAATTCGGGTGGGTTTGCTCCATGGTGAGGCATTGCCAATACGGCACGCGGGCCCATTTCCCGGTCAACTCGATCATCGCCAGTTCAACCAATGTGCGAACCGCAGCACCAGAGCCCTGTGCATAGTCGCGTCCGACGTTGAATTGCCAACCGTAATCGCGGATGCGTCCCGCCAGGTCCAGGCCCTGACCACCGTTGCTGATGATCACTTCGTTGGCTGAGTCCAGACCAGGGATCATGGTGCGGGTGCGAAAGTCGCCCAGATGCAATTCCAAGCCGATGATGGTCACTGTTCTGTTTTGGCTGTAGCCGGTTTCAAAACGTGCGCCAGAGGTGCCCGCATCGAAACGGTTGTTCAAAACGTTTTGATCCACAAATGCCACCGATCCTGAAACGTAGAGGGCCGGTCGCTGCAGTTGGATCTGGTTGTTGTTCAGCAAAATATTGGTCAAGTTCTGAACGGTGTCTTGCCTGGCAATGTCCACCTCGTAGTCCACATAACGGAATGCGTTGGACAGTCGCGACATCTGCAGCAGCGCCGTGATCACCATGTCTTTGGTAGCGACAGGTACGCGTGTGGAAAAGTCTGGAATCTGCTTGCTCGTGATCAATGTCGTGGGGATTTGCGCGTCCCGCATCAACCGATCCATGCACTGCAATGAATCTGAAAAACTCGACATGGATCGCATGGGCCTTTGCGTGGGCCTGTCGGCAGCATGACCGTAACTTTGAAACGCCGCGTCCTTTCGTGCATCCATGGGGGTGCTGCATGCCGTCAACGCAAGAATAAGCATCATCAACAGGGCGTGTCCTGCGCGTTTTTTGGGCAAGTCGCACAAAGTCAGATGGGGTGTGCTGAAGGTCATGACGGTTACCAAAGAGGGAGGGGCGTGCGACAGACACCCCAAATTGACATTGAAGGATTCAGCGACGCCAGCAGAAGTTCACCTGCAGATGTTGACCAAATCGCCTCGAAGGACGACCACTTGGGGGTCGTTTTGAGGGCCATAACGGCCCGACGAAAGTCCGGTGGTGTTGGTATTGCTGCCTACATCTTGTGTGCAGACTTTTTTCAAACCATCATTGGTGGTCGAAGTCACCACGGATTCGTCGGTGATGATGCCGGTGGTATCCGCTGAAAAAGCCTTGGCTTGAAACCTGGCCAATTTGGCTTGCACCCACCCAGGTATTTCTTGTGAAGCGCTCATGACAGTGGATCTTTGTGCATTGTTCAGCGGCAGCATGTTGTAGCTAACTCGCTGCTGCAGAACAACGGGATCCTCACCAGGTGCCAACTGCGCTTGAGCGGGCAAAGCGATCCACAGCACGGTGGCTTGGGTCACAAAGATCAACAGAGCTTGTGTTTTCATGATGTTCTTCCGAGTGAAAAATGGTGACTGCCGCAAGCGGCAGCCACCCCTGCATCAACGTGCAGATCGATCAGTCGGTACAGCTCAGGCAATTGCTGTTAGACGAAAGGTTTTGCAAGGCCTTGCCGCCCCAACTGGCTTTGTTGATCACGGCGGAGTCTTTGATGTACGCCACTTGGTAGGTCGAAGAATTCAGACCGGAATGACCAATGTTGGAGGCGATGTTTTGTTCTGCCTGACCACCAAGGCCGCTGTTCATGATCATTGAGTTTTTGGCCATGACCAATTGCAGTTCTGTGCCGTTGGGTGTGAAGCTGCCCACATTGGATGCCAGGTTTTGCTGTGCGCTGCCGCCATTGCCAAACGCGCTGTTGATCACGGCGGTATTGACAAGCATCGTCGCTTGCATGGTGGGGTTGTTTTGCTGTGCACTTCCACCGTTTCCGGAACCATGACTGGAGCCTTGGTTGCCCGAATCGGCGAATGCGGTGGTGGCGAGTGTTGCCAAGAGGATCAGTGTGAATTTTTTCATGATGATGTCCTTGATAAATGAAGTGAAGTGGTTCCATCGGCATTTGCTTTTGGCCCTGTGGATTCATTCAATGAAGTCAACGAAATTTCAATTCGCCAACCTCCCTTCATGAATCCACTTTCAGTGTGTTTCTTGGTCAATGGATTGACAATTCCGTGTACTGAGTAACTCAACGTGGTTACATCAAAGGATCTACGCGGCTTGGCACAGGTGGGTTACGAGCGAGTCAATGAAATAGAAAACCCGAACTGGCCAGTGCCCACGCCCGCGCCCGTGAGCAGCACCAGGCCAAAGGTTGCCCTCATGCTGGAGCGAAAAACGGCGGCGTTCCATCTCCGTGCGCGGGGCACTGACCGACGAGTGGAAGGCGCGGGGCGTGGCTGAGCACCATGGCAGGCAATGCGCGTCAAGCGCTGCAAGCCAAGACAGGCCAGAAGGTGGTGAGTAAAACCAACGGCCTTGTCCGGGTTGCCGCTGGCTCTTCACTACTTGGCATCGTCCTCGGCCCAGCCTTCTATCGCTGGGTAATAACGTGTTGATCGACCATCACCGTATCGGGTGCGCAGCCCAAGCCGTTCAGGGTCAATCAGCTTGCGGGCCGCCGTGGGCGTTGAATCATGATTCGAGTAGGAAGAAAATCAGACCATCAGCTTTGTTCCACATCGCCCGCTTGGGCAGAAGCGGGCAAGCCGAAGACCCGGTCGAAGCACCAGGTGAACGCGATGGCATAAAAGAAAAAGAAGGCCAGCAATCCCAAATTGGCCAGCAAGGCAGCGGTGAGCGAAATGTCCAGCCACAGCGACATGACGGGCAAGAGAATGATGACCAAGCCGCCCTCAAAGCCCGCCCCGTGGGCCACTCGCCGGACAAAGGAGCGGCCTCGCACCGATTGGCGCGACTCCCAGCGTTCAAAGAGCCAGTTGAAGACGTAATTCCACGTCAGTGCAATGCTCGACAACACAACCGCCAGGCCGAATGTGGAGGCGGTGGACTTGTCAAAAGCCAGGCTCAACACAGGCCCGACCACGGCGATGGCAATGGCCTCGTACAAAAGGGCTTGCACAACGCGGCGGGTGGTGGGGGTCATCTTGGGGGACGTGGTGAGGTGGCTAGCAAGTAAAGCGCACTGGCAGGCGCTGGTGTCTGAAGTTAACACGTCATGCTCGTCAGGCCGAAAGCAGCCATGTCGTCCATTGAATTAAATAAATACTTTATGACTCAAAAATTACTCGCACCGCTAAACTTGTAGAGATCAAAACGCTTATGGGGTTCATTGTGGAAGCACCTTCGCGCCAATTGATTTTTTGGGCTGCAGGCCTGACCTTTTGAGGCGGTCGAACTGCCTTGTAACTTATAATTCACATGTTTGAAGTTCGTGATTACCTGACCGCGCAAGGCGATGACCCTTATGCACTGTGGTTGATGTCACTGGCGGATCGACAAGCCAGAGCCCGAATTTTGATTCGGGTAGGCCGAATGGCCAGCGGCAATTTTGGCGATGTGAAACCGGTTGGTGAAGGCGTTTGGGAAGCCCGAATTGATTGGGGGCCGGGTTACAGGATTTACTACGCACAGGCCGGACAGCGCTTGATCTTGCTGTTGGTCGGTGGTGACAAGCGAAAACAGCAAACGGACATTGAAAAGGCCCACCTTTACTGGATGGACTGGCAAAACAGGAGAAAGCTCAAATGACCATCAGGACCAGCCGCCCGCATGACGAAGCCGTTGTGGAGATGCTCAAAGCCGACCCTGAGTTTGCCAACGAGTACCTTGCTGTTGCACTGGATCAAGCGGATCAACCTGGCGGGCAACAAGCATTGCTGGCAGCTTTGCGGCACATTGCTGAGGCGCAAGGCATGTCTGCGGTGGCCGAGAGAGCGGGCATGCCTCGCGAAAGCCTGTACCGGGCACTCAGTCCACGCGGCAACCCCACACTCAAAACTTGGTTGGCGGTGCTGAACGCCACCGGATTGCACTTATCGGTGGTGCGGCCCCGCTGACTTGAATCACTGCCGCGCCGTGCGCACATTGGGCGGCACCGCGCCCGGTGCGCTGGTGCGCCAGGGGTTGATGTCCAGGCCGCCGCGCCTTGTGTAGCGGGCGTACACCGTCAACTTGGTGGGTTTGCAGCGCGTCCAGATGTCCATGAAGATGCGCTCGACGCATTGCTCATGAAACTCGTTGTGGTTGCGAAAGCTCACGATGTATTGCAGCAGACCTGCTTGGTCGATCTGTGGGCCGCTGTAGGTGATTTGTACGCTGCCCCAGTCGGGCTGGCCGGTCACCAAACAGTTGCTTTTGAGCAAGTGGCTGACCAGGGTTTCGGTGACCGGTGCCTCGTCGGCGGTGGCGCTGAGCAGGTCGGGCGCGGGCTGGTAGTGGCTGCACTCGATGTCCATGCGGTCGAGGTTCAGGCCGTCCATTTCGTGCACCGGCTCGGCGTCAAACATTTCAGGCATCAGCAGTTTCACGCCCACGCTGGCTTGCACCGCGCTGCCGTGCCACACGGCGGCGCTGATGTCGCGGCGGATGCGGTCGCGCACTTCGTCGGGGCTGTCGATGCGGGTGTTGTTGAAGCTGTTGAGGTACAGCTTAAAGGATTTGCTCTCCACAATGTGCGTGCTCTCGGCCGGCACGGTGATGTGGGCCAGCGCCACCTGCGGCTTGCCTTTGGTGTTGAGCCAGGACAGCTCAAACGCGGTCCACAAATCGGCACCAAAGAACACGGGCTGCGCGGTGATGCCGATCTCGGCCCGCTTGGTGGCACGAGGAATGGGGAACAGCAAGCTCGCGTCGTACTGGTCCACATAGGCGCTGGACTTGCCCAGCTGAGATTGTTCGGGGGTGTTGTTGGGGGTGCTCATGCTTGCAATTGGCGGCGAAAGACCAGGCGGTCGGGTTCAGAGACGGCGGCATCAAAGGCATAGCCTTCGAGGTTGAACTTCAGCAAACCTTCGGGCTTGGTGATTTTGTTTTGGACGGCATAGCGGGCCATCAGGCCACGGGCGCGTTTGGCGTTGAAGCTGATGATCTTGTATTTGCCGCCCTTGAAGTCTTCAAACACGCACTCGATCACACGGGCTTTGAGCGTCTTGCGGTCCACCGCCTTGAAGTATTCCTGCGAGGCCAGGTTGACGATGACGGGCGTTTTGTCGGCGGCCAAGCGTTCGTTCAGGTGCTCGGCAATTTGCGGGCCCCAAAACTTATAAAGGTTGCTGCCTTTGTCGGTCTGCAGCGTGGTGCCCATTTCCAGGCGGTAGGGCTGCATCCAGTCCAGCGGGCGCAGCACGCCATACAGGCCGCTCAAAATGCAGACATGGCTTTGCGCCCAGTCCAGCTCTTTGGCGTTCAGGGTTTTGGCGTCCAGGCCTTCGTACACATCGCCATTGAAAGCCAGCACCGCTTGCTTGGAATTGTTGGCGCTGAATTTGGGGCGCCAGGCTTCGTAACGCGCCACGTTCAGGGCCGACAGCGCGTCGGACAAGTCCATCAACTCGGCGATTTGCTGGGGCGACTTCTGGCGCAGCACCTCGATCAGGGCCTGCGACTGCGGCACGAACTGCGGCAGCGTGTGCGGCACATCGCCTGCGGGGGTTTCGTAGTCCAGCGATTTGGCGGGAGACAATAAGAACAACATGCTCGACATCCTTTACCTGGACGATTATCTCGCCATCGTGCACAAGCCCGCAGGCTGGCTGGTGCATCGCACCCCGCTGGACAAGGGTGAAACCCGCTTTGTGCTGCAAACCCTGCGCGACCAGATCGGCCAACACGTCTGGCCGGTGCACCGGCTGGACAAAGGCACCAGCGGCGTGCTGGTGTTTGCTTTGAGCGCCGATGTGGCCCGCACGCTGGGGCAGGCTTTTGAGACGGGCGAAGGCCTGCACAAGACTTACCGGGCCATCGTGCGGGGTTGGCCACTGCCAGAAGGTTTGATCGACCACGCTTTGAAGCGCATGCCTGACGATATGCGCTCAGAGCGCGAGGAAGTGCAGCCTGCGCAGACGCGTTACGCCACGCTGCGACAGGGTGAGCTGCCGATCGCGCAAGGCGACTTTGCCAGCCTGCGCTGGGCCGAGGTGCAGCTGCAACCCCTCACGGGTAGGCGCCACCAGCTGCGCCGCCACATGAAACACATCGCCCACCCGATCATTGGCGACGCCACGCACGGCAAAGGGCCGCTGAACCGGGCGGTGGCCGCGCACATTGGGGCGGCCCGCTTGTGGCTGCATGCCTTGCGCCTGGACATTCGGCATCCGGTGACGGGGCAGCTGCTGACGGTGGAGGCACCCTGCGGCGATGAATGGGCGCTTTGGTCAGATCAAAGCCGAACCGCCGCAGTGGTCTTGTCACAGAGCGGATAGGCATCTACCCGCAGCTGCATAAGATCGCGGCATGAGCCTGCTTTTCACCCCCTTCACCTTCGACGCCCCCAACGGCCCCCTGACTTTGCCCAACCGGATTGTGGTGGCGCCCATGTGCCAGTACTCGGCCGATGAAGGCCAGGCCACCGACTGGCATTTGACGCACTGGACCAACATGCTCAACAGCGGTGCGGGCCTGTTCACCATCGAGGCCACGGCGGTCTCGGCGGTGGGCCGCATCAGCCCCGGGTGCCTGGGCCTGTGGGACGACGCCACGCAAGCGGCTTTGGCCGACAAACTGGCGCGCGCCCGCCGCCAAGCGCCCCATGTGCCGGTGTGCATCCAGATCAGCCATGCGGGGCGCAAGGCATCGAGCGCTGCGCCATGGCACGGCGGTATGTTGATCGCCCCCGAAGACGGTGGCTGGCAAACCGTGGCGCCCAGCGCCCTGCCCCACTTGCCGCAAGAAGCGGCCCCCACCGAGTTGAGCCCGGCCGACATCGCCCAGATCAAGGCCGACTTTGTGAACACCGCCCGGCGCAGCCAAGCCCTCGGCATCGAGGCCCTGGAGCTGCATGCGGCGCACGGTTACCTTTTGCACCAGTTTTTGTCGCCTTTGTCTAACCAACGCACCGACACATACGGTGGTTCGTTTGAAAACCGCATCCGCTTTTCGATGGAGGTCTTCCACGCCGTGCGCGAGGCTTTTGGCGGCACGCTGGGCATGCGCATCTCGGGCACCGATTGGGTCGATGGCGGCTGGACGATCGACGAGACCTGCGAGCTGGCGGTGTTGCTCAAAGCGGCCGGGGCGCAGTTCGTACACATCTCGTCGGGCGGCGTGTCGCCCTTGCAAAAGATCACCTTGGGCCCCGAGTACCAGGTGCATCTGGCCAAAGCCGTCAAGGAGCGCTCGGGCCTGACCACCTTTGCCGTGGGCCTGATCACCGAGCCCGCTCAGGCCGAGGCCGTGCTGCAGCGCGCTGACGCCGACCTGGTGGCGCTGGCCCGGTCCTTCTTGTACAAGCCGCGCTGGGGCTGGGAAGCCGCCGTGGCGCTGGGCGGCACAGTGGACGCCCAGCACCAGTACTGGCGCAGCCTGCCCCGCGAGGCCAAAAACATTTTCAACGACGCCAAGATTGGCATGCGCTGATGGATCACCCTTCACAAGACAGACAAACAAGAGAGACAACGATGAACACACGACGCAAATTGACCCGGTGGCTGGCTCTGGCCAGCCTGTGTACCCCCATGGCCCTGATGGCGCAGACCTTCCCCAGCAAGCCGATCAGCCTGGTGGTGCCGGTGCCACCGGGCGGCTTGGTGGACACCTCGGCAAGGCTGATTTCCGAGCCGCTGGGCCGTTTGATCGGCCAGTCCATCGTGGTGGAAAACAAGGGCGGAGCCAGCGGCAACCTGGCTTACCAGCAAGTGGCCAAGGCGCCCAAAGACGGCCACACGCTGTTGGTGTCGTACTCGGGCTACCACGTGGCCAACCCGATCTTGATGAGCAAGCTGCCGTGGGAGCTGAAAGACCTGACGCCCGTGGGCCTGATCACCGTGGCCACCAACGTGGTGGCGGTGCACCCCACGGTGCCGGTGAACAACATGAAAGAGTTCATTGCCTACGTCAAACAAAACCCGGGCAAATTGAATTACGCCTCACAAGGCAATGGCTCGGTTTCGCACATTGGCACCGAGATTTTCAAACAGCAAACCGGTGTGGACTTGGTGCATGTGCCCTACAAAGGCTCGGGCCAAGCCATTGCCGATGTGCTGGCCGGACAAGTGCAGGTGTTCATGACCACGCCGCCTTCGGTGATGCAGCACATCCAGGCTGGCAAGCTCAAGGCCTTGGCGGTCACTGGCAAGAAGCGCCACGCGGGCATGCCCCAAGTGCCCACCATGGCCGAAGCGGGTTACCCCAACTTTGACCTCGAATCGTGGGTGGCTTTGTACGCCCCAGCAGGCACACCAAGCGCCGTGGTGAACCAATTGGCCGATGCTGTGAAACGCAGCCTCGACTTGCCCGAAAGCAAACAACGCGCCGATCAGGCGGGCATCGAAGTGCGCTTTGTGGCCCCGGCCGAGATGACCAAACTGCTGGACCGCGACATTGCTGATTGGACGCAGGCCATCAAAGCGGCCAACATCAAGCTGGATTGAGGTCGCCCGCCAGACTGGCCAAGGTGGGCGCCGCAATGTCCACATGCGCCGGATAGTGCGTGTGGTCGCAGCCCAGGCGCACGCCAGCGCCGGCCTGCACAAAGGCGGTCATGGCCGCGTCGAGATCAAAGCGCATAAAGTGCACCGCTGAGGTTTTGGTGGCGGTCTCGCGCACCTGGTCTTCGTCGGCGATGGCGTACACGCGGGGGTGGCCTTCGACCTCAACAAACACCCGAGACGCAACGCCCACCAGCTTGGTCAGCTCGCGCTGGCGCTGCTGCGCGTCGGGGTAGGCCAGCATCAAGGTGGCCCGCCATTGGCAGCCTTGGGGCACCAAAGGCGCATAGGCGGCGATCTCGTGCGCGATGCCGTCTTCTTCAAAAATCTTTTCGATGCGCAGCATCTCTTGGATCTGGTAGCGAACAGTGGCTTCGCTCTCGAACTGCACACGCATGTGCTCGCCCAAGGTCACGCTGCGCAGCTGGCGCAGGGCCACCATTTCGCCGTGGTGGGCCTGGCGCCATTTGGCGTAGGCCTCCAGCGACATCAGGTTGTCTGGGGTGATGCGGCCGTGGGTTTGCATGGGGGCTCAGGCTTGCAGGCCGTCGATGGCTTTTTGGTAGCGGTTGGCGTGCGAGCGCTCGGCTTTGGCCAGGGTCTCGAACCAGTCGGCGATGTCGTCAAAGCCTTCGTCGCGGGCCACTTTGGCCATGCCGGGGTACATGTCGGTGTACTCGTGGATCTCGCCCGAGATGGCCGAGGCCAAGTTGAGCGCGGTGTTGCCTATCGGCAGGCCGGTGACCGGGTCGCCCGACTGCGCCAAAAAGTCCAGATGGCCGTGGGCGTGGCCGGTTTCGCCGTCGGCGGTCGATCGGAACAGGGCCGCCACGTCGCTCAGGCCTTCAATGTCGGCCTGGTTGGCAAAGTACAGGTAGCGGCGGTTGGCTTGGGCCTCTTCGGCAAAAGCCTGTTTCAGGCATTGCTCGGTGCGGGAACCTTGAAGGGCGGCCATGGGGTGATTTCTCCTGATTGTGTCGCGGGTGGATTCGAAGGGCCGGTTCGTGGGGAACCAGGGGCCCAACGAAGCGTATTTTCGGATTGTCGGGCCAGGAGGCGCTGGTCAGAGTGCGAAGGGCCACAAAAGTTAAAATCTGAGGCAGTCCGACTTGTGTCGCCCCCGCTTCGCAACCGAAGCCGCATCCATTTCCAAAGACCCCCATGAGCAACGCACCCGCCACCCCGGCCCAACCTGGCCTTGAGAGCCTGTCCAAATCGTTCGAGCCAGCCGCGCTGGAAGCCCATTGGGGCCCCGAGTGGGAAAAGCGCGGCTACGGCGTGGCCGGTTTTCGTGGCACCCAAGCGGCCAAAGACGGCGCACCGGCTTTTGCCATCCAGTTGCCACCACCCAACGTGACCGGCACGCTGCACATGGGCCACGCCTTCAACCAGACCATCATGGACTCGTTGACCCGCTACCACCGCATGATGGGCTTCAACACCGCTTGGATTCCGGGTACCGACCACGCGGGCATTGCGACACAGATCGTGGTGGAACGCCAGCTGCAGGCCAAGGGCATCAGCCGCCACGACATGGGCCTAACCCCTGCCGAAGCACGCAAGAACTTTGTGAGCAAGGTCTGGGAGTGGAAAGAAGAGTCCGGCAGCACCATCACCAGCCAGATGCGCCGCATGGGCGACAGCGTGGACTGGAGCCGCGAATACTTCACGATGGACCCCAAGCTGTCCAAGACCGTGACCGAAACCTTTGTGCAGCTGTACGAGCAAGGCCTGATCTACCGTGGCAAGCGCTTGGTGAACTGGGACCCGGTGCTGATGAGCGCGGTGTCTGACCTCGAAGTCGAGAGCGAAGAAGAAGACGGCTCGATGTGGCACATCCGTTATGACTTGGCCGATGGCTCTGGCAGCTTGACCGTGGCCACCACACGCCCCGAGACCCTGCTGGGCGACGTGGCCGTGATGGTGCACCCCGAAGACGAGCGCTACAGCGCCTTGATTGGCAAACAGGTCAACCTGCCCCTGTGCGGACGCACCATCCCCGTCATTGCCGACGAGTACGTGGACAAGGCCTTTGGCACCGGCGTGGTCAAGGTCACCCCTGCGCACGACACCAACGACTACCAAGTCGGCCAGCGCCACAAGCTGGAGATGATCTGCGTGCTGAACCTCGACGCGACCATCAACAACAATGCGCCCGAGAAATACCGTGGCCTGGACCGCTTCGTGGCCCGCAAGGCCGTGGTGGCCGACCTGGAAGCCGCAGGCGCTTTGGTGGAAGTGAAAAAACACAAACTGATGGTCCCTCGCTGCGCCCGCACCGGCCAGGTGATCGAGCCCATGTTGACCGACCAATGGTTCGTGGCCATGAACCAAGTGGGCCAAGGCGACGCCACCGGCAAGAGCATTGCGCAAAAAGCGATTGACGCCGTTCAGTCTGGCCAAGTGAGCTTTGTGCCCGAGAACTGGGTGAACACCTACAACCAGTGGATGAACAACATCCAGGACTGGTGCATCTCGCGCCAGCTGTGGTGGGGCCACCAGATTCCGGCTTGGTACGACGAAGACGGCAATGTCTACGTGGCCCGCAACGAGGCGGAGGCGCAAGCCAAAGCACCGGGCAAGACATTGAAGCGTGACGAAGACGTATTGGACACGTGGTATTCGTCGGCACTGGTCCCATTCAGCACACTGGGTTGGAGCAGCGACGCAGCTGGCGGCAGTGGTGCCGCCGGATCGGGCGATTTGGCGAGCGCAGCGAGTGTGAGCACGAACGGCGGTGCCACTGCCGCCAGCGGAACACAAGACTACGACCTGTACCTGCCCTCCAGCGTGCTGGTGACCGGCTACGACATCATCTTCTTCTGGGTCGCCCGGATGATCATGATGACCACGCACTTCACCGGCAAAGTGCCTTTCAAACACGTCTACATCCACGGCCTGGTGCTCGATGCCCAAGGCAAGAAGATGAGCAAGTCCGAGGGCAACGTGCTCGACCCGGTGGACCTGATCGACGGCATCACCTTGGAGCCCCTTCTGGACAAACGCACCCAAGGCCTGCGCAAGCCCGAGACCGCGCCCAAGGTGCGCAAGCAGACCGAAAAAGAATTCCCAGAAGGCATTCCGGCCTATGGCGCGGACGCGCTGCGCTTCACATTTGCGGCGCTGGCCTCGCTGGGCCGCAGCATCAACTTTGACAGCAAGCGCTGCGAGGGTTACCGCAACTTCTGCAACAAGCTGTGGAACGCCACCCGCTTTGTGCTGATGAACTGCGAAGGCCAAGACTGCGGCCTGATGGAGCACACCAAAGAAGAATGCACCGTGGGCGGCAAGGCGCACGGCTACATGTCTTTCAGCCAAGCCGACCGCTGGATCGTGTCGCAGCTGCAGCGCGTGGAAGCCGATGTGGCCAAAGGCTTTGCCGAGTACCGCTTGGACAACGTGGCCAACACGATCTATGACTTCGTGTGGAACGAGTTCTGCGACTGGTACCTCGAAATCGCCAAGGTGCAGATCAACACCGGCACCGACGCGCAAAAACGCGCCACCCGCCGCACCTTGATCCGCACGCTCGAAACCATCATGCGCTTGGCGCACCCGATCATTCCTTTCATCACCGAAGAGCTTTGGCAAAAAGTGTCGGTGGTGGCGGGCCGTCCGGGCGAGTCGGTCAGTGTGTCGGCTTACCCCGTGAGCCAGGCCGATCGCATCGACGAAGTGGCCGAAGCCCATGTGGCCAAGCTCAAGACCTTGGTGGACGCCTGCCGCAACTTGCGCGGCGAGATGAACGTCTCGCCCGCCACCCGCATGCCCATGTATGTGCTGGGCGACACCGCCTACATGCAAAGCGTGGCACCGGTGCTGCAATCGCTGGCCAAGCTGAGCGAAGTCAAGGTGTTTGAGACCGAAGCCGAGTGGGTGGCCGCTGCACAAGCCGCACCCGTGGCCGTGGTGGGTGAAGCACGCCTTTGCCTGTTCATGGAAGTGGACGTGGCCGCCGAGAAAATCCGCCTGACCAAAGAGGCCACCCGCCTAGAAGGCGAGATCGTCAAGGCCAATGGCAAGCTGGGCAACGAGGCCTTTGTGGCCAAAGCGCCGCCGGCCGTGATCGAGCAAGAGAAAAAGCGTGTGGCCGACTTTGGCGCCACGCTCGAGAAAATCCGCCAGCAATTGCAGCGTCTGGGCTGATCCAGCACAGCAACAGAGAGTCACCATGAGCCACAACGTCATTCGCAAAGCCGTCTTTCCCGTCGCCGGTCTGGGCACGCGCTTTTTGCCGGCCACCAAAGCCGCACCCAAAGAGATGCTGCCGGTGGTAGACAAGCCGCTGATCCAGTACGCGGTGGAAGAAGCTTATGCAGCAGGCGTGCGCCACATGATCTTTGTGACGGGCCGCAGCAAGCGCGCCATCGAAGACCACTTTGACACCGCTTACGAGCTCGAGACCGAGCTGGAAGCGGCGCACAAGGAAGAGTTGCTGGCGCTGGTGCGGTCGGTGCAACCCGACGACATGGTTTGCGCCTATGTGCGCCAAAACCGCATGCTGGGCCTGGGCCATGCGGTGCTGTGCGCCGAGCCCCTGGTGGGCAAAGAGCCGTTCGCGGTGCTGCTGGCCGATGACTTGATGGTCAACGCTGGCGCCTCCGTGTTGTCGCAAATGGTCGAGGCCTACACCAAGCAAGGCCGCTCGGTGTTGGCGGTGCAAGAAGTGCCGCTGGACCAGGTCAAACGCTACGGCATCGTGGCCGGCGAATCGGCAGGCAAGCAGCTGATCCGCGTCGAGCAGATCGTGGAAAAGCCCAGCCCCGACCAAGCGCCTTCACGCATGGGTGTGGCCGGCCGCTACATCTTGACGCCGGGGATTTTTGACGAGATCCGCAACCAGCCCACCGGCGTGGGCGGCGAGATCCAACTGACCGACGCGATCGCACGCCTGATGCAGCGCGAAGCGGTGTACGCCTTCCAGTACGAAGGCAAGCGTTACGACTGCGGCAGCAAAGAAGGCTTTTTGGAAGCGACGGTGGAGCTGGCCCTGCAACACCCGCAAGTGGGCGCGTCCTTCCGCGAATACCTCAAAGGCTTGAGCCTCTGAGGAACGGACGGCTTAGCGGCGCTTGAGGCCGAAGACGAAAGCGGTGTCGGTCTTTTCTTGCAAGACCAGTTCATTGCCCGTTTGTTTGGCAAAGGCTTCGAAGTCACGCCATGAGCCGGGGTCGGTGGCGATCACTTTGAGAAGTTGACCGGTGGTCAAGTCGTTCAGGGCCTTCTTGGCTTTCAAGATGGGCAGCGGGCAGTTCAGGCCGCTGGTGTCAATTTCTTTGTCAAAGTTCATCACTCAATCCTGATTCGGTTCCTGGCTTTGCGCGGCCCGCTCTTCCCATGTCATGAACTTGGGCTCGATGCCGATGGTGCGCAGCCAGTCGCCCAAGGCGTAACCGGTGCCTGCGGGCCAGCAGATCAAATCCTTGAAGTCGAACATCTTGTACTCGGCCAACTCGGGCGACAGCCGCACCTGGCCTTCGGCCACCGCGTGGTAAGCGATGATGACCTGGTTCATGCGCTGAAAGTCGTACACGCCAATCAGCTTGAGCGCGCTCACCTGCAAGTTGGTTTCTTCAGCAATCTCGCGGCGGATGCCGTCTTCGGGTGTTTCGCCCGCTTCCATGAAGCCGGTGATCAGCGCAAAGCGCCGGCCGGGCCAGGCGGCATTGCGGGCCAACAAAATCTGATCGCCCACCTGCACGATGCCGGCCAGCACCGGCGTGGGGTTGTTCCAGTGCGTGAAGTCGCAGGCCGTGCAGCGCAGGCGCATGACCTCGCCCCCGTCTTCCATTTGGGTCAGCCAAGACAGGGGGGTGGCGCACTGGGGGCAAAAACGAAATTCAGCCATGGTTCATCCTGGGTTCAGGCGGGGAAAACACCCGTCGACAAGTAGCGATCACCACGATCGCACACGATGAACACAATGGTCGCGTTTTGCACGGTTTTCGCAATCTCCTGCGCGACCCAGCAAGCGCCTGCGGCAGAGATGCCGGCAAAGATGCCTTCGGTGCGGGCCAGCTTGCGGCAGGTTTCTTCGGCATCGCTTTGGCTCACATAGACCAGCTCGTCAACGCCGGCAGGGTCGTAAATCTTGGGCAGGTATTCCTGTGGCCATTTGCGGATGCCGGGAATGCGCGAGCCTTCGCTGGGCTGTGCGCCGATGATGCGAATCGCGGGGCTCTTTTCTTTGAGGAAGCGCGACACGCCGGTGATGGTGCCGGTGGTGCCCATGGCGCTCACAAAGTGGGTAATCTTGCCGCCGGTCTGCTCCCAGATTTCGGGGCCGGTGGTCTCGTAGTGGATGCGCGGGTTGTCGGGGTTGGCAAACTGGTCGAGGATCCGGCCCTTGCCTTGCGCGGCCATGCTGTCGGCCAGGTCGCGGGCGTATTCCATGCCGCCGCTTTTGGGGGTGAGGATCAGCTCGGCGCCAAAGGCCTTCATGGTCTGGGCGCGCTCGATCGACAGGTCCTCGGGCATGATCAAAATCATGCGGTAACCCTTGATGGCTGCGGCCATGGCCAGCGCGATGCCGGTATTGCCTGAGGTGGCTTCGATCAGGGTGTCGCCGGGTTGGATCTCGCCGCGCTCTTCGGCCCGGCGGATCATCGACAGCGCCGGACGGTCTTTGACCGAACCGGCTGGGTTGTTGCCTTCGAGCTTGCCCAGGATCACATTGCCCCGTGGGCCCATGTCTTTGGCACCCAAGCGCTGCAATGCAACCAGGGGGGTTTTGCCGATGGCGTCTTCAATGGTGGGATAAATCATGGCCGTACTTTGCCATAAGTCGGGCCCATTGGGCGCCAGCGCACACGCATGAAGCGTACGGCCTAACCCTCAGACACGTTGGGTGCATGAACACACGGACGACAGGCACGGCCGTCCCTAAGGTAGCCCCGCTGGGCGTTCACGCAGAACGATCAGCTTGAACTACTTCAGTACGAAAGGTCTCACCATGAACATCAAATCCACATGCTTGGCCATCTTGGCGCTCTCGGCTTCACTGGCACAAGCCCAGTGGTACGGCGAAATCGGCGTTACCCCCTTGTCGGTCAAAGCGACAGCGCAGGGCAATACGCTCAAATCCCATCCCACCATGGCCGACGTTGTGGTGGGCTATGAATGGCACCCCAATATGGCCATAGAGGGCATCCTCGCCACGAATATCGAGTCCGACACCATCAACCTCAATGGCTCTGAAGTGCCTGACACCAACTTGAAGGTCAAAAGTGCCTATGGTTTTTTCTTCAAGCCCAAGGTCATGCTGACGCCCGAGTGGGAGCTTTTTGGGCGCTTGGGAGTCATTAAAAACAGAACCACCGGGCAAGTCGGCAGCCTGTCCGTCACAGATACCGACCATGATTTCACCTATGGCATTGGGGTGAATTACTTCTTCAACAAAACCACCTACGGCTCACTGGGCTACACCAGCTTTTATGACAAACAAAACAACACGACACGAGGTGCCACGCTGGCGTTAGGGATGAAGTTCTGATTTTTTGAAAGTGTGGGCCTGAAGAGCGCTAAAAATATGCCATAATTTGCGTCTTCACGAATACCTGCCCGGGTGGTGAAATTGGTAGACTCAGGGGACTCAAAATCCCCCGCCGCAAGGCGTGCCGGTTCGAGTCCGGCCCCGGGCACCATCTTTGGAAACCCAGCAACCATGCGGGTTCCAAGCGAATCAAGGCCAACCTTCACAGGTTGGCCTTTTTTCTTGTCTGAAGCACTTACAGACTGTTTACAGACGGCTGTTCAGAATTTGACATGGTTATGATCAGATAGCTAAGGTCTGTCGACAATATTTCTTGTTGTACATGAAGTCGGCAAGAGCACGGCCGCAACTTATGGCCGGGTAGGATTACAAACCTGACAGCGCAACTCCTTCGAAAAAGCGAAGCTATGCGATCCAGAGGACAGATATCTCGCTGATGGGTGGGCACTATTCACTCGGCTGGAGTCAAAGGCGCAATCAATGACCTGAGCTGCGGCGATCGTTTGATATTTGCTTCAGATGATTAAAGTCCACAGTCCAAGTGGTTGCCCAGCCGAGCAACGGCACTCCGTCAAGCCAAAGAATTGGCTGTACATGCGCCATAAAAGAGATTGGGCGGCGGATTCTTAGACCATGCACTCTGTACAAGGATCGGTAACTCATGAGCAAACATCTTCTTCTGGTTCCATCTGACCTATTTCCAATCGCAGGCGACGAGGCCATTGAGCGTGTGCTGTCAATTCTAAAGCCCACACAATTCGACAACCCGTTCACAGAACCAGAGTACGCACCTAAGTTTGAAAAAATGTGCCTAAGAATACATGAGCTAAACACAAGATCGGTCAGCAAAGCTTTGATCTGGCTTATTGAATGTGGGGAACTCACAGCCAACAGCAAGACATCTTTTATCCCGATTACATCGGGTCCGATCAATCCTAAAGAAATTGTTCTCAGTGAACGGGCTTTCGATGAATTCTGCGAAACGATGACGGTAAAACTTCAGGTCTTACAGCCTCAGAAGACAACAAGAGGTTCACTCAAGAAAACAACGAAGCAACAAGATAAAGAAATCACCGCACGGCATCGAAAAGGAGAAAGCCAAAACTCTCTTTCTAAAACCTATGGCGTTTCTCGACCGACCATTCAAAAAATCATCGAAAAAAATTCAAAAAATGCAAACCCTCTAGACGGGTTAGGTAAGAGATAAGTCCAATAAGCCCCAAGAAATCAGACTTGCAACCATTGCAGGGTGTTGCAACCCATGGCTCTTTGTTGCCGCTTGAATTAAGGCATCTTCAAGCTAGAGAACTGCAACGTTGATTGCAACCATTTAAGAAGACGACATTTCATTCCCCGATCTATCTATGAAAGGAAAACGGGTATGAAAGTCAATTACGAAAAACTACGTCCTCTGACGCAAGAGCTGCGGAGCGCTTTGTGTACCAACGAAGCTGCGGCACATCTCAATCGTGCGCCGCAAACGCTGCGGCAGTGGGCCATGCGTGAAAGTGGGCCCATCCGAGTGCTTCGCGTCAATGGGCGGCTGGCTTGGTCTGTCGCAGACATCAAACGTGTAATGGGGGTGCAGTAATGAACTTCGCCAACCACAAGACCGTCAACTCGAACGATGACGTCAAGTTCGTTTCTGGGTTTGGTTCGTTTCATACGAATGAATCTGATCCACAAAATCCAAACAAGTTGCTCAAGCCATACGAGCAAGTCTCTTGGAGCCATATCACTGCCATGATTGACACACCTGACGATTGCGAGAAACACAAAGCCCAGTGGGTGATTCCATCAACACTCATGTCGCGCAATTCCACGTGACCTGCCCCCTCTGAGCCATACCAAACCGATGGAACTGAGTCCGCTAATTTTGGAGAATGGCGGATATGAAGACCACACGATTTACCGACGAGCAGATCATCGGATTCCTCAAGCAAGC
>NZ_JASGBH010000016.1 GCF_030053395.1 Limnohabitans lacus | reverse complement strand
AAGTGGCTGCCATGAGCGAGACACAGTTGGCCTCCTTCAGCGACGCCCAAGTGGCCTTGCTCAACTTGTCACTGATCAACAGCGACCAAGCCGCTGCCATGGCCACGGCCGGTAACCTGGACAGCCTGAGCGCAGCCCAGGTTCAATCGCTGCAAGCAGAGGCCATCGACAGCGTGCCCCCAGACGTCATCGACAACCTCAGCGCAGAGGAAATCAAAGCACTGGGCAACGAACAACTGGCCGCTTTGACCAGTGAGCAAGCGGCAGCCATCGGCGCCGCCGGTGGCTTTGCAGATCTAACCAACGCCCAGGTGGCACAGCTCAATGCAGCAGCCATCGACAGCGTGCCCCCAGGCGTGATCGACAACCTCAGCGCAGCAGAAATCAAAGCACTGAGCAACCAACAACTGGCCGCTTTGACCAGTGACCAGGCGGCAGCCATCGGCGCAGCCGGTGGCTTTGCAGAACTGACCAACGCCCAAGTGGCACAGCTCAATGCTGCAGCCATCGACAGCGTACCCCCAGGCGTGATCGACAACCTCAGCGCAGCAGAAATCAAAGCACTGAGCAACCAACAACTGGCCGCTTTGACCAGTGACCAAGCGGCAGCCATCGGCGCAGCCGGTGGCTTTGCAGAACTGACCAACGCCCAGGTGGCACAGCTCAATGCAGCAGCCATCGACAGCGTGCCCGCAGGCGTGATCGACAACCTCAGCGCAGCAGAAATCAAAGCACTGAGCAACCAACAACTGGCCGCTTTGACCAGTGACCAGGCAGCAGCCATCGGCGCCGCCGGTGGCTTTGCAGAACTGACCAACGCCCAGGTGGCACAGCTCAATGCAGCAGCCATCGACAGCGTGCCCGCAGGCGTGATCGACAACCTCAGCGCAGCAGAAATCAAAGCACTGAGCAACCAGCAACTGGCCGCATTGACCAGTGACCAGGCGGCAGCCATCGGCGCAGCTGGTGGATTTGCAGAACTGACGCCTGCACAAATTCTGATGCTGCAACCCTCGGCCATTGACAGCGTGCCTGCAGCTCGATTCAGCAACTGGTCGAGCCAGCAAATTGATGACTTGTCAACTGACCAGACCAATGCTTTGTCTCTGGAGCAAAAAGCGGCGTTGCTGGGTGACTTCCAGACCACTGGCCTCGAGCTGGCGCGCGCAGATCAAGGTATCGCTGGCTTCAGTATCACAGCGGGTTCTAAAAATGGGTTGGCACCAGATTTAAATTTCGGATCTGTTTCATCCATCATTGGTGATGTTAATGACGATGGATTCGACGATATTCTTATTGGCTCGTGGGAGCAAGGTGGGGCCATAATATTCGGATCTAACAGTGGACTTGCAATTCAATTAGATAATTTAGGTGATCGTGGTTATCTACTTGGCAATACTCCAAAGAGTAGTGGTGTAGGTGTGGCTGTAACTGGCATCAGAGACATAAATAATGACGGCATAAATGACTTTGCAATTGCCGCAAATACAGCTGCCGGTGATAATGTTGGAAAAGTTTATATAGTATATGGCAATAAGAGCGGAAATTACTCAGCTCTTTCTGAAGTATCCGCACTTCAAAATTTAATTTCCAATGGTGCTGGCTTCGTTGTGAATGGTTATATTCAAGGTGGGCGTCTAGGTTACTCTCAAATGAGCTCTGGCGATTTTAATGGCGATGGAATTGATGATATATTAGTAGGATTGGGTAATCCCGTTAGCCAACCCGGGGAGGCATATATTATCCTTGGTTCTGTTGGTCGAATTGATGATGTCAATTTAACAAATATCAGTCTTGCGCAAGGAATTCGAATCTCTGGTGCACAAAATTCCGACAGATTCGGACGTGCTGTTTCTTTTCTAGGTGATGTTAATGGTGATGGTTTGGGGGACGTTGCGATCGGGGCTCCTCTGCATGATGTGCCCGCAGCGAATGATGTTGGACGGGTATACATTGTGTTTGGAACAGAAAATCCTAATACTTTGACCATTTCTGATATCTTGCAACAAAATTTAGGATTTTATGTTGCAGCGGATGTATCGCAGTCAATGCCAGGGCGCCCACAGAGAATAGGTGAGGAAGTTCACGCAATTGGTGATATCAATGGCGATGGGCTTGCTGATGTTTTAATTTCAACCAATGAAAATGGATCTTTTATTGTTTATGGCAAATCAAATACAACTTCAATAGATGCATCTGACTTGGCTGGGAAAGGTATTAAAATTATTCCATCTCAAATTGACGAAAGGTTTTCTGGATATTCAGCTTCGGCTATAGGCGATTGGAATGGGGATGGAATCGGTGATTTCGCAGTCACAACGACGTGGTCTGGATCCGAAGGAAAATTAAAATCTGGAACATCGTATGTTGTTTTTGGTAATATTTCTGGAAATGAAATAAATCTCCAAAATATCAAAGACGGCATTGGGGGGTTTGCATTATTTGGTGAAAATTCTGGCGATTATGCTGCCTACTCCATAAAATCAGGTGATATAAATGGAGATGGTCTCTCAGATATTATTGTTTCTGCTCCATTTTATGATAGAACTTTTGAGTCGAATGAGGGGCGCACATATGTTGTATTTGGAATTAAAAAATTTCTGCCTGATGAAGCGCAGATAGGAACTGAAGGGGATGACATTCTGATCGGCACCAGTGGGAATGACAATCTTTACGGTGGCCTAGGCAACGACCGCTTGATCGCTGGCGGTGGTGGTGTGGATGTGCTCAGTGGTGGCGCAGGCAATGACACCTTTGTACTTAACACCCATAACGTAGCTGCATTGTCCGCAGGCGTTACTTCGGGTCGATTGGCTACGCTGGACGGAGGAAATGGCTTCGACACCATTGAATTGGCTGGTGGGGCCGATCTGGACTTCACAGCCATCACCAATGTAGGGGCAGGCACGCCGGGCAGTACCAGTCGCGTTGAATCGATCGAGCGCATTGACTTGGCCACAGACAGTTCGGCCAATACATTGACCTTGACTGCCTTGGATGTACTAGACATGTCGCGCGCAGGCGTGGTGACACAAGACACCATCGGTTGGCTCAGTGGCAGCTATAACCTGGCAACGGCCAGTGGGCGCAAGCAATTGGTTGTGAATGGCGCAAACAATGACACACTCAACCTGGATGGAGTTTGGATCAGTGCCGGTGATGTGACATTCAATAGTCAAACATACCAAGTCTTGAACCACACCACGCGAATGGCGCAGATTTTGGTGGATGCAGATGTCCATGTCACGCCAGCCCCAGTGGTTACAGTCATTCAGAATGTGGAGTTCAGTCAGACGAGTGGCACGCTCATAATCGGTGACACAGTGGATCTGGTGATTCGTACTATACAGACGGGGTTGACCAACGCAGGCATCACCATCAATGGCAAACCAGCGACGGGTTTCACAGACAATGGCGACAACACCTACACCGTGACCTACACCGTTGCAGAAGGTGACAACAACATTGCAGATGTGGTCAGCATCCCGGTGAGCGTGAGTTTGACCAATGGTACACAGACGTTTGGGCCCTATACGGCAGCACCATCGGCAGCAACTTCACCGGCCATTGATGCCAACATTGGCAGCACTGACGTACCTGCACTCTTGCCTATGAATTTTCTTGCTCACTCTACAAATTACGCTGATAGCGTGTGGGCTAAAGTTGGCTTGACTGTGAACAGCAGATTATCAAGTTTGTCGGGCATGAATAACGCATTTACTGTGCACGGGGCCGCTCACCTTAATCTCAACCAGTACACTCTGGACACAATTGACATTGGCCAAACTTACACTACTTCAATTTATATTCACAAAACAACCAACACGTTTGCTTCCACCGCAAGCCAACCACAGTTTTACTTAATAGCAAGAAATACAAGCAATGGATATCTCGCTGGTGAATCGGTGTTTATCAATACAACTACGGGTGAGCTAACACCAACTCAAGGCACTAACACGTACAGTATTGAAAGCGTCAGTACCGATTACTGGAGGGTTTCTGTATCGCTGACTGCCCCTGTAGGTACCTCGCGTTTACAAAGTTCCTTGTATGGTATGCACAACCAAAATATTCTTACAACGGGTGAATCTCTTCCGGGTGTGGTGGTATCGGGTTCTCAGGTCAATCTTGGGTCTGTTGCAACGAAGTATATTGTCACGGGCTCTACAAGTGCAACAAGCATGACCGATGAAAAGGTCAGCAGCCAGGAATTGGTCGATGGCTTCATGCTCAGCGTTGACGTGAGCGATGTGGCTGCAGGCGACCGAGTGGAGTTGTTGGTCAATGGCGTGCCATTTGCCACACCCGTCTACAGCGCACCATTGGCTGCTGGCGCGACCAAGGCCTCGGTGACCTTGACCAATCGCCCTGAGCTGGTGGACGGCACCTACACATTGACGGCACGCATGACCGATGCGGCAGGCAATGCAGGCGCTGCCAGTACTGCTGGCGTGAGCATCACCGTGGACACATCCGGCGCTGAAACAATTCAGGGCACATCGGCCAACAACAGCATCCGCGCTGGTGCTGGCAACGATGTGGTTGTGGTCAGTGCAGGCACAGACACTGTGGATGGCGGCACGGGCTTTGACACCCTGCGTGCAGTAAACGGTGGCACGCTGGAGCTGACACCAGCCAACGGCAGCACTTACACAGGCATCGAGCGCATCGATCTGGCCACCGACACCGCAGCCAACGTGCTCAACCTGGACGCCAACCGCGTGCTGGCCATGAGCGCGGTGGACCAGGTGATCACCGGCACCAGTTCAGATGGCAACAGCTGGAGCGATGGCACCTACACCTTGGGCGCCAATAGCGGGGGCAAAGACCAATTGGTCATTGACGGCACAGGTGCCGACACGCTCAACCTGTCGGGCGCTTGGGCTCTGTTGGGCAACGTGACCCAGGGCGGTAACACCTACAACGTGTACGACCACGGCACCCTGGCTGCCCAGGTGCTGGTGGACAGCGACGTGCAGGTGGGCCTGACCCTGACGGGTGCCGGCGTGGCTGGCCCCATGATCGCCGCGCTCAACGTCAAGCTCTACGACACCGCAGGCAACCTGCTCAAGAGCACCACCACCGACGCCAATGGCCAATTCAGTGCCGAAGGCATCACCTACCGAGGTGCCATGCTGATCGTCATGGAAGATGCCAATGGCGATGCAGCCGACTACAAGGACGAGTTCACCGGCAACAATGTGGACCTGACCGCCAACCTGCGGGCCGTGGTCAACTTCACCGGGGCCGACACCGACCTGTCTGTCACGCCGCTGACCGAACTGGCCGTGCGCAAGATGAACCTGACCGGCAAACAGGCACCAAGCGATGTGAACTTCATCACCAGCGTCAACGCCCAGGTGGCCGAAGCCTTCGGGGTGGCCGACATGCTGGACAAGGTGGTGGCCGTCAACGACGCGGGCTACGACGCAGCAGGCAGCGCACAGGCACAGCTGTACGGCAAGATGCTCGGCGCACTGTCCTTGCTGGACGCGGTGACGGGCAGCATGGAAAACACGCTGGCCCAAACCGCAGCTCACCTGCAACTGGTGACCGACGGCAATGGCGTCGTGACCGATGCCCAGCTGAGCAATTCACTGACGCCGGGTGTGGCCTTGGCCCAATCTGCCTTGGACGCTTACGTGTTGGCCAGCAGTGGTTCTGAAGTCATTGCAGCACAAGCTGTGGTTGCCACTTACATGACGCAGCACACCTTGGGCTTTCAAGACATGAACAGTCATTTCTACGCTTCCACAGCAGTGTTCCCGGTCTAAACGTCCGCGAAAGACTGCCCTTGCGCTGATGGCGCAAGGGCAGTCTGTCACAAGGAAATCGACATGTCAGAACGACGCATGGATTCATGGAACAGATGCAAGGCGGTGCTGTTGGTGCTGGCCTGCGCGCTTTTGACCGCTTGCGGCGGCGGCGGGGGCACAGAAGGCCGGGCCGCAGCCGACACTGACGATGGCACCGTGGCCGGTTTGCTGGCTGCGCCCATCACCGAGGCGCAGGCGGTGCGGTTCTTGTGGAAGAGCTCGTTTGGGCCGACGACCGAATCGATTGAACGCCTTCGGCAACTGGGGTATGCACGGTTTGTGGATGAGCAGTTGGCCATGCCAGCAGGCGTGTACAACACGTATATGCTTGATTATTTGTCACTTTTAGCCCCAAACCGATTTGACAGAATATGTAATTCATACCCCAAAGAAAATTTCAATATTTGTCTTGATTGGATTATTAATGATATACGAGCTCCATCAATTATTTTTTTAAAGTCTGCTGTTCATGATGCAGATCAATTGAGGTTGAGGGTCGCCTTCGCTCTAAGTCAGATTTTGGTCGTTTCTATGAATACCTCTGAGAGAACTTCTCACGGTATGCGTAGCTACCAACAGATGCTCAGACAAAATGCCCTAGCTAACTACCGAGATATCTTGGTCAAGGTTACCAAGCACCCGTACATGGGCGCATGGCTGGACATGGGAGGAAATGACAAGGCAAGACCGAATGAAAACTTTGCACGTGAATTGCTTCAACTGTTTTCTGTCGGCCCATTCCTTCTGAATCAAGATGGAACCTATGCTCTAAACGCGCAAGGCCGCCGTGTTGAGACCTACACCCAGGCTAACATCGAGTCATTCGCAAAGGCACTGACAGGTTGGGTTTTCCCGGGGGCAGGTTACCTGAGCCCTGACTACAGCACCGAGAGCATGGTGGCGGCTGAAAGCCGCCACGACCAAACCGCCAAGACACTGCTCAACGGTCAAGTCATCCCGGCAGGCACAGGCACTGAGCAGGACTTGCAGGCGGTGATCAGCAACGTCTTCAACCACCCCAACACTGGGCCTTTTGTTGTCAAGCAGCTGATACAATTTTTGGTGACCAGCAATCCCAGCCCGGCCTACGTGGCCCGCGTAGTGCGGGTGTTCAACAACAATGGACAAGGCGTGCGTGGCGACATGCGCGCCGTGGTGCGCGCCATATTGCTGGACTCAGAAGCGCTGAGCCCCCCGGACAACGCCGGGCGTTTGCTGGAGCCTGTGCTCACCATGACCGGGCTGGTGCGTGCCATTGGCGGCACCACCGACGGTGCTTACTTGGACCAAGCTGCAGCGGCCATGCAGCAGCGCCCCTTTGCGGCGCCGTCGGTATTCAACTTTTACCCCCCTGATTTTGCGCTGCCCTTGACCGGCAGCAAGCTGATGGCGCCACAGTTTGCCATTCTGACAAAGGTGACTTTAATGAATCGTCTTTCGTATGCAGAAGAGCTTCTTTTTTCAAATCGAATCGCTCCGGAATTCAAGATCCCCAATGGGATTGCAACTGGCACAAGTATCCGATGGCCTCATGTATGGATTCAAATGGCTGCAGGAGAGATAGCACCCTTGGTGGATCTGCTCAATGTGCGCCTGACGGGCGGCGCCTTGAGTGTTACGCAAGTGAACTACATCACGGAGCGGGTGCAGGCCTTGCCATCAGCCACTGAGGCGCAGCGTTTCCTTCGCCTGCGCCTGGCCACTTTCCTGGTGTATTCATCACCCCAATTCATGACGCACAGGTGAGCACGATGCAGCGACGACACTTTCTTCAGGCCCTGTCTGCATGGGGGCTGCGGGCCGGTGTTCCGGCAAGCGCCTTACTGGCCCATTCGGTGGGGCAAAGCCAGTCGCAAGACTACAAGGCACTGGTGTGCATTTACCTGTTTGGCGGCAACGACGGCTACAACACGCTCGTGCCGTATGAAACAACCGCCCACGCCAACTACCTGACTTTCCGGCCGGAATACAACAGCAGCACCCGCCAAGGTGTTGGCGTGGCACGCAATGCCTTGTTGCCGCTGTCTGTGCAGGGCATGGGGTCACCACAAATGGGGCTGCACCCGTCCATGCCGCGCACGCATGCCCGGTTTGGTTCCGGGCAGGTGGCCTTGCTCAAAAATGTGGGCACCCTGGTGGAGCCGGTCACGCGCTCAAGCTACAACAGCAAGCGTTTGCCGGCAGGATTGCTGGCGCACGATGTGCAACAAGAGATTTCGATGTTGACGACGGCAGAGACACAGGGCGCTGGTACAGAGCGCGGCTGGGGCAGCCGCATGATCGAGAGTCTGAATCTGCAAGGCAACAGCTTCACCAAAGTTTCATTCCACAGTGTGAACCGCTGGATGCAGTCGCCTACGCAGTCCCCATTGGTCACAGGGGCCAACCAGATCGTTCCGATTGTGCAGTCTGCCCGCATGGCCGAGCTGGTGGCGCAAGGCAATTTGTCCAGTCGCCCGTTCACAAAGGCCTATGCCCAACAAATGGCCGCAACTTATGCCGATGCGGGCAAAGTGAATGCGATTTTTTCTGCCCACTCGGGCGCGGCGGAGCAGGCCTTTTCTGGTGTTGCGGCGGGTCGCGCCTATGGTTTGTACGGGCAGTTGTTGTCGGTGGCCAAATTCCTGGAGTCTCGCCAAACTTTGAATGCACCGTCGCGGCAGATATTTTTTGTGGGCTTGGGTGGGTTTGACACCCATGGCGAACAATATGGGTATCAATCTGCCTTGCTTTCAGATTTGGATCTAGCGGTTGACGCTTTCATGACCGCCTTGCAGGCCATCGGTTTGTCCAACCAGGTCACGGCTTTCACGCTGTCGGACTTTGGCAGAACCTTGCGCATGAATGCCAGCAACGGCACCGACCACGCGTGGGCTTCGCACAACATGGTGTGGGGCGGCGCTGTGCGCGGGGGCTTGTACGGGCGGGATGCCGATTGGACACCAGGAAGCGAAGATATTTCGCCTTACGAACAAATGTCCATCATCCCTTCGATATCGGTGCAGCAATACGCAGCCACTTTGTCGAAATGGTTTGGGGTGGGTGATGCGGCATTGACCTCTGTCTTTCCTGAACTGCCTCTGTTCAGTGCAGCCAACCTGGGCTTCATGAACAGCTAAGTCGCTGCGCACATGCTGCGCATGACATTACCGATCCCATATTTCCCATCAAACAAGTGTTTCATTTCTTGACCGAGGCATGCTGACATGCCCACCATCCTTCGCTACTTCATCAGTGGCTCATTCGCTGACCTGCTCGATCTGCGCACCCCGGGGTCCGAATACACCTTGACCGACCAGCAGTTGCTCGCCACCGGCAGCGGTGGTGTCAACACCGTCTGGGCGGCCTTGGGGGTGGAGCTGGATGCCCGCAACTTGTTGGGCGGCACCGACCTGGTGCTGTTCAACTACCGCTGGGACCAGTACACCAAAGACATCAGCACCGTCTCGGGCGCCATCGTCTTCACGTACACCGACAGCACCAGCGGCCTTTCAGAAAAGGTCACCGTGGCCAACGGTGCCACCACCCTGGGGCGCGACCAGCTCATCTTTGCCGATGGCGCGGTGCTCACCCACCACGCACGCGCAGCCCTGCAAAGCAGCCTGAGCGCGGATCTCTCCAGCGTTGCAGGACAGGACAGCAGCCTGAGCAGCGCCACCTACAGCCCACCCGTGCCTGCAGGCAACAAGTTGCGGGCCTTTGCCTCGACCACCAGCGCTACGACCGGGGCCACCTTTGCCATGGCCGAAGAAGTCCAGACCACCATCGTCACGGGGACAAGCCGCATTGACAAGGTCTACGTCCAGGCCGGTGCCCAGGTCGATGCGCGCAACCTCTTTGGCGGGGAAGACCAGATCTACTTGACAGGCAACTGGCTGGACTACACCCGAAGCCTGACCGAAATCTCGGGCGCCATCACCTTCACCCGCACCGTCAACGGTGCCACGGAAAGGGTCATCGTCTCCAACGGAGCCACCAGCTTTGGACGAGACCGCCTGCACTTTGCCGACGGGCAAATGAGCTTCAACACCTTGAGCCAGGGCAATACAGGCCCCAACCCCTCAACGACTCGGGTGCAAATTGTCTTCACCCCCAATGGCAATGAGCCACAAACTGAAGACGTGGAGGTGAGCACCACCCAAAGCCAGGTACAGGACATGGCCATTGACCTGGCCCGCAGCATGGCCCCCGGCCCAGGCGGCTGGTACAGCGGCAACGTGCTGGTGCTCAGCGTGAGTTTGGCCGAAGCGGTCAACATCGACACCACAGGCGGCCAACCCCGGCTGGCCTTGCGCCTGGGCGAGCGCACCGTCTGGGCCGACTACAGCGCAGCCCTGACCGGCCAGGGCGGGCAACAGGTGCAAGAGATCAAATTCAGCTACCCCGTGCAGCCGGGTGACGCCGCCCCCACAGGCCTGAGCGTGCAGGCCAAAGCCTTGAGCCTGAACGGGGCACAGATCCTGCTGAGCGCCACGCAGCAAGTGGCCGACCTCACGCACAGCGCCACCACGCTCGCCTCCAGCAGCCTGGGGGTCAATACCGACATCACCAACTCCAGAATGGCCCAACTCAGCGGGCCACAACTGGCTGCACTGACCCGGGCGCAGGGGCAAGCGTTTGCCGCTGTAGGGGCGCTACAAGAACTCAGCGACGCACAGGTACTGGCCCTGCAGGCCACCCTGATTGACCTGGTCCCGCCAGAGCGTTGGGCACAGATGCAAGCGCTCAGCCTCTCGGGCCTGAGTGCCAGCCAGGTGACGGCCCTGAGCGCCGAGCAGGCCGCCCGCATGGACAGCCAGCAGCTGCTGGCCTTGGGCAGCAAGCTCAGCTGTCTCTCAGCCGATGCCATTGCGGCCCTGGATCTGGCCAGCTTGAGCCAGGAGCAGACGCACACACTCACGGGGCTGCAGCTGCAGGCACTGCTGCAGCAAGGGCTGCTGCAGGCGCTGGCGCACCCCTTAAGTGCGCAGCAGTGGCATGCACCCGACCCCCTGGGGCTGGGGCTGACCGAGCTGGGCAACAGCGCAGGCACCGACGCAGCCGAGAGGGCCTTGCTGCACGACCACCTGGCCCAGCGCGAGAGCTTGCAGCTGGCGCCCATCAACAGTCTGGCGCAGCTGCAGGCGTTGGCCAGTGTGGTGGATCGGCTGATGCTGACCGTGGCCGGTGCTCAGCCGCTTGTGGCCTTGACGTCAGACGACTTTGCCTTGCTGGGCATCCGGGGGATCAGTGCCAGCCACTGGCCAGACGTCCTCAATGCCTTGGCCGAGCAAGGCGATGCGGGCGACTCGGTCAATACCGTGGCCAAGATCCAGGCGCTGGTCGATCCATTGAGGCCCCAGATCACGGGCACTCTGGCGCTGGGTGGCCATGCAGAAGAAGGCGGCATACTCACGGCCAACACGGCGGACATCACCCACCCTGACGGTCTGCCACTGAGTTTCAGCTACCAGTGGCAAATGGCAGATACAGCCAACGGCAGCTACAGCGACATCAGCAACGCCACGGGCAGCAGCTACGCCATAGCACCCGACCAAAGTGAGGTGGGCAAGTTCTTTAGGGTGGTGGTGACGGCCACGAACGCGGACACCGCCAGCAGCTCCAGCTTGACCAGCAGCCCCAGCGCGGCTGTAACCAACGTCAACGATGCCGCCACAGGCAGTGCAGCACTGAGCGGCAGCGCACAAGAAGGTGGCATGCTCAGTGCCGTGACCAGCGGCATCATCGACCCGGATGGGACAGCGCTGACATTCAGCTACCAGTGGCAGATGGCTGACGCAGCCAACGGCAGCTACAGCAACATCGCCAACGCCACGGGCAGCAGCTTCAGCATTGCCTCAGACCAAAGCCTGCTGGGCAAGTTCTTGCGGGTGGTGGTGACGGCCACCAACGACGGCACGGCCAATGGCACCAGCTTTGCCAGCAACCCCAGTGCCGCCGTGGGCGACACAACGCCACCCGACGCCGTGGACTTGTCGGCCAACCCGGGCGTGCAGAGCACGGCCGATGTGGCTTTCAATGCCCCAGAGTTGCGGGCAGGCAAGGCCTTGCTGCCTGGTGTGCAGGCGCCTGCAGCCAGCGATGTGGGCGAGGTTCGTTGGGTACTGGGCGGCAGCTGGCAAACCCAGGCCGGGGCGGACCAACTGGTGCTGGACAGCGCACAGTCCTTGAATGCCGACTTCAGCGCTCAGAACGTGAGCCTGGGCGGTGTGAGCGGCTGGGCTTACCAGTACACCGCCAGCAGTCGCACCCTGGTGCTGAGTCAGCACGGGGGTGGCGCGATCCCCACGGACCGGCTGGACGATGCGCTGGCGGCCATATTGTTTAAAAGCAGCAGTGCCAGCACGGCATCACGCAACCTGAGCGTGGCGTATGCAGACACAGCGGGCAATGTGGGCACAGCGGCCACGGTCAACCTGGTGACCGACACGCGGCCCACGGTGGCTTTGCGGGCGGATACCGGGCGCGATGGCAGCGATGGCGTGACCAAGGACGCGGTGTTGTTGGTGACCGGCTTGCTCTCTGGTGCCACCTGGCAGTACCGCACCAGCAGCACGGGCAGCTGGATCAATGGCACGGGCACAGCGGTCAGTTTGGTGGGTGCGTCATACCTGAGCGGTCAGGTACAGGTACGCCAAAGAGATGCCAGCGGCGTGTTCAGCGCCGAGGCCTTGATGGGCGCTTTCACCATCGACACGGTTTGGCCCACCAACCCGGCATTGCGCTTTGTGCAGGACACCGGGATCAGCAGCAGCGATGGCTACACCCAAAACGGTGCCTTGCTGGTCAATCGCTTGGAGACAGACGCCACCTGGGAGTATTCGGTCAACGGCGGAGCCAGTTGGCAGGCGGGCAGCGGCACGGGTTGGACTTTGGGGCCGGGCCAGTACCTGGCCGGCACTGTGCAGGTGCGCCAGACCGACCGGGCTGGCAACACCAGCACCACCGGCAAAAACGGCATCGACTGGCGGGTGGACGAAGCACCGCCGCAGGTGCTGAGCTTTACCGTCAACGGTGGCAATGCCCTGTTGCTCAAGCCCGGTCAGACCAGCACGGTGCGGCTGGTCTTCAATGAACCCGTGGCGCAACTGAGCGCCGAAGACCTTGTTGCTACCGGCGCGACGGTCACGGGCTGGGCCAGCAGCGATGGCGGCATCACCTGGACCGGTGTGTTGACCCCAGCGGCCATGACCCTGGCCAGTGGCATGCGCCTGACGCTGCAAGGGGCGTACGTAGATTTGTCTGGCCGCAGTGGTCCCACAGGGGCACAAAGTTCGGCCTTTGACGTGGACACCTTGGTTCTGGACGCCAATCGGGGCTTTGCGATCACCGGCACCCGCGTCGGCGATTACAGCGGTGCATCGCTGGGCTGGGCGGGCAATGCGCCGGCTGCAGATGCCAACGACAGCAAGCAAGGCGTGCTCATCGGCAGCCCCATCTGGCGCAGCGGCGATGAGGCCCAGTGGGCCGAAGGCGCGGTGCATGGCCTGCTGGGGCGCACGGCCACTTCAGGCCTGGATTTGTCGGCTTTGGACCCTTTAGATGGCAGGGCCTGGACTTGGGGCGAGGCCGAAGCGGCCCTGGGCTGGCAAGTGGTGGGTGTGGGCGATGTGAATGGCGATGGCCGCCAAGACCTGGCCTTTGCGGCCCCCTATGCCGATGCAGGCGCTGGGGCCGACGCCGGACAGGTGTGGGTGCTGCTGCAAGCAGCTGACGGCCTGACCACCCTGACCGATGTGGCAGCAGGCAGCGGTGGCTGGGCTGTTCAAGGCCTGGCCGAGGGCGATGCCCTGGGCTGGAGCGTGGCCGCAGCCGGTGATGTGGACGGCGATGGTTTTGACGATGTGCTGATGGCCGCCCCCTATGCCGACGCCAGCGCCGATGCGCTGGACGCAGGCCAGGTGATGCTGGTGCGCGGCAGGGCCGATGGCACCGCAGGCCCCAGCACCGTCTGGAGCAGCCCCAACGCGGGCGACTGGCTGGGCTTTGCGGTGGCGGGGGGCGGCGACATCAATGGCGACGGCCTGGCCGATGTGCTGCTGGCCGCGCCCGATGCCGATGCGGTGGTGGGCAGTGACACCTTGATCGATGCCGGACAGGTGTATGTGGTGTATGGCAGCGCCACAGGCATGGCCAGTTTGGCCGATGTGCAGGCCGGACAAGGTGGACGCCTGATCAACGGCTTTGCCGAAGGCCAATCTGTGGGCCATGCGGTGGCGGTGGTCGGCGATGTGAACGGTGATGGTTTTGCCGACATGGTGGTGGGTGCACCCGACCATGCGTCTGCACGCGGCGGGGCCTGGCTGGTGTGGGGCGGTACAGACGACACACCGCTGGACCTGGGCAACCCGGGCCACCGCGCCGTCTATCTGTTCAATGGCCAAGACGATGTGGCCCAGCTGGGCTATGCGGTGGCGGCGGCCGGTGACTTCAATGCCGATGGGTTTGCCGATGTGGCGTTGGCCGCACCCGGCACCGATGGGCCAGCGGGGGCGCAGTCCGGGGCGGCCTATGTGGTGTTTGGCAAGGCGACAGCCAATTGGGCCGACAGCCTGGACGTGACCCAGCTGCGCCTGGGCGACGGCAGTGGCCTGATCTACCACGGGCAAGCCGTAGGCGACGGCGCAGCAGGCATGGCGCTGGCCGGAGGCGGCGATGTCAACGGCGATGGCCTGAGCGACTTGCTGGTGGGCTTTGCCGCAGCGGCAGAAACCCGGGGGGTGACGCAGGTGCTGCTGGGCGATGCGGTGTACCACAGCCAGGCGGTGTTGTGATGAATCGACCGACATCAGGTGCGCGTGGCAACAGGTTGGTGGAGGCCTTGTCATGGGTGGCGCTGGGGTGGGCCGCTGCTGGCGGGGCCATGGCTTGGACACTTGACGGCGCATCGCTGGGGGTGGGCTTGGCCCAGCAGCGCTGGCACGAGCACACGGGCACGGGCAATTTGCCGGTGTCTGAATCGGGCCAAGGCCCGGTGCTGGCCTGGGGCCTGCAAGGCCAGGCTGGCACGCTGGCGGGGGCCACGCTGCGCTGGCAGCTGTCTGGCCAGGGGCAGCAGTGGGCCAGCGACTACACGGGTTTCAAGCAATACCCCGATGGCTCGACCCAGCCCTGGCAGCAAAGCAACGACTGGCGCAGCGCGCAGGCGATGGCGCAGCTGGAGGCGGCCTGGCCGATGCGGCCCGGCTGGCAGCTGCTGCTGTCGGGGGCTGTGCAGACCCAAACGCAAAGGCGCGACTTGCGCCAGTACCGGGAACACATGCGCCAGCACAACGCGCTGGCAGGCGTGGGGCTGCAGTGGCAAGCGACGCCGCAGTGGCGCTGGCGCGTGCAGGCCTTGGAGCCGCTGTCGGGCGCATCGGGTGCGCGGTTGTCTGCCCCGTCATTGGGGTTTGATGCCGACATCCAGGCCCGCATGTCCATGAGAAGCCTGGAGCTGGCCTGGCAGCCCGAAGCCAGCAGCCCCAAGCCAAGCCGCAGCGAATGGGTGCTGCGCTGGCAAGAGCAGCGCACCCAGTGGGGCGCCAGCACAGAAGTCAACGCTTATGTGTTTCCTGGCGCACAGCAGCAGCAACGCACCTTGACGCTGGGGTGGGTGCAGCGGTGGTGAGGGGCTTCAATAGGAATTAATTTCTTTTAAGTGCTGTATTTATAAACGCGTAAGTATCTATTTATGATCTATTCATGGGCTGCTGAATGCAGCTTTTGTGATCGAGAGATATTTGAATGTCCACCATCCTTCGCTATTACATCACTGGCTCCTTTGCCGACTTGCTCGATCTGCGCACCCCGGGCGCCGAATACACCTTGGCCGAGCAGCAGCTGATCGCCAACGGCAGCGGCGGCGTCAACACCGTCTGGGCCGCTGCAGGCGTGGACCTGGATGCGCGCAACCTCTTCGGTGGCACCGATGTGGTCCTCTTTAATTACAACTGGGACCAGTACACCAAAGACATCAGCACCGTCCCCGGCGCCATCGTCTTCAGCTACACCGACAGCACCAGCGGCCTGACCGAAAAAGTCACCGTCGCCAACGGTGCCACCACCCTGGGCCGCGACCAGCTCATCTTTGCCGACGGCGCCGTGGGCACCCAACAAGCCAACGCCGCGCTGCAAGGCAGCTTGACGGCCGCACTCAACACCGTCTCGGGCGCCAACAACAGCATCACCAGCGCCGCCTACAGCCCCACAGCCCCTGCGGGCAACACCCTGCGAGCCTTTGCCTCGACCACCAGCACCACCACCGGGGCCACCTTTGCCATGACCGAAGCGGGCCAGTCCACGGTGGTCACCGGCACGGGTCAATCAGACAAGGTCTACGTCAAGGCTGGTGCCACCGTTGATGCCCGCAACCTGCTCGGTGGAGAAGACCAGATCTACCTGACGGGCAACTGGGCCGACTACACCAAGAGCCTGACCGAAGTCTCGGGTGCCATCACCTTCACCCGCTCGGTCAATGGCGGCACAGAAAAAGTCACCGTGGCCAATGGCGCAACGGCTGTGGGGCGAGACAAACTGGTCTTTGCCGACGGCGCCGTGCTCACCCACAACGCACGCACAGCGCTGATAGCCGATCTGAACGCCGCCTTGAGCGCCGTCACCGGCTTTGATACCGTCACACAAACACCATTCCTTGAGCAGACCGCCACCGGCACCGCCAGCCTGAGCGGCACTGCCGAAGAAGGGGGCACATTGAGCGCCGTGACCAGCGGCATCACCGACCCGGATGGCACCGTACTGACCTTCAGCTACCAGTGGCAGATCGCCGATACGGCCAATGGCAGTTACACCAACATCAACGGCGCCACGAGCAGCAGCTACAACATTGCCTCTGACCAGAGTCAGGTGGGCAAGTTCCTGCGGGTGGTGGTGACCGCCACCAACGACGGCACGGCCAATGGCAGCAGCTTCACCAGCGCCCCAAGCTTGGCGGTGGCCAACGTCAACGATGCAGCCACCGGAACGGTCGCTGTTGTTGGCTTTGCCGAAGAAGGCGCTGTATTGACCGCCGATGCCAGATCGGTTGTCGACCCGGATGGAACGGCACTGGAGTTGACTTACCAATGGCAGATCGCTGATGCAGCGAATGGTCCCTACACCAACATCAACACCGCAACAACGTACAAGTACGTCATCGCGGCCGATCAAAGTCAGGTGGGGAAATTCCTCAGAGTGGTGGTCAAGGCCATCAATGATGGTATTGCCGGTGGTACGACGCTCACCAGTGCTGCCACCGGTGCCATTGCCAATGTTGATGATCCGGGCACGCTTGCGGCAATCTCCGGAACGCCCAGGGTCGGTCAGCTATTGACTGCTGGTGTCCTCAGCGATCCTGACGGCGTGGTCAATGGCAGCATCGCTTACCAATGGAAAGCCGATGACCTAGCCATCAACGGTGCAACCGCAAACAGTTTTCTTCTGACAGAAGATCAGTTGGGAAAACTCATCACCGTCGAAGCGAGCTATGCAGACACCCATGGCAGCAACCGACGAGCATCATGGATTGCAAGCAGTGCCGTGGTTTCGGTTTCAGACCAGCTGGGCAGCGTTACAGCGATAACCGGCACCGCGACCCAAGCCCAGGTGCTGACCGCAGGCACCCTGAGCGACCCTGATGGAGGTATCTCGGGCATCACTTACCAGTGGAAAGCCAATGGCATCAACATCACGGGTGCCACTGGGCGCACATTCACGCTCACTCAACAACAAGTCGGCAAGGCCATGACGGTCGAAGTCGGCTACATCGACAGCCTGGGACCCGGAAAAAAAGTCAGCTCTGCATCTACCAGCTCGGTCGTTGACGTACCGGAAGAAGCCACTGGTATGGCGAGCATCGCAGGCGAAGCCATTGAAGGCGGCGTCCTGACTGCACTTGCGCATGCCATCGTCGACCCCGATGGCACTGTGCTGACCTACATGTACCAATGGCAAATCAATGTCCCTTCAGTGCCTGGTGGGTACATCGATATTCCGGGCGCAACCGCCGCCACATACAACATACCCACCGACCAAAGTCACGTCGGTCGATTTTTGCAAGTGGTGGTGACGGCCACAAACGATGGGACACCCGATGGCACAGCGATTGCCAGCATTCCAACGGCGGCTGTGCGCGACATCAACAGTCCGGCAACGGGCTCGGTCGGCTTGCTGGGTGTCGCCATGGAGGCGGGCACCCTCTCGGCACTTGTGAGCGGCATCACCGACCCCGATGGCACAGCGCTGACCTTCAGCTACCAGTGGCAGATCGCAAACACTGCCAATGGCAGCTTCAGCAACATCAACGGTGCCACGGCCAGCAGCTACAACATTGCCGCTGACCAAAGTCAGGTGGGCAAGTTCCTGCGGGTGGTGGTGACGGCCACCAACGATGGCACGGCCAATGGCACCAGCTTTATCAGCAACCCCAGCCAAGCGGTGGCCAACGTCAACGACGCGCCCATGCCCTCAATGGCAATCAGTGCGCAGATGGCCACGGTGCAGTCGCCCTTGTCCTTCAGCATTCCTGCCAACGCATTTCAGGATGAAGACAATGACACCTTGACCTACAGCGCTTTGCTCCAGTCCGGGGCAGCACTGAGTTCGATGGGACTGAGCATGAGTGCCAGTGGTGTGCTCAGCGGTACGCCCACAACCACCGGAAACCACACCTTGCTGGTCAAAGCGACCGACCCGTCTGGCCTGAGTGCAACGTCCAAACTGGATCTGATCGTCAATACAACATCAGACCGACCCGCATCGGGCGCCGTGAGCCTGAGTGGTGTGGCGCAGGAAGGCGGTACCCTGACCGCTAACGTGAACACCCTCACAGACCCCGATGGTGCCATCGTCCGATGGCGCTACAGCTGGCAGGAAAATGTCAATGGCGCCTGGCAGGATCTGGACAGGCAGTCCGCCAATTCGCTGCAAATCCCGACGGATCAGAGCCTGGTCGGCAAAACGGTGCGTGTTCGTGTCATCACCCTGGATGCTTTGGGGGGGCACACCCAGATGGTGAGCAACGCACTCACGGTTCAAAACACCAACGATGCGGCATCCGGTTCAGTCGTCCTGATCGGCACAGCGAAAGAAGGCGGCGCCTTGACCGCCCAAACCAACGGCATCACCGACCCCGACGGCACCACACTCACCTTCAACTACCAATGGCAAATCGCCGACACGTTCAATGGCACCTATGCCAATATTTCAGCGGCCACAGGCAGCACTTACAACATAGCCGCTGATCAAAGCCAAGTCGGCAAATTTTTGCGGGTGGTGGTGACGGCAAGCAACGATGGAACAAGTCAAGGCGCCACCTTCATCAGCAGTCCCAGCGCTGTCGTTGTCAACACCAATGATCCTGTGCTTGACAGTATTGGCCTGAGCGGAGCAGCACAGGAAGGCGGCACCCTCACAGCCAACACCAGTGGCATGACCGATCCCGATGGTATGCCGTTGACATTTCGCTATCAGTGGCAAATGGCCGACGCCATGGATGGCGCTTACACATCCATTGCAAATGCCACGGCCAAGGACTTGAGGATTCCTGGCGATCAAACCTTCGTCGGCAAATACGTGCGTGTTCTGGCAAGTCCGATCTACTTTGACGGGAAGGTCGGCAACACCATGACAAGTCAAAGCAGTTCGCAGATCGCTAATGTCAACGATACAGCGGCGGGGCTCGTCGAAATCAAAGGCAACGCCATTGTCGGCGCCACCCTCAAAGCAGCCACAGAACGCATCATCGATGCCGATGGGACAACCCTCGATTTCAACTACCAGTGGCAAATTTCAGATACCAGCAATGGGGTCTACACCAATATCGTCAACGCCCAGCAGAGCAGCTACACCATTGCATCCGATCAAGTGAACAAGTACTTCCGGGTTGTGGCCACTGCCACAACCGACGGAACGCCCACTGGCACCAGTTTTACAAGCGCAGCCAGTACTCAAATCAAAGCCACCAACAAAATTGCAACACAGCTGCTGAAAGACATCGGGGTTTTTTCAGCAGACAGCGCTGACGGACTGTTCTACTTTTCAACCAATGGCGGCTCCACTTGGAGTGAATTCAGTACAGTGGATGCTAATTCTGTCCTGGTGCTGCGCGATGAAGCCAATACGCGCTTGTACTTCAAACCCAACGCCAGTTATTCCGCCAGCCAAAGCGGTGAGCTCACGATTCGGTCCTGGTACAAGTGGGCAGGCATAGGCCCGAACGGTGGTATTGCACTGTCCGGAACCAAGGTCGACGGCACCACCGATGTGGCCGACACGGCGTTTTCGAAAACCGCAGAAACGATCCGAATACCTGTAGGCACAAGCAGCCCACCTGTGGGTTCAGTGGGTGTATTGCTGAGCGAGGTCAGCAAAGCAGGCGTGACCGATTTTGACGGGGGGGTCACGATTGACGGGTTTGGCAACGAAGGCGATGCCATCGTTGCTAACGTCAGCAACCTGACAGACCCTGACGGCACCACGCTGACCTATGCCTACCGTTGGCAAACGTCACACACTGAGACCGGTCCCTATGTGGACATTCCGGGGGCAACTGCAAAAACGTTTACCTCCAGTTCCAAACAAATCGAAATCGGTCGTTTTGTGAGAGTGGTTGCTACCGCCGTGAATGACGGCAGTGCAAGTGGCACAGACTTCATCAGCTGGCCTTTGCAATTTTCCAAGGCTTCAGGAGGCGTCACCATCCCGCATGCTGCATTGATCCGAGGCGAAGCCATTGAAGGGGGGACTTTGACGGCCTACGCCACCAGGGATGTAAACACCATCTTTGAGGCGGTCGATGCACCGTTTCGCTTCCAGTGGCAAATTGCCGATTCTCTGCACGGAACGTTCAGAAACATCGAAGGTGCGAACCAGCGCCAGTGGCAAATACCCGCCGATCAAAGCATGATCGGCAAGTACATCAAAGTCATGGTCTATCCAAACACCGCCAATGGTGTTCTGTACGGCGCAAGCAGCGATGGTGCTGTCATGGTTCGCAATGCCAACGACGCGGCGGTTGGGGACATTCAGCTGGAGGGCTTGGCTCGGCAAGGGGCTCTGCTGCGCGTGCTGACTTCAAACATTTCGGACCCTGATGGCACAGTGCTTCGCTTCAGTTACCAATGGCAAGTCGGGCGCAGTCCAGCAGGACCCTTTGTGGACATTCCTGGCGCAACCAACGACAGCTACGTCTTGTCGAGCGATACCAGTCAACTGGGACAATATTTTCAAGCGGTGGTGACCGCAGAAAATGACGGAACGGTCATAGGAACCCGTTTCATTGCGTTGAGTGGCCCTGTGGCCGCTTCTTCAGCAATGTCCGGTAACAGCAATGGTGTGAATGAAGCACCTGTTTCTGTGGAGGCCTATCAAGCCAGCTACAGTGTCAAAGCTGGCTCCGAAATCCGCGCTTATTTGGGGCGCGATTTTTCAGACCCTGATTGGGGAGACGTCCTGACGGTACAGATTCAAAGCGGGAATCTGCCGCCTGGCTTGAGTTTGCAGGGCAATGGGGTGCTCAGCGGCACACCTGTGCAGCCGGGCATTTATGACTTCACGTTGCGCGCCGTTGACCAGGATGGACTCATGCATCAACACAGCTATCAGCTGCGGGTGACCGACGCTGCTGCGCCCGCATTTTTCTCGTCCGGACAGGTATCGGTTGCAGAACGAACAATCACCACGGTTTACGTGCCAGGTGTCTCGGACAATTCCCCTGGCCTGAGCTTCGGATTCGCGGGTGGCGCAGACGATGACTTGTTTGCGATTGATCGCACGACCGGCGCTGTACGATTCGTCACTGCCCCGGATTTTGAACAACCCCGAAGCGCAAGTGGAACCAACCTGTATGAGGTCCGAATTCGGGCCACCGATGTGGACGGCAACACCACAGACCACGATGTTGAGATTGAAGTGACAGACGTTCTGGATTCGCGCTCGGATGTCAGGGCGTTGTTTGACACTGCCATTGCAGCCGGAGCGGGCGATCCAAATGCCGACAGCAACGCCTACCAAATTCACAGCGCTGCTTTGCATGCACTCAAGGACCCGGTCGACCGGACGGGCTTCGCAAACCAGAAAGATGCCAGCAGAGTCCTGGCCCATTGGATTGACGCTGTCACAGGCTCTGACATCGTCAGTCAGCAGGAGTACCAGGCAGGCTTCTCAGTGACAGGCAAAGCACAAGCCGGTCTACAAAACTCGATTCGCTTTCTGCTGGACAACGACCGCACCATCGGTCAGGCCGCAGAAGGCGCCATCGGTTTGGTGCTGGGGCAAAACGATGTCAATGCAGACGGTGTCAATGATGTGTTGGCCAGTTACGACAACGCATCCGGCGAATGGAGTCTTGTTTTTACAGCAGCGTCGGCGGCTTTGCGGCCTGCAACCCACAACGTATGGAGCAGTGGTGTTCACCAAATTGCCGTCGATGCCAATGGCGACGGGCAAGTCAATGCCAACGAGTCAGATCGCTTGTTCCTGGTGGCCAGTGGCACGGCACTCAACACCCACACAGGCTTGGAGAGTCAGAACTTCAGCGTGCATGACCGCCTCTCAAAGCAGGTCTTCATTTACTACTACGGCGATCCAGATGGTGCAAACGGCGTCAACTACCTGACCACTGGAACAAACCGATTGGTGTCCAGCATCCCTGCCCAGATCTGGGAGTTTCACGTCGGATTCAACGACTCGGGCTATCCTGTTGGCACTGATTTTGCAGCGCTGGCGGCAGACCATGTACTTCATGAAAGCAATACAAGCCGCCTGCCAAGCCAGGCAGAAGGTGCCGCTTTGTACGCCGCAAATTTCGGCAGAAACACGCCTGGGTCTGAGTGGTTGTTTAACCCAAGCACTGAAGCCCAACGGGTCGGGCCTGTGCAAGCGTTAAGGCACTATGGCAGTTCGGCTTTGGCAACTGCGGACAACGTTTATTGGGGCTGGGGAAATGCTTTTATGACAGCCATGCCCACGCCTTTCAGCTCTACATCGTATGTAGACCTGTCACTTGGTCAGCTGTTTGACGCACAAACGACTCGTTACAGCGTTGTTCTGTAACCGCGATTTGTCATTCCCACACCTTCGCGTCATTCCCGCGAAAGCGGGAATGCATCAGCTCCTTACGACTGCCAACACAAGGGCTTGTATCACCATGAACATTGATAACAATTCAACGACACCATCAAAAAACCCGAGGTCACTGTTGTCGAGCCTGATGGCCATCATGGGTGTTATTTCAGTCATGATTTCTGGCTTTGGCTACTTTGCCATGCAGGGGGTGGCCGATGCCCTGGGTCTGGATGGGGGGCTGCTTTGGAGCACTCCGTCAGATGTGTTTCATTACGCCTTTTTGGGCTTGATGGGTGTGAGCTCATTTTTGCCAGGCGAGCCTATGGCACCCTTGTGGCGACTGCTCTCTCAACCTATCAGCTGGTTGATGGCGATTCAGGTGTCTGTGCTGGTGTGGGTGTTGATCACCACGGACAGGTCTCCTCAAGCGATTGCCAAACGCCGTCAAGATTGGCTGGACAGCTTGGCTTTGCGTTGGCTTCAGCGGCCTGTTGCCAAGCGCCCCTTGTATCAATGGTTGTCTGTAGTGTTGTCTGTGCTGATTTTTCCAGCTGTCATGGTCGCCATGTGGCTGGGAGTCCTGATGTTTTTAGGTGGACTTTTCATGACGGTCTTGTTTGGCATGGCCAGCGGACATGGCTACGTAAGCTCCGTCTTATCTTTGCCCGTTTGCGAAGCGGGCTCGTCAGCCGCGCCCGCTCCTAGCACCGGAACAGGCCGATGCGTGACTGTTCAATGGCGGGACAGCGGACAGGTATTGGAAAAGACAGGGCAACTGTTGACAGCCACTTCGTCGTATGTGCTGCTGCGCGAGACCCATCTCCAACCCCACCGTGTTGTGCGCATTCCAGTCTCATCGTCCACCTTGGTGACCACCGTCCAAAATATCTGACCCTACCCGGCTCTTTTTGACATTCCCGGCACTTCTCGTCATTCCCGCCATCTCAGTCGTCATTCCCGCCATCTCAGTCGTCATTCCCGCGAAAGCGGGAATCCATGTCTCCCATCGCCTGACCCCATGACCCGACAGCCCGCCGTTTACATCCTGGCCAGTCGCCGCAACGGCACGCTTTACATCGGCGTGACCAGCGATTTGGTGCAGCGCATTTGGCAGCATAAAAATGATTTGGTGGAGGGCTTCACCCAGCGTTATGGGGTGCATGTGCTGGTGCATTACGAGTTGCATGCCGACATGCTCACGGCGATTGCCCGTGAAAAGCAACTCAAGAAGTGGAACCGTGACTGGAAGATCCAGCTCATCGAGTCACACAACCCCGAGTGGCGTGATTTGTGGGATGAGGTGACGCGCTAACCATGCCGTGTGGATCCCCGCGTGCGCGGGGATGACGGATGGGGGCGGGGACAACAACTGGGCTGTCATTCCCGGCTTGACCGGGAATCCATGGATCCCCGCTTTCGCAGGGATGACAAATGAGCTGTCATTCCCGGCTTGACCGGAAATCCATGGATCCCCGTTTTCGCAGGGATGACAAATGGGCTGTCATTCCCGGCTTGACCGGGAATCTATGGATCCCCGCTTTCGCAGGGATGACGACAGCCTGACGTACCTCACCACCGCTGCACCCACCCCAGCGTCAAGGTGCGTTGCTGCTGCTGTGCGCCAGGAAACACATGGCCATTGACCTCTGGGCTGGCACCCCACTGGGTGCGCACCGCTTGCCAGCGCAGCACCCATTCGCTGCGCCCTGTCGTGGGGCTGCTGGCTTCGGGCTGCCAGGCCAGCTCCAGGCTTCTCATGGACGTGCGGGCCTGGATGTCGGCATCAAACCCCAATGACGGGGCAGACAAGCGCGCACCCGATGCGCCCGACAGCGGCTCCAAGGCCTGCACACGCCAGCGCCACTGCGGCGTCGCTTGCCACTGCAGCCCCACACCCCACAAAGCGTTTTGCTGGCGCATGTGTTCCCGGTACTGATGCAAATCGCGCCACTGCTTCTGTGCCTGCACAGCCCCCGACAGCTCCAGTTGCCATCCGGGCCGTATTGGCCAGGCCGCGTCCATTTGGGCCATCAGCTGCGCGCTGCGCCAATCGTTGGTTTGCTGCCAGGGCTGGGTGGAGCCATCTGGGTATTGCTTGAAACCCGTGTAGTCGCTACCCCATTGCTGCCCTTGACCAGTCAACTGCCAACGCAGCGTGGCCCCAGCCACCGTGCCAGCTTGGCCCTGCAAGCTCCACATCAGCACCGGGCCTTGGCCAGATTCAGTCACCGGCAGCGTGCCCGTGTGTTCATGCCAGCGCTGCTGGGTCAGGCCTACCCCCAGCGATGCGCCATCCAGTGTCCAGGCCATGGCCGCACACGCACAGGCCCACAACGCCCCTCCCAAAATGCCATCCAACCACACACCAGACTTTGGTTTTTTCATCACAGCACCGCTTGATCCCAAAGCACCTGCACATCCTTGTCCACCAACAACTGTGCGGCGGCCGTGCTGTGGTTGAACACGGCCCAAACCTCTTCATTCACCGTGATATCGGCTTGCGCTACCCACTGGTTGGCTGCATCTGACATTTTGAGCGTGTCCGCCGCATTGCCATAAACCATGAATTGGTGGCGCTGCACCAAAGCCCCCAGTTCGGTCCAGTCATTGTCACTGTTGAGTAAATTGGTCTGGCCCAGGGCCAACACTTCGCGCACACCCAAACGCACCGTTTGTGCATCCGTGGATGGATCAAACAGGTAACTCAAGTTGATACCTTCTATACCACTCAATCGGGTGCCTGAACCTACCACTTGAAGGGCAGCTAGATCCCACTTCGTGCCAGTACCTCTCAATGTTGCCCAATCAAAACCTGTGCCACCATCCAAACGAGCTAATCTTGTGAAACCGGTCTCTGTCAAGGCCGTTAACCAGTTTGGCTCAAGAAGAAATCGATCGTCTCCAGCTCCTCCCAACAAAACATCGCCCCCATTTCCAACCAATGAGTCACTGTCCAATCCACCCACCAGCAGCTCTGCCGCCTCCGAGCCTATCAGCATGTCGACGTCGGCAGTACCCATCACTTTCGTGGCCGTGCTGTACACCGCATCGCCCAGCAGCACCTGCGTCACACCCCGCGTGCCCGCCGCTGCAGCAAAGCCCACCAGCAAGTCGCTCAGCCCATCGCCATTGACATCGCCCCCACCGGCCAAGGCCATGCCGTCGGCCCCATCGCCTGCGGCTTGACCGTGGTAAATCAGACCACTGCCGTTACCCAGGCGCAGCTGGGTCACGTCCAAACTGGCGTCCCAGCTGGCCGTGGCCTTGCCAAACACCACATAAGCCGCACCTGACTGTGCTCCTGCGGGTCCATCGGTGCCGGGTGCTGCCAGCAGCACATCGGCATAACCATCGGCATTGAAGTCGCCAGCCGCTGCCACCGCACTGCCCAGCAAGGCCACGTCATCGCGGCCATTGAACAGGTACACCGCCCTCTGACCCGAGTTCCCCGGGTTGCCCAGATCCAGCGGTGTGTCATCTGCCCCGCCCCAAACCAGCCAAGCCCCACCGCGTGAAGACGCATGGTCGGGTGCACCCACCACCATGTCGGCAAAACCATCACCGTTCACATCGCCGACCACCGCCACCGCATGGCCCACAGATTGGCCTTCGGCAAAGCCGTTGATCAGGCGTCCACCTTGTCCGGCCTGCACATCGGCCAAACTGGCCATGCCTGTGGTGCTGCCATACACCACATACACCTGCCCAGCATCGATCAAAGTGTCACTGCCCACCGTCACATCGGCATCGGGGGCTGCCAGCAGCACATCGGCCAGGCCGTCGCCATTGATGTCGCCGCCACCCGCCACCGCAAAGCCCAGCCAGTCGCCCGCATTGGGGCTGCTCCAGACGGTACTGGTGCCTGCCGTGCCATCGGCCTTGCCGCGCACCAACATCACTTGGCCTGCGTCCAGTGCATCCGCAGTGGCATCGGCATAGGGTGCCGCGACCAAAACGTCGTCAAAACCATCGCCATCCACATCCCCCGCAGCGGCCACGCTCCAACCCAAGGCGTCGCCTTCGGCCAAACCTTGCACAGTCCAGCCACCGCTGCTGGTGGCAGGAATATCGGCCAACTCGGTCCCGTTGCCCGCTTGCAGCATCACCCACACCTGCCCGGCATCGGCCCCGACGCCCGCATCGGCATAGGGGGCCGCAAAGGCCAGGTCCTGGCGGCCATCGCCATTCACATCGCCCACGCCCACCGCTTGCCAGCCCAGGGCCGCTTCGGCCTCGCCCCAAGTCCAAGCCCTGCCATCTAACGGGTCCAGCGCCGACAAATCCAGATCCGCAGTGGCCGTGCGCCCCAGCAGGCCATGCACCGTACCTTCGGCCGATTCGGCCACATCGCTGCTGCGCCAGCTGGGGCTGCCAACCAGCACCCCATCCAAACCATCGTTGAACAAAGCATTGCCTGACCAGCCCAACGCTGCGCCACTGTAGTCGCCCACTCGCTCACCTGTGATGGCAAAGCCCCGGTTTGCGTCCAGCGCCACACTGTCCACGTCAAAGGCCGAGCTTTGTGCCGCTATCGGCCCAATGCGACCAGACAAATCCACATACGCCCCCTGCAAAGTCAGGCGCACGCCGGTGGCCAAGGTCATGGCGGCTGGACTGAGCGCGCCGGTCCAAGTGGTGCCACCATCGCTGCTGACCCAACCCGTCACCGTGGCACCGGTGACAGCCAGGTCATCCGCACTCAGCTGCGCCACCGGCTCGTCGAACATCAAACGCACCGTGGTCGTTTGCCCGGCCTTGAGCAACACGGCGTTTCCCCCGTTGACAGTGAAGCTCAACACCTGCGACGGCGCGTCGTCCACCCGCCAATCAATGCCGTTTTTGCCGGTGGTGCTTACGTTGCCGGCCTTGTCAGTCTGGCGCACCTGCACACTGCCTGCCAGGTAATGCCCAGCCTGCAAAGTCCAACCCGTGCCACTGCCCGTTTGCCAGTTGGCCCCGCCGTTGACCGAATACTCCCAAGTGGCATCGGTCTCCAGGCGGCTGACCAACAAGACTCCGTTCTGGGTGAAGCCATCGCTGCTGCTCACCCCAGTGTCCTGGCTAAAGCGCAGCGCCGGATTGGTGGGAAAAGACGTATCGATGGTGAATGCGCCCATCATGGCCTCGGTGCTGAACACGCCACTGGCATCTCTTTGGCGTACCTGCACCTGCCCATTGGTGTAAGTGGCAGCCACCAAGCTGACCGCTGTGCCCGTGCCATTGATCCAGTTGCCCGTGCTGCTGGTGCGGTACTGCCAAGTTGCTCCCGTGAGCAAGCCTGTCACCTGCAACACCGGGTCCTTCGTCACGCCATCGTTGCCATCACGCCCAGAGTCCAACCGCAAGGCCACGGTAGGCCTTGTGTCGGTCATCAAGTTAACCGTAGCCGCCGTGCCCACATTACCCGAAGTGTCTGCATACGCCACACTCAGGCTGCGAGGCAGTGTGCTGGCGCTGCCGCTCTTGAAGGCCAACGCCCTCAACGCAGCCAACGCGTCGTCTAGCCGGTCCTCAGGCAAGGCTCCGCCACCCTGCTGGCTCAGCACCAAGGTGCGGTTGCTGGCGGTGTACTGGTAAGCCCAGTTGCCTACCCCGCCCAAGCTCACGTTCTGCGCACTGAAGTCAACATTCAAAGACCGTGCCGTGTCCAACACCAACTGGTCCATCCCTGCTTGGGTCTGCCAGTTGTCCTCCAGCACCAACCGAACCTCGCTCACATCGCTGGCAGCAGGCGCCTGCAAACCTGGTAAAAAGGCCTTGCCAGCCTGCAACTCCAAGGCATTGAGCGTCACATCGGCGGTGTTTTGCACCCCCGAGTTGGCCGACAAATCCACGGCATCTGGTGGGGATTTATCAGCCACCGCCGCACTGGGGCTGCTGATAAATGTTGTGCCGCTGGCCGTGCCGTCGTTCGTCGCCGTCACCACCACACGCAAGTATTTGCCAATCTGGCTTTGGTCAGAAGCAATGGCATAGCTGCTGGCCGTCGCGCTATTGATGTCGCTGTAGTTGCCATTGGCCGTGTCGGCCATCTGCCACTGGTAGCTGAAGCTCAGCTGCGTGCCATCCGGGTCGGTGATGCCGCCCGTGTCGGCCCTGAGCGTGCCGCCTTCTTCGGCTGTGCCGCTGAATGCGGCGATGCCTGTGGCCGCGTCGTTGACGTTGGCTACCGCCGCACTGGGGCTGCTGATAAATGTTGTGCCGCTGGCCGTGCCGTCGTTCGTCGCCGTCACCACCACACGCAAGTATTTTCCGATCTGGCTTTGGTCAGAAGCAATGGCATAGCTGCTGGCCGTCGCGCCATTGATGTCGCTGTAGTTGCCATTGGCCGTGTCGGCCATCTGCCACTGGTAGCTGAAGGTCAGCTGCGTGCCATCCGGGTCAGTGATGCCGCCCGTTTCGGCCCTGAGCGTGCCGCCTTCTTCGGCTGTGCCGCTGAATGCGGCGATGCCCGTGGCCGCGTCATTCACGTTGGCCACCGCCGCACTGGGGCTGCTGATAAATGTTGTGCCGCTGGCCGTGCCGTCGTTCGTCGCCGTCACCACCACACGCAAGTATTTGCCAATCTGGCTTTGGTCAGAAGCAATGGCATAGCTGCTGGCCGTCGCGCCATTGATGTCGCTGTAGTTGCCATTGGCCGTGTCGGCCATCTGCCACTGGTAGCTGAAGCTCAGCTGAGTTCCATCCGGGTCGGTGATGCCGCCCGTGTCGGCCCTGAGCATGCCGCCTTCTTCGGCGGTGCCGCTGAATGCGGCGATGCCTGTGGCCGCGTCGTTGACGTTGGCTACCGCCGCACTGGGGCTGCTGACAAATGTTGTGCCGCTGGCCGTGCCGTCGTTCGTCGCCGTCACCACCACACGCAAGTATTTTCCGATCTGGCTTTGGTCAGAAGCAATGGCATAGCTGCTGGCCGTCGCGCCGTTGATGTCGCTGTAGTTGCCATTGGCCGTGTCGGCTATCTGCCACTGGTAGCTGAAGCTCAGCTGCGTGCCATCTGGGTCGGTGATGCCGCCCGTGTCGGCCCTGAGCGTGCCGCCTTCTTCGGCGGTGCCGCTGAATGCGGCGATGCCCGTGGCCGCTTGCTGGGTCAGCGCAGGGATATCTGCAATAGCAACGTGGGCTGCGTTGGCGCCCGCAGTCATGGCGCTGCGGGCTGATGTCTCCAAAGTGCCCTCAGCAGTGATTCCCTCCTTGAGTGTGTTCAAGCTGCCTTGAGTGTCCCCATTGTTGACTGCATCCATACCGGCCACCACCGCCAGCAGTTTCCCGTAGGTATTGGCTCCGTTGTTGGAACTGCCATCCGCGTTGACCATAGGCACAATGGGGGCGGTCAGCATTTCTTGTTCTCTGCCCAAGCCCATGGCCTGGGCCACCATGCTGTTGGCTGTGCTGATGCTCTGCAGCAAGGCCTCTGCGCCGAGGCTAATGGCATGTAAACTCACCCCGTCGGCTGCGACCTGCAAGCCCGCTTTGAGTGCAGCCACCGTGGTGATGGGGTTGACGTTGAGTGTTTGCACTTCAGTGCCTTCGTCCACACGGCCAGCCACCATCAGTTGCCCGGACAGATCCACCGATTGCCTGCTGACTTCGTCGATGTAATCCAGTCGAGCATCATCTGCATCCACCACCAGCACCACCACCGCGCCGCTGTAACGGCCCAGGGCCACGGTGTAATGGCCTAGCTCGTCTATCAGCCCTGTACCGATGACTTGGCCCGAGGCATTGAACACCCTGACACTGAGCGAGTGGTCAGTGACCACGGGGCCGGCCATGAAGGTGCCTTGCAACACGTTCTGGGCATAATCCTGCTCGGCCACGGCCGGGGCTACAGCGGTATGGCCAGCCGCATCGGTGACGCCTGTGGTGCTGATGGTCAACCGCAGCGTGCCGCTGGTGTTGGCATCGGGTGTGGCCAGCACGGTGAAGGTTTTGCCGTCTGCGTTGGCCACAAAACCGCTGAGACTGCCACCGGACACGCTCAGCTTGCTGACATCAAAGCCAGAAACCACTTCGCTGAAACCTATTGTGAAGGCCACGGGACCGCTGGCCATGCCCGGGGCGTTGTCGCTGACTGTCACGGTGGGGGCTGTGGTGTCAGTCGGGGGCTGCCCACCACCACCACCACCACCACCACCACCTGCCATTGCCGCGAGGCCCAGACCGGCCAGGAGCAAAGAACTGGAGCCCCCTAACACCAAAGCCGATGGCGCCACGGGACTGGCGGACTCGGACAAAGGCACCGGCAAAGAAGCTGGTGCAGACGCATCCGCTGCTGCAGGAGCCGACAAAGCAACGCCAGGCAAAGACGCTGGCGCAGGACTCATCGACAATGGTGGTGTTGAATTGCCGGGCAAAAAAGTGCTGCCAACTGAATCTGCCATGGCCGCAACACCTACAGGAGGGGCTGACTTTGCAGACTCTGCTGTTGTAGCATTAGTTATTTCAGCTGCGGTGTCAGGGCGGGCGCTCTCAGCAGCTACCGCCTCCTGTGACTGAACATGGACCTGCTCGCTGACAGGTAGTTTTTTTTTGCGGCGCACAAGCGCACCTGCCTTTGTCTTCGCTTTGGAAAGGCGTTTGGAAGAAGTGGCCATCGGGTTAGCTGTTCATGAAACCAAGATTAGGCTGGGAGAAATTTCGCAAGTTTGGAAAAACATTATTCAAATCGGCGCCACTGAGCCCCATCCAGCTGGCCAATGTGGCTGCATATTGGTCCAGGGCGATGCGAGGCATTAATACATCAGGAGATGTCGGGACTGTGTAATCGGTGTTGGCCCAATCAGTTCTTTGTCCGTACAAGCCCTGCCGCACAGCTCCCCCCCAAACAAAATGGTGTGATGCCCAACCATGATCCGTGCCCTGACTGGCATTCATGGACATCGTGCGTCCAAAATCCGACATAGAAAATGCAGTCACTTGTCTTTCTAAGCCCACCGCCGTCAAGGCCGCAAAAAACGCATGCAGTCCTTTGTCAATGTCAGTCAAATAAGATTTTTGCGAGTTGAATTGCGCGCCGTGGTGATCGAACCCCCCCAAACCAACAAAGAAAATTTGGCGCGCCGGAGCACCATAGCTTTGGCGTTGATGGATTAACTTGGCAACTGACAATAACTGTTTATTAAAATGACTCGCCATCGGTGAACCACCCAAGGCATTGGTAAATGAGGTGTCAACGAGTGAGTTGTTTGAGGCAAACAACGCATTGATTACCGCTGCTTTTTCATAGCTCTCACGCATGAGAGAGGCATACGCTTTCGAGAATGGACGTGATGACCTTTCTGCATCTGCGATCAAGCTTCTCATTGCATCCGAACGAACAACAGGTAAAGTGCTTAATGCATTCAAAAGGACTGGCGTAGACCACCCGGCATTCGCTTGCCAACGGTTGTTGCCAAAAAAGCTAACCTGGCTCCAGTTTGCGTCGCTCTGCGGCAAGACATGCTGCAACATGCGGTTACCCCATCCACTCTCAGTTCCTAGACCTTGCGTGAATTGACTGGCCAACATCGACAATTCTTGTTGATCATCGTGCGCCAGCAAGGCGGCAGGTTTGCGTGCTGCAGCAAAATTTGAACGGGTCAAAGGCTCCACCAAATTTCCAACCTCCTGCACCCAAGCTAAACGACCGCTTGCCCATGCAGAATGCATGTTTACCAACGCCGGGTTCAATGCCATACCTGTAGTTTGGCCATTGGCCAGTGGCAAGGTAAGCAAGCTCTCCTGAGTTATGCCAACACCTAGCTGATTTGCTTGATTGAAAAGAGGCCGCTTTGTTAAATACTGAGCATGGGCACTGCTTTCATGAGGGACTAAGGTGTTGTATCCATCATTGCCACCAAAGAGGTATACGCACACCAACGCTTTGTAATCCGAGGCTGACTGTGCATAGCCTTTGAGCCCAGCCCCCACCGCGCCCAAGGTCAACAAAGGCCGAAACAATGGCAACGATCCAACTTGAAGAAAATGTCGACGATCCAGCATGGTTCACCTGTGGGTCATGAAATGAGGTGTAGCGGCCACCATGAAAATGGCCAACGCTACGCGACCGCGTTGATCTTGTGAGCTAACACCGGGCAGAGCTTTGACTTGCGCGGCGATCAAGTTCCGACTGGCCGGTGTCAACACACCACCGGCCAGTCGAACATTGAGCATATCCACCAGAGCATCCACATTGGTCCCCGCCAATTGAAGCCAGCGAGCGGGGAAAGACAACTGAGTTCCCGACCGATACCCTTGAGGTAAGGATGTGTCCGCAGGTGCACCACCCGCAGACAATAGATTATCGAGATACTGCAATCTCGCAGTGACCGCAGGCAACGTTGCAATCGCAAACTGAGGAGCCTGCAATCTCCGCCCGTTCACCGGCAGCTGATATTGGAAAGAGTAAAAATTGAATACAGAAGGCGCTGCAAAGGGCCTTTGCCCTTGAGCAAACGACATCTCATCGAGATAAGCGCCATCGGAAGCCCCCCCCACAGCTCGCACCAATCCGGCCGAAGCAATAGCAGGCTCCAGCAAGCGACCAGCCGCGTCGGGAGGATTGAGAGCTTCAGAATCTAACAAAATGGCACGGACCACTGCCTTCAGATCACCCCTAGCATTGCTAGAATTTTTGTTAAAAACCTTGACCACTCTCGCCACATAGGCCGGACTGGGATTGCTGGTGACCAAAAATTGAATCAACTGCCGACAAACATACGGACCAGTATTAGGGTGATTGAACACATTGTCGATCACACCCTGTAAATCTGCCGTGGTGGATTGATTTGCAGGCAAAATTTGACCCCGCAGCAAGGTTTTGCTGCCTGTATCATGTGAGTCATCGGCCTGAGTCAGGTTCGCCCCCATGAAACTTGCAGGATAGGTCCACCCCGTCAAGGCTCGGGAAAAATCGCGAACATGGGCTTCCGTGTAAGTTTCTTGTAGCTCACCCCGTGCATTGAGCTGATAAGTGCCATCTTGATTCAACAGATAGGTTCCAACCGAAAACAACTGCAATAATTCCCGTGCAAAGTTCTGGTTAGGTGCCTGACGGGTGTTTTTGGCATGGTCCAACCATGCCCCCATGTAGGGGTGCATGGTGATGGCCATCAAGACATCGCGGTAATTGCCAAAGGCCATGTTACGCAACATTTGCTGGTATGAGCGCATGCCATAAGCTGTCCGGTAATCCAGGTTCATGGACACCACCAAAATCTGGCTCAAGGCAAACGCCACCCTCAAGCGCAGTTGATCGGGGTCATGCACCGCACTCTTGAAAAAAATGACGGATGGCGCACGTTGTTTTTCGTAAATCCATTCCAAACACACGCGCGTCGATTCTGTGCCATGCTGTGCACATTGACCATCCAGTTCGGTGCGACCGGGATACCCATAAGGCTCCATCAAATAATTGCTGTACTGGCTAGTTTGCAAATTCAATTGCCTGTCAACAAATCCTGCATAGCCCAATCGTCGAACCAGTGCAATCGACTCATCTGTAGGGCCAAATGCACTTTTCCACAAAAAGCGTGTGGCTTGCTCCTCGGTGACTGGTGCAGCCAGCAAACCGGCCAATACACCATCGTCCGGGTCAGCTACAGCCTTGCCTTCAGTACCCTCGCCACCGCCACAAGCGACCAGCAATGCGGTGAGCAGCAGTAAAGCAAATAATCGGTGCTGAGCAAAAAGTATCATCAAAATCTATGGTGAAAAAAGATCACGATCACAAGGGGCACTTCACTCGTCAATCTGACGAAGTAAAAACAGGCAGTGCATGGATATACACTGCCCGCTCTCATGCCATCGGTTGACTTACAAAACCGTCATGATTGGTGACACCAGCAAACTGGCTGCACCCTGTGTGTAGAGGTTGTATGCCACCCCATCAAAACCAACCTGACTGACGCCAACATCTACCCAACCGTTGCCCATCTGAATCGTGTCCCCGGATTTAGCCTGAACGATGAGCGTGTCGTTGTCCGACAAGGCCAACACATCAGCCTGCGTCAACACCAACACACGGCTGCCGTCGCCCGTCAAATCGATCTTCTCAATGCTTTCGA
>NZ_JASGBH010000015.1 GCF_030053395.1 Limnohabitans lacus | reverse complement strand
AGCCGGAACATGCGTCCTGCCCACAGGTGCCGACGGTGTCGGCGTTGAGACCCTGTCCCCGATCAATTCAGGTGGGGGAGTTTGAGGTGGCCATAAGTGGGGGAATTTGGGTGGCCATCAGGGTCCATACTGTGGTTATTGCCGCAAAGCAAAGTTGAGGGCATTGTTGTAGAAGTACTTGTGCCGCAGGAAACTCGGTCACAGATCAATGATCAGCTGTAGCCAAAGGTGCGTGCTCATGACACGTGGTCACCAAACCCCTTGTGTTACGGATTGACATCAAGAAGGGTATGGATTAACATTGTTGCAACTGGAGAAGATCATGGAAATTGCAATCAGGACCATTGGGAACAGCAAGGGCGTGGTATTGCCCAAGCCACTTTTGGCACAGGCAGGACTGGAAAATCAGGTAACGGCCAGTGTCACATTGGAAAACGGACACATCGTTCTGAGCAAACCCGCCAAGAAGGTCCGCGAGGGCTGGGCCGACGCTGCAACAGCCGTTGCGGCCAATGGCAACGATACTTTGTTGATGGGTGAGTTCGGCAACGCTGACGATGCGGGGTTGGTCTGGTGAGGCGCGGTGAGATTTGGCTTGTGCATTTAGACCCAACTGTTGGTAGTGAAATCAATAAGGCACGTCCTTGTGTTGTGATCTCGCCCGCTGAGTTGAATGACAACTTGCGAACCGTGATTGTGGCCCCTATGACCTCGAAAGGTTTTACTGCGCCGTTTCGAGTGCCGGTAACACATGCGGGCAAGAGGGGGTTGATTGTGCTCGACCAGTTGCGGACTGTAGATAAGGTGCGTCTGGCCAAGAAGTTGGGAGCCGTCTCAGCGAAGGCATTGACGGCAACGTTAATGACGCTGCAAGAAGTATTCACTGAGTAGACCAATCCTTGCTTCGAAGAAAAAAAGAGCCGTGATCGGAATTGAACCCTTGTCAGCGTACTACCTGGATTGAGCGTTAATGAAACACTAAGGAGAGACCTCCATGCAAAACATGGTCGCCGCAATCGCTTTGCTCACAATGTGCGCAGGGGCTCAAGCTCAGGACGTGGCTCGAGTCATATCGCGAACACCCGTCTATCAACAAGTGGCTGTCCCGCACCAGACCTGCACTCAAAGCGTTCCTGTGAATGCGGGCACAAGTGGGGCTGGGGCGATGCTGGGCTCTATCGCAGGGGGTGCCATCGGCACAGCGCTTAGCGATGGCCGTGGTCTGGGCACAGTGGTGGGTGCTATCGGGGGTGCCCTTTTGGGTGACCAGATGGAGAGCATAAGCAGCAATCAACCCGTCACAACTTGCACGACCCAAACGGTCATCGAGAACCGACAAGTCGGCTTCAATGTCGGTTACGAATACGCAGGCAAAACTCACAGCGTGCAATTGGCTCAGGACCCGGGGCCTACCCTGACAGTCCAAGTCACGCCCTTGGGCATATCAAGCGCTGTGCCGGTTGCTACCTCTCAACCCGCGGCGTTACCTCAAAGCTCGATTTACGTTCCACCTCCAGTGGCCTACATTCCGCCGCGTGTGATTCATGTCCCCTCAGCGGTGCATCATCGCCCATGGCCAATTCGGGCCCACATCCACTTTGGTGCGCACGGCCTGTATTGAGTGCTGAGTGGTGGCCTCTATGTGCCGAAAACAGGAAAGAAATTCATGTCGAAACGTGTCACTGGTCATTGACATCTGTGTCGCGTAGCGTCACACTTCACGTGAATGATCAAGACCTTCGCGCACAAAGGCATAGAGGCCTTTTTCAAAAATGGAACAAAGGCAGGCATCCAGGCGGCGCATGCGGCCAGGCTGGCCAGGCAATTGGCACAGTTGAACCAAGCTCAGGCAGCACGGGATATGAATCTGCCGGGCTGGCGGCTTCACCCCCTGTCTGGAGGACTTGATGGGCACTGGGCGGTATCGGTCGGTGGCAATTGGCGCTTGACGTTTCGGTTTGATGATGGAAATGCGATCTTGGTGGACTACCAGGATTACCACTGAGGTACAAGAGATGAACAGAATGCACAACCCACCCCATCCAGGGCTGACGCTGCGAGATGACGTTTTGCCTGCCGTGGGCATGACCGTCACTGATGCGGCACAAGCCCTCGGTGTCACGCGCCCAACTCTTTCGCGTGTGTTAAACGGCGCGGCTGCGGTGTCGCCGGAAATGGCCTTGCGCCTGGAGCGGTGGTTGGGTGTGGAACATGGCGGACGGGCTGATGTATGGCTTGGCATGCAAGCCTCATACGATCTTTGGGCTGCTGAGCAGAGGACCAAGACAGTGATTCGCAAGGTCAAGCCTTTGTCAGTTCTGGTGCTGGCGACCGCTTGAATCTCTGGCGGCAGGTTGATGGCATCACCAGGCAATGACCTCAAGGAGTATGCCGGTGCTTGGGATGTGTGCATCAAAGATCAGTGGCGACTGGCCCCGACTGAGCTCGGCCATGTACCCACGAAAACATCCGATTGATTCTTGAAACCGCTTGACACCTGTCATTGCTTACATTAAAGTAAGGGTAAATGGAGTGCCACATGACCACTGCAACACTGACCACCAAAGGACAGATCACTATCCCAGTTGGCGTGCGCCACGCACTCAAGGTAGATACAGGTGATCGTGTCGAGTTCGTGCAAATAGCGCCAGACCGATTTGAGTTTGTTGCGGCCAATCGCAGCATCACGGAACTCAAGGGCAAATTTGGAAAGACAAGCAAGCGCGTGTCGATCGAAGACATGAACAAAGCCATCGCCAAGCGTGGAGCCAGTGCAAGATGATCGGCCTTGATACAAATGTGCTGGTGCGCTACATCATGCAAGATGATGCAAAGCAGTCGGCAAAAGCTGCTGCCTTGATTGAATCATTGGATGCAGATCACCAGGGGTTCGTTACCTTGGTGTCTGTGATCGAGCTTTATTGGGTCTTGACCTCTTGCTACGACTTGACGGGGTCGCAGGTGAAAGAGGCTTTCGAGGGTCTGCTTCGGGCCAAACAAATTGTTGTCGAGCGAGCTGAACAGGTTCTGCGGGCCTTGCGTGTCTTTGACGCCGGTAAGGCTGATTTCGCAGATTGCCTGATCGAGCGCACGGCCTCGAATGCAGGGTGCACAGAGACCATGACTTTCGATGCTGGGGCCGCCAAGCATGCAGGCATGACATTGATTCGTTGACGAGCGTGTCCGAAGATTTGTGTAAAAGGGTTGAAGCCAGTCTGTGGCAGCTTAGCGTGCTTTAAATTCCGTTTTCTACAGCGACCCCGATTTGAATGCGCGTGATGCAAGAAAAATCGAAACGGCACCACCTGAGGTTATTGAAGATGCCATTGCCAGGCTTGAATCAATGCTCGAGGCATAGGGGCTGTCAACGGCTCGTGTAAGTTAATCGTTAATGAATCATCAAAGGGAGACCGCTCATGAAAACTTTCCGCACTTTTGCATTGCTCGTGTCAACCGCAGTCTTGTTGGGGTTGGGGGGGTGTGCTGGCACCTACAAGCCCAAAGACATTTTGACTCAGTTCAATCCTGGTGAGCAGTCCATCTATGTTGTGGTGCCGGGTGCACCTAAAAAGCTAACCGAGATCAAAGACTATGCGAAGCACTGTGGCAAGCAAGAATTGACAGAGATTATGTCGTCTTCAGTCAATACTTGGACTGCCGAGAATGTTTGTCCAGACATTGCCAAGTGGCAACGAGTCGCCGGTGTGTATCAAACAAAGGTGTGGGGTATGGAGGGCCTCAAAACGACAACAGCCCTTGCACCTTCAAATATGCATATCGAAGCTGACGACATATTGGAAGTCAATTTGTTCATTTCACGTGATGGCCTAATTACAAAACCTGGAGTCGTCAAACGCATCGCTCGCAAAGCCAAAGACGCCACCAAGGAGTCCGGCTGCTACTGGGATGGCGGCAAAGGTGCCACCACGGCATTCATTGGCGGTGGAGCAGTGTGCGATGGCTGGAACTGGCGTGATCAAAAGTTCGCCAAGGAATGAACATAATATTCATGTCCATCACAAAGGGCCGCATCAGCGGCCCTTTGCATTGGTGCCCTGTCCAGATCAATCGGGGCTGTCAGATTCGTCTGTGTAGTACGCCGTGGCCATGCAGTGGTACAAGGTTTTCTGGTCGCGGCCATACCCCGCATTGATGCAAGCTTGGCGCTTCTTTGTGAAGTCCTTGGCGTTGTAAGCAATATTGGGGTGGGTGTCCGCACGGGGTGTGCCACCGGGCTCAAGTCCTTGTGCGAGGCACTGCGCCCGGGTCAGCGTGACCGGACAGTTGCCCTCGATGAGCTGGCGTGTGGCCTGGAAGTTGTTGCCTGACTCTGGCGTGCCGGGATTGCCGGACTGGATGTGCTTGGCCGAAGCGGCTGCATACAAACCTGTGCAGTGGGCGTTGTTGCAGTATGAGCCATCGCTCACACCCATGCTCACTTGCTCAGGGGTCATGCCCATCTGGCCGAGCCAGTTTTGCTGAGCGCTGGACAGCGGGCCACCCTGGATCAGGCCGTTGATCGTGGCGTAACCCATGCCGGCACCGGCGGCGATGGTGGTGCCCGCGATTGCTGGTGCGATTGCCCCTTCAGCAGCAGTTGCCGCCACAATCTGCCCATTAGCCACAGCCCAATTTCCCGTACCCGCGATCATCGCCCCCGCACCCCAGGTGAGTGCAGCTGTCACCAGCATAAAGGCAATACCGGTCCAGCTGCTCTTGGACTGTACGTTGCGATAGATCTCTTCTTCGATGTTGGGGATGTTGCCACCCTCAAGGTGTTCCAATACAAAGCCTGCAAAAGCCAGTTGATCCGGGTGTGTGCACGTGGTCGTTCTGGGGCAGATGACGGCCATCATGGAGGGCGTCACGTTGTTGCGCTGCGTGGACATCGACAAGGGGGCTGCCAGGTACACCTTGGGCTTGGCGTAGCCTACGGTAGTGGTGGTAATTTTCTTTCTGAGCAAGTTACCGCTCGTGGTCTGGCGTTGATCCAGGCGCAAAGAGGTTTCTACAAAAAACGCATAGGGGGCTTGATGGTGCATCATGGCCTGGCCAACAGCCACTTGTGCGGCCGCAATGTTCATTTTGTAGAACGTGGGATCTGAAGGGGCTCCGGAGTGCTTGGGGTAAAACGGATCAATGCCCCGGGTGTAAGGACTCGAGTTTTCTGATTTGTCACGGAACATGCGCCGAACAATGTGCCAACGGCCGTGCTGCGGGGTGTAATCGGTGACCAGTAGTTTTTGGGTGCCGTCTGGGTATTTGTAGGTTTTGATGATGTTGATGCGCAGCTCCCCGCGCTCAGGCAAGAATCTGGCCACTACCCAAGGATGGGGCTGAATGGTCGGTTGCATCCAGGCCTTGAGGCCTACCTCTGCACTGGACAGACCCAAGACACCTGCCGCATGCTGGCCCAGGGCCATCCATTGCTCGCCTGCATAGTACTCCCGCCCATCGACCTTGCCCCTGTGGCCCTGTGGGTTAAATATCGTGGCCACCTCTTGCCACTTGTCCACTGGTACCTGGTACTGAAACGCGCAGTCCACCACCGAGCATTCGTTTCGGTAGGTGGGCATCGTCCAGCTGGATTGGCCTACTTGCTCTGGCGTCTGCGCTTGCACTTGTTGCAAGGGTGCGCTCAGGGTGGTGAACACCATGGCGTTGGCCAGCAAAGTGCACACGACTTTTTTGAAGGTGCGAGAGAAGGTGATGAGGGAGGTTTTCATGAACGTCCTTTGGGGTGAGGCAGCGATGAGGTCGAATTCATTTCGAGCAGCGGAAAATCAATCGGCCAGGCACGAGGTGGCATCGATGCGAATCGCGCCTTCTCCTCTTCCGGCCACAATGGTGCGCATGAAGATGGTGTTTTGTCCGGCACGCAAATAAGGGCGCAAATCAACATTCAGTCCAAGGCTCCAGTTGGTACTGAGTTCTGGCCAGCCAAAGGCGTTGGCTCCATACTGGACTTTTAATTCGTATGCGGTTTCACAGCCCCAGTCGCCGCCGCAATACGTATAGGGAACGCTAACAGTAGAAAGACGATCCCCACCATAAGGTCCGACATAGGCCACATTGCCATTGACTTGAAGCATCAGCCAATCGTCGAAAGACGCTTGAGCCAGGGTGAATTTGGAATACAAATCCTTGTTGCTGATGTTGAAAGTCATGGAGCGGTCATAGACCGCACCGTACCCGCCCCAATAGTTGTCGGCAATGGTCCCCAAATACAGGCTGTAGGTACCGTTGCCACCGGGCACCCAGCTCATGGCCATGTCACTTTGAGTGGACTCCAGTCGCATGTTGTTGGCGTTGGAAAGCGTGCTGTAGGTGGTGATCGGTGCCATGTATTGCAGCCCCAGCACACTGGATGACGGCACCAAGGCGTTGGAGAAACTATCGATCACCTGGTTGGACAGGGACTGGCTGGTCATGTCAAGCGTTTTACTGACATCAAAATTTTCGGTAGGAGAAATGCTGCTGCCCTCAAACCGATTAACTCGTGTGGCTGCAGAATCAGTCTCTACCATCTGATAGCGGTCCACCGTGGTCTTGAGGGTGTAGCCGCGCCTGCCGATGTTTCGGAAATTCCCCGAGCTGCAACCGGTCCGGTCGTACTCGCGCCGGTCGTAGCTGACGGATATTTGTGGCTGGTAAATCGTCTCGCCGGTGGATGGATCTTGAGACTCGTTGTAAGCGGGTGCAACTTTGCGCACGTAGTCGATCATGGCCGAGACGGACGCGGTCTCTGCCATGAGGGCTTTGGCATCCACGTAAGCCGTTGGACAGCCAGAAGTCAATTTATTGGCCAGGCAGTTGACCTTGAACTCACTGTCCGTGCCTGACTCATCGAATGCCCCCCCAGTGTTGATGGTGGTCCACGCCGTGGCCGGCGTGCCATCGAGTTTCCTGAGCTGCCACTTCAAAACACCTGCATCGGCATAAGTCCATGTTTGAGGCAAGCCTGCCTCGGCAGCCAACGAGGTGTAGAGCATGTAGACCGTGGTCGGGTCCGGGTCCACGACTTTGGGGTCGCCGGCAAAGACATGTCCGGTTTCCGTGACTGTCACGCCCCAAGACAGCTTCATGTCGCGCGTGGCACCTCTGGGCCTGACTTGCTGCTCATAGATGAACACCCCAGAGCCCACTTTGCCTTGGGACATCACGCCTTTGATGATGGTGGCAATCTGATTGGCTTTGGTGGGCGACATGATGGCTTTGGCGGCTGTCACCATTTCTGCCTTACTCATGGTGCCCATGCCGTAGTCGCGCACAGATACAGCCATGGGTCGAACATCGGCCACCTTTTGCTGTTGATTGGCACTGGCTGCAGCGAGTTTGCTTCCCCCAAAGTTCACGGCCACGGTCTCGGAGGTCATCGCGCTTGAGGGGGCACTCAGTCCAGTGACGCTTTGAATGGTGCGTAAACCCAATGTGCGTGCACTTTGAGCGTGTGCAGCAAGGGGGACGAGTGCGCAGGTGAGTGCGCAAAAGAGCCAGATCACCCAGCCACGAAAGGCCGTTGGGTTGCCGCAGCGGATGCCCCTTTGGGTGGGAGGGGGGGTGTCGGTGCCGACTTGGCATTGATGCAAATTCATGATGTGACTCCAAGCGATGGGGCTGTGGCGACCGGCTTACTGGACTTGGCCAGGAGACATTGCGCCGGGCATGATGCCGGGGATGGCCGGGATGCCCAGGACGCCGGTGGCCGGTTGCACATTGATGGGTGACAAAGGAGCGCCAGCACGCGCGACTTGGCGGGTTTGCGAGTCCACCCACTGCACCTGGGCGTGGCCTGATGGGGGCGTGCTCGTGGCTACGTCCAAGGTCTCGTCCCCAATCCGAATCGTGCCGCTGGCTTTAGCGGAGGGCAATGGTGCAGCAGACGCAGGCCAACCCGCTGAAGATGCATCAGCCAAAGCATTCGACGCGACATTGTTGGCAGCCAATGATCCCGAGTTGGGCAGGGCAGGTGCCACACCCGGTTTCATGCCCGAAGGCATCGGCAATGGCTTGAGTAAAGTGACGTTGCCCGACTTGGATGGGCCTGTGACGGCCATCTGGGCCAGGGACTCAGCCCGGGCCCTTGTTTTTTCTGAATCGGCACGCAGGTTGGCCAGAACCAAATCAGCCGCGTTTTGCGCTTGCTTGACTTGTTCTTGGCCAAGCTGGGTGATCAACTTGGATTTGTTCAGCTGCCGGTGTAAATCTTCTTCTGACAAGGGGCGGCCGGTCATGGGGTTGACGCCACTGCTGGTGCTTGTCTCTGTTGCGTTTACACCCGTTTGAAGGGCCGCCGGTGATTGCGCCCAAGCGCTGGGCGCGGCCAACAAGGTGGCCAACAAGGTGGCTAACAAGGCGGTGGTGTGGACGGGGGATTTCATAAAAGGTCTCCTGAGGTGGAAGGTGGGGTTTTAAAACTGGGGTGTGGGTTTTGAAGGCTTGGGACTTGATGGCTTGGATCTCGATGGAGGGAACTCAATAGGACCCCACAACGGTTCGCTCCAGTACCGATCCGCTAGGCAAGGTGGTGCTGATGCGAGCGGTGTAGCCTGGTGAGCGCATCGAGGCGGTGGCGTTTTGCGGATTGCGCACGGCATCAGAGCTGTTGTCCAAAAGCAGCGTTCCTCCCCAGGGATCGGTCACATCGGCCACAGACAAGCCCAACACGGTGTGCGCTTGGCCGTTGGTGATGGGCACCGCAGCGCCGCCTGTGCTGGGCATAGAGCCCGCGCTGTCAAACTCAGCGCTCACAGCGCCTGCTCGATTGGTGCGGGCAAAGTAATCCACGCCCATGTCACGTGATGGGTTGCTTTGGTACCGGGTTACAAAGTAGCTGGCCAGTGCGGTACTGGCTCGCGAGATCTGCTCCATGGCCGTATTCACCAAATCGCCAACGAGTTTGCGACCGTCGATCACAATCCCTTTGTCATCCCCCCCTAAAGTGAGGATGCCTGCAGCGCTCAAGGCGGTGGCGGCATCAACAGCTCCGTCGTAGCCCGCCGAGACCACGGCAATCGTGTGGTAGGGGTAAGTCAGGCCATTGACGGTCCAGCTTTGACGGGTGGTGATGTACACACACAAACCTTGCCCCCAGCCGTCCGTGGCGCTTGCGGCCGATGAGCTGGGCAAATACCGGGCAAGGGGCGCAAAGGTTGTCGCCGGCGTGGCGCAGCGCCCGTTGGCATTGGGTGCAACCGGCGAGATCACACCAGCGGTCACTGTGAATACCGCGCCTGCAGCAGCGTCCACAAGTTTGACATCTTCTTTGTAGGCGCTTTCAAGCGCCATACGCAGATCGGCCAGTTTGGCCGTGGTGTCTTGCTTTCCAAAAAATGCCAGCGCTGGGTTCAGTGCGTCCGTGATGGTGGACATGAACAGTGCAGCCAGCGCCATGGCCACCATCATCTCGGGCAAGCTAAAGCCAGCTTGATGGCGTCGGGTGCGACGGGGCGGATGAGGGCGGGCGAGAAAAGTGGACATTTAGGCAACTCCAATGCGTTTTTCGAGGTAATCGCGCTTTGAGCTGGCTGTCAGCGCTGTTTCTCGGGTGATCAAACCGTTTTCGAAAAGCTGCTGCAGGCTGTAGTTGAGCGTGATTTGCCCCTCCGATCGGCCACTTTCCATGGACTGCTCGATAGCAATCAACTGATTGCCCGCAATGTTGGCCCTGATCGCGGGCGTGCACAGCAAGAGCTCTGATGCCAACACCCGACCGCCAGCGCTGGCCTTGACCAGGCGCTGTGCGATCACGCCGCGCAGCACCGAAGAGAGCACCGAGCGGGCCAAGTCCCGCTCTTTTTCTGGGTAAAAGGCCAGCACGCGCTCAACGGCTTCGGTGGTGTTGTTGGTGTGCAGTGTTGCAAACACCAGATGGCCCGTTTGGGCCGCAGCCAAGCAAGCTTGCATGGTTTGCTGGTCCCGCACCTCGCCCACCAAGATGATGTCTGGGTCTTCGCGCATGGCCGCCACAACACCGGCTGCAAAGTTCTCGCAGTCGTGACCAGGGCCCACCTGCCGCTGGCGCACGCGGCAAGATTTGTCCCGGTGCAGGTACTCAATCGGGTCTTCCAGGGTGATGATGTGCCCCTGCAAGGTGGAATTGATCTGATCGACACACGAGGCCAGCGTGGTGGATTTGCCGGAACCTGTGCCGCCGACGACCAAAACCAGACCCGTGGGGTGGTCCAACAGCTTCTTCACACCGGCGGGCAAGCCCAAGGTTCCCAAGGGCGGGATTTGAGAGGCCAGTTTTCTGACAGCGACGTTGATTTCACCGGCGCTGATGTAGACGTGCATGCGCACCCGCAAATCCCCTAAATTGGCTGCAAAGTCGTCTTGGCCACCTTTTGAGCCGACCAGCTCCGCAATGGTGCTGGACTGGTACCGAATGGCGGACAGCCAAGAGTTGATGTCAGTGGGCGTTGTCAGGTCCGCGCTGTCAGTCAATCGGGTCATGTCTCCCGAGCGGCGCAGCCAGATGTCGGTGTGCGGGCTCAGGTGCAAGTCTGAAACATCGTCCTGGCTGAGCTGTTCAAGCAAGGTTTGCAAAAAAGTGGTCTGTGTCATGGTGTCAGGTGTTCAGAAATGGGAGCGCCTGGATCAAGGCTGCAGCACGGTTTGGCGAATTTGCCCGCCCCAAGGCAGCATCACGCGAAGCGCCACACTGAAGGGCGCTGCCGTGGAACTGTCCTGTAAATTAGAAAATTCAATGACTCCCCCCAAGGGGGCAGTCACATCGGCCACGCTCAGGCCCAACAATGAGGCCACGCCCGTGGTGCTCAAGCTGCTGTAGGTGTCAACGCAGGGCAGGTTGAAGTCTGTTTGTGAGCAGTCACTCGATCGCCAAAAGTTGGCGTCGTGGCCCAGCACAGGATTGCTGCCCTTGCGACCAGCAAACCAGCTCATCAAGGCACGTGCTGCGTCATTGAGCTTGGCCTGGGATTGCGCATAGCGCTCAAAGTACCAACTTTGAGAGCTGTACACACGCCAGATGGCATCGCCCGTGAACTCGCTGACGGGCAGTCCATCTTGGACAATGGATGCGGCCGGTGCTTGGGTGGCTGGATACCAAGCGGCCACCTTTCTCCAGGGCACACAAGCGATAGAGCCGGAAGTGCAACCAGGGCTGGCCATGGAGGTGGACATGGCCAATCGCATGCCCGGGTAGCTTCGGGTGAGTACGGCTTGCAGCTGTGCCTCTGTAGGCGTGACAGCGGAGACGGCTATGGTGTCCGCTTCGCGTTCGTACCAAACCTGCAACTGTGCCAATGCATCGACCACTTCGCGGGCCATGCGATCTTCAGCGCCCGAGGCGGATTTGTTGACGGCCAGTGAAGCAAAAGACAGCACCATGACGGCGATCGCCCCCAAAATGGCTGACACCAAAATGCTCACAAAGCCTTGCTGCGGGCGCTGTTGACCACGGCGGCGCTGGCCTTGGTGAACGCGCAGCGACCAGTGCTTGCTGCCTGATGTCTGCCGTCTAGGGGAGGATCGGAGCGTCATGACGTTGTTCTTGTGTCGGTTTGGTGTCAGAGGATCAACGTGAGTCAGTGATCTTCATGTCGACGGTGCCAAACTCGGTTGCACCGGTGCCGGGTGTCGCGCGGCACTTGCCGTTGGCAAAAGTGGCGTTGGCCACCACATCCGTGGCCGCACATTTTTTGATGAACTCGGTGATGATGGGGTTGGGCACGTTGCTTGCGCGAAGGAAGTACACCCAGGTGTAGTTGCCGCCGTTGGCAGCGCTGGCCGCTTCCCTGTTGATGGAGATGGCGGTCGCGTCAGCCACGGCGCTCACCGTCACGTTGTTGGCTGCGTCCACAGGCTGGCGCTCCACGTAGGGGCCGCCCCAGCTGTTGGTCGCGGCGATGCCGTTGAACATATTGGCCGTCGTGGCATCTGTGCGGTTCCACAGCACGGACAAACGGCTGGGAATCCCGCCCAAGTCCATCTTGGCGCGGTTCAAAGAATTGCTCAAGGTGGACATGTCGCCCAGTAGTCGAACAGCTTTGCTGCCGTCGCCAGAAAACGAGCTCATCAAGATCAGGCTCATGATGGCCATGATGGCAATCCCTGCCATGATTTCAATGAGAGAAAAGCCCCGTTGCTTGCGAGCAAGCTCTTTTGTTTTGTGCCCCACAGCGAGGGGGGGCGCGGTCGTTTGCACGGTGGTTGGAGATGCAGCATCGCAGGCGGGGGCGATGGCAGGTGTGGACTGAAAGCGTGAGAGTGGTTTCATGGTGACAAGCTCCTTGGGGTTAAAAAAACGAGGGGGGTTAAAAAGTGGGTTAAACGAGGGGGACAAAAATTGAAAGTTGAAATTCAAGTAGAGGCAGGTGACTCGGTTGTGCCTTACAAGCTGTTGAGCACGGTGCCAGCCACGGGGTAATAGACGACGTAGAAAACGCCCATGACCGCTCCTGACATCAAAAATATGGAGACCAGCTGCAGCCAGGCCTTGGTCTGGTTGGTCAGCATCTCAATGTCCTCATTGAGCATGTTGGTGAAGGACTTGAGACCATCGGCCAAAGAACCCGAGTCCCGCGCTGCGCGGTAGCCGGAAACCACAAATGATGGAAATCCAGCGCTTTGCATGGCATCGCGGTCATCGCTGCCAGCGGCCAGGCGTTTGCTCATGCGCAGCAGCGCTTCGCTGGTTTGCTGCAGCTGGGCTGCGGGCCTGAGCACGGTGCAGATGTCCTGGCCGGGAATGCCTGCGGCGTACATCAGTCCATAAACTGACCAAAGCGAGGCATGCTCGGTCTTGAGGGCCAGATCCCGAAATGCTTTGATCTTGAGCGCCAAGCGGCTCCACAGGGATGATTTCCACAAGGTGATGGCACCCAGGCCGATGGCGATGTAGACAAGCAGTGCCAATTGCACATTCAGGTTGACCCAATCGACTGTGGCGTAGATGCTTTTGATGGCGTCAGGGATGTTGGTGCTTTGTGTGCCCAGGCGCTTAAAAAACTGCATGATCCGAGGCCCCAGCCCCAGAAAAAAGGCGGGAAGAGCCAGATACAGCGCAAGCAACATCAAAATGGGCATGCGAAGGGCTGAACTCAATGCGGTGTCACGTTGATAACGGGTTCGTGCCTCTGCGGCCAGATCGGTGAAAGCCTGGTGTGCGTTGCCCGCCTCACTCAAGGCCCTCACCACCATGGCGTCGCGGGGTGTAAAGCCAGCGGTCTGCATGGCCGCATGCAAAGGCTGGCCATCGTTGACTTGTGCGGCGACGATGGCCACTGCGCCCTTGAGGCGACCGTCTTGCAGGTACTCTTGGGCAGACTCCAAAGCGGTGATGATCGAGCCTTCGCGTTGCAAGCGCTTGCCCAGCGTCTCGTACAGCCTCGCTTTGTCGCGCAGATCAAAGTCCGACTGCACGATGAAGCCAAACCCCGAACTCAGGGTCTGGCTCACATTTACACGCACTTGCGGGCGTTTGAAGCCCATGCGCTTGACGCGGGCGAGGGCATACACGGACGAGCTGGCTTGCACCATGCCTTGGATCTTGCGTTTATCACCAGGATTGGGGGACAGGGCCGAGAAATTCCAATACAAGGACAAGCCTGACTGGGCCAGGACTTTGGGCTGGGTTTGCGAGGAGGTGCTCATGTTGATTGATCCGGTGGGCTTACTTTTCTTCCAAAGAGCCGAGTTTTTTGGCCTCTTCGATGGAAGTCAGGCCAAGGGCCACCAAGCGCAGCGCGTTGGCTTTGAGGGTGTATTCGGGGTTGATGCCTTCTTTGGCAATCAGGCTGGGGGCCACATTGCGCTCGATCATGTCTTTGACAGAGGGCGAAATCTTGAGCAGCTCATAAATCATCCTGCGGCCCCGGTAACCGCTGTGGTTGCATTCGATGCAGCCCATGGCGCGGCGAGGCTTGAGCTTTTGCTGGCCGCGTGTCAAAAATGCTTGGTTTTGCAGCAGCGTCACGGTCTCAATGCGCACGTCATCGCTCGCGCAGTGGCAAAGCGTGCGGATCAGTCGCTGAGCCAAGACCCCTTGCAAAACGCCAGCCACAGCGGTCATGTCCAGTCCAAAGCTGCGCAGCCGGGCGATGGCCAGGGCCGCATCGTTGGTGTGCATGGTGGTAAAAGCCAAGTGACCGGTGTTGGCCGCGTCCACCAACTCCAGGCCAATGTCGCCCTTGCGCACCTCGCCAAACAAGATCACATCGGGCGCTGAGCGCAGCAGCCCTTTGAGCAAGTTGTATGCGCCCGAGGCCTCTGAGCCGCCCGTATCGGTTTGAAACTGAATCCACAGGCCTTTGGAGTACTCAATGGGGTTTTCAATCGACTCGATCCAGCGCTCGACCGGATCAATCTCATTGAGCATGGCGTACAGCGTGGTGGTCTTGCCAGAGCCCGTCGGCCCCGTGATCAGCATCAAGCCGGTGGCGCGGTCCTTGACATCACGCAGGTAGTGCAAGGTTTCTTCATCAAACATGAGCGCATCGAGCTCAGCGGATTCGGCTTGCTGGTCCAAGATCCGCATCACGCAGCTGATGCTGTGGTTTTCTGATCTGCGCCGCTGCATCAGCTCGACGCGAAACCCATAGCGCAGGGCGATCTCTGAGTACTTGTCCATGTCCGAGTCCTTGAACTCGAAGCGGGTGTCAACCGGACCTTCTTTGACCTTTTCTGCAGGAACGCCTGCAGAGTTGAGCAGATGCACGATCACGCGCTGCCAGATCTTGGCTTCAAGGAAGGTGAACACAGTCCCCATGCCGCCAACTTTGTAGCGCACGACACCGCCGCTGTTGCTGGTCATGGGTGTCAGGCCGATATCGCTGGCCCCCAAATAGCATCCGTGGCGCATCAGTGCCAGCACAAAATCCCGCAAGACCCGGTCTGCCCCGTCGTCATCGAGGCTGATAGATTTGAGCTTTTGGTACAGTTCCATCGCATCTTTGCCGCTTTGGGCATAGGCGCGGCGGTAGATGGTTTGCAAGCTGCGCTCGGAGCACACCACAAAATCGTGTTGCCAGTGGGGGTAAAGAAGCTGGGCTTTGGAGGCATTGCGCGGCTCACACAGGGCCAATTGCAGACGGCCGTTGCTCACACCCACGGGCAGCATGGACTCCATCTGGGTGATGTGCATGCCTTTGTCAGCCAGTATTTGCTGGATTTCTCGGGAGGCGATGGCGTCAATTTGGCTGGGGGCAAAGTAGGGCCAATGGCTGATCTTGGCCTGCACGCGGGCCACGCCTTCGGGGCTTAAAAACCCATATTCCGCCGATCGCATGATCTCGGCCAGTGGTTCGTGCGTGAGGGATTGGCGTTGCAGCGCAATCTGGATGTGGCTTTCTGGAATGCCGGCATCGCGCAGCGCTCGCACTTGCTGGTCATCGGATGGCTCGACGTGGTTGTGAGCATGGCCGATCTCAGTGACTTGGCCCACTGAGGTGCTGGCGTCATTGGCTGAGGACGCAGTAGGCACGGACTCCGCGGCGAGCACGGGCACAAGCAAGGGACCCGGTACCGGCACGAGGGAGATCGTGCTTGCAGTTGTTTGTACAGGCGAAGATAGGGCCGCCTTGTCATCCAAAGGCACCGGCGCTGAAGCAAATAAATTGAGCAAGGTCATGGCTTGTGTCCAGGTCTTGGCATGCGCGGCATGGTCATCATTGGGGGTTGCTGTAAATGCCCACAAGCAACTCAAAGGTGTCACCAGACAGCTTCAGTTGCTCGACGGCCACGGCCTGCTCGGCGTTCATCTCTTGTGCCAGATACCGCTTGAAGTCGTTCAAAGACCGGTATTGCCCTTTGAGGCTGATGCGTTGAACGGGAAGACCGGTCAAGGTGTCCACCTCGCCCAAGGAGGTGACCTCGACCACGCTTTGACCCGAGGACGACGTGGGCGTGGCAATTTGCGTCAAAGTGAGCCCATAGTCACGGCTGACACTGGTCCAGGCGTTCACAGCCGAGGACAGCGCCACGGCGCGATCGCTCAGCTGCATGGCCCTTGCGGGTAGGACTTTGGCTGCGTTGATACGCTCTTGCATGGACTGAGCGTCAACATGTGCTTGCATGGCGGCCGCGCCCAGGCGCTTGTGTTGGCTCCAAGCGGGGAGCAACAGATAGTTAGCGAGCAGCAGGCAAGAGACGCTGGAGAGCAGGGTCAGGTGTTTGGCATTCATAGGTCAGGTACAACTCGCTGATTTGGGGCGTGATGGAGGGCGGCACGCGGGTGCAACCCTCGGGCGGGGTGATGCTCAAGGCTTTGGCCAGGGCTTGCGGCGTTTGTTCCGGGCTTTGCTCGGTGGACTGGACTTTGTGGCTGACAGTCAATTTGAGGGTCTGCGATTTGGCATCGATGACCACCTTGGCGCCTTCTTGCCAGACCGCGCTGGCTTTGGAGATGGCGTCATCGGCTTTGACGCTGCGCCGTTCAAGCACGGCCGCCAAGCGATCGGTGGACAACATCTGGGTCAAGGCTTGTTGCTGCTTTTGAAGCTGCAACTGATCGTCTTGCAACTGAGCGGTGAGCCCCTGATTCAGATAGGTCAAACCCGCAAGAGATGCCCCGCACAGGCCCAATGCTGCAGTGCTGACTCTTGAGCCCCAGTACCAGGCATTGCTAATTGGGATGCCCAAGATTTGCGGCTCGCGTGGGTAGGGCCTCAAGGCAGAACCACCGCCTGCACCCATGCCCAGACGCAAAATCTCATCGGCCGTAAAAATGGCTGTGCGCTCTTGGGTCCACTCGCCCGAGGCGGACAGGCGAACCGATTGGACATAAGCACGGATGGCCGAGGCGGGGTCGAGCCCGGCCAAGGGTACATAGTCCATTTGGCTGAGCTCGCCCGACTCGGAGCAAACCAGCAAAACCAGAACCTGCACGGCATCGCCCGGGAACAAGACGCCGGTCACGAACGGGGCTTGCAGCGTCTGCAAGGACGGTGATGTGGCCAGCAAACCTCGCAAGACGGCCAGCCCAGAAATCATTTGCACATCCTGTGGCAGGCTGTCCAGGCGTGCCTGAGTCGTGGCGTACAACCAAGGGCTTTGCAAGCGCCGAACCAATGGGCTGTCCAGCACGCCATCTGCCGCTTGGGCAGGACCTTGTCCGGTTGTGCCCGCTTGGCCTTTGTCCAAGCGCGTGGACTTTGGGGCCGAGCGTGGGACGGACAGAGGCTGATAGCGCTGCGCGAACACGGGCTCTCCAAGGTCACTGATGATGTCTTTGACCAGCACAGACTGTGCTTTGTCCATCAAAACGGATTGATCCTCGGCCGGCGCAAATGAAATGTAGGTACCTGGCAGGGGCTCGGTGACAGGCTGGGTGCTGGCTAAATGCAATTGCTCGGTCAAGCTCCACCAGGCCTCACGTGCGTTGCTCTGACAGTAAACGCCGGACACGCCTGCTGGGTTTGTGTTGGACGGATCACCAGATGAGCCGGTGGACGTTTCAGAGTTGTTCACGCTGAATCCACGCTTGCGTAACCAATTTGATGCAGCTGCTCTCTTGGCCTTGTCAGCCCACAGCCTGAATAATTTAGGCAGCATCAGATGCTCTCCGAAAACACGATGTCCATCGGGTCTGGTCGCAAAATCCGTGCATTCATGATGATCACGGTCTGGCGGGCGGCCGAGTCTTTGCTGTGGCCACCGGCGACTGCACCGATCAGGGGGGCATTGATGACACCGGGAATGCCCCGGTCAACGGCGTTGCCACGGGTGTAGCGGTTACCACTGATGACCACCGTCTCACCCGAGCGGATCGAGATGCGCTGGCCCCCGTTGCGAACCGATTGCTCGTACATCTGGATTTGATCGCCCAGCATTTTTTTGAGCTCGCCCAGGGTGACGGCACTCGGCACAATGGTGAGCACTGCGTTGTCATCGTCCAGGATGTTGGCGTGGATGCTCATCTGGATGCCGTCTGAGGCGTAGGCGCCGCTGCCACTCAGGCTTGTGGTGGCCGTCGTGCCTGAACCGGTGGTGGTCGAGGTGACCGAGGGCAGATAGGGCTTTTGCGTGCCTTCGAAGATGACGCCTGAGCTGTTGTTGGTGATCACCATTTGTGGGGTGCTGGTGACATCGACGTTGGTGAGGGTCTCCAGCGCTTCGATGACGCTGGTCACCGATTCTGAAGAGAAGCTGAATGATCCGGCTGGCGTGGTGCTTGTGCCCACGATGGAGCGGGTGTTCAGGCCAAACTTGCGGGTCCCGGCAGCGTTCAAAACCTTGTCCCACTGGATGCCGTAGCGAAACTCGTTTGACAGGGACACTTCCACCACGCGAGCGTTGACTTCGATCTGACGGCGGGCATCGAAGGCATAGCGGGACAAAAAGTCATGCACACGTTTTAAAGCTTGGCCGTTGGAGCGCACGGCGATCAGGCCAGCTTCGAGGTAGACCTGCACCTTGGCATTGGAGCCTGCCAGCTCTTCAATGAAAGCCTGAAACGCAGCAGGTGAATTGGTGTAGTTGCCTTCCACTTTGAATTCAGCGGACACGGGTGCAAACGTGGTGCCGCCAGACCCACTTGCACCGCCCGAGCCGCCTGAGCTGCCACCGCCAACTGGAGAGCCGCCGTATTTGAAACTGGTGTTGAGCAGTTTCTTGAGTTCATCGGCCGGGACTTTGAAGACCATGGCTGCGTCTTTGGTCAAGGTGACGCTGCGGTCTTGATCATTGATAACAGCCACATACCCGGCTTGCCAGGCCAGCTGACGCAGCGCTTGTGCAGGTGTGGCCGCTTTGAGGTGAATGGTGATTGTTTTGCTGACATCCACAGAAGACAGAGCACTCAGGCCATAGCCCATGCGCTGGGTCAGCTTGGAGGCCAAGTCGTACAAATTAGCGTTGCTCACTTGCATGCTAACGGCCTGACGCTCATCCATGGCATCAAAGGACCGTCCAACGGGGGGCATGTTGCCTGTCGTTTGAACGACTTTGGGGGCTTGGGTCTGCAAGGGGTAGGACTTGAGCTTGTCCATGCGAGCATCGACACTCGACTGCAGGGCCTGTGGCGTAGTGCAAGCGGCGAGCACGCAGGCACACACAAGAACAACCGCAGAGGATCGAGTAAATGGGGGGGAAGTAAGCAAAGTCATCACGTAAGGCCTCATGAAATGGTTTGGTGGGCGGGTAGCTGGTGTGCCAGTGACAGGTCAAGGGCGGGCGTTAGATGCGTTGCGCACCACCACAGAGGTGGGGCTCGCGTCCAAAATGGTCACATTGCTGGCATCGGTGGATTGACGCTGGCGAAGAATGTGTGCGGTCAAACCGAAGGGGGCCAACACTTCAGACAGCGTCGGCTCCAGTGCGGTTTGTGAAGCCAGCCAGGCGCTGTCGATCACCACGTCGCGTACCCGACCAAGCAAAGTTCCCGCAGGCTCCCAAGACAACTCGACGCTCTGGGACTTCAGCCATGCACCCAAGGCCACGCTCAGGCGTTGACCGGCTTGAATGGACAGGCGCTCGATCTGGGCAATAGGTGTTTGACCGGGCGTCGTGCCTGGGGTGGCAGCTTTAGATGTGACGGGGGACGAAGGTGGGGCCACTGTGGGTGCGGCAGGCAAATCGGATGTCGGTGCCGATGCGACCGTGTCAGCGCCAACAACAACGGGGACAACTGCAGATGAAGCAGCGTTGCCAGAAAGGACCTCAGCGCGTTCTACGGCCAGTCCCACCATGGGCTCGTCTTTTTTGGCGAGCGCAGTACATGGCAGGGCTACAAGCACAAAACTGCCAAGGGCTGCGCTAAAGAGAATGTGCATTTTCATTTTGTGGTTTCCTTTGCTTGAGATGGGGCTGGTGTTTGAGGCGAGGTTTGTGGACGTGGCGATGCGTTAATGGACAAGGTTTTCCCCGAGATGGCGTATCTGAAATCCACGCCTTGAGCGGCTAAATCGTTGGTCACAGCCGAAATGGCTGACAGCAAATCACCGCTGTAGGGCTTGCGCACGGTGAGCGTGATGGGCCAATCGAGCTTGGATTTCCAGTTCAGATCCAGCTGGGCAGCACTGGCCCACCGCTCAAGCGTTGCGCTTAAAAACTTGTCGCTCGGATCAACGAACCAGAATTGCTCTGCCAATAGGCAATACCGACCGATCACGATGGCCCCAGCGGGAACTTGTGGGCAGTTTTGTGTACTTTGATCTTTGGACAGTACGTCGCTCACGATCATCAAGCGGGGTGTAGGGAACTGCACCATGACAGCGGCTTGGTCGCTTGGGAACTGCTGCGCCAGGGATAAGACCGCTGAATGAATGTTCAGCTCGTCAATGACGCCGGTAGTGCTCAGGGATTGAGCGCTTTTCCACTGGAGCGTCATGCCCGAGGTTTTTGCCCAGCTTTGCAGTGTTTGGCGCACGTCACCTGCACGCTCGGCGCGGAACCTTTTGGGCTGACCTGCCCGGGTGATTTCGATCAGCTCCTCGAGCGCTTGTTGCTGGGTGTTTGCTTGGCGCACTTCACCAGATGCGCCGTCTGGCTTGGGGCCTGTGCCTGAGCAAGCAATCAACAAAAAACAGGGCAGTACCAAAGCACAGTGCTTGGCCGGGCGAAACAATCTGGCCGCGAAATGCAAGCCGGTGGTGGATGTCATGGATGTCATAGGGATGGCCCCACTTTTTTGGAAACAGAAGGGGCAGGGGAGCGTTGCTGGACGTTCGGTGACGGTTGTCCAGAAATACCCTGGGCCACGCTTTGGCCGGGCAGGCCGTGTGATTTGGGCAGGGGAGACTGCGCAGCTCCCAACAGGTTTTCTGCGTCTTTAAGCGTTGCTTGAGCAAACTCTTGGGGAATTCCAGCTTGGCGCATGGCCTCGCGCAGGATGTAAAGCGCTTGCTGTTCTTGTGAGGCGCCGACACCAAGAGAAGGCGCTTGCGGCATGACTTGCGCGTTGGCCATGCGCTGAATAACACCTTGTTGTGCGTCTTCATGCAGACGATCAAGGGGTGCGACCAGCCAGTCGTTGCGGGCTTTTGCTGGCTGGGAGCCAGCCTGCACGAGATCAATCCCCCTGTACGCGGCCACGACGGTTTGCCCGAGAAGAACGGGGGTGTTGTTGATCGCGCGTGGGAAATCAGCCGACCACAACAGCACAGGGCCTTGCTCGGTGCCCAGCTTCAGGTAATAGCTCAGTGGCTGGCCTTGGGTGAATTTCAACGGTGCCTGGCCATGCTCAAGCAATGTGCCCACTTGAAACTTGGGGGAGTCAAACAGGTTTTGCATGGAAGCCAGGGTGATTTCTGATTGCAATGGATCTGCCCCTAACTGGATCAAAGCATTGCGCAAGCGTTCGGCAGGGGGCAATGCAGGCTTCATCGCTTGGACTGGTTTGGCAGGCACGGCCAAACCCGCTTGAGAGTTTGCATTTGTGGCCACTGGAGGGGGTGCGTCTGTGGCCTTCTGTGTGTCGGAAATGCCAGGGGTCGGCATTTGAGCCAGCTCTTTTAGGCTTTGTGCATAGGCTTGCATCACCGGTTGTGCAAACCATGTGTTGCGATCCACCGTCTCCCATGTTTCTCCAGCTGGAAGGCCTGCGGCATCCTTTTGCGGCACCAAGGCTTGCGCTTTCTTGATTCCCTGAAAGGCCAGCAAGATGTCTTGCCCGATCCCGTTATGTTCGTCTGGCAGCATTTCAGCCAGGGCTCTGGGCAAATCCACCCCCCACACGGTTTGAAGTCCGGTCTTGGTTTGAAGCTTGACGAAGTAGCTGCTTTGCTCTTGGGGGTCGAATTTGTAAGGTGCCGGACCGTGCTCGATCAACTGACCGAGGTAAACACGGGGAGACTGCACCTGGTCATAAAGCTTGCCCAGCGTTTTTTCCATCGCTTGGGAATCGGTGGCTCCCTTTTGAGCCATCACGCCCCGAAGCTGTGCATCGAGTTGCTTGGCCGCCGCTGCAGACAACAGCGACGGTGCCGGTGTCGATTTGACGGGTTGCGGCGAGGGTGCGATGTTGACTGGTGGGCTGGCTTGGCCTGCGGTTTCAGGCTGGGGCATGGCGGAGGGAGCAACGCTGTTGGCCAGGCCGCCGACAGCCCCTTTGGATGCCATGTCCATGGCCTGCACTTGACGCCTTTCAGCCAAGCGAACTTGGTCGATGGCTTCGGGGACGTACCCCATCACTTTGATGTTCAGTAGCGATGCCTGAAGCCACATTTCTCTGCGAAACTCCACGGTTCCGTTCACATGCATCTCACGCCAGCCCTTGGCATGGGCCAATTGGGCGATAGAGGCGACGACCTCGGGAACGTGGTGGGCAGTATTGAGTTTGGAGCCCGTGTCTTCAAAAGCCAGATCCAGCTTGCCTTGACGGAAAAAGTATTTGCCCGCGCCATCGTGTTGGTACTCTTTGGCCAGTCGTTCACGCAGATCTCGCAACTCTTGGTACAGGTAAGTGTCCGGTCCTGGCTCAGGGGTGGGCTTAGCACTGCTGATGCTGTTGAGGCCGGGGGGCGCATTTGGTGCGTCTGCAGTGGAGTCCGTCTGTTTGGGAGGTGTGCCCAAACGCCCCATTTCTTGGCGCACTTGCTCTGCATCACGTGCGCGTTTGGCTTGCAGCGCCTCCAAGTTCAAATCGTTGTTCGGGTCAGGACGGGTAAGAGGGTCCGCCTTTGGGCCACCCGTTTCCGTTGGGGTCTGTGGGGGTGCCAACGGAGAGCTGCTTGCCGCTGGGGTGTTGGCTGGGTTGACCTCCGGGTTATCCGCGCCGGTGGAGGTGGGTATGAGGGCTTCTGTTTGAGCTGCCATAGCACCCACTGCATTGGCTGCACCTACTTGTACATCTTTGGGCAATGCAGCTGCATGCAGTTGCGCCAATCGATTCTTCCCCACCGAGCTTGCGGGGCTGGTCCGTTCCAGCACCGTGGCATCAAGGTAGGCGGACAACTGCGGCCCCTCTAACGGCGTGCCGTTGTGATGGATGTGCAAGGACTTGGCATCATCTTGGCCCGCCGCAAAATAAACGGCGCTGCTGAGTTGGTTGAATTCACCGATTTTTTCAGCCAACCCGCGCTCTGTTCTGGTCACGGTATAGGGCAGGGGCTGCTGGACATCACTTGTCTCGGACACTGTCACAGCAAGCGCTGCGGCATGTAATTGTGTGAGTTGTTGTGCACCCGGCGAGTGGGCTGGCGTTGTCCTTTCCAAAACAACCGCATCGAGGTAAGCAGTCAGCTCAGGCCCTTGGAGCCGTGCGCCGTTGAGGTGAATTTGCAGCGCTTGAGCGTCATCTTGTCCAGCCGCAAAATAAACCGCACCACTGAGTTGGCCGAATTGACCAATCTGCTCTTCATTGAATTCACCCACTCGGCGAACTTCAAAGCGGGGAAATGGCTTTACCGGTGAATTGGTCTCGTCAACAGGCGGGTTGGCTGTGGCCATGCTGACGGGCTCTGGACGAATTTCTGGCGTGTTTTCTATCGACACGGTTTGCGACAAAGGCAAATCCAATGCCTGGAGTTCATTGAGCGCCTTGACAGCGAGGGCTTGCTGGGCAGTCAATTGCCCCGATGGAGAGCCACCATCGACAGCCAGTGAGGCGCTTTGAGGTTGTTGCGGGCTGACATATTCCAGCAACGCCGCTTCAAAACTGGCGCGGATTTTTTGAGGGCCAGTTTCTGGGCCCCACTGCGCCACCAGGTCATTGAAGTCGGATTGATCGGAATTCAATCCCAGCGGGAACGCCAGCGCAGTCGATCCCTTTTGAGCCGCCAAAGTGGCTTTGTCTCGCCCTGGGTTGATGCCTTTTTTGGCAAACGTGGGCAAATCATCATCACCGGCCACCACCAACAATGCGTCGGGATAGCGTTTTCTGAATTGTTCAGTCACTTTGATCAAGTTGCCTGAGTCAAAGGAGACCACGCAGGGCCAGCCGGTCGCTTCGTGTGCGCTGGCGGCGGTGGCATAGCCTTCGGCAATCACCACAGGCTGACCGGCATCGAGTGCGGAATTGAGCGAGCCGATGACGTGGAACAACCCGCTTTTGCGACCACCCTTGAGATACAGCTTGTCCGTGCCGTTTTGCATCTTGCGAGGCAAGACCCGCTGCACATTCCACAATTTGCCATCCTGATCGACCAAGGGCACCAACAGCGTGCCTTGATCGGTGGTGCGCGTGCCATGGGCCTGCACGGATTTGCGCTCCAAATAGGCTGAAGTTACGTCTGGCGTGGCTTGATCCCACATGGCCAAGGCCTGAACAGCGGCGGTTTCTTGTTGGTTCAGGCGAACTTGTTCTTGGGCAGCGGCATCGGCTGCGCGTTGCGCTGCGGCTTGAGGGTCATCGAGGTTTCGACGTGTCTGCATCGATTCGATGGGCTCACGAGGTGTGAAACCGTTGTCTTTGGCTTGCTTGAGCAAAGTACCGATCGAGACGGGACCATCTGCGCGGATGCTGCGCCAAGTTGAAACCACCGAATTGCGGTCATAACCGTCGCCTGTCGAACTCCACTGGTCAAATAGATCCAAACCCAAATCCTTGGGGAATTCAGACTTGAGAGCCATGCCGATGCGTGCCCAGTCATCGCGTGGCAAATTGGGGGAGATGTAGGACAGCGCATCACGAACGTCGTCCGCGCTCAATGGTTGACGTGGCATGGCAATCACCTTGGTGGTATCTGGGGTCAAATTGGAAACAGGCCCTGTGGTGAGCGAGCGCTCTTGCTGAGCCGATGGCCTGGTTTCTTGCGCTTGCGTTTTGGGGGCTGGGCTTGGGGGCAGCGAGGGCGCAGGGCCGATGACTGCGAGCACTGAAGGCACGTCTTGGGAGAGTTCTGGGGCGAAACTCATGGCCAAGGCATGGATCTTTTCCGCATCAGCTGCGGCCCTGAAAATTTCCAGAGGGTCTTTTTTGAGCACACTCACCCAGCTGGCCACATAAGCTGCGTGTTGGCTGGGGTCGTGTGGCAGACCCAGCTCGGCACTGAGCATCATGCTGGCGATTTCTGCTCTCAACTCTTCGCGTGCATAGCCTTCACTTCGAAATGGATGGCTGAGATCTCGTTTGAGTCGAGACTCGTGGCCAGCCCAATGTCCCAGCTCATGCAGCGCTGTAGCGTAATAGTTGCGGGCAGTGGGAAACTGCACTTGAAGGGGGAGGTGAATTTCGTCGCGGGAAGGGCTGTAATAGGCCCGGTCCGTGGCAGCATGCTCAATGCGAGCGCCAGAGTTGGTCAAGATTTGTTCGGCTCGTTCGACTGGGTCCCAAGTGAGTGAAGGTGTCACCAGTGGAGCCAGGCCGTCAATTTGCTCGGCATTGAAAACCGTGGCGTAGAAGACCCGAGGGTTTTGCAGTTTGACGCGTTCTTGAACAGGGGCTCCGTCAGGTCCCATGACAGGGTTTCCAGCGGCATCCGTTTTGATGCGGGTGTCTTCGAACTTCCAATATTGGATGGAGGTGCCGCGCTCGCCTTTTCTGACTTGCGCGTCCAAGCTGACAGCTTGTTTATAGGTCAGCCAGCGCGGGTCACTGTGGCCCTGCGCGAGCAGGTGAATGGCATTGATGCCCTTGTACCGCTTGCCAGTGGTCGGATTGAGGGGCATCCCGCCTATGCCGCCGTCTGCATTCCAAGGCTTTTGCCATGGTGCGGTGCCCGCCTCGATTTGGCGGATCAGCTCACTGGCGACAACATCGTGAAAGGGCGTTTTGTCGGCTTTGTCGGATGCGGTGCGCGAGAACTGTGCGCGGCGGTCAATCGGAAAAATGACCTGGTCACGGGTCCGCTCGTGCAGGCCTGTGGCTATGTGGGCCGCGATGATGTTGATGTCTTGCGCATCCAGCGCTTGCGCTCCAGAACTCTTAATGCGCTCCAGCGCTGCTGGCGGCTGGACAACGCTTGGCAGCAAATGATCCAGATTTTCTGCATAGAGGCAAAAGACCTCTTCTGCGATCAATAGATCAGGCTGAGATCCATAGTCACGCCTAGCTTGTGCCCACTTTTGTGCAATGCCGTCCCGGCCTTGGGACAGCGCTATGGACTCTAGGACGCCACGTTTGTCGTCTGCGGAAAGGGTGTTGAGTCCGAAGTGGCCGATGATTTCATGGCGGAGCGTCTTGCGGAGATCTTCATCTCCACCCAGAACGGAATAGGCGAGATCACATCGTCCTCGATAAACTGGGGATACTCTTCTATCGGCTTCTGTAGCTGGGACATAGGCTCCAAAGACGGTGCCAATGTTTGCTCGGGTTGCGTTTGGTCCATACAGTTCCTCTTGTGTTGCGCGGATTTTGAACTTGATAGCATAGGCTACAGGGTAGATTTTGCAAAATTCGTGGACAAGTTGCTTAGTCCGCTCAAGCGTGAGCGGACCCGGCAACTGGCCCGAGTCATGAATCACGTTGGTCTGATCGCTCATGACTCAGTGCTTTCCTGCCCATTTGCATCCAGATCGTCATCGCCGATGGCGTCCTCCTTAAAGGCCCCCAGTTGTTCGGCTTGAGCGGGTGTGAATTCGACCGTGTCACCGGATTGAGCGGCGGTCAGTTTTTCCAGTAAATCCATACCTGTCATGTTTTCGATCAAGGTCAACTCCTCATGAGCCAGTTGTTCGATGACATGGCTCAGGTTGCGTTGAAACTCCAGCGCGTTGGCGGCTGGGCGGATGGTCTGTTGCGCGGCCAAGGCTTGTGCCAACTTCTGGGTGGCCGTTGCATGCACCTGCGCACGCCATGCGGCGTCTGTCGCGCCGCTGTATTTGTCTTCAAATGGAGACATGGCGTTTTTCTCCCATAAAGTCCTGCATAAAAAGTGTCTTGAGCACATGAGACTTGACCTCATCTGCCGTCGAAAACGCGCTCCAGTCAGCCAGATCAAGAGCCAGCTTGCGTGCGGCAGCGGCCACCAATGGGTCCATGGGTGATTGCACGGGTTTGGGTTGCAAGAGCTGGGCGCTACCGCCTTGGCCGGTATCACTGGCGCTGTGAATATCGCTGTCGCTGACCAAGTTTTGTCCTGCCCCAAGGTCAATAAACAGTGCATCCACAGGGATGGCCAGTTCGCCATCGAGCCGGGCCTGATCCAGCTGATCCTTGGTGGGCAGGGCCCTGCCCAGTGCTCGCAAGCTGGGAGAGACTTGCTTGAGGCGATCGACAAAGACCGGGTCGGCGTAATACAAAATCTTGTCGGCGAGAATGGGGCGAATGCCCTTTTTGTCGACGATCTCATGCTCAAAAGGCATTTGCTGGAGCTCTTGGGGCATCATCAATGCTCGGCGCTGTTCCGACGTGTTTTCTCCTGCGGTGCCGGGGGTGTGCACAGAGACGACGCTGGCACTGCGGCTCGATGAGGTGGAGGTCGACTTGGTGGTGTAGGTGCCCAACATTTCGGAGACCTCTTTGGCATCTTGGTGATCGCCAGGCGCAAATGCCACCTTGACCTCATGGTTGACGATCAGGTTACGTGCGTCAGCTTGTGAATACAGTTCAGCCCCTTGAAGTTGCGACTTGCTCTGCACAATCGTCAAGAGGCGCAGGTTGTACCCTGCAACAAATGAGACCGCTTTGACCAAAATGGCGATGCGACCGAAAGCGGTGAACTCGTCGTTGACCAGCAAGCACTCGTAGCGCAAGGTCTTGTCGTTTTCCGGCAAGACCTCGGTGTTCAGTGCAATGGCTTGCGTGAAAAACAGGTTGGTCAGGCGTTCGGCCTGAACCAGTCGGTTGGGGGTGATGCCAAAGTAGATGGAAACGCGCTTACGGCGGACATCCGAGAGCTTGAAATCACTGCGAGATGTGGCTGCATCCACCAAGGGGTTGGCAAACATGAGCAGTGGCGCATCAAAGCTGGCCTTGATGTTGCCAAAGGTCTCATCTGGATTGGAGAGCATCCGGTTCAATGAGTCCCGGCACTGGCGGCTCAAGTTTTTGTGCAAATCCAGCATTTCCAGCAGGTGTTCACGCAGTGGCTTGTCGTAGCCCGAGCCTTGGCGAAACACTTCGGCCATGGTGCAGCGAGGGTGCTTTGTTTCCAGCAACAACAGGGTCAAGCCAAAAAACAGGTTTTGCGCTTGCTGCGTGAAAAACGGGTTTTTGTCGCCAGCGAGTTCAGGGTAGAAAATTTGGGCAATTTGCAAAACATCGCCCCCCATCAGGACAGGATCACGCCGCACTTCGTCCAGTGGATTCCAGCAGTGGGTTTTGCGGTCGGCGGCAAAGGGATTAAAAAGGAACACCTCTTGCTTGAGAATCCGTTGGCGGTAGGCACTGGTGGTGTTGAAATTCTCCAGCTTGGTGTCCATGCAGATGACTGAGCCCATCCAATTGAGCAAATTGGGGATCACCATGCTCACGCCTTTACCGCCGCGTGTGGGTGCGGCCAGCAACACAAAGTACTGACCACCCAAAACCAAGTATTTGCCCAGGAATTTGCCAATCAATATGCCGTGCTTGGCAAAAAGGCCCGCTTTTTTGACTTCCCGCTTACTTTCAACAAACCTGGCATTGCCGTGCAAGGGGCGGCGATCTTTGTAAATCTCAAAAAGAGATGCCGCCCACAATGTGAACAGGACAAAACCGCAAGCTGTCTTTGCCCGTGTAAAGCTGGGATCGCCCGAGAAAACTTGCCAGTACTGGTAAACCTGCCCTGGCTCAATCGGAAAAATCGGACCATGAGTGAAGAGCACATGGCTCCATGAACTCAGATACAGCCACGCAACAACCATCAACAGCAAAGCAAGTGCTGCGACAAGGTGTTGAGCAGGATGGATCTTGTTCATGCCAAGGCCCTGAATTTCATGGACGGATCGAAGCTGACTTCGGTCACATAGCGGTCGACCCCGATGACCTGACCAGCAACATCCTCCATGCGCTCGGCGGTGATGTGAACGATGATGTCGATCGTCATACTCACCAGTTGCTTGAGGGCTGCATCGGTGAACATGGCTGCATCAGGGTGTTCTTTGCTCATGAACACGTAGCGCTGAGGGGAGAGTCCACAGCTTTCTGCATGGAAACTGGTGACAGAGCCGCTGTGACCAGCGGTCATCAGTTTGAGGAAGTCAAATGCTTCAGAACCACGCAGCTCCGCCAGCAGAACACGGTCAGGTTTGAGCCGCATGCAAGCGCCAATCAGATCGGCGGGCGTCACCTTCGCTACGCCCTGAGACCCCTTGGAATACAGCAAGTGGCTGGCGTTGGGGTGTTTGGGCAAGAACAACTCCCGAACGTCTTCGATGGTGATGATCCGTTCGTGCTCAGCGATGTACTGGCAAACGGCTTTCATCAAAGTGGTTTTGCCGGAGCCCGTATCGCCGACGATGGCGATATTTTTCTTGCCACGAACTGCGGCGATCAAAAACCCCATCAAGTCGCGCTCAGTCAGCAGTTGTGCCAGGCGCTGGTCCAGTTTGCTCCAGGGGTGTGTCGCAATGCTGGCCGTCAGCGGCTGTTGGGTCCAGAAGTACCGATCAAACACCTTGTCCTGGACGTAGGACTCCAGCGATCTGACGGATGATCCAGGAATGCGAATGCACAGGGAGATTTGGCCGCGTTCAACAGCGGGCGGGATCACGATCTGGATACGCTGACCCGCGGGCAAGGTGGCCGAGAGCAACGGCGCACGCTCGCTGATGTCTTGGTTGGCGTAAATGGCCACCACGTTGGCCAATTCGAGGCAGCGCTTGAGTGTGAACTGAGGCAATTCAAGCCGGTGCCAAGCACCGCTTTGCTCAATGAAGGCTTCACTAGGGCGAACCATGGCAAATTCAGTGGCCCCCGGATAATTCGCCAAAATCTCCTCAATGGGCTCCATCATTTGCGTGACTGCCGCGTCGATGGGCAGGCTGTTTCCTGACGGTGGGGCGCTTGCGGTAGAAAAGGGTGGGGCTGGGGATTTCATGGTGTGCGCTGTACAGGCGTGACTTGATAGATGCCAGAAAAGTCCAGATCACGGGCGACATAGATAGCGATGCGCTCACCTTGGTGTGCATAGACCACTGGTTTGATGTTCATGGACTGCGACAGCACCTTTTCTGCCAAACTGGTACTGGTGCTGATGGAGTTTTGATACAAAGCGGAACCGGTCGCAGTGCCTGCGCCTGCTGTGCCGCCAGCGGTGGACGCTGCATTGGCCGCCAGAAAATCTTTAAATATCGACATCAGGTAGGCGCTGCCGATCCGCTCAAACCAGCGGTTATCCACAATGCCGTCAATGCCCGCAGCGCCCAGGCTGTCGGTCGAGGGCGAGGCAATGTCGATCGTGATGCCGCCGGGCTTGCGCACGCGAGACCACAGGACGTAAACACGGCGCTGTCCAGGTTGCCCCACGGCGGTGTACTCGCCTTGAATCTCGCTCATGCGCTCAACCAACAGGACTTTGCCATTGGCGCTGTAGACGTTTTCGCTGACGATGCAGCTGGTGAAACCCGAGATTTCGGTGACCACGCGGGTGGTCATGGCGCAATTGATGGCATCCCCCTTAGGAATGGTCAAATTGGGATCAAAGGTGCGCATGGCCATCGCTTTGGGCGTCGAAGTCGGGCTGAGCAAGCCACCCATCGCCCCTTGTGGATTGCCGGAAGCGTTGGCCGAGGGATTGGCCAAGATAGGGTTGGGAGCGCTGTTGCCGCCAGATGGCGTGGTAGGGTTCATCAAACGCTTGAGGCGAGCTTCCAGTTCAGCCGATGAGACTGGCGGCGGTGGGAATGCCCCCATGGCCGATGCAGCTGCTGTGGGTGTCAGGGATGGCTTTTTGTTGGCCAACGAGGTGTCACCCGAATAGCGATCAGGTGGTGTGGGCATTGTTTGCCCAAGCGGCATGGTGACAGGACCAGGTATGCCGCTGTACCCGTTAGGTGCCGCCCCGGGCAGGGGTGCCGGGGCAGGAATACGCGCGGCGCTGAGCATGACGCCTTTGCAGTCAACCATGACCGGCTGACCCTGCGCATCCTTCACAGCTTGACCAGAGCGCTTGTCAACCAGTGCCGTTGCGGGGCAGGGGGTGTCTGCTTTGACAGAGGGTGATGCGGGGGTGTTTCCAGAAGAGTTGCCAGCGGATTTGTCCGGCGACTGGCCAGAAGTGGCCGATCCACCCGGCGTTGACGAGTTGCCTTCCAGGGGGGTATTCGAGCCGGGCAGGCGAGAGCGATTGACGCCTTGAGCCGATTGCGAGGGCGTTAGCGGCTCTTGCTGCGGGGTGCGAGTGGGGACGGTGAAGACTGACGCGAGCCACATCTTGCCCAGCCAGACCAGCATGCCCAAGACCACGGCACCGACAACAGCGATAAAAATCACCTTGCTGACCGGAAAGCGACTGGCGGTGTGGCCGATGGCATTGATGTCGGCCGGCTGTGTGCCCTGATCCAAGTCATGGTGGACGTGTGGTTCATCCACGGGCGTTGATGCTGTCGTTACGGCGTTCACGGCTTCATCTCCCGCTTGAGCGTGGGCGTGGTGGTGCCGTTGTGCGTTTCAACGCCTTCAGGGTCAAATTTGTCATTGATGATCTCTGCAACCAAGGAGCCCAGACGCAACGAGAACGCGCGGGCGACGCGGCGGATCACCAGGTAATCGCTCTCTACGCCCGCATCAGGCGCATGCGGATCGGACAACAGGCGTTCAGCATGGAATGCCACACGGACTTCTTGACCGCTGGCATCGCGAGCAAACACGGCGGGCACTTCGCGTGCTTTTGGAAACTTCAGGTAGGTAAAGCGCCCGTCGTCAAAAATGATGCTGGGCAAAATGCCTTGGGCATCGCCTTGGGCCTTGACCGAGTAGGCGACGTTGCGAACGAGGGGCTTGGCCAGTTCTTGCCGTTTGGAGCCGACAGGAGATGGGGCGGTCACCTCCAGATCGCGGGGTTTGCCTTCATCCTCACCAGATGCGGCAGGCGGGGAGGCCGCTGGCAGGCTCACATGCGGGACAGGCGGTGTGGGCATGGGGTAACGGAACATCACCCTGTACAGCACGCTTTTGGACTTTTCTGCGCCTGGCATGGCGTGCAGCAAGAAACTGTATTCACGCTTGTCTGTGCTGATTTCCAAATTGTTTTGGGTTGCGCCTTTGCGTGGTTTGACGGTGATCTGGTTTTGCCCCACTTCGGCGCGAACGCACCATTCATTAAGTGGGTCATCGCAAGAGGAAGGAAACCCGCTGTCTGGCGGACGCGCGATCTTCTCTTCTTCAGACAAGATGATCCGTGTCACGACGCCAAGGGCTGTCGGCACAATGACCACGTCGTGGGCAACATAGTCGACAAACCCAATTCGCCGGTCTTTGGTGCTCAAAGTGGGTAAAGTGGCGGCATAAGCAGTCAGGGGGGCACTCAGGTTGAGGATCATGGTGACACTCAAGGTGACCCCCAACGTGCCCCCCAGCGTGGCCCATTGAAGCGCAGATCCTGACATTCGGCGCAGGAGTGGGCTGACAGGAAGGTGCTTGATCATTGAGCTTGCAATTCTTGGGTGCTGCGGTAGGCCAGCACAGCAAAGCCCATCGGGTTTTGCAGCAAATCTTTGGTGCCCCAGCCGGTGGCACTGACCCAGTCATAGGCGATATCAGCCACATAGGTCTTGACGCTTTCTGGCTCGCGCATACCGGCTCGCCAGGTGATCTTTTGGTAGCGCACGGTGCCTCGGCCGCGGGTGCCTGGGGTGACCTGCACACTCAAGATGTTGATCCGCTCTTCGATGGACTCCTTGAGCAATTCGGCGCGGTTGTTTTGCCCTGAGTAAGGCTCTGAATACTCCGCCCCCACGGCAGGCATGCTGGTGGCCAGAACAAAATCGTAATCTTCTTGTTGAAGGCGGTACACATACCGCTCACGTGCAGAGACATAGCGGCTGAGCCAATAGCGGGCGACGGCTTCGTTTTGGGAAATGGCGTTGGGATCGGAGACCACCACAGCTTGCGTGGCACCGGTTTCTTTGTCCACATAGACGTAATAGGGGACGGTTTGCTTGAGTGGCAGCATGAACAAGACAGCCGTCACGGCCAAGATGGCGATGACGGCAAACACCACCACCAAGATCCAAGCGCGGCGCTCACTTTTGTAGCTGCGCAGGGCAATATCGACCTCAAAGCTCAGCGCGTCGACTTCGGGCTTGACGATGGGTTTGGGCGTTTTTTTGCGGCCGAACATGGCGATTCCTTTGGTGGTCAACGGGTCGATGTGGGATTTGTGCGCAGGTTGCCAAGCATTCTTTGTTTGTGAGCCAAGTCGAGCGCTTGAGCCTGCATCTCGATTTGCGTGCGCAACCACTGGGCTTCTTTGGCTTCGTTGGTTGCCATGACCTGCTCGGACTGAATGCGGGCAGTCAGTTCCTGGATGCTTTTGGCATCTTGGGTGCTGTTAATTTGGCGCATCAATTCCTGAATTTGGCTCGCACGGGTTTGCATCGCTTGACTCAAGGCGCCAAAGTTCTGAAGCGCAAGAGAGTTGAGCTCGTCATGCGTTCGAGTTGTGGTCAGTTGCCTAACAATGTCAGGGGGTAAAACGGTGGAAGTGATCGCGTTGGAAACTTGTCCCAACTGGCGAGAGCCCGTGGTGTTTTGAATCAGTTGCTGCTGTTGTTGCAGGCTTTGCATCATTTGCTGGTACTGGCCCTCCCAGGCGCGAACTTGCTCGATGGCCTGAACAATGGCAGCCACGTCAATGACCGGAATGCCTTGAGAAAAGGCTGACGTTGTGATGCTGAGGGCAAGAATTGCATGGGTCAGTTTGAGGTTTGGTTTCATGTTTATCTCTTCTTGGCTAAGGCTGCGAGAACATTACCGGCCGTACGACCAGCGGCGTAGGATTTGGGCGACTTTTGCTGAGCAGAGTTTTCTGGAGACTTACTATCCTTGTCCTTGTTGCCATCGCCGCCAGTGCGTCCTTTCATGTTGGTGTACATGTTCCCCAGCGCCCCCATCCAATTGCCGCCATCCATGGCCACGCCGCCACCGGCCAATTGCGCGCCCATTTGAGATGCTTTGAGCGCTGTCAAGCCCAGACCGAGGGCCGCCACCAGGATTCCAACAGTGAGGCTCAGTACATTGGTTGCAGCAATGGAGTCCTTAAAGCCATCGTTGATAAGCTTCTGCATGATCGCGGGCACGACAGAGCAAATCCCCGCCACAATCACCAGCGTCAAGGCGTTGCCCAATGCGCCCGAGAGCCAAGAGCTGCTGTACGAGCGCGTTTGTGGAAACATCGCCAGCATGATGAAAAAAGGCCCGATGGCCAGGTAAATGGCCAATGCCACTTTGGACAACAAAATGGGAATCAAGCACAGCACCACGATGACCACTTCCGAGATCAACATCACTACGTGAGCGATCAAAAATGAAATATCTGGTATTCCCATCCAGTTCGCATGCTTGACAGCCAAGAGCCCGAACAAGGTCCCAACAGGGATGCACTCGGCTTCTCCTGCTGGTTTGACGCAGTGCGTAAAAATCGCATCAATCAGTGCCCCCGGGCTTTCGGCTTTCCCACCTGACATGCGCGATGTCAAGTCAGCAACCAAGCCATACAAACTCTCGATCACAAAGTTCTGGTAGTTGCCAAATGTGAACACCACCATAGCCACAAGCAACATGGTGACCACATCCTTGGTGATCTTGCTCATGGGCTCGTTGACATCACCGCGCATGGCCGCCAGTCCAAAAACAAGCCAATACAGCGCGGTCAAACCCACAGCCAGCGAAGCGACATAGCCCGTCATGGATGTACTGGCGGCCGTGACATAAGCCTTCAGCGCCGCGTCCAGCTGCACTTCGAGAGAAGTTGCCATGCCCATGGTCAAGCCTCCCCGCCATTGAAACTAGACAGCGTGGGAATTTTTGCCAAGGAGACGCGCTTTCTGCCTTGACGCTTTTGCCGAACTGCGTCCAAGAAGAAGGGCTCCCAGACGCTGGGATCGTCGCCCACTTCGGCGCGGATGTCGTCCAGCATTTCGACGGTTTCTTTGTCACCAGAGAGCACGGCGATCACATCGTTCATCCCTGTGAGGTCGAAACGCACGATCGCGCATTTGTCCTCTTGCTTGATCAAGGCCGCCCGCGAGTCAACGGGCAGCACTCGGACCAAATTGAACTGCGTCTCTGTCAAGCCGAATCCTGTTACGTAGTCGGCATATCTGGCATTGGGGTTGGGCAAATAAATGCCGGTGACGTGTTGTTGTACTGCGGTTTGAGCCAAATCAGTGGACAACACATCGTCAGGTTGTTGCGTGGTCATGAGTACAAAACCAGATTCTTTGCGAATGGTCTTGAGCTTCTTTTTGACAAAGTTTTCAAAAACAGGATTGCCGAGCAATGCCCAGAATTCCTCCATGAACAGGGCAATGGGGCGCCCGTCGATCAGGTCTTCAAACAGGTGCAGCAGACACATCGTAAAAACTGGGCAGATCTGCGGATCGTTGATGAAATCGGTGTAGTCAAACCCCCAGATTTCTCCCTCTGCTAAGTTGAGGGTGTCGCGCGGGTTGTCCAAAACCCAGGCCAAGTCACCGTCGCCAATCCACCGGGCCAGTCTTGCTTGCAGCGAGCTGCGCTCCACATTGGGCAAGTGCTGCGATAAAAGGCCAATCCGGCGAAACTCAAAGCGTGCACCAAAGACAGCGTCAACGGCGTTGCTCAGCCGGTTTTGTTCATCGGGCTCCAGCTCGGCTGCGCCCGAAGAGGTGATGCACTGCGTGACCAAGCTTCTGCAAAATGCGCGTGTTCTGGGTGTATCTGGCCACTGGAAAGGGTTGATGCCTGTAGGAATGCTCCTGGCGAAGGTTTTGTACGTCCCCCCCATGCGGCGCACGGTGATGTCGGCGCTTCGGTTCATGTCTAGCAGGAACACTCGGCAACCGTACTTGTTCAGTTGCGCCATCAAGTACATCTCTAGCGTCGTTTTGCCGACACCTGTTTTGCCGAACAAGCAGGCGTTGGCGGGCAGTTTGTCGTCTGTGTTGTCGTGGTCTTCAGGGGAGCAGTGGAAGTTGAAGAAAAATGGCTGACCACTGGGGCTGTCAAAAATGCACAAGGCCTCTCCCCATGGATTACCTGACTTTTTGCCAGCCATGAAGTTGTGCAGTGGGGCGAGACTGACGAAGTTGTGCGATGTAATCCAGGCCTCGCGCGTGCGCCACTTCCAATTGCCGGGCAATTGGAAAAACCATGAGGCCTCGGGCAAAACCGTTTGAATCTCTGATTTGAAACCACCAGCATCCAAGGCGGCGGCCACATCTGAGCGGTCTTTTTTGATGCCCTTGTCGTCCAGTGTGTCGCTGAACACGGCGATGCTGTAGTGGTACTCGCCGAGCATTACCTGGCCGCTGTTGACGGAATCAAAAAGTTCTGTGAACTCATTGACTTCGGATGCACTGGATTCGTCACCGGCGGTCAATTGACCGCGCTGGCGGCGTAAACGCGCCAGGGCAGGGCGGTTGGCCAAAATAGAAAATGACTGGGTTTCGATGAACTGCTGGTCCAGATACAGCGTTTTGCTCAGCGACAAGGGGGACACATGCTCTGGGTATTCTTTGATTTCCAACGCGCTCACAAAGCGTACACGGTCAGGCAAGGTCAGCTGCAGGACACCGGAACGATCGCCTGCAGTGATACGGGTTGTTGCCAGGTAATCGCTGATCCGACGGTTTGTGACGGGCAGCTCTTTCCAAAACCCGTTGGTCAGGAGATGCAAGAAAGAAAGGAATTCGGAGTATTCGCGGCCGTCCTTGGTGTAGCGCCACAAGCGCCGGGCTTTGTACTTACTCATCGAGGACTCGATTCGGGCGCTGACATCGCCGAGGACATCGATGCCTTCACGCTCAAGGGCGACCATTTGATCCAATGATCCAAACTGCAAATTCTTGAAGGTGGCCAGCTCACCTGGGCGGTAGACCACAGTCAAGAACAAAGTGGTACGCATCAACTTTGTTTTGGTCAAGCGTTCTTTGTACTGACTGGCAAGTTTTTTGCTGAACTCGTTGGTGAATTCGTCTTGCAGCGTTTCGTGGACCTGCATGCGGATTTTGTGCGTCCAGACGGCGAAAGCCCCACCACTGAGGCTGGTCAGGAACTTGTGCAGCGTGAGGTTGTACTGATCAATTTCCTCTTCGCTGCTGGTCTCGAAGGGGACGCCCTCGATCTCAAACGTTGTCAAATAACCATTGCCCCCCTTGAGCTTGACCACGCCCGGGGCGATTTCTGAAGAAAACGGCACATAGTCGCCTAGGCATTTTTCTGCATTAGCGATATTGACTAACTGTTCAGGCGAGCGGGCCATGGGGACACATCGGTTTTTTGCCTGCTTGACTGGGCAGGAAAAAAAGCCGGGGAGGTCAGTCCCCGGCTCAAGGACATGGTCTGCCGGGGAGGATCAGCAAACCGTGCACCAGGGTCAACCAGTGCACGGAATGAACTTTGAGCGTTTGTCAAGAATCTCGCGACAAACAACTGTGCGAGACCCCCTAAATAAATTACAAGATATTATTCACAGGGTGTTTTGTAAAAAGTTTAATAAAAACAATGACTTGCTGAAACTTTGCCCAAATATTCAGCAACTCAAGGGGCGACTGAACGGGGCTACAACACGGCCAGCAGACGGCTGTCTGTTTTGGGCAAGAAAAAACCCGCAAAGCCAGAAGCCATGCGGGTTACAGAGGATTTTTAGCGATCGAAAATCTGCGGATTTAGACCCTTAAAAACGAAAGACGGAATACGACAGAACGCATATTATCAGAAAACGCGCTACAAACAACTTGTTTTTTGTTGGCGAACAAGTTGCAAGATATTTTGGCGGCTCATGTCACAGCCAAACCGGCAAACATGAAGCAAAGCGTCGGATTAGACACGTCGATGTTCTTGGTCGCGTCCTTGGGGGGGGATGCCGCTTGCCTGCAGCTCCTTGGTCGACTCGATCTTGCAGTCGGTCACTTGGTCTTGGGCTAGCGCCCGCACAATTGCCCGAGTTGCTTATTGACTTTCAGACTCATCCGGAACTAAACGTCCAGCGAACGACCCACCATGCGGACAAGGCGTCAGACGAGATTAACAGGCGGCCGAGAATGCAAAAATATAGTTTTTCCGAGACTGCATAGGATGAATTGTGTTGCCACTGGATGAAAACTGGCTTTTCAATGTTGATCGAAATGAGATTTGGCGGCTGTTGACGATTGAGCCAAACCATGAGCGTGATCTGAAATTAATCAATCACTGGAAAAATTGCGTGCTCTGGGCCGAAATGGGACTTGCCCAGAACACTCAAATTGCTTACGAGAGCAACTTGCGTCAATTTTCTTCCTGGATGCTGAACTCTCATGCTTTGAGCTTGTTGGCAGCTCAGGAACATCATGTTCGGCAGTACATATGTCAGAGCCTTTCCTGGCAAAAAGTTAGCTCGCTAAACAGGCATTTGTCTGCGATCAAATCTTTTTTCAAATGGGTGTGTCGCGATGAATTAATTTCCTGTAATCCAACAGTTCGAATCCAGCTTGCCAAGCAGGGTCTCAACGTGCCCATTGTGCTTTCAGAGTGTCAGGTTGACGCATTGTTGCTTGCTCCAGATGTGGCCACACCGCAGGGCGTGCGTGATCGAGCATTGCTTGAATTGACCTGCCCCCTCTGGCCGTACCAATCAATTGGAAGTAGTCCAAGGGTTCAAGGTTAATCCAAAACTTGAGGGTTGAGATTTGCAGCGGCATTGGTTTGAATCCTTTGCTGCTGCGCGAAC
>NZ_JASGBH010000014.1 GCF_030053395.1 Limnohabitans lacus | reverse complement strand
TATAGGCTCAAGGAGGCGGCGGCGCGCTTGGTCATCCAAGCTGACGCGTCATAATCTGAGGGCGCTGCCTGGGGGAATTTGGGGTGGCCACGGGTGGGGGAATTTGGACTGACCATCAGGGCTGTGGAAAGATCGATTGGCTTCTTGTATCTGCGCAATGGAGTTCTCGCCGCGTTGAATCATGGCTGATTCCATCAGCTGATCGCTCGCTTTGAGTTTGACGACAAGCTCAGCGCATCATGGATCAATGGGGCAGCAGCAAAACTGGTCGCTAATGTTTTACATATTAAACGCAGCAGGAATTCCCATCCTCTTTAACGCCCAATGCCTTAAATATCTTTCCAGCTGGACAAAACCCTGTAAAGCCTGACTGGAACAAATTCAATCCAACAAATGCACAAAGCCATAGCCAGCTAGGCGAGCTTAAATCTACTTGCCCGTTCAAATGAGCTAGGGCTAAGCCCAGGGTCACCATGAAGCCAGCCATGATGTTGATCAGTTTATTGACAGTCATTTTTCACTCCTAATAAAAAATAAAACGTAGCTCTCTTAACGTTAATCAAGAGAGCGTCCCTCACCTTTTTCCTCCACCGTCTGTCCATCACGAATGTGATAGATGCGCTTGAAGGTTGGGATGATCTTTTCGTCATGTGTCACCACGATGATGGCCGTCTGTGCAAGACGGGCCATGTCGTTGAGAATTCGAATGACAGACAGCGCCCGCTCACTGTCAAGAGGTGCGGTTGGCTCATCAGCCAAAATCACTGGCGGCTTGTTTGCCAATGCACGGGCGATTGACACTCGTTGCTGCTCACCACCAGATAGCTGAGAAGGTTCAGCCTTTGCGCGATGCAACACATCCAAAGAGGACAACAATTCAAGTGCTCGTTTTCTAGCAATTTCATTGGGAATGCCAGCCAGCATAGGCAGCAATGCGACGTTATCAGTGACGTTCAAAAAAGGAATGAGGTACGGCGCTTGGAACACAAATCCAATCCGATCGCGTCGTAAGGTTCGTAAGTCTGGGATCTTCCAGCCGTCTTCGAAAATCACTTCGTTGCCTAAAGTCATTCGGCCCGACGTAGGCTCGATGATGGCACCTAAACATTTCAGTAAAGTACTTTTGCCTGAGCCAGATGGTCCAACAAGTCCAACCACCTCACCTGGAGAAACTTGCATATTGACGCTTTTCAAAGCCTCTACAGCCGTGTCTCCATGTCCATAGACTTTGCGCAAATTCTCGATACGGATGCCACCTGTTTGGTATGTCATGTCGTACGCCTCAACTGATGGCCTGCGCCGGATCAACACGCAAGGCCACTCGAATAGCCATCGTGCTGGCCAGTGCACAGATGAGCATCGTTGCCCCAAAACCAACAATCGCATCTTGCGTCAAGAGCAATACAAACTTAGGAAACACTGGTGCCCAAATCGTGGCAGCTACCTTGCCGACCACAAAGCCGATCACCCCTAGGCCTAGTGCCTGCTGCAAGATCATGGCCGCAATGGTGAGGTTGCGGGTGCCGATCAGCTTAAGCACTGCGATCTCGCGGATCTTGCCCAGCGTCATGGTGTAGATGATGAACGCCACAATCGCCGCACTCACCACCGTCAGGATGGCCAGAAACATGCCGATTTGTTTGGCCGAGGTGGCAATGAGTTTGTCCACCAGGATGTCTTCCATGTCTGCACGAGTGAACACGGTCAGGTGCTTCCAGTGCTGGATCGGCTCGGCCACACGCTCTGCACTCCAGCCATCGGCCACTCGCACCAGCACGGCATTGACGTTGCGGCTGCTGGTCTGCAGGTTCTGTACTGCATCAAGCATGCCCGGCACTGCCGGCCGATTGAAGGCGGGGTTGGCGGCTGTGCGCACCCGGTCGTTCACGATGGCGTCGTTGTCCTTGAGGAACTGCGCTTCCTGCGCGTCCTTGATGGGGATAAACACCATCGGATCCCCACCGGATGAGACCATGCGGCGCGTCAGGCCTACCACCTCGTAGGTGTGACGCCGGATTTGCACCTTGTCGCCCAGCGTCAGTCCGGTCTTGATGTCCACAACTGCCTCGTAGTGGCTGCGTGTGAGATGCCGGCCTGCCAACAAATGGCCCGGTTGCCCAGGCATACCGGCGATTCCAGGCGCGATCCCTACAACCATGGCCCGGGCTTCCTTACCCCCCACGGCCTTGACCTGCATGGTGAAGTAAGTGATGTTGGCCGCCATGGCCACCCCTGGCATGCCCGCAATGCTGCGTACCACATCGTCCTTCAAGCTGGACGATTCTGCGTACGGTCCTTGCGTGTCCTTTTGAACCACCCAGAGGTCGGCACCGCTGTTGTTGAGCAGGGCCTGCGCATCGTCAACCATGCCGCGAAACACACCTGCCATGGTCAACGTCACGCCAATGAGCAAACCCAGCCCCAACCCGGTGAGCACGAACTTGGCCCAGCTGTGCTGAATGTCGCGCGCAGCCAGGCTGATCATGGCTGGGCCTTGTTAACCAGCGAGTTCACCACCTTGAAGCGGGTTCCGACCGACAAGGGCCTGTCGCTGTAGACCACCACCGTGTCGCCCGAGGCCAGGCCGCTCAGTGCCTGCACGCGACCGTCCGGGCTGGACGCGCCCCACTGAACGGACACAAAGTTCAGCGCGCCGTCTTTAAGCCGCCACGCGCCTGTGCGGCCTTGGTGCGTCTGCACACTGGCCTGCGGCACCACCAAAGCCGGGTCTGTCTCTTGTAACTGAAGCGTGACTTCGGCCATCTCACCGATCGACAGCGCTGCTGGAATCTGGTCGAACATCACTTGTGCGATGCGCTCCTCGGTCACTGCATCGGCCTGCAGCTCCACCCGCTCCACCCGGCCGGCCAGCACCTGCTGCATCCGCGAGCGCAGGGTGATCTGGGCCGGCAGACCCACTGCGAGACCGCTTGAGCGCGCCTGGTCCACACGCAGCCTCACCCAGAGGCTGGCGGGATTGGCCAGCCGGACCACAGCCTGGCCCGCCACCACGGTGCTGCCGACTTCGGCATCGCGGCTAATCACCACTGCATCGGCGGGAGCGATCAATCTGGTGTTCTGTTTTTGCTGCACGGCCGCAGCGCGCTCGGCCTGCAAGCGCTGGGCGTCCTGACGGCTTGCTTGCAAGTTGGCCTGGGCTGCTTCGAAGGCAGCCTGAGCAGACTTGAGTTCCTGCTCGCGCCCATCAAGCGCAGACGGGCTGATGAAGTTCTGACGGGCCAGTTCCTTTTGCCGGTTCAAATTGGTAGTGGCCAGATCGCGCCGTGCTCTGGCATCGGCCAGTTGTGCCTGGGCTGCTGTCTGCACACTACTGGCCTTGGACAAGGCAGCTTCTTGCGCCTGCAGGCGCTGGTCCAGGTCCACCGGGTCCATCTCGGCCAGAAGCTGACCTGCCTTGACCGACTGCCCCACATCGACATGCACGCGCAAGACACGCCCTGCCACCGTCGGTCCCATCAACCAGCTCTGACGCGCTTCGACAGTGCCAATACCGAAAACTGAGGGTCTCAGGCTTTCGCTCTTGACTTGTATTACTGTGACATTGGTGGGAGCAAGTGGTCCCATGCGAGTAGCAACAAATCCTAGAGCCACGATTACCATCGTTGCACCGGTTGCGACCAAGACTTGCCGCTTATTGATTTTGGGAAGTGTCATTGGTGCTACTTTCGTCAGTTTCTTTGTTTGGGCAAGAGACCTGCCTCATAGAGGTTGAATACGGCTTTGCCCTGACTCGCTACGTCGTGCAGACTGCCAGTAACCAGAGACTGCATAACCAGTCCCTGAACCGCTCCCATGAAAAGGACCACGGCTGAGGCGGGGTCCACCTCGGATGCCAGCAGGCCCTCTTCACGTGCTCGGGTCAGCAATCGGGCGATCAAAGTCCGGTAGTCGGCCATAAGGTGCTGAACCCTTGTCTTGAGTGGGGTGGTTTTGGCGTGCTGCAGTTCCTGAAAGACAAGACGTGGAACGCCCGGGTATTGCTCCACAAAATTGATGTGTGCCATGAACACGGCCCGAAGAGCCTGCAAAGCGTTGGCTTGCCGAGTTTGAGCTGCTTGCTGCAGACGCTCCATCAAGGTCTCGTGCGTCCAATCGACAACAGCCAGCCAGATGGTCTCTTTGCTGTCGAAATGCCTGAAGACTCCCCCCTGGGTGATGCCGATGGCCAAAGCCAGATCACCCGTGGTGATTTCGGTTGGGCTGCGCTCAGCAGCCAAAGCCAAGGCCGCCTGGATCAGTTCTGCCTGGCGGTCTTCGGTTTTGAGCTTGACTCTAGTGTTTGCCGTCATAAATAAGTAATTGATGAATTACTTTATCATGATTTGTGAGCTAAGGAAAATTAGCCTAAAAGCACACTCGCGAATCAAATTGCAATGGGGCTTGGTATGCCTTCATAGAAAAGGACCGCGCGATTGACTGCTTTGTCGCAGCCCTATGACGATTATGGGTCGGCTGCTGCCGATCATTGAACCCATACGGTAGCCCGCTTTCAGCCTTTACAGGGCATGAGCCACAAACGCTCCTACCCCAACACCCATCACGCTTACCCCGCCTGCATGGGCTGTGCGTGGAGCTGGATGCCCAGCGCCGCCGTGACTTTCAGGATCGTGGCAAAGCTGGGGTTGCCCTCCCCTGACAACGCCTTGTAGAGGCTGTCCCTGCCCAGGCCCGTCCGCGCGAAAGTTGCGACATGCCCTTGGCCCGGGCAATGGTGCCCAGGGCCTTGGCAGCATCATCCCCTGCCTCTTGCAGGCAGGCCTCCATATAGAGCGCCATGTCCTCTTCGGTCTTGAGGTGTTGGGCGCTGTCCCATTTCCGCAGTTTGAGTGCAGTCATCGGTTACCCCTTCAGTTGGCGCATAGATCGTTTTTATGGCGCTCTGTATCCATTGAGATACATTGCTGTCCATGCCGCCAAGCGGTGAAGCGGGTTCAACCCGCCATCGCCGCCACCGGCATCTGCAGCAGCGTGCTGGCCGGCGCCAGCGCCATGCGGTGGTGGGCGTCGGCGCGGGGCAGCAGGCGTTCAAAGTAGAACTGCGCGGTTTGCAGCTTGGCCTGGTAGAACGCCGCTGACTCTGGCCCCTGGCCGCTGTGCAGGGCCTGCTCGGCGCGCTGGGCCATCAGCGCCCAGTGGTAGGCCATCATCACGTAGCCGCAATACATCAGGTAGTCCACCGACGACGCGCCCACTTGCTCCGGGTCGGCCTTGGCCTTGAGCATGAGGCGCAGGGTGAGCGTATTCCATTGCACGGCGCGGCGCGCCAGGGCGCGGGCCATGCGGCCACGCAAGCCCCCAGCCAGCAGGCCCGGCCGGGCCAGCACCCACATCTGGGCGGTGAAGTCGCGCACGCACTGGCCGCGCGTTTGCAGCAGCACCTTGCGCCCCAGCAGGTCCAGCGCCTGGATGCCGGTGGTGCCTTCGTACAGCGTGGCAATGCGGGCATCGCGCGCGATCTGCTCCATGCCATGCTCGCGGATGTAACCGTGCCCGCCGTACACCTGCATGCCCAGGTTGGCGGCTTCCAGGCCCATTTCGGTCAAAAAGCCCTTGAGGATGGGGGTGAAGAAACCCAGTTCGCCGTCGTGGCGCTTGTAGCCGGCCTGGTCGCCGGCCCAGGCAGCGGCAAACATCTTGTCGGCCAGTTGCGCGGCGCCGTAGATCATGGCGCGGCCACCTTCGGCGATGGCTTTTTGGGTGAGCAGCATGCGCCGCACGTCGGGGTGCCAGACGATGGCGTCGGCCACCTGCTCGGGCTCCTTTTTGCCCGAGAGCGCGCGCATGGAACGGCGCTCGCAGGCATAGGCCAGCGCGCCCTGGTAAGCCAGCTCGGCATGGGCCACGCCCTGGATGGCGGTGCCGATGCGCGCGGTGTTCATGAAGGTGAACATGGCCTCCAGCCCCTTGTTCGGTTCACCGATCAGGGTGCCGATGGCGCCGTCGAAATTGAGCACCGCCGTGGCACTGGCGCTGATGCCCATCTTGTGCTCGATCGAGCCGCAGTGCACCGCGTTGCGCGTGCCTAAAGCACCACCCTCGCCCACCAGAAACTTGGGCACGATGAACAGCGAAATGCCGCGCGTGCCGGCGGGCGCCTCGGGCAGGCGCGCCAGCACGATGTGCACGATGTTGTCGGTCAAGTCGTGCTCGCCGCTGGAGATGAAGATCTTGGTGCCGGTGATGGCGTAGCTGCCGTCGCCCAGCGGTTTGGCCTGGGTCTTGACCTGCGCCAGGTCAGAGCCGCACTGCGGCTCGGTCAGGCACATGGTGCCGCCCCACTCGCCCGCCACCAGCTTGGGCAGGTACTGCTGGCGCATGGCCTCGGTGCCGTACTGCAAGATGGTGTTGATGCAGCCGATGCTCAGACCGGGGTACATGCTGAAGGCCCAGTTGGCCGTGCCCATCATCTCGCTCTTGAGCAGGTTGAGCGACACGGGCAGGCCCTGCCCGCCGTAAGCCGTGGGGAACGACAGGCCCTGCCAGCCGCCCTCGACGAACTGCGCATACGCCGCTTTGAAGCCCTTGGGCGTGGTGACCTCGCCCGCCTGAAAGTGGCAGCCCTCTTCGCCGCCCGAGACGTAGAGCGGCGCCAGCACCTCTTCGCAGTAGGTGGCGGCGGCCTCCAAAATGGCGTCCACCACCTCGGGCGAGGCGTCTTCGCCGCTGCCCAGCGCGCGGTAGTGCGCCGGGTAGTCGAACACCTCGTTCATCACAAAGCGCATGTCGCGCAGCGGGGCTTTGTAGTTCAACATGCTCATTTCTCCAGAATGGCCACGACGCCCTGGCCGCCAGCGGCGCAGATGGAAATCAAACCGCGCCCGCTGCCTTTTTGCGCGAGCAGCTTGGCCAGCGTGGCCACAATGCGCCCGCCGGTGGCGGCAAACGGGTGACCGGCGGCGAGCGAGCTGCCGTTCACATTGAGTTTGCTGCGGTCAATGGCGCCCAGCGGCTGCGCCAGGCCGAGCTTGTCGCGGCAAAACGCCGGGTCTTCCCACGCCTGCAGGGTGCACAGCACCTGGGCGGCAAAGGCTTCGTGGATTTCATAAAAGTCGAAGTCCTGCAGCGTCAACCCAGCGCGCGCCAGCATGCGCGGCACGGCGTAGGCGGGGGCCATCAGCAGGCCTTCTTTCTTGGCCGGGTCGGGGTTGAAAAAGTCCACCGCCGCCACCTCGCTGAACGTGAGGTAGGCCAGCACCGGCAGACCACGCTCGGCCGCCCAGGCTTCGCTGGCCAGCAGCACGGCCGAGGCGCCATCGGTCAGCGGTGTGGCGTTGCCTGCCGTCAGCGTGCCCTGGCCGGGCGCCACCTTGCGGTCGAAAACCGGCTTGAGCTTGGCCAGCTGTTCAGCGTTCAGGCCCTGGCGCAGGTTGTTGTCCTGCTTCACGCCCAGGAAGGGCGTCATCAGGTCGACAAAGAAACCTTCGCCATAGGCGCGCGCCAGGTTGTGGTGGCTTTGCAGGGCCAGGGCATCTTGCGCTTCGCGCGTGATGCCCCATTCGCGGGCCATGAGTTCGGCGTGTTCGCCCATCGACAGGCCGGTACGCGGCTCGCCGTTGCGCGGCAGCTCGGGCTGGAAGAACTGCCCCGGGCGGATGCGCAGCGCCCGCTGCAGGCGCTGCCAGGGGCTGCGCGCGCGCGAAACATCGAGCAGGGTGCGGCGCAGTTGGTCATTGACGGCGATGGGCGCGTCCGAGGTGGTGTCCACCCCGCCGGCCACGCCGCATTCGATCTGGCCCACCGCAATTTTGTGCGCCACCAGCATGGCGGCCTCCAGCCCGGTGCCGCAGGCCTGCTGCAGGTCGAAGGCCGGGGTCTCGGGCGAGAGCGTGGTGGAGAGCACGGCTTCGCGCACCAGGTTGAAGTCGCGCGAATGCTTCATCACCGCGCCTGCGGCCACGTCGCCCAGGCGCTGGCCATGCAGGTTGAAGCGGTCCACCAGGCCTTGCAGCGTGGCCGTGAGCATATCGAGGTTGGAGGCGCGGCTGTAGGCGGTGTTGGAGCGCGCAAACGGGATGCGGTTGCCACCCACGATGGCGACGCGACGGAGGGTGCTGTTGGGGGTCATGGTGGGGCTCAGGAAATGGTGGGTTGATGCGCGGGTTCGGCGCGGAGTTCGGAACGCAGATGGACCTGCTCGCCGCGTGCGTCGCGCACCTCGAACACGGTCTGGCCTGTACTGGCCTGCGCCTGCCAGAGCGAGGCGCGTGTCGGCAGCAGCACGGGCCGCTTGAACACGGTGGTGAGCGAAGCGGCTTGCAGCACAGTGGCCGGCGCGGCGGCTTGCAACAGGGCCAGCGCGCGCGCCTGCGTCCACAGGCCATGCGCGATGGCGCGCGGAAAGCCGAACAAGCGCGCGCTCAGCGCCGACAGGTGGATGGGGTTGTAGTCGCCCGACACCGGGGCGTAGCGGCGGCCGGTGTCGGCGGGGGCGTCGAATGCACCGGCCTGGGTCAGGGCGAGTTCCGGCCCCACGGCGCCGTTGAACGGTGCGCCCACGGGCGACTTCACGCCCAGGCGCAGCAGGGTTTGTGTGGCCTGCCAGACGCATTGGCCATCGCCCTCGCCATCTGACTCGCGTAGCACGCGCAGGTGCAGCGTGAACACCTGCCCCTTGTCGTGCGCCAGCAGCTCGCCGCTGCTCAGCTCCACCCGCACCGCATCGCCTGCGGCCAGCGGCGCATGCTGGGTGATGGCGTTGGCCAGGTGCACCGTGCCCATGGCAGGCCAGGGGCAGGCGGGCGAAGTCATGTAGGTCATGACCAGGGGGAAAGTCAGCATCTGCGGGTAGGTGAGCGGCGCTTGCGCACTCGGGGCAAAACCGCAGACCTCGGCGTAACGCGCCAGGTGCGCGGCGTCGACCACGACGCGCGGCAGCACCAGCGTGACCGGGGCCAGCGCGCGCACCGGCCCGGGGCGCTTGAAACTGCTGGCCAGCGCACGGGCCAAGTTGCTCAGCGTGCTGGCGGGTGTGATGTTCTGGCGCTGCACCTTAAGCCCCCAGCAGGCTTTGGCCGCACACGCGCACCACCTGCCCATTCACGCCCTGCGAGGCGGGGCTGAGCAGCCAGGCGATGGTTTCGGCCACATCGACCGGCTGGCCGCCCTGCCCCATGGAATTCATGCGCCGGCCGGCTTCGCGGATGGCCAGCGGGATGGCGGCGGTCATTTGCGTTTCGATGAAGCCCGGCGCCACCGCGTTGATGGCCATGCCGCGGGGCAGGCGCGGCGCCTGGCTGTGCACCAGGCCGATCACGCCAGCCTTGGAAAACGCGTAGTTGGTCTGCCCCAGGTTGCCGGCAATGCCCGAGATGGACGACACGCACACCAGCCGTGCCTGGGGTTGGAGCGCGCCCCGCTCCAGCAAGGCCTGGTTGATCGCCTGCTGCGCCACCAGGTTGACCTGCACCAGCGTCTGCCACAGGTGCGGCGGCATCTTGGCGATGGTCTTGTCGCGGGTGATGCCGGCGTTGTGCACCACGCCGTCCCAGCCGCCGTCAGCCAGGGCCGCCTGGGCGATCTGCCCGGCGGCCGCCGGATCGGCAATGTCGAGCGCCAGCGCGCGGCCCTGCAGCCGCTCGGCCACGGCCTGCAAGGCGTCCTGGGCCTGCGGCACGTCCAGACAGACCACCTGGGCGCCATCGCGCGCCAGGGTTTCGGCAATGGCCGCGCCAATGCCGCGCGCCGCGCCGGTCACCAAAATCTTTTTGCCCGCCAGCGGCTGCACCCAGTCGCTCGGGGCCGGGGCCTCAAAGGGTGCCAGCCGCACCACCTGGCCCGACACATAGGCGCTGCGCGGCGACAAAAAGAAGCGCAGTGTGCCTTCGAGTTGCGCCTCGGCTCCCGGCGCCACATAGACCAGTTGCACCGCAATGCCGCGCTTGACCTCCTTGGCCAGCGATTTCACAAAACCTTCCAGAGCGCGCTGTACCGTGGCCTGCTCGGCAACCGGGCAGGCTTCGGGCGGGCGGCCCAGCACCAGCACGCGGCCGCAGCTTTGCAGTGAGCGCACCGCGTCGTGGAAGCACTGGTACAGCGCCTCGGCCTGGGCCACGGTGGCCAGGCCGGTGGCGTCAAACACCACGGCCTTGAGGGGACCGCCCGGCTGCTCGCCGGTGCTCCACAGCCCGCTCATCAAGCCGGCCTGGTTGGCCATCGCGGTCCAGCCCTGCACGCTGCGGTGCGCCACGGTGGCGGCCCGCATGGCGCGGAAGGCAGCCAGCAGCGCGGGCAGCAGTTCGGGCGTACCACCGGCGCCGACCAGCACGTCGCCAGCAACCACCGGTTGGCCGGCTTCGAACCGCTCGAGCGGCACGGGACGCGGCAGGCCCAGCATGCCGGCCAGGCGCGCGCCAAAGGCCGAGTTGGCAAAGTTGAGGTAAGCGTCGGACATGGACAGGGCTCCTTTGTTTGTGTACGATCGTACACCGAAAAACCCAAACCGCCAAATCCGTCCATGCCGAACGCCCGTCCCGACACCCCCGCCCCCGCCACGCCCGAGCCGCCGCTGAGCCGGCAAGACCGCAAGGACCTGACCCGCCAAAGCCTGGTGCAGGCCGCGCTGCGGTTGATCGGCGAGGGACGCAGCTTCACCAGCCTGGGCATCCGCGAGATCGCGCGCGAGGCCGGCATGGTGCCCAATGCGTTTTACCGGCACTTTCGCAGCCCAGACGAGCTGGGCCTGAGCCTGGTGGACGAGGTGGGGGCCACGCTTCGCGGCCTGCTGCGCCAGGCGCGCCAGCCGAGTTCGGCCCAGACCAGCGTGGTGCGCCAGTCGGTGCAGGTGTACCTGCAGTACGTGCGCGACAACCGGGTGCTGTTCCGCTTCATCTCGAGCGAGCGCGCGGGTGGCAGCCGGGTGCTGCGGCTGGCGATCCGCCACGAGGTGCAGCGTTTTGTGGACGACACGGCACGCGACCTGGCGCCGCTGGAGGCCTACCAGGGCCTGTCGCAGGCCAGCCTGCACATGGTCTGCGGCCTGATGGTCAACACCCTGCTGGCCGCCGCCCCCGAGGTTCTGGATCTGCCCGCCGACGAGCCTCAGTCCGAGCAGGCGATGGTGCAGGACTTCGTGCAGCAGTTGCAGATCATCTTGCTGGGCGCGGCCAGCTGGCGCGAGGCAGAGCGGCGCTGAAGCGGCGGTGACTGCCAATCGGCAGCCATCCCAAGAAACCCGCCCCCAATCCGCGACAATCGATGCTCTACCGAACCACACCCTGCAAGCCAAGACTTTCTCTCTTCTCCCCATCGCCCTGGCCATCGCTGTGGGCACCCTGTTGCCCAGCTCGGCGTCCTTCGCGGCCAAACACCCCGCTGCCGCCAAGCCTGCAGCGCACAAAAAGGCTGCGGCCGCCGCAGCCTCTGCAAACGCCCTGCCGCCTCTGGCCGCCCAGACGGCCCTGGCCGACAACCCGCCGGCGCTGCCTGCCAAGGCCTGGCTGCTGATGGACTTTGACTCCGGCGAGGTGCTGGCTTCGGCCAACGCCGACGAGCCGCTGCCCCCCGCATCGCTGACCAAGATGATGACCAGCTACATCGTCGAGCAAGCGCTGCGCTCAGGCAAGCTCAAGCAGACCGATCTGGTCACAGTCAGCCAGAACGCCTGGTGCCGCGGTTCGGGCACCGAGTCGTGCATGTACCTGCCGCTCAATAGCCAGGCCACCGTCATTGACATCCTGCGCGGCATTGTCATCCAGTCAGGCAACGATGCCTCCAAAGCGATTGCCGAACACATGGCCGGTTCAGAGGCCGGCTTTGCCAAGCTGATGAACGCCGAGGCCCAGCGCCTTGGTATGACGTACACCCAGTTCGTCAACCCTACGGGTCTGCCCGATCCGGAGCACAAGTCCTCCGCGCGTGACCTCGCCATACTGGCGCGCGCCATCATTCGCGACAGCGCCGAGTACTACCCCATCTACGCCGAACACGATTTCAAATACAACGGCATCAAGCAAGGCAACCGCAACGCCCTGCTCTACACCGACCCCACTGTGGACGGCCTCAAGACCGGCCACACCGCTGAGGCCGGTTATTGCCTGGTCACTTCGTCCAAGCGCAACGATATGCGCTTGATCTCGGTCATCCTCAACACCCACAGCGCACAGGCACGAGCCGACCACACGCGCACGCTGCTCGGCTGGGGCTTTGGCAGCTTCGAAAAAGCTGTCCCGATCCAGCCAGGTGCAGTGGTCACAACGGCCAAGGTGAGCTTTGGCAAGGCCGACACCGTGGGTGCGGTCCTGGGCGCGCCATGGATGCTTACCGTGCCACGCGGCCAGCAGGTGCAGGCCACGGTGGAACTGAAACCGGGCCTGGAAGCGCCCGTGGCCAAGGGCGCCGTGGTCGGCAAGGTGGTCGCCACCTCGAACGGCAAGCCGCTGGGCGAAACCCCGCTCGTGGCGCAGGCCGATGTGGAGCGCGCCGGTCTGTTGCTGCGCACATGGCAGTACGTGGCCAAGTGGTTCGGCAAGTGATGGCTTGAACGCAGCGGAGGGCTGACGCGGGGGACCTCTGCGGTCCCTTGGTTCTTAACGCATACCGACAGGCCACAGGCTGGCAGCTGAGGATATCGGCGTCGCAACGGGAACTATCGTTGGCTCAGACCTGCTGGCTGCTACCGGCCAGAAGCGGTCGCCGGCATGCTCGTCCTGGAAGTCCGTTCTGGGGCGAACAGCGACTCAAGGCACGGTACTCCTTGCTCAGTGCACGCCTGAGGATCGGCAGATCACCCTAAGGTCAGATCGACCACGATGTTGCCGCGCGTCGCGTTCGAATACGGGCACACCTGGTGCGCTGTATCCACCAAGTCCTGCGCCACCGCACGGTCCAGCCCCGGCAGGTTGATGGTCATCTGCACGGCAATGCCGAAGCCCTGGGAGATCGGGCCGATGTCCACACTGGCTTCAATGCTGGCATCAGCAGGCACGGCTACCTTCTTCATGCCGGCCACATGCTTGAGTGCGCCCATGAAGCAGGCCGAGTAGCCCGCCGCAAACAGCTGCTCGGGGTTGGTCGCGCCGCCCATGCCACCCAGTTCCTTTGGCGGAGCGAGTTTCACATCAAGCAAGCCGTCGTCGGACACGGCGCGGCCATCGCGGCCTCCGGTCGTACGTGCCTTGGCGGTGTAGAGGACTTTGTCGAGTTTCGTGGTCATGTCATTTCTCCATTTCAGGGGTTAAAAAATCAATTCACGCCAGCAGCGCTGGCAAGCTTTTCTGCAAAGCAGTTTTGTTCGTTGTAGCCTGGCCTGCCAGGGCGAATCCCAGCAGAGTGCCATCGTGGCCCACAAAGCGGGCATCCACCCCATCGGTGCTCGTCTCGATCTGCCACTGGCCTGCCACACCCGAGGCCGGTGGCGACACCACCACCGGCAGTGCCGGAGTTTTGACGACCACCGGCATGGCCGGGTAGCGCAGGCATGCAGCCTGCCCCGCCAGGTGCGCGGCCAGCGTGCGCGCCGCCTGCATGAGCGGCATGACGTAGGGCAGGCTGCGTCCCTCGACTTCGGCCACATCGCCCAGGGCATAAATGTCTGGCTGGCTAGTCTGCAACTGGCGGTTGACGACAATGCCTTGCGCCGTTTGCAGTCCGGCTGCTTGTGCCAGCGCGGTGCGCGGGCGCAGACCCACAGCCGACAGCACCACATCCGTGCCCAGACGTTGGCCGTTTGCCAGTTCAAGCTGCAAGTCTCCGGGCTGCGCATGAACGGCCTGCACTGACGAGCCCCAGTGAAAGCGGACACCTGCGTCGCTCAGTGCACGCTGCAGCAGGTCGCCAGCTTCGGGTGGCAGCAAGCGCCCCAGGGGCTGGGTGCCCGGGTCGACCACGTCCACTTCGTAGCCAGCCGCGACAAGGTCATTGGCGAATTCACAGCCAATGAGGCCAGCGCCGATGACCGTGACGCGGCGAGCACCTTGGAGCCGCTCTCGGAATGCAGCGTAATCCTGCAAATCGTTGACCGAGAGCACCCGATCTGCGGCGTCACCCTGCAAAGGCAGGCGCACCGCGTCCGCCCCCAGGGCCAGCACCAGGCGGCTGTAAGCCACCGTACCCTGACTTGTACTGATGGTGCAGGCCACCGGATCAATCGCCGTCACCTCGGTGTGCGCCATCAACTTGACCCCGTGTTGCTCTGCCATGGCAGCACTCGTGGTGCTGACCAGCTGGGCTGCGGTTTTGCCGCTGCTCAGGGCATTGGACAACATGGGCTTGCTGTATAAGTCGCCGTTGTCGCGGGTCACGAGGGTGATGGAGGTGTGGGCATCGAGTTTGCGCAACTCGCGCACCACCGTCCAGGCGGCCAGGCCCGAACCCACGATCACCAGGTTTTGAGCGGGTGCAATCATCCAGGGCTCCTGCTCGTTCAACCAATCTCAACCATTTCGAAGTCGGCCTTGGCCACGCCGCAATCGGGGCATTCCCAGTCTTCGGGAATGTCTTCAAAACGAGTGCCGGCAGCGATGCCGTCTTCAGGGATACCTTGGGCTTCGTCGTAGATGAAACCGCACACAATGCATTGCCAGACTTTCATGGTGTTCTCCAGAATTTAAGAATGTGAAATGAGGTAAAAGAAAGGCTCAGGCCTGGATGGCGTCGAGGGCCTTCTGGTAGTGGTTGGCATGGCGCTCTTCCACCTTGGCCAGTGCGGCAAAGCGCTTGGCAGCTTTTTCGAGCACGGCCTTAAACTGGCCGGCGTGTTCTTTCGACTCGCTGATCTGCTCGTCGATCTCGGCCACGGCCGCAGCGTTGCCTTCTTCGACCGCCGTCTGGCGGAAACCGGGGTACATCTCGCTGTACTCGTAGGTCTCGCCCTCGATGGCGATCTGCAATGCCTTGGCGGGGGTGATGTCGGCCGCGGGGTAGAGCAGGTCGAGGTGACCAAAGGCGTGCATCACTTCCTGATCAGCGGTCTGCTCGAAGATGCGGGCCGTGTCTTCGTCGCCTGCGGCGCGGGCCAGCTTGGCGAAGTAACGGTACTTGATGTGGGCCATCGATTCGCCCGCGAATGCGGCTTCGAGGTTCTGCCAGGTTTTGATTTCGGGACGTGCCATTTTTAAGCTCCTTGGTGGTGAAGATGTGTTGCGATGGGATGAATTGTGGATTTCGGCGATCAATCGGTCCAACGCATAATTTCAATTGAATCAATCTAAAATTCAGATAACAAAGCCCCAAGGAACCCGACCATGGCTGCCCTGCCCTCTCTGAGACAACTGCGCTACCTGCTGGCCCTGGCCGAGCACCTGAACTTCACCCGCGCAGCCGAAGCGAGTTTTGTGAGCCAGTCCACCCTGAGCACGGGACTCAAGGAACTCGAATCCACCCTGGGTGTGCAACTGGTGGAGAGGGACAAACAGACCGTGGCGCTGACGGCGGTAGGCAAAGAGGTGGTGGCCCGTGCGCGGCAGGTGCTGGCTGCTGCCGAAGACCTGAGCGACTTTGCATCGGACGCGTCACGACCCATGCAAGGGCAGCTGCGCCTGGGTGTGATCCCCACCATTGCCCCATTTGTGCTGCCGACTGTCATGCCCGCCCTTCGCGAGAAATTCCCGCAGCTGCAGTTGGCCTTGCGCGAAGACCTGACCGCCCATCTGCTGGAGCGGCTGCGCGACCGCCAGCTGGACTTCGCACTGATCGCACTGCCCTACGACACGGATGACCTGCGCGTGCAACCGCTCTACAAGGACAAGTTCTGGCTGGTGGGACGAGAGCAAGACCCCGCCATCACCGGCAAAGCGATCCAGCTCAGCAGCGCATGGACGGAGCGGTTGCTGCTGCTCGAGGAAGGGCATTGCCTGCGCGACCACGCTCTGCAGGCCTGCCGGACGGCAGAGGTTGCCAGTGTGGACGGAATGGAAGCCACCAGTCTACTGACGCTGGTTCAGATGGTCGCCTCAGGCATGGGCGTGGCCTTACTGCCGGAGATGGCGATCAAGAGCGGCCTTCTTCAAAATCTATCGCTCAAAGCAATGCCTCTGGCAAACCCTGCCCCCAAGCGGGTAATTGCATTGGTGACTCGCGCCACATCCGCCCACTCGGCCGAGTTCGAAGCGATTGCGAAGGTGATGGTTGCTGTCCATCGTAAAAAGAATTAGAAGCCTACCGTTACACAACTGCCGTATCGATGAATTGAAAGGCGGACATGCAGCAAACGCTGCTCACCGACTGCTTGGGGTCGAGAGGGTGAGTTCACCGGTTCGAGCAGCGGACTTTCACCCACGATTTTTCAGTGCGGTCTGCTAACTAGCTAGGTAGGACGACTGCAGTTCCTTCGAAACCGGTCGTTGGTGTCACAGCATTGCAGGGTGAATCAGTGACGGCTTTTACCAGGCACCATGAATCAAGCCCTTGAGTTCGTTAGGTCGCTATCGCTGCAATTATGCCGTTATGGCACCTAGAGTTGATGGCCGTAATGGGTCGGGTGCTTCAATCATTGCTGGAAGTGGCTCCACCGATGTACTTATCGAAAAGCCCTAGTTCTTCCCGGCCGTCTGCAAAGCGTATATGCCTGAATATCCCGCCGAGAAATCCGGCGGTAATTCAATGATTCCAGTTTCCACGCGTGCATGAGTAGCCGGCTCGCCCCTGACCATCTGGTTGCGATGGATGCTGTCTACAACGGGTGCGGTATAGGCGAATGAGTCAGCAGCGGCGTACTGAATGATGTAGGTCGTGCGCAAGGTATCCGAGCGATTTTGACTGGAGCCGTGCACTGCGAGGCCGTGATGTGCCACCACATCTCCCACATCCAGCTCATTGTCGACTACGTTCTCAAAGTCTTCCCGCGTCATCGTGTGGTTGCAATTGAGTTTATAGATGCCGTTTTCCCAATGACTGCGCGGCCCCAACTTGTGGCTGCCGGGGATCGTCTGAAGGCAGCCATTGATGGCGCGGGACGGATTCAAAGGTACGCTCAGAGCGACAAGATTGGTGTTGGTGTGAGGAAACACCGGCCAGTCCTGATGCCAGCCAATCTCTGCACCTCCATGAGGCAGTTTGAAATTGATCTTCGAGTGGTAAAACTTGACCGCTCCACCAAGCAGGTCTGCGGCGATGTCACCCAGGATCGAATCGAAAGCGGCTTCAACATACACCGAATCTAGTTCGGTTGGGCTGGAGATACGCCTGATACGTGGCGCAAGGGCGGTATGCGCAGGCTCTAGGTCGTAATGTTTTGACTTTTGCTGGAGTGATCGGCCCTCATCGTACAGTCGCTCAGTGGTCGCGATCAGCCTCGCAAGCAATTTGGGATCAAGTACCTGACGGAGATTGAGATAACCCGTATCGCGGTAGTCCCCGATCTGCTCAAGGGAAAGGATGCGTTGATGGCGGGTATTCATCTGGCTTCCTGCGTCGAGCTTGTAAGCGGGAAAATATGGTCGCTTCCCTTGATGAGTGGTTTTGTATTGGTTGACCGTACGTAGTCAGGACGTGGGTTGGGAACGTCGTTGCACCGGTTTGATACCGGGTTGTAGACCACATAAATCGCCCAACGATTGTGCTGGGACAAGTTATGCCCCGAGGCGTGCAGAATATTGCAGTCAAAGAACACCACGGTGCCGGGCTTGCCAGTGATCGCCACCGGTGCGGGGCTGCGAGCCATGATTTCTAGCAGCTTGTCCTTCGGCGTCACATAAAACTTGTAGCCCGTAGCGTCGTTGAATTCTGGCTCTAGATTGCCCTCTTTGTGGCTGCCCGGAATGAAGTACAAGCACCCGTTCATTTCTGTTGGCTCGTCCAGCATGACCAACGCTGTAGTTGGACGTGCCTCAGGCATGCCATCTCGCTTCCAAGTTCCGTAGTCCTGGTGCCACGCCCACACCGAACCGTCAATGGCGGTCTTCAAATTGCATTTGGTGTGATGGATGTAGAGCTCCTGCTCGGAAAGCAGCTCCTGTGCGGGCTCGAGCATACGTGAAGTACGCGAGACGGCATGAAACACCGGTGAACCTGTAGGGCCGTCTTGCTCGTGGACCTGATAGATAGTTTTGGCAATATTGCTTCCCTTTTCCCGCACCAAGTGATCGGTGTCGATCACTTGAATTCGCTCAAGCTCGGCCCTCATGGCCGCTACTTCAGGGGCAGAAAAAAGGCCATCAAGGGTGAGAAATCCATCACGGCGGTAGGTTTCGATCTGCAGATGGGTGAGGCGCACTGGCAAACTCCTTAAACAGGAGTTCATGGTATGTGACTGGTATGCCAGTTGTCAAGTGCGGGTAATCAGGGTCCTGTGGGCGAAACCGAAAAGATCATCAATCAACCGATCACTTGCCTCGGCAGCCTTGTCAGATTTGCCGGAGGCCATCGCACGTGCAAGGGCCACGTGCAGACGCAGTGTCGCGTTGACTTGATCATGGTGATGGTAGAACCAGAAACGCCGTGAGGCCGAGTGCAGAGCGGACACGGCCGCAGCAGCCACAATGTTCCGAGCGCTGTGTGCTGACTGCCTGTTCATTTCATTGTCCCATTTCAGGAATGCTACAAGGTCATCAGACTTCACAGCAGTCTCCATGTTCTGAGCAATGGCGGCCATGGTCTCGCGCTCTGCCAGAGTGGCACGCGTAGCTGCAGATCGAGCAATAAGGCGGTCGAGTTCGCGCCGTGTCTCTAGGATTTGGAGTTGATGACCCACGTCGATGGCGGTGACCACCACACCGCGACGGGGCAAGATCTGAACAAGATGTTCGCGCGCCAGACGCTGCAAGGCTTCACGGATCGGCGTATGCCCAATGCCGATGCGTTCGCTGAGCATGGCCTCAGACACCACGCTGCCCGGCGCGAGTTCAAGAGTCACGATCATCTCTTCAATGAGGCGATAAGCTTCCTCGTTGAGTGAGGGCGGCACTTGGCTAGGAGTAGGCGATTTCGAGAGTACGCGAGGTCGACTGGTCATAATCAATATGGTGCCACAAGAAAATCCCCGACACTACAACTCACGAGGCATTTAGGATGGTGGCACGACCGCTTTGAGTCAGTATTAGCCATCTCGCCAATATAAAAGGATCGTCATCACCTCGAAGCGATCCAGAGCTTTGCAACTGTCAGCTGATCAGATGAAACCGGTCAGCGGAAGAAGCAATGACGACTGAATTCGAGTGCCTGCTTCTGAGTTGAAGCCAAGAAGTTACTGTCGGATACGACCGACCGCTATCGCTGTATCTGAGTCAGGGGCTGGTTCACCGTGAAGACCGCTTTGGGTCGATAACAGCCAATTGAACACAACTGGGCTATGACCGCTCCCAGCCTCAAACGGCCGTTGATCAAGCCCATTAATTTAGCTTCCAGCATTTATCTACATGCGAAGACTTGCTGAACTTCACTAAACGCAAACTAAAAATTAAACTGCGGCCACCCTCGACGACACATACACAACGCTGGCGCTGGTCTCTGTCAAAAATCGATAAAACGTCTCAAGAGCCTCCAGCTTTTGCGGCGCGTAATCGTGTCCGTCATAGCTGGCAGCTTGTACGCCCGTCACGCCATGACTCAGCAGGTGACTCCGAGTTTCTTGACTGACGCGCAGGCTGGCCAGTGCAGTTTCTACGCCAGACCGAATGCGCTTTGCCTGAAACTGCCCCACTGGCTTGTCGCTTAGCAGCCACTCCACCCCGGCGGCGGCGTCTTTGGCCCAATCTGCAATCACTTTGGCGCTCACGGGCGACTCGCCACCGTCCACCGACAAGGGGAACTCGCCAGGGTTCAGCGCTAGCAAAGAGTCCATGGTTTCACGGGCTGCAGGCAACAGCGGAATGGTGTGCAGCCTTGCCCCACGCCCCGTGCGCCCTTTGGCGTCCAGCAGAGTGATAGCTCCTTCCCCCACATTGGACCGAACCAGCTGGCGCAGCTGTTCGATGCGCTGCCCACCGGTCAACATGTGAAGGCGAAGAACTGCACCCCGAACACCTTGCAGCGACTCGATGGCCTGCCAGTACTGGCGAAGGTGTGGCGGCATAAGCGGATTTTTGTCTGGTACCAACTTGATGGCCACTGTCTCAGCTGCCGGATTGTGTTGCACTCCGTAGTTCTTGAAATGCACCGGCACCAACAGGCTCAGCTTGGATGTTCGGGCCATCTCGAAGGCGGCTCGACAGTAACTCCGGACCTTCCCTGCTGTGCGCTCTTTCCCTGCCTCGCTCAGGCGACGCAGCAGGTCGGCCACTTGCTCAGCGGTGACCAAGGCGGCCGGAGTGGCTGCCAGCTTTGGTGCACCTTCGGTTAAATGCAATTTGAATATTCCTCGGACCTTAGCGTGCGAGGTTTTGCCTTGACGCTCCAACTCGTTGGCGTAATCCTCCATCAACGTACCGAAGGTGAAATTGGCGGCACGCTCTTTTTCAGCTTCGGCTTGTGCTTTGGCCGCTTTTTCAAGCGCCTCTCCAACCCTTGGATCAATGCCTTGCTCGGCCAGGCCACGCAAGCGGTGCGCCTCTTTACGCGCCACATCCATACCCACCGCAGGCCACTCCCCAAGCGCACGGGTGAAAAGCTTGCCCTTGATACGTGCCTCAAACTGCCAGTGTTTGCCTCCCGCCTTGGTAACGCGTAAGCGCAACCCTTTTTTGTCTGCATCTCGAAGCAAAACAAACGCCTTGTCATCAGGACACACGGCTCGCTCTAGTAGGCCATTCGTCAGATCATGGGCAACCGTGTAGTTGATCGCAGTTGCCTTGTTTGGTCGTGCCATGCTGACCCCTTTTTTTACAGACTGTTTACAGACTGAAAACCCGAATTTTGGGGAATATTGATCAACATTCAGGGAGCTACTTATTGCAATAATTTCACCTAAGCTATTGATTTATATGTATTTTATCAACAATGAACAACGCAGGGGAATACCTGTAATAGGGGACTCAAAATCCCCCGCCGCAAGGCGTGCCGGTTCGAGTCCGGCCCCGGGCACCAGTCAAAAGCCATCAGTTCTCAAGAACTGGTGGCTTTTTGCTTTGTGGCCACTGTGTCGCCACTTTCAATCGATGCCCGCGCTCCAGCGGTCGTCCCAGGCTTTTTCGATTTGGCGGCGGTCACGCTTGGTGGGCCGGCCTTGCTCGATGCTCAAAGCGGGTTCACGTGCCAGCCGGTTGCGCTCGGCGGCCTGGGTTCGGGCCTGAAGGCTCTCAGCCGTTTCTTCATAAAGCAGTTGCGCCACGGGCGCTGGGCCGCGCACCGCGCTGATGCCTTTGACCAACACCGTGCGATCGACTTGTCCTTGGCGCATGCGCACGGTGTCGCCGGGTTTGACCTCACGCGAGGCTTTGGCGTCCTGGCCATTGATCTGCACGCGGTTTTTGCCGATCTCGTCGCTGGCGATGCTGCGGGTCTTGAAGAACCGCGCCGCCCACAGCCATTTGTCAATGCGCAGCGACGCCATGTCAGTTGCCAAATAGAGCCGACTGAGGGCTCAATCCCTCACGCACATGCGGGTAGCGCAGCGTGAGCCGAAGCTCTTGCTTCATGCGGGTGTTGTCCAAGCGGCGCGATTCATTCATGAAGCTCAGCAGCATCAAAGGCAGCGCCGTGTTCGCGTCTTGCCGAGAGATGCGGGGTGGTTTGGGCAAACCGTACAAGCCGGCCGCCAAATCGAAGTAGTCGCCCATCTTCAAATCGGTGTCGTCGTTGACGTTGACGACGCGCTGCGGCTTGCCGCGCCACAGGGCTGCCGCACAGGCGCGGGCCAGGTCGGTGGCGTGGATGTGGTTGGTGTACACGTCTTCCTTGGGCACCAGCACCGGGGTGCCTTTGAGCAAGCGTTCGCGGGGCGTGCCGCCTTCGCGGTCAGGCGCATAGATGCCGGGAATGCGCAACACACTGACCCGCACACCGCTGCGGCCCAAAAAGCGCATGGCGGTTTCGGCATCCACACGGCGCTGGGCGCGTGGGGTGTGGGGCTTGACGGCACGGGTTTCGTCCACGCGAGCACCGGCGCAGTCGCCATACACGCCCGTGGTGGAGCCGTAAACCAAGGCCTGGGGCGGGGTGCGCAAACGCAGCACGCGGCCCAAGGCCTGGGTGCGGGGGTCGTGCTCGGAGTCGCCACGGCGTTCACTGGGCGGTGGCGCCAAGTGAATCACGCGGTGCGCGATGCCCGCCAGGCGGCGGATGCTGGCGGCATCGTCCAGATCGCCCTGCAAAGGCGTGATGCCGCAAGCACGCAGCAAACGCACACGCTCGGGCGAAGAGGTCAGCGCCATCAGGCGCACGCGTTGGCTTTGCGGTGCGCCCAGCTGGCCTGCGGTGCGCAAGCCCACGTCGCCACAACCCACGATCAGGACACGCTGGCGACGAAAGCGGGCGGGCAAGGCGCCCAGAGGAGTCTGGTTTGAAGGCAAAATCAGGGGTTCCGGGTCAAAAACAACCCCTCAAGGATACCGAAAAGATGAGCTTCCAAATTTCCGTGCAGCCCAGCGGCCGCAGCTTCACCGCCGACGACAACGAAACCTTGCTGACGGCAGGCATTCGCCAGGGCATCGGACTGCCCTATGGTTGCAAGGACGGCGCTTGCGGTTCGTGCAAATGCAAAAAGATTTCGGGCACCGTGGTGCACGGCCCCCACCAAGACAAAGCTCTGTCTGCCGAAGAAGAAGCCCAAGGCCTGGTGCTGACTTGCTGCGCCACCGCCCAAAGCGATGTGGTGCTCGAGTCCAAACAAGTCACGGCCGAAGGCGGCCTGCCCGTCAAGAAGATGCCGGTGCGTGTGGTGAGCCTCGAGAAAAAATCACACGATGTGATCGTGCTCAAGCTGCAGTTGCCCGCCAACGATGTGATGAAGTTCCACGCTGGGCAGTACATCGAGTTCTTGTTGCGTGACGGTTCGCGCCGCAGCTACAGCATGGCCAATGCGCCGCACACCCTGGAAGTGGCACCGCCCACCGTGGAGCTGCACATCCGCCACATGCCCGGCGGCAAGTTCACCGACCCGGTGTTCACCACCATGAAGGAAAAAGACATCTTGCGCGCCGAAGGCCCGTACGGCAGCTTTTACCTGCGCGAAGACAACGACAAGCCCATCGTGTTGTTGGCCTCGGGCACAGGCTTTGCGCCCATCAAGGCGCTGATCGAACACATGCAGCACCGCGGCATCACCCGCCCCGCCACGCTGTACTGGGGTGGCCGCCGCCCGGCCGATCTGTACATGGCCGAATGGGTCGAAGCCCGTCTGGCCGAGATGCCCAATCTGCGCTATGTGCCCGTCATCTCGAACGCTGAAGCCGAAGACCAGTGGTCCGGCCGCACCGGCTTCGTGCACCAAGCGGTGTTGCAAGACTTCCCCGATCTGTCGGGCCACCAGGTCTATGCCTGCGGCGCCCCCATCGTGGTGGACTCGGCCAAGCGCGACTACGTGGCACAAGGCGGTTTGCCCGAAGAAGAGTTCTACGCAGATTCGTTCACGTCTGAGGCCGACAAAGCCAAAGCCTGACTTGCCGCACGGATTCTGCAGGTCGGAGCTTCAGCTCCGACAGCGCATGCTCCGGCATTGCATGCTTTCGCACTGGTACATGTCGGGGCTCAAGCCCACGACCTGCAAGACAACCCGATGAAAAAGGACAGCGCATGCAACGCCGCCATTTTTGCCTGAGCGCCATCGCTGCCGGTGTCACAGCCCCCGTCTGGGCGCAAGGCAAAACGATCCGACTGATCGTGCCCTATGCAGCGGGTGGTCCCATCGATGTGACGGCGCGGGCCCTGGCAGAACGCGTCAAGGACACGCTGGGAACGGTGATCATCGAAAACCGCCCCGGTGCGGGCGGCAACCTGGGCGCTGACTTGGTGGCCAAAGCCGCACCCGATGGCCTGACCATCGGCATCGCAGCCACCGCCACCCACGCGATCAACCCTTGGCTGTTTGCCAAGATGCCCTACGACCCGAGCCGTGACTTTGCGCCCGTGACACAAATGGTGCGCGTGCCCAATGTGCTGGTGATGAATGCCGAGACAGCGCAGCGCCTGAAGATCCGAACGCTGGCCGATCTGGTGGCCTATGCCAAGGCCAACCCAGGCCGCTTGAACTTTGGGTCGGGTGGCAACGGCAGCGCAGGCCACTTGGCCGGCGAGATGTTCAAAAAAGCAGCGGGTATTTTTGCGGTGCACATCCCCTACAACGGAGGCAATCCGGCGCAACTGGCGTTGCTGTCTGGACAAGTCGATTTCAACTTGGACAACCTGGCCACCGCCGCGCCCAACATCAAAGCCGGCAAGCTCAAGGCACTGGCGGTGACCACAGGGCAGCGCAGCAACGCCCTGCCCGACATCCCGGCCATGAGCGAAACCCTGACGGGTTTTGAGATCGACACCTGGTGGGGTCTGGTGGCGCCTGCGGCCACACCGCGTGACGTGGTGGAGCGCCTGAACAAAGCCTTCACGGCCGCCTTGCAAGCACCCGAAACCCAATCTCGCTTTGCGATGCTGATGGCTGAACCGGTTGGCAACACGCCTGAACAGTTCGGCGCGTTCATGAAGAGGGAATGGGCACGCTACGAAAGCGTGGTCAAAGCCAGCGGCGCAAGGGTGGATTGAGCGGTCTGCCCCACGACCCCTCCTGAATGCAAAAAGCCCGGCATGCCGGGCTTTTTGCTGACCTGAGGGCGGCTCATTCGCCCAAATAGGCGGCCCTCACCTTGGGGTCTTCGAGCATGTCCTTGCCCACACCGCTCATGGTGATGAGGCCGGAATCCATCACATAGCCTCGGTCGGCAATGGCCAGCGCACGGCTGGCGTTTTGCTCCACCAGCAGCACTGTGACGCCTTGCGCGTACACATCGCGCACCACCTCAAAAATCTTGTCGACCATGATGGGTGACAGACCCATGGAGGGCTCATCGAGCAACAAGACTTTGGGGCGGCTCATCAGAGCGCGGCCCATGGCCAGCATTTGCTGCTCGCCACCGGACATGGTGCCGGCCAGCTGGTCCTTGCGTTCACGCAGACGCGGGAAGATGGTGAACATCTTCTCGATGTCGTCCGCAATGCCTGCCGCGTCCGAGCGGATGTAGGCGCCCATTTGCAGGTTTTCGGTGATGGTCATGCGGGTGAACACGCCACGGCCTTCGGGCACCATGGCCAGACCTTGTTTGACCAAGTCCCAAGGGCCTTGGCCCTTGATGCTTTGGCCCAGGTACTCGATGTCGCCGGCTTGCAGGTCCAAGGTGCCGGTGATGGCTTTCATGGTGGTGGTTTTGCCCGCACCGTTGGAGCCGATCAAGGTGACCAACTCGCCTTCGCGCACTTCCAGGTCCACGCCTTTGACCGCCTGAATGCCGCCGTAGGCGACCTGCAGGCCTTTGACTTTCAAAAGGGTTTGACCCATCTCAGTGTCCTCCGGAGCCCAGATAGGCTTCAATCACTTTGTCATTCTTCTGCACATCGGCCGGCGTGCCCTCGGCAATTGGCTTGCCGTAGTCCAGCACCGTGACGCGGTCACACAGGCCCATCACCAGCTTCACATCGTGCTCAATCAGCAAGATGGTGCGGTTGTCTTTGCGGATGCGGTCGATCAGTTCGCGCAGCTGCACTTTTTCGGTGGCGTTCATACCGGCGGCAGGTTCGTCCAGCGCGATCAGTTGCGGGTCGGTGGCCAGAGCGCGGGCGATTTCCAGTCGGCGTTGATCGCCATAAGACAAGGTGCGCGCTTTGTAGTCGGCGTATTTGCCGATGCCCACATAGTCGAGCAGCTCTTGCGCACGCTTTGCAATGGCCGCCTCTTCGGCCTTGAAGCCGGGTGTGCGAAAGATCGCGCCCAGCAAACCCGAGTGGGTGCGCACATGGCGGCCCACCATCACGTTTTCCAGCGCCGTCATCTCGGCAAACAAGCGGATGTTTTGGAAGGTGCGGGCAATGCCGGCCTTGGCCACTTCGTGCACGGCCGTGGGCTGGTAGGGCTTGCCGGCCAGCTCGAAGCTGCCGCTGTCGGGCGTGTACAGGCCGGTGATCACATTGAAGAAGGTGGTCTTGCCCGCGCCGTTGGGGCCGATCAGACCATAGACCTGACCACGTTGGATGGTCATGCCCACATCGGTGAGCGCTTGCAGGCCGCCAAAACGTTTGGAGATGCCTGCCACTTGGAGGACGGTGTCTTTGCTCATGTTCGTCCCCTTATTTCGACTGCAATGCTTTGCCATGCTCAGGCGATGGCCACAAGCCGCGTGGACGCATCAACATGATCACGATCATGGCCAGTGCCACCAACAGCTGACGCAAGATGGACGCATCCAGTCGCCCATCGGTCATGGCCTGCAAAGGCCCGGCCACGTAGCGCAGCACCTCGGGCAAGGCTGACAGCAACACCGCGCCCAAGATGACGCCGGGCAAGTGGCCCAAGCCACCGAGGACCACCATGGCCACGATCATCACCGACTCCATCAGGCTGAAAGATTCGGGCGAGATGAAGCCCTGAAATCCCGCGAACATGGCACCCGAAACACCTCCAAAAGTGGCGCCCATGCCGAAAGCCAAAAGCTTGAGGTTGCGGGTGTTCAGGCCCATGGCCTTGGCCGCGATTTCGTCTTCGCGGATGGCCATCCAGGCGCGGCCAATGCGCGAGAACTCGAGGCGGTGCGAGATCAAGATCGCCACCAGCACCAGGCTCAAGAACAGGTAGTAGTACAAGGAGACCGATGCGATTTCAAAGTCGCCAATCATCAGTTTCTTGCCCAGGTTCAGACCAAAGATCGAAATCGAGTCGATCTGGTCCAGGCCCTTGGGGCCGTTGGTGATGTTGACCGGGTGGTCCAAGTTGTTCATGAAGACACGGATGATTTCACCGAAACCCAAGGTGACGATGGCCAGGTAGTCGCCACGCAGCTTGAGTGTGGGGGCGCCCAGCAGCATGCCAAAGATGCCCGCCAAAGCCGCGCCCACGGGCACGATCAGCCAGATCGGCATGTGCATGCCCGCTGGGAAGACGGCCGCGATCCACTCGAAGGTGTTGGTCAGGTGCGGCGAGGACAGCAGGCCGTACATGTACGCACCCACCGCGAAGAACGCCACATAGCCCAGGTCGAGCAGACCGGCATAACCGACCACGATGTTCAAGCCCAGCGCCAGCAGGATGTAGAGCAAGGCCATGTCGGCGATGCGCACCCAGGCGTTGCCAAAGCCTTGCAAGACGATGGGCAGCACGATCAGCGCCAAGCCCACCAGAACGAATTGAAGTGTTTTGTTGTTTTTCATGACCGTGTCCCCTCGTTCAAGCCCGGTCTGCCACGCGCTCACCCATCAGGCCCGAGGGGCGCAGGGTCAACACGATGATGAGCACGATGAAGGCAAAGATGTCGGTGTAGTGGCTGCCCAGCACACCCCCGGTGAGTTGGCCGATGTAGCCCGAGCCAATGGCCTCGATCAGGCCCAGCAAGATGCCGCCGACCACCGCACCCGAGAGGTTGCCAATGCCGCCGAAGACGGCCGCTGTGAAGGCCTTGAGGCCCGGCAAGAAGCCCATGGCGTGTTGCGCCGTGCCGTAGTTGGAGGCGTACATCACGCCGGCAATGGCGGCCAAGATGGCGCCGATCACGAAGGTGGCAGAAATCACCACGTCGGGCTTGACGCCCATCAGGCCCGCCACGCGGGGGTTCTCGGCCGTGGCCCGCATGGCGCGGCCCAAGCGGGTGTGGTTGACCAGCCACATGAGCACGGCCAGTGACACCGCTGTCACGCCCAAAATCATGATCTGCGTGGGCGTGATCACCGCGCCAGCGACGTTGATGGGTGTGCTGGACAGCAAGGTGGGGTAAGCCTTGTAGTTGGGCTTCCAGATGATCATGGCCAAGGTCTGCAGCAAGATGCTCATGCCAATGGCGGTGATGAGGGGGGCCAACTTGGGGCTGTTGCGCAAAGGCCGGTAGGCGACTTTTTCAATCGTGAAGTTGAGCGCCACCGCCACCACACAGGCGATCAGCGTGGCCAAGATCAGGATCAGCCAGCCCGGTGCCCAGGGCATGGACTCTTGCATCATGCCGATGGCGGACCAACTCGTCAGGGCCCCGACCATCAGCACTTCGCCGTGGGCAAAATTGATCAGGTTGATGATGCCGTACACCATGGTGTAGCCCAAGGCCACCAAGGCATACATGCTGCCCATGACCAGGCCGTTGATGACCTGCTGCAGGAAAACGTCCATTGATTTCTCCGAATGTGGAACCGGTCTTGCCGGATCGCGCCGCTGACGGCTTTGAAAACTCCAAGCCACCTTGTGGATGACGCGAAGCAGATAGCAAAAACCCCGCCAGTGTTTCGCTGTGACATGCGGGGTACATGGATTGTAGAAAGGGAAAATACGCCGACGTTATTCATTTCCCTCGGGAATTACCCTGCTGCCGAATTTCGCTTTCGCAGTTCTACCAATTTGTCGGCAATTTTGATCTCCAAACCACGCGGCACAGGTCTGTAGAAATACGGATCCGGCATGCCATCGGGCAAATAACGCTCACCGGCCGCGAAGCCATCTTCTTCGTCGTGGGCGTAGCGGTAGCCCTTGCCGTAGTCGAGCTCTTTCATGAGCTTGGTGGGGGCATTGCGCAAGTGCATGGGCACGGGGCGTGTGCCGTCTTTTTTCACAAAGGCTTTGGCCTCGTTGAAGGCCTTGTAGGCCGCATTCGACTTGGGCGCCATGGCCAGGTAGATGACGCACTGCGCCAGGGTCAATTCACCTTCGGGGCTGCCCAAGCGCTCATAGACTTCTGCTGCATCGAGGGCCAAGCGCAGCGCACGCGGATCGGCCAGGCCCACGTCTTCACTGGCCATGCGGATCAAACGCCGCGCCATGTAACGAGGATCAGCACCGCCATCGAGCATGCGCACAAACCAATACAGAGCGGCATCGGGGTCTGAGCCGCGCACCGATTTGTGCAAGGCGCTGATGGTGTCGTAGAACTGCTCGCCGCCTTTGTCGTAGCGGCGCATGCGCTCGCCCAGCACACGCATCAACCACGCATCGGTGACGGGGTCGACTTTTTCGCGGCTGGCCGCCATCGACAAAGTCTCCAGCGTGTTGAGCAAACGGCGGGCATCGCCATCGGCATAGGCCAGCAAACGGGCCAGCGCATCGGGCTCGATGGCAGGCACCGCTTGAATGCCTTGCGCCCGCAGCACGATGTTTTTCAGATCGTCTTCGGTCAGCGACTGCAAGACATAAACTGCGGCCCGCGAGAGCAAGGCCGAGTTGACTTCAAACGACGGGTTCTCGGTGGTCGCGCCAATGAAAGTGAAAAGGCCGCTTTCGACGTGGGGCAAGAAGGCGTCTTGCTGGCTTTTGTTGAAGACAGATACGATCCTTTGCACTCGTTTTAAATCAATGACTTGGAGTGCATATCAGTGGTTTAATTGCACAAAACACCACTTTTGATGCACAATTTTTCGCACCACAGATTTTGATTGTGCAAATTGGCGTATGACACCGCTTGCACTACCCCTCAAGGGACTCAAAAAAGGAAAGGATTCACAGTGTCGGTTTACGCATTCAAGTACAAAGTTCTGAACAGGGAAACAGGCCGCAAGGTATCTGTCACCCGTTGGCGCGTTCAAATTCGCAAAGGTGGTGAGAACCTTAACAAGGTGTTTGATGATGAAGCTCTTGCCAGGTCATGGGAAAACCAAGAGCTTCATAGGATCAACACCGGGGTTCCACAGAACCTCATTTTTGACATGAAGTACCAACTTGAGATGCCCAACATGAAGGCACTTCTCAGGGAATACTTCGACCAGTTCATGAGCAAGCAAGCTGCCAGTTCGCTCAAGACGAACCAGAATCGTTGCCTTCGTGCCATTCCCTCAATCCCTATCTATCTCAAAGACTTGGGGGCCAAGATCGACAACTACCGCTATCAAAGCACAGTGGTTGATGCCATGTTGGGCAGGACCTACACCAAGGACTACATTGAATTTGGCCAGTTCAAGATTGACACAGTAGATTTCTGGCTCTTGATTGCCTATATGGATTCAAGAAGGAGAACTGGCATCAAGAACAACACCATTCTTCGTGAAATCTCAACTATCAGTTCAGCTTTTGAGAAGATTTACAAACTCTATCCTGAGAAGTTCCCTAACGGCATCATGAATCCAGTGAAGATGCTTCCACGTGGAGAAAAGCCCAAAGCCTATCTCGGACGTAAGCGGGTTCTTTCTGAAGATGAAGCCGTTCAGATTGCAGAGTGGATGAAGCTCAAAGCCAATCAAGAACCTTACTATTTGTTTGTCACTTGCCTGGAGTCTGGTGCGCGAAAAAGTGAAGTGTTAGGTGCTCAATGGGAGAACGTGAATCTTCAGCTTTGGTCTATTCACATTCCAAAAACTAAGAACGGCAAGCCAAGGGACATCATGATCCCTGAAGATGAAGATTTTCGGGAATGGCTCAAAGCAAACCGTTTAGCTAAAGGCCCTATCTTCAAGCTGACAGCGTGGAACTTTAGGCAATACTGGGTTGATGCATTGAAGGCACTTGGTCTTTATGATGACCCAGACACACGCCTGCATTTTCATGACACCCGCCGAACTGCACTAACAAAACTGATTCGTCAAAAGAAGTCCAACAACTTCCAGATCGCAAAGGAGATGGGTGTTTCACCTCAAACCGTTGAACATACCATTCAGAACATGCCTGATCGTTTGTCAGAAGTTTTTGCCAAGCTTCGTTCAGGCCAATCATTGAATGAGGATGAGATCATGCTTCTTGCTGGTCATAGTTCCTCTTCAATGACTAATGCCTACTATGGTGATAGAAATTAACGCCGCAATCAAGGAGCAAGTTACAATGAAAAACTCAAACCCTCAAAGGAATAAACAAATGGCAACAAGCTACCGTGATCTCAAAGCCCAAATCGAAGAACTAACCGCTAAGGCTGAGGCTGCAAGGGTTTCCGAATTGGCGCTAGTGATTGCAGACATGAAAGAAAAGATTGCTGAATACGGAATCACAGCTACTGATCTTGGATTTAAATCTGCGAAAGGTTCGCGTAAATCAGTTGGTCAGGCAATCGCTGATGCCACAGAAAAGAAAGCAGTAGAAGCAAAATATAAAGGCCCCAAAGGTGATCTTTGGTCAGGACGTGGACGCGCTCCAACATGGACAAAGGAACTGCCAGCAGGCAAGACTTTGGAAGACTATAAGATTTAATCAACTCGCTTAAATTACAGAAAGCACCTTGGGGTGCTTTTTTTATAAACTACAGATGTCAGTTCATAAAAAATGAATATAACAATAAGCAAAGCAACGGTTGCGGATTTGCCTTTCGTAGAAAATATCTATGTCGACGGAATTTCTTGTGGTCATTTTAATTTACAACCAGGACTTCCAATCAATAAAATGCTTCAAGATTGGTTGAGAAAGAACAGCATTACACGGGCAACCGTAAGAAAAGACGGTACTCAACTAATAGAAGAAGTACTCATAAATTTTTATACCGCAAATATAGATGGAAAATTCGCAGGCTTTCTAATAACCGCACCAGAAACACCTGAAAAAATCCAAACTGTTGAAATCTACCTATTAGGCGTTGCAAAAGAATTTAGAAAAAAAGGAGTTGCCACGGAGCTAATTACACATGCGGAAAAACTAGCACCCGATAAAGCAAATTTTTATGCTCGCTGCTATCCCAAATCAACTTGGGCTATTTCACTGCTCCGAAAAATTGGATACAGAATAGAAAGCATTTCCAAGACATCCAAAGTTCATTACTTGAGAAAATGAATTTTTGAAATTTTACAATTAAACCAAGCGCCTTCGGGTGCTTTTTTATTACTCATTTGACTTTCAACAATAAATTTCGTAAAACAATAGAAGAAATAAAAATGCCCAAGCAGTTAACTCAGGCATTTTAAGTTCTGGAAAGAATAGCTGTGACAGGCTTGACCAGATAAGAATATTAAAACGTATTTAAAATCAAAAGTCAATACATCAACAAAATTAATTCCAGACCTTCGCAAGAAATAAGGAATTTATTATGTATGAAAGTTTTATTGAAGCACTACCCGACAAGGTAAGAAGCGCCGAATTCAAGGATGAAGGCACAAGATTCAGAAAAAAAGAAAAGGCTGTTGCCTATCGTTATGTCGAGTTAAATCAACTCTACAAGAAGTTCATTGCTCTGGACATTGACAGCCCAGGATCTGCCTTTCTTTGGGATGAACGTGGACTTCCCCCACCGACTTTTGTAATCGTCAATCCAAAGAATGCCCACTGTCACTATCTGTATGAGTTGAAGACGCCGGTCTACTACACAGAGCAAGCACGAAGAGCACCCCAGAAGTTCTATGAAGCAACAGACATTGCTTTGACCCACATACTGGGTGCGGATCTGGGATTCACTGGCCACCTTGTCAAGAATCCCATTCATCCTGATTGGCTCAAGATGTGCCACAACGCCAGGTATGACCTAGAAGACTTCCAGGACTATGGTGTTGATCTCAGGGCATACAAACGCAAACTGGCCTTGCAAGACTCAGGCATTGGCAGAAACACCACTTTGTTTGACACCCTTAGACACTGGGCATATGTAGAGGTCAAAAACCACCCTTCCCTTGCTGCTTTTCAAGCTTCTGTTGATACCAAGGCACTGACTATCAACGGTCACTTCATTGACCATTTAAACGGTGTTCTACCAGCAAAAGAAGTGCTTTCAACAGCAAAGTCTGTAGGCAAGTGGACTTGGAAACATAGAGCCAGCATTGGCATCCAAAAGAACAGAGGTGTTCTTGAGCTTCCAGAAGATATGCCTATCAAGGAAAAGCAGGCTCAAGGTGCCGCCTATACCAATGTTGTTCGCACAGAAGCAATTGACGACACAATCAAGTTAGCTATCCATACCTGTAAGAAACGAGGCTTAAAAATTAACTCTGGAAATCTTGGAAAATGCGGTCTAAGTATGAGCACTTATTACAAACACAAAGATGCTGTTTTCAATTGGATTAGATTGCTCTCATAACTATGAAAATAGTTCCACTACGGTGTATATCAGATAGTTACCCCATCTATTGGGGTCATTTAGTGAAGAAAATTCCGAAGGACTTTATTCAAAAAATCAAGATTCCCGCCAGGGTTTTAATTTAATTAGATATGTCCGAAGGACATACTTCAATAGAAGTAAAAAATCGCGCCACGCACAATAGTTGACATTTTATTTTTGCATGCTAATTTAATATCAGCACCTCTCTACAATCTCTGTTTATCTGGTGTGATTTTTATTGTTATTAAAATCGAGAAATCCCAGAAATGGGATTTTCTCAATTCATCTTGACTTTTGCTTTATTTTTCTTTGAATATATTAAAAAGGAAACGAAGGTCATGGAGCTTGAAAGTACAGTCCACAAAAAAAGGAAAGATCTTGAATATTTACTTCAAGGAATTGACCTGAATGCTATTGAATTGGAAATTGCAATACGCAATGGTTCAAGAAAAATCGAAAGACTTTTTTGGCTTATATGCACACTTCTTTCAGTTGGCTTTACAAGCATAGCTCTTCACTACCTCCACCAATACAAATACATTTAACAAAAGGACAGTCATGAAAAAATTAATAATAACAGCTTTACTATCAATCATAGCCTTTAATTCTTATGCCCAATGGTCAGATAAGAAAACCCCCGAAGAGCCTTTAGTTATTCAAAGCAGCCAAGGCAGAATCGAAATTAGAAATCCTTCCACTTGCACACAACATAGAACCGATAAGGGTTCTATTGCAATCACCTGTGAGAATCAGTGCAAGCAGACTACCGACAGCAAGGATGGCAAAGTCCTAATTCAATGCTGAATAACACACAAAAATAAAGCACCTCTAGGTTGCTCTATTTTATTTAGCCTGCCAAGCCTTGAAGAATTCATGAAGCGCTTCATGGGCTTCTACAACTTTTTGGCAGAACTCAGGATTCTCAACCAAAAAACAATAGAGCGAATACTTGTCAGGCTCAATATCAATGCCAGCCTTTGCGACATCAACAACTGCATCATTGAAATAAGGAGCAGGACCGATCAGAATGATACTGGGGTAAGCCAGTGCAATCAGTGTGTCGTCAATGGTAGTGTTCGTGTCCTTGCGGAAAACGGGCTTAATACACTCTTCAAAAAAACGGAAATGAGGGTTCATGATATCCATATGAGTTGCGAAAACGTATTCGCTCATCAAAGTGGAGTATGAATTTTTTCATTTAATTCCTTTAGGGAACGCCCCATTGCAGGGCGTGCCATTATTAGGTTTTAGATTTTTTCAACTGGTCAGAATCAAGGAAGAAAAATGTCTTGAACTGCCCATTCATGCGGACACCGAATTCTAGCGCTTTGACCTCAACACGCAAACTCGCTTCAGAGGAATCTTTTCGGATCTGAGGCCTACGTTCATCAGTTAGCCCCTTCACAATGCCATAGACACGAATCATAGTCTTCTGGCCATCTCTCAGCGATTCAATCTCCTTCGCTTTTTCGACAGGCACTTTGACCGTCAATTGCATATCTCCGCGATTGTCACCGAGCATGCCAAGCGCCTTGAAATCTGGACGATAGAAGAGACTGTAGCGATAGTTTTTTGAGTTTAGGTAAGAGACAACTTGATAGCTTGCGTTTGGCCGAATGGTTAGGTAGTACTCGCCATTGCTCACATCAGGGCCAGCAATATAGAGCATTTCACCTTGCCAGCCGTAGACGACATTTAATTTGCTTTTATCGGAAGCCATCTCATTTTTAATCTTTTCCGCAGCCTCTTGCTTTTTAAATTCATTAGTGTCTGTCGCTAACTGGGGATTAATAATTCCCGCCAATACGATCCAATCAGGATTTTCAACGGAAGCTGCCTGCTGAATCCACGTATTCACATAGCCTTCAAAAGAAAATTCTGGTAATTTCTGATACTCGTCTTTGCTGGCTTCAGAAACTTCTTGACGCGTGTATTTTGTATACTGCGAAGGAACTTCAAAGACAGGCACCAATGTTTGATTGCTAACTGTTCCGAATTTTTCGGTTTGCCTGTAGATTGGTGTATTGTCTGTCGCTGCTGGCGGGTTATTTGTCGATAGGCCATCCTCTTGTTTCTTGCCGCATGCGGCAATACCGATAATGATCAAGAGTACAGCAAAAAATTTATTTAGGGTATTGATCATGAGAACACCTTCAGAAATTGTATTGAAGGCTAACGTTGAAGTTACTCAGATTGACCCGACCGAATTCCTCTTCTGAGCCAACTTTCCCGTAGTAGGCATACTTGCCGACAACCGCCACATTTTTTGTCAAGTCGTATTGGGCACCAAAGGCAGCATAAGGAGACAACCCCTTCTTGCTGGAGACTTCAGGCGTTCCCGTCAAAGGCACCACTGCGCCGCTGTGTGTAGGGGATCGTTTGGCATCGTAGAAAAATGCCCCAGCCTCACCAAGAAGGGATACCTTGTCAACCACTGGGATCGTCCCCACTGCCGCCAAGGAGTAACCCTTGACGGTCAGGTCTGAGTTGGCGTTTCCACCTGTGATGTTGTAGCCCCACTTTTGCTTTCCAAAGTTGGTGTATTCAGCCTTGACTGACCAGTTATCAGACAGGCGATAGCCACCATAGACATTGAAGGAAGTGCCAGCTCGTGTCTCATAGGTGGACGCATTGAATCCAGCAGCAGCAATGCTTGGATTGACTCGGAAGTCTTGAGAGTTGAAGGACATGTTGGACTGACCCACTCCAGCCCCCACGTACCAGTTGCTCTTTCCGTCCTGAGCATGAACGAAAGAGGAAAGCACCAAAGTAACCAAAGCGAAGAAAAAATTTTTCATCATTGTTTTTTCTGAAAAGTTAAAAAAGCAGCACCTAAGTGCCAGGACACAACCTTTAAAGGCGTGACTCAACTTTAACGCATGTTCAATAAATTTGGTTGACTGACGACCATATAAGTTGACAAACATTGAGCCACCAAATGCCCGCACAGATCACACAGCACAGAGAGCTTTTCAAAAGCATTGGCAAAGCCTTGGCGCTTCGGAGGGAGTCGTGCGGCCTGACTCAAGAGGAAGTCTCACAAGCACTTCAGATCGGGCCTGAAGCGGTTAGTCGTATGGAGCGCGGAATCACCATGCCCACAGTCCAGCGACTGGCTGAACTTGCCGACCTCTACAAATGTGGCATTGACGAGCTGCTTATTGCAAGCAGCACCAGGACAAGTGACCAGGCAGAGCTGATCTCACAAGTCCTTCAGACCCTTCCTGAAGCAGACAGAGCCATGATTGTGGAAGTGGTACAGCGCATTGCCGAACGCCTCAAGCACCACCTCTAAGCCAGTCACGAGGATTGACTTTGACTCGCAAAATGCTAAGATGAGACTGTAGGAGTTTTCTCATGGCGCACGCAATGTTCAAGTTTGTAGGTCTACCAGTCACGCAACCGCGTAAGACTGCGGGTCCTGTCGTGCGTGCTGCTCCTACACTGCCAGAGGCCGACATTAAAGCACTGGACTCCATCCGAACCAGTGGCATGTTCACCCTTGAGAAATCCGCCGGAATGTATGCCGGTGTGACAAGATTGCGCCCCCAAAAATAGTCAGGGGCCGATGGTTAATGTCAGGATGACGAGCCAGCTAACGCTGAAGCTCCAAGGAAGTCAATTAACTCCAAATTTGCTCATCACACGCTTCAAAGAGTGGAAGCTTGGGGGCGAGTATGGCAGTTACTGGTTTGGTCAAACCAAAACAGAAAATGACCTCACCCATACACATATGGCCCCGGTCACTCCCGGTAAAGCCAAAGAGGACTGGGATTACTTCTGGTCAAAGCGACAGCCCCACAGAAGGCGCAGCGATTGCTATGTGATTTATGCCTACGAAAAAAATCACGGCTATCTGCTAATTGATGTGATTTTTGATCCTGGTGCCCATAAATTATGGACACCAAAAGCCAAACAACAATTGTCAGATTATGAAATTGTTGCAGACAACTTCGTATTTGCCGGCAAGATCCCGTAAGAGTATTTAAAGCCCAGTCACGCTTGGTGTCTGAACCCCAAGGTATTTCTGCCTCATCGCCAACATAGTGACCACAGGCTTTTGGGCACTGACTCCAACCAGCAAAGCTTCTTGAGGAACTTCTCTTCCGTTGAGGTACCAAGCCAAGGTGCCATCAATTCCAACCAAGGCTGGACCGTCCTCACGGTGAACTAAGCCATCCACAAACCAAGCCTGAGCACCATTCATAAACTGCATGGCTGGACCGCCAACACGGTGTCTTTCGCCATTGAGGTACCAAGACTGGCTTCCGTCTGAAAAGATCACAGCAGGACCACCTTTACGGTGCCTTCTGCCACGCATCCACCATTCTTTCCCACCGTCGGCCCATTCCACAGCAGGCCCATCCTCACGGTGCAACTCCCCATTGAGATACCAAGACACCGAACCATCGGATTCGGTGCAGGCAGGACCGTCTTCACGGTGAAGCTGGTCATTGAAATACCAGTATTCAACGCCCTCTTCCATATATTTTCCATTTTTCATTTCAATTTTCCTTCAAAGCTTTTTCAATTACAAAAAAAGCAAAGAAAAGTCAAATATAAAGCACAACCCAACGTACCACGTAGGATCACGACGCACTACTTCATGTACTTAATTTCCTGAAAATATAAAAATACAACCACGCCAACAACAAATCAAATAAATGAAATAAGTCATTAATTTGAGTGGCTAAATTTAAATTAAAAGGGAATTAATATGAGTATCAGCATCAAGTTCGCAACAATCCCAAATGGCTGCATTTCTACAGAGCAATATTTGGAGTCAAAGATTTTTAAAGAAACAGTGAAAAATTTGAAGAAGCACAATTTAACATCAGAACAAAAATTACCAAACCTCCTATTGGGCTATCAAATTCTTGATATGAAGGCTCAAGTTCAAGTATTGGGATACGAAGAATATTTCAACACAAATGAAGGCGATGAAGTTCTCGTTGATTTCGGAATCAAAATTATTGCACACCGATACAACGAAATAATCAACGATCTCAGTTCCGACGACAAAGCAATGTTTCTCGAAATTTTATCCAAATAAGGAGAAGAACCATGAACAAACATTTCGGAATGAACTGCCTTGAATTCTGTATTCGAGGAATGAATCAACAATTGATTGATTTTTCGACCACCAATGATGGGGAAAATTGCTTAAAGTTTATCAAACACACGGGCTCAAATTCTTATGAACGAATCCGTGAATATGTGTTGCTATACAACTCCGTATTTCTAGCACAAGCAATGGCAGAGACTATTGGAATCAGCTTGAATGCACATACAGCATGGACATTGATCAATGCCCCTTCCTTCAACACCTTTCATAAAGAGTTGATCGAAACCATCAATCGGAACTTCGAAATGTTGATGTCAAAGCTAACGCGAAAGCAACGACGAAAACTTGAAGCCCTTGTTGCATAAAAGAAAGCACCCATCGAAATATGGGTGCTTTTTCAGTTAAATTCATATGATTTTTACTGACAAGCAACACCCATGAGCAGGCAAGTTCAAATCAACAAGATCGTTGGCCGACTGGTTGCCAAGAAGCGCGAAGCAGTGTCATTGACACAAGAAGATGTCGCGGATCGGCTCAACCTGAGCACAGAAGCCTACGGGCGCATCGAGCGAGGCGTAACACCTTTAACAGTTTCTCGCCTGGTGAAGCTGGCCACACTCTTTCAATGTGGCATAGACGAACTTGTAGTTGAAACCAGCACAGGATTGACAGGACAAGCCCAGTACATTGCGAACATGCTAGACGGTGTATCCAGCAGCGACAGGGATGAGATCGTCAAAATTGTGGAGAAGATATGCGCCCTATCGCACAAGAAGCATCAGAAAAGTTCAAAACCATACTAGATTTTTAGGATATCGTTATGGAGCAAATTGAAAGAGCAAAAAGATATTTAAAAAGAATAGAAAATATTTATGAAGGTATATTTTCTTCATCGGAACACAACAAGCATGATTACGATGATGATGTAATATCATTCTTCATTCATTGCTACCACATAAGAGACTGGATCATTCAGCTTAACTTAAAGGGCATAACAGCCGAAGAAATAGACTCCTACATTAATAATCATCATGATTTAAAAATTTGTGCTGATCTGGCTAATGGTTCGAAACATTGCAAACTTACTAGAACCACACGAAGTGGTAGCAAACCACATATAGCAGGAAAAACACGAGAAACCTCTACTTGGTTGACAAGCAGTGGTGGTGGTGAAGTTATGAAATGTGAATACACTATCTTAAGCAACACTCAATTAATCGATGCTTTAGATCTTGCAAGAGAATGTATGAGGCTTTGGGATTTATATGTCAATAACTTAAAAGCCATGCCGTAATTTTACAAAAAACACCCAATAAATGACATGATCACGCGAGTGAGAACGCTCCGTCGTTCCTTAACCACGTGAGGCCGGGGCCGCCACAAGGCGAGTGCGCTGATGGTATTTCAATCACTCTTAGAAATATTGTTTAAATCAAAATCACTTGTAGCTTTTTTCAAATCCTTACCAGCAATTATTAATTTCCTTCTATCCAATAACTCAAGCAAAGGAATTATGTCATCAGCACTACCTTTTTCAATTAATTCTATGAACCACTTTTGCTTAGAGACATAGGCAACTTCATTTTTGCACAGCTCTGCAATTTTTTCTTCAATAGTCATAGACTGACTTGTAGCTATAAATCTCATTGCAAGATATAACGAATTTGGCACCCTTGCACTTATTCTTGTTTCAACGCTTACCTTCGTTGAACTCATTTTTGTATTTTTCTTCATTGATTTTCTCCTGTTTTAATCAATGAATAGCAGCTTAAATTTTGTTGTCAACAGGCATTTAGAAATTCCAGCTTTAGCCTGTCATCCTATGCGCATAGGCCAAACATTAATGTTGCGTATTTTTAAATATGGACTGCTAACATTCCACGTTGTTCATAGGTATCTGATTGAACTGTCCACAATTGGACTTCTAACATCGCAAATTCTTCTAACCCTAAGTATTTACATGTTCACAATCTGACTTTTAACACTCCAAATTTCGACAGCCTAAACTCTACTAGTTGACTTCTATTTTTGGCCTGCTAATGTATTAATAAGCACCGTTACTCCTACCCCCTGCAAATTCAAAAAACAGAGAAAAGGGAGATAAAGCAAGGTCAATCAATCCTACGTTATCCCTTTCGGGCTTACTTTAGGTTGAATATCGTGGGTTTCACCCACACCCTCTGCTGCGCGAAGCTCGATAAAAATAACAAAAAGGGAGGCTTCCCCCTGATGGCCACCCAAATTCCCCCACTTATGGCCACCTCAAACTCCCCCACCTGAATTGATCGGGGACAGGGTCTCAACGCCGACACCGTCGGCACCTGTGGGCAGGACGCATGTTCCGGC
>NZ_JASGBH010000013.1 GCF_030053395.1 Limnohabitans lacus | reverse complement strand
CTATAGGCTCAAGGAGGCGGCGGCGCGCTTGGTCATCCAAGCTGACGCGTCATAATCTGAGGGCGCTGCCTGGGGGAATTTGGGGTGGCCACGGGTGGGGGAATTTGGACTGACCATCAGGGATTCTGCGAATCGGCCACAACCTGCGGATGCATCGGCTCGGCAGTGACATCCTCCATTGTCTCGTCTGGACGATGGGCCAGCCGATACAAAATTGGAAGCACGAGCAGCGTCAGCAATGTGGAGGACAAGATGCCGCCTATCACCACAGTTGCCAAGGGACGCTGCACCTCCGCACCGGTTCCAGTGGCGATAGCCATCGGGATGAAACCCAATGACGCCACCAAAGCCGTCATCAGCACAGGACGCAATCTAGTCAGTGCCCCCTCGCGAATGGCCGAATCCAAGGGCGTTCCATCCTCTCGTAAACTGCGAATATAGGAAATCATCACCAGACCATTGAGCACGGCAACACCTGACAGTGCGATGAAACCCACTGCTGCAGAAATCGACATCGGGATGTCTCGTAGCCACAGCGCCAGAATGCCTCCGGTCAAGGCAAACGGAATGCCGGTAAAGACCAGCAAACCATCCTTGACATTGCCGAACATCGCAAACAGCAACACGAAAACCAAGAGCAGTGATACCGGGACGACGATTTGCAACCGCTGAGTAGCGGACTGTAAATTCTCAAAAGTGCCGCCCCAGCTTGTCCAGTAACCCACAGGAATTTTGACCTGAGTCAACGCAGCTTCTGCATCGGCAACAAAGGAGCCAACGTCACGGCCACGCACGTTTGCACTCACCACGATGCGACGCTTGCCGTTCTCGCGGCTAACCTGATTGGGCCCAGGTGCCAGATCGAAGGTCGCCACTTCGCTCAGTTGAATGAAGTTGGTGCGTCCCTCAGCGCTGCCAGTGGAGCGTGGCAAGGGAATCGGCAAGCGTTTCATGCTCTCAAGGTCGTTGCGAAGGGATTCTGGCAAACGAACCAGAATGTCGAAACGGCGATCACCCTCGAACAGCGTACCGGCCTCGCGACCACCGATAGCCGTAGCCACAACGTCTTGGATATCAGCCACGTTCAGTCCGTAGCGCGCAGACTTTTGGCGATCGATGTTGACTGTAAGCATCGGCAGTCCTGTGGTTTGCTCCACCTTTACTTCTGAGGCACCAGGGATTTTTTGCAACTTGGACGAGACTTCTTCGGCTGTCTTGTTCAAAACGTCCATGTCGTCCCCGAAAATCTTTACTGCCACATCGCTGCGCACCCCCGATATGAGTTCGTTGAATCGAAGTTGGATTGGCTGGGAAAATTCGTAGTTGTTGCCTGGTATCTTGCCTACAACTTCCTGCACGGCGGCCAGCAACTCGTCGCGTGACTTGCGCGGCTCAGGCCACTCGGAAATGGGCTTTAGCATGATGTAGCCGTCAGAAATGTTTGGCGGCATAGGATCGGAGGCAATTTCCGCTGTTCCAGTGCGCGCAAAGACACGTTCAATCTCGGGAAACTTAGATTTCAGCGTTGCTTCAAGTTGCTGCTGCATCCCTACAGATTGCGACAAACTTGTGCCAGGAATGCGAAGGGCCTGAATGGCGAAGTCTCCTTCGTTCAAGCTGGGTACGAACTCACTGCCCATGCGTGTTGCAATCAAACCGCACAATACCACTGCCACAGCTGCGGTAGCCAACACAACAGCCTTGGCCTCCATCACGCGATCCAGCAACGGGCCGTACCAGCGCTTGGCTTGCACCATCAAGAAGTTTTCCTTCTCGCTGACACGGCTGCCAATGAACAACGCGACTGCAGCCGGAATGAAGGTCACCGACAAAATCATGGCTCCCACGAGCGCCGCCACCACCGTGAACGCCATCGGATGAAACATCTTCCCTTCGACGCCAGTAAGAGCGAAGATGGGCAGGTACACCACCATGATGATCAGCTGACCAAACAGGAGCGGGCGACGTGATTCCTTGGATGCTAGGAACACCTCGTGAAAGCGTTCTGAGCGAGTCAGCGGCCTGCCGTATTGAGCTTGCGCATGGGCAAGACGTCGGACGCAGTTCTCGACGATCACCACCGCGCCATCGATGATGATGCCAAAGTCCAGTGCCCCGAGGCTCATCAAATTGGCGCTGACCTTGTATTGCACCATGCCCGTGAAGGTGAACAGCATGGACAGTGGAATCACCGTTGCCGTAATGATGGCCGCACGGATGTTGCCCAGAAACAGGAACAGGATCACGATCACGAGGATCGCGCCTTCCAGCAGGTTCTTCTTCACCGTGCTGATGGCTTTGTCTACCAACACGGTACGGTCGTAGACCGTCACCGCGTGAACGCCTTCTGGCAGGCTGCGGTTGATCTCCAACATTTTCTTGTCAACGGCTTGCGACACCGTTCGGCTGTTCTGGCCGATGAGCATGAAGACCGTGCCCAGCACCACTTCACGCCCATTGTCCGTGGCAGCGCCAGTACGCAATTCGCGCCCCAGTCCAACGTCAGCCACGTCACGCACCCGGATCGGGACGCCACCCGAGCTGCTGAGAATGACGTTTCCAATGTCCTCCAGCGTCTTGACCTGTCCAGGTGCTCGGATAAGGTACTGCTCGCCACGCCTTTCGATGTAGCCTGCGCCCACGTTGCCGTTGTTGCGATCCAGCGCCGTCACGATGTCTTGCAGGGTGACACCCAACGATGCCAGGCGCTCTGGTATCGGCGCTATCTGGTATTCCTTGGCATAGCCACCAATCGAGTTGATTTCCGTCACGCCGGGCACATTGCGCAACTGCGGTTTGATGATCCAGTCCTGGATCTCGCGTAAATCGGTGGCCGTATAGGGCGTGCCATCGGGCTTCTTTGCACCATCTTTGGCCTCCACCGTCCACAGGTAAATTTCGCCCAGGCCGGTGGAGATTGGCCCCAGCGCAGGTGTGATGCCAGAGGGCAGTTTGTCTCGCGCTCCCTGAATGCGCTCATTGACCAGTTGGCGAGCGAAGTAAATATCAGTGCCGTCCTTAAAGATCACGGTCACTTGCGACAGCCCATAGCGAGACAGGGAGCGGGTTTGCTCCAGGTTAGGAAGACCCGCCATCACGGTTTCAATCGGGTAAGTCACCCGTTGCTCGGACTCTAGCGGGGAATATCCCGGTGCTTGGGTATTAATCTGAACCTGGACGTTGGTGATGTCTGGTACGGCATCGATGGGGAGCTTTTGATAGTTGAACACGCCTATGGCAGCCATACCGATGACCGCTAGCAACACCATCCATCGGTGCTCAATGGCTGCGCGAATTAGTTTTTCAAACATATATGTCTCTCCTGCATCAATGGGCGTGTTCGGCAGAGGCTTTGCCAAGTTCTGACTTCACGACAAAACTGCCTGTCGACGCATACGGTGCCCCAGACCTGATGCCTTGCACTACTTCGACGCGCTTGCCATCACTGCGGCCCAACTGCACAGGCTGTGCAACGAACCCGCCATCTACCTTCAGGAACACGACTGACTTGTCGCCCACAGTCTGAATGGCATCACTCGCCACTGTCACGGGTACTTCAGCCTCAGAGGATGTCACTTCCACATTGACGAACAGTCCAGGACGCCAAGCACCCTTGGGGTTGGCCAAAACCACACGGGCCTTGGCCATGCGGGTTTGTTCTCCGATCAGCGAGCCCACAAAGGTGATGGTGCCTAGCGCGCTGGCATCGAATGCAGTTGCCTTGATGGCAACCTTTTCACCAACCTTGACAAGCGGCAAGTCTTTGGCAGGTACGTTGATCTCGGCCCAAACCTGTCCCAAATCTGACACGGTGAACACGGCTGCGTCTTCCTTGACGGCTTCACCGAGGCTGAGATGTTTTTCAATCACCAAGCCGTCGAATGGCGCACGCAATTCGAAACGATTGAGGCCTCCCTGAGAGCTTGATGAAAGCCCCAAGGCGGACAGCTTCTGTTGAGCATTGGTAACAGCGACTTCAGCCTCGTGCAGCGCTTGCCCTGCTTGCAGGTAGTCCTGCTCTGCAGAAATCTTCTGCTCCCAGAGCCGCTTTTCGCGCTCGAACGTGGTCTTGGCCAGGGTCAGACGCTTTTGCGCTGTTTGCAACTCGCTACGCTGTTCAGACGCAGCCGGGCTGGCAATGACGGCGAGAACCTGCCCCTTCTTGACAGCTTGCCCCAGGCTGGCCTGCACGCTTTCTACGGCCCCTGAAATGCGTGGCACAACGTGCGACGTCCGGTCTTCGTTCAAGCGAATTTCCCCGGGTAATAGTAATGCTGACTTAATTAGTGCAGCCCCTGCCGTGTCGATGCCAATGGATGCAGCTTTAATTTGCGCATCACTGAGTTCGACCTTTCCCTCTTCTTGGTTGAGAACGAATATGAAGGGCTTGTTGGCGGTCTGTGCAGCGATGCTGATCTCGAACGCGTGCGGTTCTGGCACCACCTCGCGACTCAATAGGCTGTCCTTGTCAGACGTGAAATTCAGTGTCTGTTTCTCTCCGGTCAATCGTGAGATGGTCGCGCCGACCTTTGCCGCGTTGGTCGGAAGAGGATTGCTTTTTTCATACAACCAAATTCGCAATCGAGGCTCACCGCCTTCCTCAGCGAGCAACGCTTCCAGCCCGAAGTCCCCCTCCTTGAACAACTTGCCGCCATGTGGCCCCTTGGTTGGGGCCTCGTGATTTTCACCATCACCGGTTGCCTTAGCTTCAGCGTGGCTGCCGTGACCGTCGCCATCATTTTCGGCTGTCTTGGTTGCTTTGCCGCCGAGTATTGCGCTGCCCAATAAAATGCCTGTCAGAACTATTACGGCAATCGCGATCAGATGTTTTTTGCTGATATTTAATTTTTTTGTATTGATTTTCATGTTTATTCCTTATTCGCTGGCTGATTAGCAGTTGAACCGGATTCCCCGAGCACACGGTCGATTTCCGCTGCTGCGCGATGCGCCTCAGCTAATGCTTTGAGGTATTGAGATTTAGCGGCAAAGTAGGTGCGCTGTGCGTCCAGCACTTCCAAGAAGTTGAACTTGCCGTATTCAAACCCGATGGTGGCGGCATCGTAGGCGCTCTTGGCTCCAGGCAAAACATCCCTTTGCAGGACGTCGACTTCGCTAAGAATGTATTCCAGCCGTTCGCGGGCTTGGAATACTTCCGTGCTTACACGAACGTTCAGTGCTTGAAGTTCGTCCTGCGCCTTGTCTTCGCGCTTCAGCGCTTCCAACAAGTTGCCCTGATTGCGATCAAACAGCGGCAAGGGCACAGAAACCCCGAACAGCAGTTGATCGCGCTGCAGTTCGTTGGGGCGTTTCACCCCCATACTGACAGTGACATTGGGGACGCGCTTGCTGCGCTCTACATCGACCAACGACCTGCGACGCTCAACCTCCATCTGCGCTCGGCGCAGCGTTGGCGAAGCAGACAGGCGCTGCTGTACGTTCTCAAACGATAGAACGGCCGGAAGTTCATCAACACTGCCAGCCACGGTAGTAAATCGCGGTGGGTTGGCCCCGAGCAAACTGACCAAACGTGCCCGAGCATTGCGTTGCTCGCTCTGGGCCTGTGCCAGTTCGACTCGCACACCTGATTCGGCTACCCGTGCCTTTGTTTCTTCGACTGGAGAAACCTTGCCCGCTGCCACACGTTTGACAACTGCATCAGTAGCGCGTCCTGCTAGATCGACACTAGCCCCGGCCAATGCTACGCGTTCCTGAGCTGCCAAAGCTTCGAAGAAGGCTGCGATGACGGTGGCGCGAATTTCAACACGGCGCACATTTAGCTCCTCGGACGCAATGTCACGCCCTCGCTCAGCCGCCGTGATACGGGCAGCGCGCTTGCCTCCAATTTCTACGGGCACATTGATCTGCACGCTTTGTGTACCGGTCGATGCCCGCTTGTCTTCCTGCGAATACGCTAGTTCAGGATTGGGACGAGCTTGTGCCTGGATCACCTGACCTTGCGTTGCCTCGATTTCCCGCTTTGCGACAGCCAGATCTAGATTGCTATCCAACGCCAAATCAATGGCCTTTTGTAGCGTCAGGATCGTTGCTGTTTCGGTTTGTGAGCCGCTTTTGACAACTGCTAGATGACTATCTTTTGCCGCTGGTAGCGCTTGAGCGAATACTGCGCCCGCAGTGAGCGCAAGGAGCAAGCTCGTTGCAGCCGCAACTTTTGAGGTGCGAAGGACGGAGACTAAATACCGTCGTTTGTAATTGTGATGACTCTTCAACATCCGATTCTCCATTGATATTCAAATACAAGAGGGAATCGGCGGTGAGCGATCCAAATGATCGCCTGCTCGTCATCACGTCAACCGAGCGAGGTCGGCTTGACCCAGGCACGCGCTAGGCGTATCCGTGGATGGGTGATGACGAAGGGAAAGGAACGCGCTCCCCGCCGATCAGGCGAGGACACGCCACTTAGGGCGTTCGAGGCGTTCAAAAGGGGGCGACGTGAGACAAGCCCCGTAATCTGCTGTATCCAGAGACGAGTCGGCCAGCGATGCAATCGTGACTGCCCCAGGCAAGGCCGACAAACATCCCGCGTGACAGGACGCGCAATCGGGATCGCCACCGATGGTCTTGGCTGGATCGGAAGATGCGTCTTTGCCATCCGCAGTCTTGTGCTGATGGTCATGGTGACCAAAGTGCTTGGCTGCGGCACCGGTTTCGTGTTGGCAATAGCTGGCTACAGCCGCCCAGCTAAGCTGTAGCGGCATGAACACCAACAAAAGGATTGCCAACCATTTACGCATATGGTGAACAGTTTAGCAGCTATAGACTTTCATGTGCATCTTTTCTATTTGCTCCGTTCCCCTCCAAGCAGCCTGAATCGCCCCGGGTTTGATACTTCCTCATGAAACCCCTTTAAGTTTGTCCAACTCCTAGGGGGTCAGTTAGTTGAAGTCCGACACCCACAGTTGGTTGGGCCTATCTACTTTGAATTGACGGTTGACCCGATACAGCGGGCAAGCCGCAACCTTGTCTTGGACTGTCGTACGGATGACCTTGCCCCGGCGAACACCGTGCAATCCCAGACCCTTCATCAGCCGATCGACTGTGCAGCGGGCTACCTCTGTGCCTTGACTTCCCGCTCGAGGTCTTTGATGCGGGCGCGCTCGTCAGATCTGACGCCATTGCGCATGCCTGCATCAACTTCGTGCTGGCGAACCCAGTCGTTGAGGGTTTGCGGCACACACCCGATCTTGGGGGCGATGGACTCAATGGTGGCCCACAGGGAGAGGTACTCGCCTCGGTGTTCAAGCACCATACGGACAGCGCGTTCGCGCACTTCGGGTAAAAAACGGTTTGATTTCTTGATCTTGGCTCCATCTTTTCAAAGTGTGGAGCCTCCTCAAAATATGGGGTCATTCTGTTCCTACGGCACGGTACCGTGCCCGCCCATCCATGTGCGAGGCAAAGGCAGTTGCTGTAGCGGATGATCCCTGCGGAGGCATTATTCGCGCTTGATCACTCTAGTCGTTGGATCAGGCGCAGCAAGTGGCGCAACTGCGCAAGGTACGTGTCTTCGGCCACGGCGATTTAGGCTACCGATGCAGCCTGGTACGTATAAATTTATTTTTGGAGAACGGTCATTCGTGAATGGCAGCTCACGCCGCCGAGAGCTGCCTATCGATCAGCCGGAAACACCTGAGCAAATCATGCCTAACGTCTGCTTGAGGCCAGTTCCAATCCCTCATGCTCAGGCAGTGGCAAGGTCCAACCCGATCGCGGGAAACCGCATGAATACTGGGCTCGGCTCATGGACGCGTCCATAAGCCATCAGAGAAAAAAGAGAGAAATTCGGACTTTGAGGTCAAAAATCGGAGAAATGTGCCCTGCCGCGTCCACAAGGGAAAACGCGGGAGCCCGCAAATACTGGGCTTTCCGAGCATGAAAAGGGGGACAGAGAAAATCTGTCCCCCTGCATATGGTGGAGCTGGGGGGATTTGAACCCCCGTCCACAAGCCTTTTTCGTACAGTTCTACATGTGTAGTCGTCTGATTTGGATCTCGCCGTGTGCGTCGCGCAGCGACACGCTACGCACCCAGCCAGCACCCTTTTTTCTCACACCACACCAAGGTACCCGAGGTGATGCCAGCCCATATGTTTTCCCTTGCAGTTAGGAAGTCTTGCGACCCCCTAACCCAGCCTATCGGCCAACTGTTGCAAGGCTCACCGGATTAAGCGGCGAGTGCGAAACGTTCGTCGTTTGCAGTTAGTTTTTTTCTGCGGTTTTACGAGGTAACAGAACCTCGACATGCCCTGCCACGCGTCCGAACCCATGTCGAAACCAGTGCAGCCCCTGAGTTGTCTATTTTAGGCCGGGTTGAGCGATTTCAAGAGGTCCAGCGGAGAATCAATGTGCAAATGGGCATTCCAACGCGAAATATCCGCCTGTGCGCCCAAATATCCGTAGGTCGCCGCCACCGTGCCCATGCCCGCGGCCAAGCCGGCCACGATGTCGCGTTCATCATCGCCCACATACACGCAGCGAGCAGGATCCACCGACAAACGCCTGGCCGCCTCGAACAAGGGCTCTGGATGCGGTTTGGCATGTGGCGTGGTGTTGCCGCTCACAATCGCCCGCGCCGAAGCAAACAAAGGCATGGCCGCCGTCAGCGGGTCGGTGAAGCGGCTGGACTTGTTGGTCACCACCCCCCAAGCCAGGCCCTGGGCCACCAGCGCATTGACCATGTCCACCACGCCGTCAAAAATGCGGGTGCGCTCGGTCATGCAGTTTTCGTAGTTGACGAAAAACTCTTCTTTCATCGCCTCGAAATCGGGGTGCTCTGGCGTCATGCCAAAGGCCAGGCCAATCATGCCGCGAGCCCCCGCGCCAGCCATGGGCCGGTAATGCTCAAGTGGGAAGGAAGGCAAGCCACGGGCCACGCGCATTTGGTCGGCTGCAGCGCCCAAATCGGGCGCGCTGTCGATCAGCGTGCCATCAAGATCGAACAAAACGGCTTGTACGTTGTGGAACATGTTCACCCCTTGCGACAGGCCATCAGGTAGTTGACGCTGGTGTCACTGGAGAGCCAATAGCGTCGTGTGAAAGGGTTGTATTCCATGCCCTTGAAGCCCCGCACATCAAGACCCGCATCACGGGCCCAGGTGGACAATTCGCTCGGTTTGATCATGCGAGCAAACTCGTGGGTGCCTTTGGGCAAAAGTTTGAGGATGTACTCGGCGCCCACAATGGCAAACAAAAAAGACTTGGGGTTGCGGTTGAGCGTCGAAAAGAACACCCAACCGCCCGGTTTGACCATTTGCACACAGGCTTTGACCACCGAAGCGGGATCGGGCACGTGCTCGAGCATTTCCATGCAGGTGACCACATCAAACTGCCCAGGCTTTTCTTCCGCCAAAGCTTCTGCACTGATTTCACGGTACTGAACACCGGTGGTGCCGGCCTCCAAGGCATGCAATTGCGCCACCTTGAGTGACTTGGTGGCGAGGTCAATCCCGGTGACCTGAGCGCCTTTGCGCGCCATGGCATCGGCCAGAATGCCGCCGCCACAACCCACATCGACCACATTCAAACCCGACAAAGGCACTTGAGCGTTGATCCACTCCAGGCGCAGGGGGTTGATCTGGTGCAAGGGGCGAAATTCACTCTCAGGATCCCACCAACGGTGGGCCAGATCGGAAAACTTGGCCAGTTCGGCGGGGTCAACGTTGTTTGCAGCAGTGTTCATGGGGAGCGATTGTGAAGCAATCGACCCAAACGGTTAGCCTGGGCCCATAAAAAAAGCCCCATCGCTGGGGCTTTTGGGTCATCCTTGGAAAGGATTATTTGTTGGCGCGTGTACCGACCACTTCGATTTCAACGCGGCGGTTTTTAGCGCGGCCAGCAGAAGTCTTGTTGTCAGCAACGGGTTGCTTCTCGCCTTTGCCTTCGGTGTAAACGCGGTTTTTCTCGATGCCCTTGGACACCAAGTAAGCCTTCACAGCGTCAGCGCGCTTGACAGACAGCTTCTGGTTGTAGCCATCGGTGCCCACGGAGTCGGTGTGACCCACAGCGATGATGACTTCCAAGTTGATGCCTTTAACTTTGCCAACCAAATCGTCCAACTTGGCTTTGCCTTCTTTCTTCAAAACAGCTTTGTCGAAGTCGAAAAATGCGTCAGCAGCGTAAGTGACTTTGGTCGCTGCAGCAGGTGCTGGGGCTGGCTTTGGAGCTGGAGCAGCTTTAGGAGCTGGGGCAGCCACAGGTGCTGGGGCTGGAGCCGCTTTAGGAGCCACGATGGCGCCGTCGCAGCCGGCAGCTGCTGTTGCAGGTGTCCAGTTGGCATCGCGCCAGCACAGTTCTTGGTTGCTGTTTTTCCAGATCAGGTCGCCGGAGCCATTGCGCCAGTTGTCCACGGATTGCGCGCCAGCGGCCGTTGCGAGAGCTGCGGCTGCAAACATCATTGCCACTTTGTTGAGTTTCTTCATGGTCTTCCTCTTAAGGGATTAAGCCGCAGACTCGCTGCGAAAAATGAACGTTACAAATGACCGTCACTTGCAACGCTGACATTTATTGTGCCATAGACCTTGAATGGGGCTGTGAATTGGCCCACAGCACTGACAACCAATTACAAATTTGGAAACAAAGTTGTTGCATTCTTGCGACACCCTAATGCACCTAAAATGAGAGATTCCCATCGCGTCACCCATTACCCCTCTATATATGACCCAGTTCGCCAAAGAAACACTGCCCATCAGTCTGGAAGAGGAAATGCGGCGCAGCTACCTCGATTACGCCATGAGCGTGATCGTCGGTCGTGCCCTGCCCGATGCCCGTGACGGCTTGAAGCCAGTGCACCGCCGTGCGCTGTTTGCGATGCACGAGCTGAACAACGACTGGAACCGACCCTACAAAAAGTCGGCCCGTATCGTGGGTGACGTGATCGGTAAATACCACCCCCACGGTGACCAGTCGGTGTACGACACCATCGTGCGCATGGCGCAAGACTTTTCCATGCGCCACATGTTGGTGGACGGTCAAGGCAACTTCGGCTCGGTGGACGGCGACAACGCTGCTGCCATGCGTTACACCGAAATCCGCCTGGCCAAAATTGCCCACGAGATGCTGGGTGACATCGACAAGGAAACCGTCGACTTCGGCCCCAACTACGACGGCTCGGAACAAGAGCCCTTGGTCCTGCCCTCGCGACTGCCCAACCTGTTGATCAACGGCTCCGGCGGTATCGCTGTGGGCATGGCCACCAACATCCCGCCACACAACCTCAACGAGGTGGTGGACGCTTGCTTGCATTTGCTGCGCAACCCAGAGGCCTCGGTCGATGAGTTGATGGAAATCATCCCCGCGCCTGACTTCCCAACCGCCGGCATCATTTACGGCATCAGCGGCGTCAAAGACGGTTACCGTACCGGCCGTGGCCGCGTGGTCATGCGCGCCAAATGCCACTTTGAAGACATCGACAAGGGCCAACGCCAATCCATCATCGTGGACGAGCTGCCCTACCAGGTCAACAAAAAGACCTTGCTCGAGCGCATTGCCGAGTTGGTGCACGAAAAGAAGATCGAAGGCATCAGCCATATCCAGGACGAGTCCGACAAGTCCGGCATGCGCGTGGTGATCGAGCTCAAACGGGGTGAAGTCCCCGAAGTGGTGCTCAACAACCTCTACAAGCAAACCCAGCTGCAAGACACCTTCGGCATGAACATGGTGGCCCTGATCGACGGGCAACCCAAGCTGTGCAACCTGAAAGACTTGATTCAAGTCTTCCTGGAGCACCGCCGCGAAGTGGTCACACGCCGCACGGTGTTTGAGTTGCGCAAAGCCCGCGATCGCGGCCACGTGCTCGAAGGTTTGGCCGTGGCCTTGGCCAACATCGACGACTTCATCGCCATCATCCGCAATGCGCCCACGCCCCCCGTGGCCAAGGCCGAGCTGATGACCCGCGCCTGGGACAGCCAGATGGTGCGCACCATGCTGACCCGCGCCCGCGATGATGGCTCGACCATCAACGCCGATGACTACCGCCCAGAAGGCCTGGAGCGCGAATACGGCCTGGGCCAAGATGGCCTGTACCGCCTGTCGGACACACAAGCGCAAGAAATTTTGCAGATGCGTCTGCAACGCCTGACCGGTCTGGAACAAGACAAGATCGTGGCCGAGTACAAGGAAGTGATGTCGGTCATCGAAGACCTGCTGGACATCTTGGCCAAGCCCGAACGCGTGTCGACCATCATTGGTGACGAGCTGGGCACCGTGCGCCAAGAATTTGGCCAAACCAAAATCGGCGCACGCCGCAGCCAGATCGAGCACAACGCGCAAGACCTGGCCACCGAAGACCTGATCACCCCCACCGACATGGTGGTCACGCTCTCTCACAGCGGCTACATCAAGAGCCAACCCCTGTCCGAATACCGTGCCCAAAAGCGTGGTGGTCGCGGCAAGCAAGCTGCAGCCACCAAAGAAGACGACTGGATCGACCAGCTCTTCATTGCCAACACACACGACTACCTGCTGTGCTTCTCCAACCGTGGCCGCCTGTATTGGCTCAAGGTCTGGGAAGTGCCTGCCGGCTCGCGTGGCTCGCGCGGCCGCCCGATCGTCAACATGTTCCCGCTGCAAGAAGGCGAGAAGATCAACGTGGTGCTGGCCCTGACCGGCGAAGCGCGCACCTTCCCCGAGAACCAGTACGTGTTCATGGCCACCTCCATGGGCACGGTCAAAAAGACATCGCTGGACGAATTCAGCAACCCCCGCAAGGGCGGCATCATCGCCGTCAACCTGGACGAAGGCGACTATTTGATTGGCGCGGCGCTGACCGACGGCCAACACGACGTGATGCTGTTCAGCGACGGCGGCAAAGCCGTGCGCTTTGACGAAAACGATGTGCGCCCCTTGGGCCGCAGTGCCCGCGGTGTGCGCGGCATGATGATCGAAGAAGGCCAAAGCGTGATTGCCATGCTGGTGGCCGAAGACGAAACGCAAAGCGTGCTCACCGCCACCGAAAACGGCTACGGCAAACGCACCAGCATCGTCGAATACACCCGCCACGGCCGTGGCACCAAGGGCATGATTGCCATCCAGCAATCCGAGCGCAACGGCAAAGTCGTGGCCGCCACCTTGGTGCATGCCGACGATGAAATCATGCTGATCACCGACACCGGCGTTTTGGTGCGCACCCGGGTCGCCGAGATCCGCGAACTGGGCCGCGCCACGCAAGGCGTGACCCTGATCAACTTGGACGAAGGCGCCAAACTGTCGGGCCTGCAACGCATTGTGGAAAACGATGCCAACGCGAACGACAGCGAAGCCGATGCCGAAGGCAGCACAGACGACAACACCCCCGCAGCGGAATAAGGCATGAGCCGAGCTTTCAATTTCTCGGCCGGCCCGGCCGTCATGCCCGAAGAGGTCTTGCAGCAAGCCGCAGCCGAAATGCTGGACTGGCATGGCTCGGGCATGAGCGTGATGGAAATGAGCCACCGCGGCAAGGAGTTCATCAGCATTTACGAGCAGGCCGAATCCGACCTGCGCGAATTGCTGGCCGTGCCTGCGAACTTCAAGATCTTGTTCATGCAAGGCGGTGGCTTGGCCGAAAACGCCATCGTGCCGATGAACCTGTCGCAAGGCGGCGCGGTCGATTTCGTCTTGACCGGTAGCTGGAGCCAGAAGTCGCAAAAAGAAGCGGGCAAATACGCGACTTCGCGTGTCGCGGCTTCTGCGCAAGCCGACGGCTTCACATCCCTGCCCTCGCCTGCCAGCTGGCACATCGGCGCAGACAGCCGTTATGTGCACATCTGCAGCAACGAAACCATCCACGGCGTGGAGTTCCACGAGCTGCCCGACCTGAAGGCCTTGGGTTGCGATGCGCCCTTGGTGGTGGACTTTTCTTCGCACGTGGCCTCGCGCCCGGTCGACTGGTCCCGTGTGGGCCTGGCTTTTGGGGGTGCGCAAAAGAACCTGGGCCCCGCTGGCCTGACCTTGGTCATCGTGCGCGAAGACCTGATCGGCCGCGCCATGCCGCATTGCCCCAGCGCCTTTGACTACAAGCTGGTGAACGACAACCAGTCGATGTACAACACCCCGCCCACCTACAGCATTTACATCGCGGGCCTGGTGTTCCAGTGGCTCAAAAAGCATGGCGGCATCGCGGCCATGGAGCAGCGCAACATCGCCAAAGCCCAGCTGCTCTACGACTGTCTGGACAACTCAGCGCTGTACGTCAACAAAGTGGACAAGGCCTGCCGCTCGCGCATGAACGTGCCCTTCTTCTTGCTTGACGAATCGCGCAACGACGCGTTTTTGGCCGGCGCCAAAGCACGCGGTTTGTTGCAGCTCAAGGGCCACAAGTCGGTCGGCGGCATGCGCGCCAGCATCTACAACGCCATGCCTTTGGCGGGCGTGCAAGCGCTGGTGGACTACCTGCGCGAATTTGAAAAAACACAGGCTTAACGCCCCAAGGACCATGAGCCAACAACCTATCCAGTCCGAAGCGCTGGGCGCTTTGCGTGTGCAAATCGACTCGCTGGACAAGCAATTGCTGCAACTGCTGAACGACCGCGCCAAAGTGGCCGAGCAGGTCGGTGAAATCAAACGCGCCGAAGGCTCGCCCTTCTTTCGCCCGGACCGGGTGGCCCAGGTCATCGACAAAATCACCCAAGCCAACCCCGGCCCGCTGAAAAACGAACACATCGCCTCGATTTGGCGCGAAATCATGTCGGCCTGCCTGGCCCTCGAAGCGCCACAGCGCGTGGCCGTGTTGGGCCCCCAAGGCACGTTTTGCGAGCAGGCTGCGATTGAATTTTTTGGCAGCGCCGCCAACCTGATTTACTGCGCCAACTTCGATGAAGTCTTCCACGCCACCGCTGCGGGCACGGCCCAATACGGCGTGGTCGGCATGGAAAACTCCACCGAAGGCGTGGTCGCCCGCTCGCTCGATTTGTTCCTGCGCTCGCCCGTGCATGTGGTGGGCGAAGTCAGCTTGCAAGTGCGCTTCAATTTGCTGCGCCAACTCAATTCGGACGCCGGCATCGAGGTCGTGATGGCCCACCCCCAGGCTTTGGCCCAGTGCCAAGGCTGGCTGTCCAAGCACCTGCCGCACGTGGAGCGACGTGCCGTGTCGAGCAATGCCGAAGGCGCCCGCTTGGCGGCCTCCAACCCCGCTTGGGCCGCTTTGGCCAGCGAACGTGCCGCCAGCCAGTTTGGCTTGCACATCGTGCACCACGCCATCCAAGACGAGGCTTTCAACCGCACCCGCTTCGCCGTCATTTCGCTGCCCCAAACCCTGGCCACCCCCCCCGCTTCGGGCAAGGACTGCACCAGCTTGGTGGTGTCGGTGCCCAACCGCCCGGGTGCGGTGCACGACTTGCTGGTCCCGCTCAAAAACAACGGCGTGTCCATGACCCGATTCGAGTCGCGCCCGGCCAAATCGGGCCAGTGGGAGTACTACTTCTACATCGACCTGCAAGGCCACATCAGCGAACCCCATGTGGCCGCAGCCCTGCAAGAGCTGCAAGGCCTGTGCGCGTTTTACAAGGTGCTGGGTTCTTACCCCGTCTCAGAATGAATTTCCAACGCCTGGCCCTGATTGGCTGCGGCCTGATGGGCGGCTCGTTTGCGCTCGCCCTGCGCGAAGCCGGTTTGGTGCAAACCATCGCAGGCTTCAGCGCCTCCGAAAAAACCCGCCAACGCGCCCTTGAATTGAAGGTCATCGACCAGGCCTGCAACAGCGTGGCCGAGGCCGTACAAGGCGCCGACCTGGTGCTGCTGGCCGTGCCCGTGGGCGCCATGCAGGCCAGCTTTGCCGCCATGCGCGATGTGCTGCCTGCCAACGCTTTGCTGATGGATGTGGGCTCGACCAAATGCGATGTGATCGCCGCTGCCCAAGCCGCTTTGGGCGAGCGCCTGAGTTGCTTTGTGCCGGCGCACCCGATTGCAGGCAAAGAGGTCGCGGGCATCGAACACGCCGAGGCCTCACTCTACAAAGAACGCCGCACCATCCTCACGCCGTTGCCCAAAACCAGCATCCACCGCATGCAAGCCGCGCACGATGTGTGGGCCGCCATGGGCAGCCATGTGAGCACCATGACACCCGAAGCGCACGACGCCACCTTTGCAGCCGTGAGCCACCTCCCCCATATGCTGGCCTTTGCCGCTGTGAATGCTTTGACAGCGCAACCACAAGGCGCAGCCTTTCTGGAAATGGCTGGCCCGGGCTTTCGAGATTTTTCGCGCATCGCTGCCTCAGATGCTTCGGTGTGGCGCGACATTTTGAGCGCCAACCACGTCGAAGTGCTGGCCCAAGTGGCGCACTTTCGCACAGCCCTCGACCAATTTGAAAACGCCTTGAAGCAAGGCGACAACGCTGCACTGCAGCAGCTGATTCAACAAGCCAGCGATGTGCGCTCGGCCTGGACCTTGCAGGCAGGCAACGCTTGCAACAAAGCCTCAGAAGACTGACCCATGTTCTCCACCGCCTTCCTTGACCTTCCTGCGCTGCAAGGCGCGTCTGGCACCGTCACCCTGCCCGGCTCCAAAAGCATCTCCAACCGCGTGCTGCTGCTCTCGGCGCTGTGCCAAGGCACCACCGTGGTCCATGACCTGCTGGACTCGGACGACACCCGCGTGATGCTGGCCGCGCTGCGCCAACTGGGCTGCGGTGTCGAGGTGCAAGGCACCACGGTGACCATCACCGGCTTGGGCGGACGTGCTTGGCCCACCGAAGCGATTGAATTTTTCATGGGCAACGCAGGCACCGCCATGCGCCCGCTCACCGCTGCACTGGCCGTGCAAGGCGGCGACTTCACCCTCAAGGGCGTGCCACGCATGCACGAGCGCCCGATTGGCGACCTGGTGGACGCCCTGCGCGAGCTGGGCTGCGCCATCGATTACCTGGGCAACGAGGGCTACCCGCCCCTGCGAGTGCGACAGCCAGCGTTGCAGCTTGACAAACCCATTCCCGTGCGCGGCGATGTGTCCAGCCAGTTCCTCACAGCGCTGTTGATGGCCCTGCCCTTGGCGTCACAAGACCGCGCCATCACCATCGAAGTGGTGGGCGAACTCATCAGCAAGCCCTACATCGAGATCACCCTCAACCTGCTCGCCCGCTACGGCATCCAGGTCGAGCGCCAAGGCTGGGAACGCTTTGTCATCCCTGCGGGCAGCCGCTACCAGTCGCCCGGCACGATCCACGTCGAAGCCGATGCGTCTTCGGCCAGCTACTTCATCGCATTGGGCGCAATTGCCAAGGGCAACGGCATCCGCATCCAGGGCGTAGGCGCCGACTCCATCCAGGGCGACATCCGCTTCATGGACGCCGCCGCCCAAATGGGCGCCAAAATCACCAGCGGTCCCAACTGGCTCGCAATCCAGCGCGGTGCTTGGCCCTTGAAAGGCATCACGCTCGACTGCAACCACATCCCCGACGCCGCCATGACATTGGCGGTGATGGCGCTGTACGCCGACGGCCCCACCACGCTGCGCAACATCGCCAGCTGGCGCGTCAAGGAAACCGACCGCATCGTGGCCATGGCCGCCGAAAGCCGCAAGCTCGGCGCCACCGTCGAAGAAGGCCCGGACTGGATCACCATCCACCCCCTGCCTGCTCAAAAATGGCAACGCGCCAGCATCCACACCTACGACGACCACCGCGTGGCCATGTGCTTCTCGCTGGCAGCTTTCAACACCGACCAAGTCCCGGTGCGCATCGAAGACCCCAAATGCGTGGCCAAGACTTTCCCCGATTATTTCGAGGCCCTGTTCTCGGTAGCGCACACAACCGCACAAAACATCCCGGTGATCTGCATCGACGGCCCCACCGCCTCGGGCAAGGGCACATTGGCCAGCCGCGTGGCTGCGCAGCTCGGCTATCACTACCTGGACTCGGGCGCGCTCTACCGCGTGACCGCCCACGCCGCACTGCAAGCGGGCCTCACGCTGGAGGCGGCCGACGAAGCCGCCATTGCAGAACTGGCCCGCCACCTGCCCGTGCGCTTTGAGGGCGAACAGGTGCTGCTCAGCAACGTGGACGTGACCGATGCGATCCGCAGCGAACAAGGCGGTATGAACGCTTCCAAAGTTTCGGTCTTGCCCGCCGTGCGCGATGCGCTGGTCGATCTGCAGCACAGCTTTCAGCGCCTGCCGGGCCTCTTGGCCGACGGCCGCGACATGGGCACCGTCATCTTCCCGAACGCCCCTTTGAAGGTTTTTTTGACCGCCAGCGCGGCCCAAAGGGCCGAAAGACGCCATAAGCAATTGATTTCTAAGGGTTTTTCGGCTAATATCGACAGTCTTCGCGCTGACTTGGAAGCGCGCGACGCCCGGGACATGTCCCGCAGCGTGGCGCCCTTGCAGCCTGCGCAAGATGCCTTGCAACTGGACAACTCGTCCTTGTCCATCGAAGCCTCGGTGGATCAGGTCCTGAACTGGTGGCAAGGCAGGCAAGTTTTTGGCGCTTGAGCGCCATCGTCTTGCAGCAGCCCGCTCATGCGGGCTGATTTGAAGGGTTCCACGTCGCTCCCCTCGTGCAGCATGCACACCGGCTTCGTGGATTTTGCTAACCAACCGCGGTTCACACCGCAAACCAATCGCCACAGTCAGCTCCTGGAAACGACGCATTCCGCGTTCGTCAGTCCTGTTTGTGGATGAGGAAATCACATGTCTGAATCTTTTGCCGCCCTCTTTGAGGAATCCCTGCAACGTACCGAAATGCGCCCTGGTGAAGTCATCACCGCTGAAGTGGTGCGCATTGAACACAACTTCGTCGTGGTCAACGCCGGTCTCAAGTCCGAGTCCTACGTGCCCCTCGAAGAGTTCAAGAACGACCAGGGTGAAGTCGAAGTCCAGGTCGGCGACTTTGTCTCGGTGGCCATCGGCTCCATCGAAAACGGCTACGGCGACACCATCCTGAGCCGCGACACTGCCAAGCGTTTGGCTTCGTGGATGTCTCTGGAAAAAGCGCTGGAATCCGGCGAATTCGTCACCGGCACCACCAGCGGCAAAGTCAAGGGTGGCCTGACCGTTTTGGTCAACGGCATCCGCGCTTTCTTGCCCGGTTCTTTGGTCGACACACGTCCTACCAAAGACCTGTCTCCCTATGAGAACAAGACCCTGGAATTCAAGGTCATCAAGCTCGACCGCAAGCGCAACAACGTCGTGTTGTCACGCCGTGCCGTGGTGGAAGCGTCCATGGGCGAAGAGCGCGCCAAACTGATGGAAACCCTGCGCGAAGGCTCCATCGTCAATGGCGTGGTCAAGAACATCACCGAATACGGTGCGTTCGTGGACCTGGGCGGCATCGACGGTTTGCTGCACATCACCGACATGGCATGGCGCCGTGTTCGTCACCCATCCGAAGTGGTGACAGCGGGTCAAGAAATCACCGCCAAGATCCTGAAGTTCGACACCGAGAAAAACCGCGTGTCCTTGGGTCTGAAGCAAATGGGCGACGACCCATGGATGGGCGTGAACCGCCGCTACCCACAAGGCACCCGCATGTTCGGCAAGATCACCAACATCGCCGACTACGGCGCGTTTGTGGAACTCGAACCCGGCATCGAAGGCTTGGTGCACGTGTCTGAAATGGACTGGACCAACAAGAACGTGGCCCCTTCCAAGATCGTGGCTCTGGGCGACGAAGTCGAAGTCATGGTCCTCGAGATCGACGAAGACAAGCGCCGCATCAGCTTGGGCATGAAGCAGTGTCGTGCCAACCCATGGCAAGAGTTTGCTCAGAACACCAAGCGCGGCGACCGCGTGAAGGGCCCGATCAAGTCGATCACCGACTTCGGCGTGTTCGTGGGCTTGGCTGCCGGCATCGACGGCCTGGTGCACCTGTCCGACCTGTCTTGGAACGAGTCCGGCGAAAACGCCGTGCGCGAATTCAAGAAGGGTCAAGAAGTCGAGGCTTTGGTCTTGGCTGTGGACGTGGACCGCGAGCGCATCTCCTTGGGCATCAAGCAACTGGACTCCGATCCATTCACGACCTTCACCTCTGTCAACGACAAGGGCCAGATCGTGACCGGCAAGGTCAAGACTGTGGATGCCAAGGGCGCTGAAATCGACCTGGGCGAAGACATCGTGGGTTACCTGCGCGTGTCCGAAATCTCCCGCGACCGCGTGGAAGATGCCAGCCAAGTGCTCAAAGTCGGCGACGAAGTGACCGCTGTGGTGGTGAACGTGGATCGCAAGACCCGCAACATCCAGTTGTCGATCAAAGCCAAAGACGCTGCCGACCAGCAAGAAGCCATGGCTTCGCTGAGCCAACAGTCTGCCCGCGAAAACGCCGGCACCACCAGCCTGGGCGCTTTGTTGCGCGCCAAGTTGGACAACAACTGATCGTTGTTGGACCGATAGACAGCTGCTGTCTGTGAAAGCCTGCCCCTGTGATGGGGGCAGGCTTTTTTCAGAGCTCTGCAGATGACTTGTATACAAGAAGACCCCCATGACACGCTCCGATCTGGTTGAAGAATTGGCCGCGCGCTTTGCGCAGTTGACCCACCGTGACGCCGAACTGGCCGTCAAAACGGTGCTGGACGCGATGAGCGATGCCCTGGTGCGTGGACACCGCATCGAGATCCGTGGATTTGGCAGCTTCTCGATCAACCGCCGCCCCCCTCGCATCGGCCGCAATCCGCGCTCGGGCGAAAGCGTGCACATCCCCGAAAAACGGGTCCCCCATTTCAAACCCGGCAAAGCTTTGCGCGAGGCCGTCGACGCCGGCACGGCCAGCGCCAAAGACAAGGCCTGAACGGCTGCGCCGTTCGCACCCGCACCCTCGCGGGAAAGCCCCCCGTTAGAATGTTTGCAGCTTCCCGAGGTTCCTCATGAAACGTCTGCTTCGGCTGCTTCAGTGGCTACTGAAAGCGGCGGTTTTTTTCACACTCTTCGCTTTCGCGCTGAACAACCAGCAAGAAACGCGCGTCAATTTCTTTTTTGGCACCTACTGGGCAGCGCCCACCGTGTTGGTGGTGTTGTCGGCCTTCACGCTGGGCGTGGTGGTTGGCGTGCTGGGCATGGTGCCGCGCTGGTGGCGACATCGCCAAGCGGCCAAAATCAACGCCAAGCCCTCCCCCGAGGTGAGCCCCACGCCCGAGACACCGCATGGAACTTGATCTGACCTGGATATTGCTGGGCTTGCCCATGGCTTTTGGCTTGGGCTGGCTGGCTTCTCGCCTGGACCTGCGCCAGCTGCGCATCGCCAACCGCCAAGCACCGCGTGCCTATTTCAAAGGCCTGAACTACCTGCTCAACGAACAGCAAGACCAGGCCATCGACGCGTTCATCGAAGCCGTCCAAAACGACCCCGACACCTCCGAGCTGCACTTCGCGCTGGGCAACCTGTTTCGCCGCCGTGGTGAATACGACCGCGCCGTGCGCGTGCACGAGCACCTGCTGTCTCGCGCCGACCTGAGCCAGGCCGACCGCCAGCGTGCACAGCATGGCCTGGCCCTGGACTACCTCAAAGCCGGGCTGCTCGACCGTGCCGAGGAAGCCTTGCGCAAGCTCGAAGGCACCCCTTACGAAGGCCAGGCACGCCTGGCCCGATTGGCCATCTATGAGCGCTCGCGTGAGTGGCCCGAAGCCGCACGCGTGGCCCACTTGCTGGAGAACTCCGGCGAAGCCAACTTCAGCGTGCGCATGGCCCATTACCTGTGCGAGCAAGCGCGTGAAGCCGTGCAACAAGGCGATGCGGCCAAGGCTTTGCAGCTGCTGGCCCAAGCAACCCAAAACGCCCCCGAGGCACCCCGGCCCCGCATCTTGCTCGGCCAGTTGCAATTGGCCCAAGGCCAGGCCCAAGCCGCCTTTGACACCTTGCGTGATTTGTTTGCACGCCAAGACGCGGCGGCGCCCTTGGCTGCCGCCAGCTTGGTCAAAGCCGCCCAAGCGGCCGGCCAGTCGGCGCAAGCGCTCAGCGCCTTGCAGGCTTTTTATGCCCAGCAGCCTTGCATCGATGTGCTCGAAGCCATGACCACCTTGGCCCCGAACGAGCCCGCCGAGCAGGCCGCCTCTCACCAGCGCTACCTGGACCATCTGCAAAAACAGCCTTCCCTCATGGCGGCCTCGCGTTGGCTCAATGGGCAGACCGATCGGGCACCCTTGCCCGCGCCTGTGCAAAAGGCGCTGGAAAACGCCACCCGCCCCTTGGCACGTTACCGCTGCGCAGCTTGCGGCTTTGAAGCCAAAGAGCACTTCTGGCACTGCCCCGGCTGCCAAGCCTGGGACAGCTACCCCCCGCGCCGCGTCGAAGAACTTTGATGCCATTTTGAAACAAATGGTTTCAAGAAAGCCCTGATCTACCCTTTACCGACAAGACGCCCGCTCAGACAATCGCTGTGTCTTGCAGACAACCGGTTCATCGGTACCAGGGAGGGGCTTCACATGATCCCAAAAACAACAGCTGTGCTGGTGACCGGTTTGTTTGCCGGACTTTGCTTTGCGCAAATCGAGCTGAACCAAGCCACCGAAATCGAGCTTGACGGCCTCAAAGGCATCGGCCCCGCCACCACACGCCAAGTGCTGGCCGAGCGCCAGAAAACCCCCTTCAAAGACTGGTCCGATGTTCTTGCGCGCATCCGGGGCTTAGGTGCCCATAAGGCCGCCCAATTGTCCGATCAAGGCTTGCGCGTGCAAGGCGAGCCGTTTGCGCCAGTCAGCACAATCCCTGAATCCGGCAAGCAGCCACGAAAGTGATTGGTCGCCCGCTTGCCTTATGGCGAGCCAAAGCCCCCACCGCCTGGGGTGTGGATTTCAAACACATCGCCCACTTGCATTTCGACCTGCCCAATGTGGCCATGCACCTGGACGCTGCCATCGCTGCGCACCACCTGGTTGATGCCCGGCAAGCCCGGCTGGCCACCGGCCATGCCATAAGCCGGATAGATCCTGCCATTGGACAAAATGCCCGCCGTCATCGGCTCCAGAAAGCGCACCCGGCGCACACCGCCGTCACCGCCGCGCCAGCGCCCCTTACCGCCCGAGCCCTGGCGGATGGCGTAGCTTTCCAAGCGCACCGGGAAGCGGAACTCCAGCACCTCGGGGTCGGTCAAGCGTGAATTGGTCATGTGGGTTTGCACCACCGAGGTGCCCGCAAAACCGCCCACCAGCGCACCTTGCGCGTCGTAACGTCCGCCCGCACCGCTGCCGCCCGAAATGGTTTCGTAATACTGCACGCGGGCGTTGCCGAAGGTGAAGTTGTTCATGGTCGGCTGGCTGCCCGCCATCACACCCAATGCGCCAAACAAGGCGTTGGTGATGCAGGTCGAAGTTTCCACATTGCCCGCCACCACCGACGCCGGCGGGTTGGGGTTGAGCATGGAGCCTGCGGGCACGATGACTTTCAGTGGCTTCAAACACCCAGCATTCAGAGGAATGTCGTCATTCACCAAGCTGCGGAACACGTACAGCACCGCCGCCATGCACACCGCCCGTGGGGCGTTGAAGTTGTTGGCCAGCTGCGCACTGGTGCCGGTGAAGTCGATCTCGGCCGTGCGCTCTTGCGCATTGACGCGCACCGCCACCTGGATCTGCGCGCCGTTGTCCAGCGGCAAGGTGAAGGCACCGTCTTTCAGGCGCGTGATCACGCGGCGCACGGATTCTTCGGCGTTGTCCTGCACATGGCGCATGTAAGCCTGCACCACGTCCAGGCCAAACTGCTCCACCATGCGGCGTAATTCCTGCACACCTTTTTCGTTGGCTGCGATCTGGGCCTTGAGGTCGGCCATGTTCTGCTGCGGGTTGCGCGAGGGGTATTCACCGCTTTGCAGCAGCGCCACCATCTCGGCCTCGCGCAAGTGGCCAGCATCGACCAGCTTGAAGTTGTCGATCTGCACGCCTTCTTCTTCGATGCGCGTCGAAAACGGCGGCATGGAGCCTGGCGTCAAGCCGCCCACATCGGCATGGTGGCCGCGTGAACCGACATAAAACACGGGGTCTGTGTGGCCGTCCAGATAAACGGGCGTGATGACGGTGATGTCGGGCAAATGCGTGCCACCGTGGTACGGGTCGTTCAGCACGAACACATCGCCCGGCTGCATGCGGCCTTTGTTCTCTTGGATCACGGTTTGGATGCTCTCGCCCATCGAGCCCAGGTGCACCGGCATGTGCGGTGCATTGGCAATCAAATGGCCTTCGGCGCTGAACAAAGCGCAAGAGAAGTCCAGCCGCTCTTTGATGTTGACCGAGTAGGCCGTGTTTTGCAGCTGCAGCCCCATTTGCTCGGCGATGTTCATGAACAGGTTGTTGAACACCTCCAGCAGCACCGGGTCGGCCTGCGTGCCTGCGGCGTGCTGCACCGCCCGCGCCTGCACGCGCACCAACAGCAAATGGTCCAAAGCCGTCAATCGCGCCTGCCAGCCAGCTTCCACCACGGTGGTGGCGTTTTTCTCGGCAATGATGGCCGGGCCGTCGATCACATCGCCGGGGCGCATGTCTTCGCGCACCACCAAGGCGGCGCTTTGCCACTGGGCCACGCCTTGTGCGTTGGCTGCGTACACCTGCACCGTGTCGCGGCGCGGCACCTCGCGCTCAGCGTTCAGCGCATGCACAGCCTCTTCGGGCGCATCGCCAGGCAGCACCGCCTCGACCGACACCGCTTCGACCACCAAAGCCTTGCCCTGCATCAAGAAGGCAAAGCGCTGGCGATAAGCCGCTTCAAAACCCGCCACCAATTGGGTCTGGTCGCCCCAAGGTACGACCAGCGCCGAGTCGGTGCCTTCGTAGCGCAAATGCACGCGTTGGCGCAGCTCAATGCGGTCGACACTTGAGGCCTCTGCACCCATTTGCGCCAGCAAGGCTTGGCGCGTGGTCTCGCCCAAGGCCTGCAAGCGCTCGGCCATCCAGGGCATGGCCGCCGCCTCCAGACGGCGCTCGATGGATTCCTCGCGCATCACGTTCTGGTCGGCCAGGCCCATGCCATAGGCCGACAGCACACCTGCCAGCGGGTGCACCAGCACCTGCTGCATGCCCAAGGCATCGGCCACCAAGCAGGCGTGTTGCCCGCCCGCACCGCCAAAGCACTGCAAGGTGTAACGCGTCACGTCGTAGCCGCGTGCCACCGAAATTTTCTTGATGGCATTGGCCATCTGCTGCACCGCGATCTGGATGAAGCCATGCGCCACGTCCTCGGCGGCGCGGCCGGTTTGTGCGGCCAGTTTTGCAAAATGCCCGCGCACCACTTCAGCATCCAATGGCTGGTTGGCATCGGGCCCAAACACCGAAGGGAAAAACTTCGGCTGCACCTTGCCCACCATCACGTTCGCATCGGTCACGGCCAGCGGTCCGCCTCGGCGGTAGCTGGCCGGGCCGGGGTTGGCACCTGCGCTTTGCGGGCCCACTCGAAACCGCGCCCCGTCATAGGCCAGCAGCGAGCCACCGCCCGCAGCCACGGTGTGGATGCTCATCATGGGGGCACGCATGCGCACCCCCGCCACTTGGGTTTCAAACTCGCGCTCGAACTGCCCTGCAAAGTGCGACACATCGGTGGACGTGCCGCCCATGTCAAAGCCAATCACCTTGTCGTGCCCCGCCAACTGCGCCGTGCGGGCCATGCCCACGATACCGCCCGCCGGGCCGCTCAAGATGGCGTCTTTGCCCGCGAACACCTGCGCGTCAGTCAAGCCGCCCGAGGACTGCATGAACATCAGTTTCACGCCCGGCATCTCGGATGCGACCTGGTTCACATAGCGCCCCAAAATCGGCGACAGGTAGGCATCGACCACCGTGGTGTCACCCCGGCTGACCAGCTTCATCATCGGGCTGGTCTGGTGCGAGGTGCTGACCTGCGTAAAGCCCACCTCACGCGCCAGGCGCGCTGCGGCCTGCTCGTGCGCCGTGTGCCGCCAGCCGTGCATGAAGACCACGGCCACCGATCGCAAACCTTGGGCGTGCCAATGGGCCAATTGGGCACGCAAATGCGCTTCATCCAGAGGCTGCAAGACCTCGCCATCCACCGCCACGCGTTCTTGCGCCTCGACCACCGCGCTGTAGAGCAACTCGGGCAGCACGATCTGCCGATCAAACAAACGCGGGCGGTTTTGGTAGGCGATGCGCAGCGCGTCGCCAAAACCTTGCGTGCTCACCAGCAAGGTGGCCTCGCCCTTGCGCTCCAGCAGCGCATTGGTCGCCACCGTGGTGCCCATCTTGACGCACTCGACCTGCTCAGGGGTGACCGGTTCACCGGCTTTCAGGCCCAGCAAATGGCGGATGCCCGCCACCGCCGCATCGCGGTACTGCTCAGGATTTTCAGAGAGCAGCTTGTGTGTGACCAAGGTGCCGTCGGGCCGCTTGCCCACCACATCGGTGAAGGTGCCGCCCCGATCGATCCAAAATTGCCAGCGGTTTTTGCCTGGGGTGGGGTTGCTTGCTTCGCTCATCGCTTGCCTCTGTTTTACAAAGATGCGGCAGCACGCGCCGCCTGGTCGTACATGCCCGACAGCACACGCAGCAATCGGGCCAACTCGCCAATGTCACGGTTCAGACCATCGTCGGCCTTGAGCGCGTCGATCAAGCAGCTCTCGCGGATTTCGCGGTAGCGCTGCACAAATTGACGTCCCTCGTCGGTGGCGGCATAGGTCACTTCCTTGCCGTTCTTTTGCGAAGCCACCACGCCCAGACCTTGCAGTTTTTTGAGGGCGTAATTCACCAAATGGGTGTCTTCGATGTTCATGATGAAACAGATGTCGGCCAGCCGTTTGTCGCGGGCGCGGTGCGTCACGTGGTGCAGCACCAGCACATCCAGCGGCGTCAGGTCTTTGAGGCCCGCCGCGCTCATGCAGTGCACGATCCAACGGTGAAACGCGTTGCCCGCCACGATCAAGCCGAACTCGAACTCGCTCATCTGGGCGCTGTCGGGCGAGACCAAATGGGCCGAAGACACGATGGGGCTGGCGGCTTTGTTGGGGGCTGAGTGTTTGCTGGGCATGGGCGCACGCGTTGGGGTCAATGGAGAGAAAGTCTAGTCGCCATCATGACAATTTGCCAACAATTTGTTGACATTAAGGGAAAGCCCCGATCCCAAGCACCGGCAACTTGCCTACAGTGAACAGCAGCCCGATGCACCACCCGCGTGCACTTCACAGGCACAGCTTTTGCTGTGCTGCATGGCTTGGTCCCACCCACTCAGGAGTTTTCATGAAACGTCGCGCCCTCCACCTCAGCCTGCTGGCTGGCTTGCTCGCTGTCTCCGGTTTTGTCTCGGCCCAAACCAAATGGGACCTGCCCGCCGCCTACCCGGCCACCAACTTCCATTCGCTGAACCTGGCCCAGTTCGCCACCGATGTGGACAAGGCGTCTGGTGGCAAGCTCAAGATCACGGTGCACGCCAACGCGTCCCTGTTCAAAGCGCCCGAGATCAAGCGCGCCGTGCAAGGTGGTCAAGCCCAAGCCGGTGAAATCTTGTTGGCCAACTTCAGCAACGAGTGGCCGATTTACGCCGCCGACGGCCTGCCCTTCTTGGCCGACAGCTACGACGAAGGCATGAAGCTCTACAAGGCCCAAAAGCCCTTGATGGAAAAGAAACTGGCCGAGCAAGGCATGGTGCTGCTGTACTCGGTGGCCTGGCCACCCCAAGGCATTTACAGCAAAAAACCCCTCAACAGCGCGGCCGACCTCAAGGGCATCAAGTGGCGCTCATACAGCCCATCGACCGCCCGAATTGCCGAGCTGGTGGGCGCGCAGCCCGTCACGGTGCAGGCCGCTGAATTCACCCAAGCCCTGGCCACCGGTGTGGTCGAGTCGACCATGACATCGGGCGCCACCGGCGTGGACAGCAAGCTCTACGAACACCTCAAGTACTACTACGACGTGCAGGCCTGGTTGCCCAAGAACGCGGTGATCGCCAACAAGAAGGCCTTTGACGCGCTCGACAAGCCCACACAAGACGCCGTGATGAAAGCCGCTGCCGACGCCGAGAGCCGTGGCTGGAGCGAATCGCGCAAAGTCAACGACACCACTTTGGCTACCCTCAAGGCCAACGGCATGACCGTCACCGCCCCCTCGGCGCAACTCAAAGCCGACATGGCCAAGGTGGGTGACACCATGCTCAAGGAATGGCTGGAGAAATCCGGCGCCGAGGGCAAAGCCCTGGTCGATGCCTACAACAAGAAATAAGCCCGCATGAACGCCAGCAGCACAGGCAGCGCCAGCTTCGGCCGGCGCTTTTTGGACGGTTTGTACCTGTTGGGGGGCAACCTGGCCGCCCTGTGCGTGCTGGCCATTTTGGTCTTGATGATCGGCGCTTCGGTGGGGCGCGTGTTCGAGTGGCGCGTCTCTTGGGTCAACGACATCGTGGCCTGGCTGTGCGCGGCCGCGGCCTTTTTGGGCATGGCCTACAGCTTTCGCAACGGCGACTTTGTTCGGGTGACCTTGGTGCTCGAGTCGGTGTCGGCGCCCATGCGCCGCTGGTTGGAGTTGGTCTCGTTGGCGGTGGCTGCGGTGGCCATTGGCTATTTGGGCTATTGGGCCGCACGCTTTACTTGGGAGAGCTACGAGTTCAACGACATCGCAGGCAATATGGTGGCGATCCCGATCTGGATTCCGCAAATGAGCTTTGTGATCGGCTCGTCCATTTTGGTGATCGCCGTGCTCGACGAATGCGTGTGTGTGTTCCGGGGCGGCAAGCCCAGTTATGTGGCACGTGTCGAAGAGCGGCACGCCCGTGGTGATTTTTCTGAGGAAATGTGATGGGCCTGCTGGAAATCGGAGGCCTGCTCCTCTTTTTGATGTTGCTGATGCTCAGCGGCGGCGTGTGGATCGCCATGACGCTGGCGATTGTGGGCTGGGTCGGTCAAGCCTTTTTCACCAACACCTTGCCCGGCAAAAACCTGTTTTCGTCTTTTTGGGAAACCTCGGCCAGCTGGGAACTCGCGGCCCTGCCCATGTTCATCTGGATGGGCGAAATTTTGTACCGCACCAAGCTGTCAGAGCAGATGTTCGACGGCCTCTCGCCATGGCTGTCCAAAGTGCCGGGCCGCCTGATGCACACCACCATTTTGGGTTGCGGCATTTTCGGCTCGGTGTCGGGCTCTTCGGCAGCCACCTGCGCCACGATTGCCAAAGTGGCCCTGCCCGAACTCGAAAAGCGCGGCTACGACCGCAACATCGCGCTGGGCTCTTTGGCCGCCGCCGGGGGCCTGGGCATTTTGATTCCGCCGTCCATCACCATGGTGGTGTACGCCGTGGCGGCAGACGCCAGCGTGATCCGTCTGTTTCTGGCTGGCTTTTTGCCCGGCTTTTTGCTCATGGGCCTGTTCTCGGGCTACATCATCTGGTGGAGCCTGCGCAACCCCGACAAAGTCCCGCCCCCCGAAGCACCGACCACCTTCATGGAAAAAATGCGGCGCTCGGGCAGTTTGATCCCATGCAGCTTGCTGATCGTGTTCATCGTCTGGGTGCTGGTGGCCGGCATCGCCACCGCCACCGAATGCGCGGCCTATGGCGTGCTGGGCTCGCTGGCCATTGCCGCCGCAGGCCGCAGCCTGACCTGGCAGAACTTCTGGCAAGGCCTGGTGGGCGCCACGCGGGTGAGCTGCATGATCATGTTCATCTTGGCGGGCGCGGCCTTCTTGACCAAGACCATGGCGTTTACCGGCATCCCGCGCGAGCTGGCCGAGTTTGTGCACAGCATGAACCTCTCGCCCTTTGGCCTGATTGGCGTGCTGGTGGTGGTGTATTTGATTTTGGGCACGGCGCTGGATGGCATCTCGATGATCGTGCTGACCAGCGCGGTGGTCTTGCCCATGATCCAGAAAGCCGGATTTGATCTGGTGTGGTTTGGCATCTTCATCATCATGCTGGTCGAGATCGCCGAAATCACGCCGCCCGTGGGCTTCAACCTGTTTGTGCTGCAGAACATGACCGGCATCGACAGCAACCGCATCGCCCGCGTGACCACGCCCTTTTTCGTTTGCATGATCGTGGGCATTGGCCTGATCACGGTGTTCCCGTCCATCGTCACCAGCGTGCCCGATTGGCTGATGGGTGTAGCCAAGTAAAACAGCCCCCCACTCCGGTAAGATGCCGCGCTGGCCTTGAGTGGCATGAAAGAGTGACGGATGTTCAAAAATGTGATGGTTTACCGCATCGGCGAGGGCTTTGCCCCCACGCTGGCGGACGTGCAAGCGGCGCTGGAGCCCGCCCAATTTGTCGAGTGCGGCGCAAGTCAAGAAAAATCCGTGGGCTGGATTCCACCGCGTGGTGAAGCCTACGGCCCGCTGATCGAATCGGTCGGGGGTCAATGGATTCTCAAACTCATGATCGAGTCCAAGGCCGTGCCGGGCAATGTGGTGCGCCGCAAAGCCGATGAGCGCATCGCCGAGATCGAAGCGGCCACCGGCCGCAAACCCGGCAAGAAAGAAAAGCGCGACCTGATGGACGACGTCCTGCTGTCGCTGCTGCCCCAGGCTTTTGCACGGCAATCGACCGTGGTGGTCTGGATGGACTTGGAAAACCGCCGCTTGGTGCTCAACGCAGGCAGCCAAGGCAAGGCCGATGAAGTGGTCTCTGCGCTCATGAACGTTTTGGGCGGCCTGTCGGTGTCCTTGATCCAAACCGTGACCTCGCCCCAAGCCGCCATGACCCAATGGCTTTTGGCCCCGACCGAAGACGAATGGCCCGTCGACCTGACGGTGGAGCGCGAAACCGTGCTCAAGTCCACCGGCGAAGACGCCGCCAGCGTGCGCTTTACCCGCCACCACCTGGCCAACGACGATGTGCGCAAGCACGTGATGGAAGGCAAACTGCCGACCCAGCTGGCGCTCAGCTGGGACGGCCGCGTGGCCTTTGTCTTGACGGACACCCTGCAACTGAAAAAAGTGCAGTTCCTCGACGGCGTCATGGACGAATCGGGCACCGACAAAAACGAAGACCGCTTCGACGGCGATGTGGCCCTGTCCACCGGCCTGCTGGGCCCCTTGCTGGACAGCCTGATCGAAGCGCTGGGCGGCGAGATGGAACTGGGCGCAGAAGCAGCCCCGACCCAAACCCAGCCCACCGCCGTGACCGAAGCGGCTGACGACGACCCACCTTTTTAAGCACCCTGAGGAATGAACATGCCCTCTGTGATCGCGATTTGTCTGGGCGCCTGCATCGGCGCTTTGTCACGCTGGCAGCTGGGCCTGTGGCTCAACCCCAGCAGCAGCACAGCGGGGCTCATGCCCTGGGGCACCTTGGCCGCCAACCTGATCGGCGGTTATCTGGTGGGCGTGTGTGTGGGCGTGTTCCAGCAACTGCCCGACCTGGACCCCGTCTGGCGACTGGCCTTGGTCACCGGCTTTTTAGGCGCACTGACCACCTTCTCCAGCTTCTCGGCCGAAGTGGTCGCCATGCTGCAACAAGGCCGCTACGCCTTTGCGGCAGGCACCGCCTGCGTTCACCTGTTCGGCTCGCTGGCGCTGACTGTGCTGGGGCTCAAGACGGTGGCGATGTTCTGGGGGCGGTGATTCTTCACCCCCCACCCCGCTGCATCGTCAAATCAAAGCGCTTCATGAAGCGCTGACGAGCATCCTCTTCCACGCCCTCAAACACAAAAGACACCGCCAGCCGTTGCAGGCGCAGCAGCGCGATGACGCGTGGGGGCAGTTTGTGCCATTGCAGTAGCAGATGGCCGTCACCGATGTGCACGCGGGCTTGGCCGGTGCCCAGCTCAAAGGCGTGCTCGCCCAACGCGCGGGGCAAGGCGGTCAACCATTCGGTTTCGCTCGTGCCCATGTCGCGCTCAAAGCGCTCGGGGTAATAAGCTTGCATGGGTACGGTCGCGGCGCGTGCTCACCCACCGGCCACAGGGGGCCAGATGGCGAGCACATCGCCCTCCACCAAGGTGGTGGTGCCGCGCACTTCGGGGGCGATGTACTTGCCGTTGACCAAGACCAGATGCACCAGCTTGGGCGGCATGCCAAAGGGTTCGATGATTTGGCTGATGCTGGCCTGTGGGTCCACCTCCAGCGGCATCTGGTTGCTGCGGCGCACTTCCACCGGCAGGTAATCGGTCAGGGTCGCGAACAGTTTGAATGTGATCTGCATGCGGCGATTGTCGCTTCAGCGGCGGCGTGCGTCTTGCGCACCGCTCCAGTCGCCTTGGCCTTGCGCACAGGCCAGATAGGCATCCATCAGCTTGGTGGGGTCGTGCAGCAAGCGGTCTTTCCACTCGCCCAAACGCACCTGGCCTTCGACCAGGCCGCGCATCACGCCCACGTGCTCGGTCCAGCCCACGCTGTTGCAGCCGACCAGCACATCGTCTTTGAACTGCAGGCTCAGGTGGCGGCCTGCGGCCTTGTCGGTCAAGACCGCTTGTTCGCCGCCGGGCAAGCCTTCCCAGTTGCCAAAGCTGGTGGAGATCAAACCCAATGTGTCGAGCACGTTGATCTGTGTGACGCCTTTGAGGTTTGCGTTTTGACCGACCATGTTGAGCGCGGCCACGCGGGCTTGCTCGGCCGCATTGGGCTGGATGGCGCTCACAATGGTTTTGCCGCTGACTTTGTCAAAGGCTTCTGCGCAGTCGCCAGCAGCGTAAATGCCGGGCACGCTGGTTTGCATGTGGGCATCGGTCAGCACGCCTTGCAAGCAGCTGATGCCGCTGTCCTTCAAAAAGCCAATCGCTGGGCGCACACCGGTGGCGCTGATGACCAAGTCGGCCTCGATGGTTTGGCCGTTGGACAAGCGGACTTTCAAACCACCTTCATCGCCCGAAGACATGCCGATGGCCGAGGCCAGTTTGCCCAGCAAGCCGGTGCTGCCCGAGCCGCTCTCGATCGCCTCGACCTTGGTGCCGGTGAACACCTGCACGCCTTTGGCCTCGCACCAGTCGCGGATCATGCCGCCGGCCACGGGGCCCATCATGCGGGGCACCATGCGGTCGCCCATTTCCACCACGCTGAGCTTCACACCGCGGGATGCCAGCGCTTCCATGATGATGCAACCGATGAAGCCTGCACCCATCTGCAAGACCCGTGCGCCGGGCTTGGCCAAGGCTTGGATGGCGCGTGCGTCTTCCAGCGTCCAGCAGGGGTGCACGCCGGGCGAATCCATGCCGGCAATCGGTGGGCGCACCGGGTGTGAGCCGGTGGCGATCAAAAGTTTGTCAAACGCGATCGATTGGCCGTTGTCCAGCTGCACCGTGCGGCCACGGCTGTCCACCCGGCTGACCTTGGCCTTGATTTGCGTGATGCGCAAATCGTCAAAGTGGCTCGGGCTTTTGCGCAAATAGGTGCCGCGCTCGTCAATGTTGCCAATCAAGAGGTAGGGAATGGCCATGCGCGAATAAGGCGCATCGGGCTCGTCGCCGATCAAGGTGATGGTGTCGGCGGGTGCGTGCTTGCGGATGGTTTCGGCGGCGATCACGCCGGCAGGGCCTGCGCCCAAAATCACGTGGTGGGTCATGGTGTGTTCTCCAGAAACAGACAGCGGCCCCTGGGGGCCGCTGTGGTTCCTGTAGAAGCGCACGCCTGCTGCGAAGGCTTCGCGAGCAGGGGCTCGCTCCTACAGGGGCAAGGTCACAGGCCCAAGCGTTCCTTGGTGGCCGATGTGGGGCGGCCTTCGCCGTCCCAGCCGCGTGCGTCGTAGTACTTGGGCAGCATCTCGTTCAACTTGCTGACCATGCCTTTGCCGGGGCCGGTTTTGGCGGCTTCGGTCATCAGGCGCTTGGGCAGGTTGTCGTCGGCTTTGGTGAAGCCTGCGGCGTTGTTGAACTCGCGCTCCATGTTCCAGATGCGCTCGCCGATGTGGGCCAAGTGCTCCATCGAGAACTCGTCACCGCAAGCGGCTTGCACTTGAGGAGCCACGTCAGCCAAGGTCCAGGCGAAGCTGGTGAAGATGCAAATACCGGCCGAGTCAAACGCAGCGGTCGCGTCTTGGAAGGCCTTGACCAACTCGGGCTTGCCTTCGTGCTCGGTGGGCTCGGTCTTGACCGGGATGCCCAACACTTCGGAGGCGATGGTGTAGCCGCGCAGGTGGCAAGCACCGCGGTTGGAGGTGGCGTAAGCCAAGCCAATGCCCTGGATCACACGGCCGTCGTAGGCGGGGAATTCCTGGCCCTTGACGCTCATGGACAGGTCGGGGTGACCGTACTTGGCGGTCAAGCGCTTGGAGCCCTGGCCGATTTCCTTGCCAAAGCCGATGCCCTTGGCGGTCATGTCGGCAAACTCGCACAGCGCTTGTGCCGAGCCGAAAGGCGCTTCAATGCCCAGCTGCTCTTTGGTCAGCACGCCCATTTCGTACAGCTCCATCACGGCGCCGATGGTGGCACCAAAGCTGATGGGGTCAAAGCCTTCTTCGTTGCAAATCAGGTTGGCGTATTGCAGCGCTTCCAGATCGCTCACACCGTTGGCCGCGCCCAAAGCCCAGGCGGCTTCGTATTCGAGGCCACCGTTGGCACCCCAGTATTCAGGCTTGTTCTTGACCGAGAAGTGCCCTTCGTCGATCTTGCTGATGCGGCCGCAGGCGATGGTGCAACCAAAGCAAGCTTGGTTGGTCACCAGGTGCTTTTTTCCATCGGTTTCGCGAGGGGTGACCATGGCTTCGGCCGAGATGTCCTTGGCGTTTTCAAACTGCACATCGCGGTGGTTGCGTGTGGGCAAGCCGCCGATCTCGTTGATCACGTTCATCAGCACCTGGGTGCCGTAAGTGGGCAAGCCCTGGCCAGTGACGGCGTTGTCGGCCAGCACCTTTTTGGCGGCCTTGGCGGCAGCCATGAAAGCCTTGGGATTTTGCACATTGCCCACGCCCTTGGTGCCGCGCACCGCGATGGCCTTGAGGTTCTTGCTGCCCATGACGGTGCCCACACCCGAGCGGCCCGCCGCACGGTGCAGGTCGTTCACCACGGCGGCATACAGCACGCCGTTTTCACCGGCTTTGCCGATGCTCGAGACGCGCAGCAATGGGTCTTGCAAACTGGTCTTGAGGGCTTCTTCGGTCTTCCAGACGCTTTGGCCCCACAGGTGCGAAGCATCGCGCAGCTCGGCCACATCGTCGTTGATGTAGAGGTAAACCGGCGTGGCCGATGCACCTTCAAAAATGACCATGTCCCAGCCGGCCATCTTGAGCTCAGCGCCCCAATAGCCGCCCGAGTTGGAGCAAGCGATGGTGCCGGTCAGAGGGCTTTTGGTGATGACGGTGTAACGGCCGCCGGTGGAGGCCATGGTGCCGGTCAGTGGGCCGGTGGCCCAGATGATTTTGTTGTCGGCCGACAGCGCCTCGACTTTGGGGTCGATCTCGCTGATCAGGTATTTGCTGCCCAGACCGCGCGAGCCCAGGTAGGCCTTGGCCCACTCCATGTTCAGCGGTTCGGATGTGACGGTGCCAGCCGTGAGGTTGACGCGGAGGATTTTTCCAGCCCAAGACATGTTGATGCTCCTTGTGGGTGGGGGATTAACCGGCTGTGGGCTGATTGCCCAGCTTGTCGGCCCACTGTTTCATTTTGTCGATGCCTGTCCAGTTGGCATCGACGAAGGTGATGGCGCCGGTCGGGCAGGCGTCGGCACAGGCCGGGTCGCCACCGCACAGGTCGCACTTTTGCACCTTGCCGGTTTCCTGCACATAGTTGATGGTGCCGAACGGGCAAGCGATGGTGCAAACCTTGCAACCCACGCAGGTGGACTCGTTGACCACCTTGGCGCCTGTGGCCTTGTCCACGGTGATGGCTTCCACTGGGCAGGCGTGCAGGCACCAGGCTTCGTCGCACTGGGTGCAGGTGTAGGGCACTTTTTTGCCGGTGTGATGGAAATCAAACACCTTGATGCGCGACTTGGAGGTGGCGTATGTCCCGTAGTTCTCGAAAGAACAGGCCATTTCGCACTGCAAGCAGCCGGTGCATTTGTCCGGATTGATGTGCAGGACTTTCTGCATGTGGATCTCCTGGTGGTGTTGCAGCCTTTTCAAAGCCGCACTTATGAATCAGAATGCATAGCCATTGTTGATGTGACTTCTGCGCGACACCTTGGGTAGAAACCCTAGCTTCTGAAGGGTCTGCATCAACAATTCTCAACTTGATACACACCCTGACATGTCACTGACCCACCCTGCCAACGACCGCCTCTCGCGCATCGACCAAGCGCGGGACCTGGTGTTTCATGGTCAAGCCGCACAAGGCACTGGGGTCGCTCAGTGGGTCACGCAGTCTTGGCAACGCTGCCTGACGATGGGCTTGGCGCCTGAGCACAAGGTGGGTTTCGATGCGGTGTCGGCCCAGCAGATGCGCCGCGTGCAAGAAGCCAGCTGGCCCTTGGTGCAGGCTGCGCAGCCGGTGCTGGCCGAACTGGCCCGGGCCATTGCCGATATCCGTTACTTTGCGATCTTGACCAACGCCGAGGGCGTGGTGGTCGATGTGCACGGCCCCGTGGACCGGCAAGACCGCCGTGCCGATGTGATCGCCCGTGTGGGGGTGGACCTGTCTGAAAAATCGGTGGGCACCACGTCCATCAGCGCGGCGCTGTCGCAGTTGCAGCCGGTGTGGCTGCACCGGGGTGAGCATTTCTTCAAAGACACCAGCGTCTACAGCTGCGCGGGTGCGCCGGTGTTCGGGCCCGATGGGGTTTGCGCAGGCATGCTCGACTTGACCGGCGTCGAAACCGTGGAGCGCCCAGCGCTCAAACACCTGGTGCGCCGCTCGGCCCGCAGCATCGAAAACAGCTGGCTTTTGGCCTCCTCACACGCCCTGGTCTTGCGTCTGAACTGGCCGGGCAATCAGCCCGGTGACGACAGCGACGGCCTGCTGACCCTGGACCCCGACGGCCGCATCCTGGGCGCCAACCCCACGGCGCGGCAAATGCTGTCTTTGCCCTCCGAGACGGCCGGTCAGGCGCTGCACGCCAGCGATGTATTTGCCACCGCTTGGCAAGGCTTGTTTGATGCCGCCAGCCGCCAAGACAGCCCCCAAGAATTACCGCTGTGGTCAGGCCTGCGCTTGCAAACCCAGGCCTTTCGACCCGGCAAGCAAGCCCTCGCTGCGCACAGCACAGCCATGCCAGGCCATGGGAAAGCGCTCAAGGATGTGCAGACCGACATGATCCGAGAAGCCGTCACCCAAGCGCGTGGCAATGTGGCCGAGGCAGCCCGGGTCTTGGGCATCAGCCGCGCCACGGTTTACCGCAAACTGGGCAACCCCAAGGGCGAGTGACTCGCCCTCTCTTTGAGGGCTTATTTGCCAGCGTTCGGGAAGAACAGCTGCTCGCCACCGATCTTGTAGTCGGCGATATTGGCTTGGCCTGCAGGCGAGGTCACCCAATCCACAAATTTTTGCGCATCGGCTTGCTTGACGTGGGCATGCTTGGCGGGGTTGACCACCATCACACCGTACTGGTTGAACAAGCGCTGATCGCCCTCCACCAAGACCGCCAGATCGGCGCGGTTTTTGAAGTTCAACCAGGTGCCGCGATCGGCCAACACATACGCGCCTTGTGAGGCCGCGATGTTGAGCGCAGGCCCCATGCCGCAGCCGCATTCACGGTAGCCGCTGCCTTTGGCCGCGTCCAGATTGGCCAGTTTCCAATAACGCAACTCGGCCGCGTGGGTGCCGCTCTTGTCGCCCCGCGAGACAAAGGCCGCGTTGCTGGCAGACACTTTGCCCAAAGCCGACACGATGTCCTTGCCCTTGGTGCCGGCCGGATCGGCCTTGGGGCCAATCAGCACAAAGTCGTTGTACATGACCGCCTGGCGCTTGAGGCCAAAGCCGTCGGCCACAAATTTTTCTTCGGCCACCTGGTCGTGCACAAACACCACATCGGCGTCACCCCGACGTGCCATGTCCAGCGCCTGCCCTGTGCCCAACGCCACGACTTTGATGTCGATGCCGCTGGCCTTTTTGAAGGCGGGCAGCAGATGCGCAAACAGACCGGATTGTTCGGTCGATGTGGTGGACGACATCACGATCGACTGGGCCTGCGACAAGGCGGCCACCGAGGACAAAGCCGCCAGCAACACAGCGCTGCGAAAAACAGAACGAATCTTCATGAGATTTCTCCTTGAACAAAAGCATGGGCTTGGGGGCTGTGCTCAGCCAACGCCGAAGCATTGAAAAAAACATCCACCGGCAAGTCGGCCAAGACACGACCGGCCTCGAGGTAAATCACGCGAGAGGCCAAGCGTTTGACTTGGCCCAGGTTGTGGCTGGCCCAGATCAGGGTCAATGCCTCACCTTGCGCAAATTCAGCAATCAGGTTTTCCACCTCGCGCTTGGCATAGGGGTCCAAGCTGGCGGTGGGCTCGTCGAGCAAGAGCACATCGGGCTGACGCGCCCAGGCCCTGGCCAAGGCCAAACGTTGCTGCTGTCCGCCCGAGAGTTGACGGCCGCCTTGCTGAGCCACGGCCGTCAGGCCCACGCGCTGCAAAGCCTGTACCGCGCGCTCGCGGGCTTGACGCCAGCTCAAGCCCAAACTGCGGTCGAGCCAGATGCCCAAAGTCACATTGTTGAGGGCCGAGATGCGCAACAAATGGGGCCTTTGAAACAGCATGGCCAAACGGCTGTTCGGGTCTCTGTGCACTTGGCCAGAAGCCAGCGGCAACAGCCCCTGCAAGAGCCGCAGCAAGGTGCTCTTGCCCGAACCGTTGGAGCCCAACAGGGCCACCCGTTCACCCGGCGCAATGCGCAGATCGATGCCCGTCAGCACCGTGGCGGACCCCAGCTTCACGCCAGCGTTTTGCAACTGAACCACAGCGCGGCTGTTCATGCGACCCACCCTTTGGTGGCGGCCACGGCTTGCCCGGTTTGGCGTTGCCCCCAATAGCGCAGCACCGCCGCCAGCAAATTCAACAAGAGCACCACGGCCAACAGCACCAAGCCCAAGCCCAGCGCCAAAGGCAAATCGCCCTTGCTGGTCTCCAAGGCAATCGCGGTGGTCATCACGCGGGTGAAGCCATCGATGTTGCCGCCCACGATCATCACCGCGCCCACCTCGGAGATGGCGCGACCAAAAGCCGCCACCCCAATGGTGAGCAAGGCGTAGCGCTCGTCCCAAGCCAAGAGCAGACCGCGCAAAACCGGCCCCGCGCCCAGCGAGGCCCATTGCTCGCCGTGCTGCACTTCCACATCTTCGACCACTTGCCGCGTGAGGGCCGTGACCACCGGCACCACCAAAATCACTTGCGCGATGACCATCGCCTTGAAGCTGAACAGCCAACCCAAAAACCCCAAAGGCCCGGTGCGCGAGAGCAGCAGATACACCAGCAAACCCACCACCACCGAAGGCAAAGCCAGCGAGGTGTTCAGGACCACCAGCACAGCGCCCCGTCCGGCAAACCGGGCCACCGCCAACCAAGCCCCCAGCACCACGCCCAGGCCATAGGCCAGCAGGCAGGCGGTGGCGCTCACGGCCAAAGACCGTGACACCACAGCCCACAAGGCCGGGTCCATTTGAAAGATGAGGTTCAGCGCCGTGGCGGCGCTGTCGTAGAGGGTGTTCATGACAAGCGATGGATGCTACCCGAGCCAAGGGCCGCTGACCCTCCGTGTTCTCCGCTATGAAACGCCGTGCATAGGGCGCAGCCACGCAGATCAACCCATGCACAAGGGTCATCATTTCTTGATGCACACTAGGGCCGTGCGACACATTGACCTTTCCTACCACTGGAGCCCCGAGTCCCTTCAAGCCAAAGCCAGCGATTCGACCTCGCCGCTGCGCAACCCCTTGATGGATCTGCTGCAAGCCGTGCGCAGCGCGGGCTCGATCTCGGCTGCCGCCAAGGCCTTGGGCCTGTCGTATCGCCATGTGTGGGGTGAACTCAAGCGCTGGGAAGAAACGCTGCGCCAGCCCTTGATCATTTGGGAAAAAGGCCAAGCCGCACAACTGACCGAATTTGCCGACAAGCTGTTATGGGCCGAACGGCAAGCCCAGGCGCGGCTGACGCCGCAAATCAATGCCCTGCAAGCCGAGCTGGAAAAAACCTTCGCGGTGGCCTTTGACCCGGACAGCCATTTGCTGACGCTCTACGCCAGCCATGACGACGCTTTGGTCCGACTGCAAAACCACTGCGCCCGCCAAGCCCTGCACCTGGACATGCGCTTTTGCGGCAGCGTGGACGCGATCCGCGCCCTGAACGAAGGCCGGTGCCGGGTGGCCGGCTTTCACGCCCCGGTCGAGCCCGACGCCGACTCGCTGGTGGCCCGCACCTACCGACCGCTGCTCAAACGCGGACAGCACAAGCTGATCAGCTTTGCACGCCGCGAACAAGGCCTGATGGTGCGCCCAGGCAACCCCTTGAATTTGCTCCATTTGCAAGACCTGAGCCGCCCCGGTGTGCGCTTGGTCAACCGGGCGCTGGGCACCGGCACCCGCCTCTTGCTGGACCAATGGCTGCAAAGCGCGGGCCTGTCTGGCGCCTCGATCCAAGGCTACGACCTGGAAGAAAGCTCGCACGCTGCCGTGGCCGCCAGCATTGCCGCCGGCCAGGCCGATGTCGGGCTGGGCATCGCCTCGGCGGCGCAGGCCCAAGGCCTGGACTTTGTGCCCCTGGCGCCAGAAAACTATTGGCTGGTCTGCCTGAAAAGTGCGCTGGACACCCCGGCCATCTTGCAGCTGCGCCAGATCTTGCAGTCGCAAGGTTGGCAAGAGCAGGTCACGCAATTGGCCGGTTACGCCACGCCCGCCGACTGCGGCCGCATCCAATCGCTCAAACAGCGGCTACCTTGGTGGCCTCATCGATCCAGCGAATGACGGAGTGGGTTCAAAATGCAAAAAACCGCGCCTTGGCGCGGTTTTTTGTGGCGAAAAGAAAAGTGTCTTACTTTTTAGGCTCTGTGCCCATCAACGCTTTGAGCGCATCGTCATCCGACTTCTGGCTGTTGGCGTCTTCTGCAGAATCATTGGGTTTGAGCGCATCGCCGGCACCTGTCTCACCCGCATTGGAAGAGCTTTCCAATTGCTGCATCACCTCACTGGCATCGAGTTTGGTACCCTCTTCCATGCCGCCTGTGACCAAGCCGGGATACATTATGACGGCAGCCACCATGATCAACTGAAGACCGATGAAAGCGATCGAGCCCTTGTAGATTTCAGTGGTTTTGACCGATGGAATCAAAGCCCCAGTGACGCGGTCTTTGTAATCGTTCTTGGGCGCCACACTGCGCAAATAGAACAGCGCAAAGCCAAATGGCGGCGTCAAAAAGGACGTTTGCAAGTTCATGGCAATGATCACGCCAAACCAAATCATGGCCTGATCAGGTGTCATGCCAGGCACCATGCCGGGCAAAATCTTTTCAGCAACTGGGGCCAACAAGGGGATCACGATGAAGGCAATTTCAAAGAAATCGATGAAGCAACCCAAAATGAAGATCAAGAGGTTGACAACGATCAAGAAGCCAATCGCGCCACCAGGCATGTCCTTGAACAAGTGCTCCACCCAAATGTGACCATCGGCCGCATTGAAAGTGAAACTGAACACCGTCGAACCAATCAAAATGAACAACACAAATGAAGCCAGTTTGGCTGTGCTGTCGAGCGCTTGACGCGTCAGGTCCATGGAAAACTTGCGCTTGACCAAGGCCAGCACCACGGCACCCAAGGCCCCCATGGCACCACCTTCAGTCGGTGTCGCCACGCCCAAGAAAATGGTTCCTAAGACCAAGAAGATCAGGATCAGCGGAGGCATCAGCACAAATGTGACTTGCTCTGCCAACTTGGAAAGCAAACCCATTTTGGTGACACGGTTGACGATGGACAGGGCCAAGCCCGTCAAGGAGGCCACCGTCATCGACATGATGATGATTTCATCTCCAGCAGCAGGCTGCGTGCGCCCCGTAATGCCACCAATGATTTGGTCGTGGACCTGAGCCCATCCATAACCAATCACAGCACACAAGGCCAACAAGATCAGCAAGGAGCGGTGACCCGAGGCGCCATTGTCTTCACGGTAAATGCGTGCTTCGGGTGGCAATGCCGGCACCATGTCAGGCTTGACGAGCGCCACCACCACAATGAACAGAATGTACAAACCAACCAACAACAAACCGGGGATCAAAGCGCCGGCATACATGTCACCCACCGAGCGACCCAATTGGTCAGCCAACACAATCAGCACCAAAGATGGGGGAATGGCTTGCGCCAAAGTGCCAGATGCCGTGATGGTGCCAGTCGCAATGGTGCGGCTGTAGCCGTATCGCAGCATGATGGGCAGGGAAATCAAGCCCATCGAAATGACGGCTGCGGCGACAACACCCGTGGTGGCTGCCAACAAGGCACCTACCAAAATGACCGCAATGGCCACACCACCGCGAACGGGTCCAAAGACCTGACCGACGGTTTCCAGCAAATCTTCGGCCATGCCTGAGCGTTCAAGAATGATGCCCATGAAGGTAAAAAATGGGATCGCCAAAAGCGTGTCGTTTTGCATGATCCCGAAGATCCGCAAGGGCAAAGCCTGGAACATGGATGCGGGGAACAAACCAGCCTCCATACCAATAAAACCAAAACCCAAGCCGCAAGCGGCCAAAGCAAATGCCACGGGAAAGCCCGTCAGCAAAAGAATGAACAGGCCCACAAACATGAGCGGCACAAATTGTTGTGCGAGGAACGAGGCTTCCATCAACGGTCTCCCTGTGCTTGGGTCATTTTTTCGAGTTCAGCGGCACGCTTCTGGTCGTCCGAGAGTGCTTCTTCTGTGGACAACACATCGGGGCCCTGTCCCTGCAGGAAAGCCCAACGCTTGACCATCTCTGACAGGCCTTGCAACTGCAACAGGAAAAAGCCCAGAGGAATCAAAGCGTACGCTGGCCAACGAACCAAGCCACCCGCGTTTTGAGACATCTCGCCGCTCACCAAGGCCTGAACAAACAAGGGCCAGGACAGATAAATCGAGATCAAGCAAAAGGGTGTCAACACTAAGGCGAAGCCCCAAAAGTCAATCCAATTGCGGGCGCGATCGGTCAGTCGGCTTGAAATGAAGTCAATGCGCACATGCGAATTGCGCAGCAAGCCGTAACCGGCGCCCAGCAAAAACACACCCGCAAACAAATACCACTGAATTTCCAACAAGGCGTTGGAACTCGTATCGAAAATTTTGCGAACAATCGCATTGCCAGCGCTGATGGCCGTGGTCACCAAGATCAGCCAGCCTGTGAATTTGCCCACCTTCAGATTGAGCGCGTCAATCCAGTGAGAACACTGTTGTAGGAAGCCCATTGGCATCTCCGTTGTTTGAATCAGGCGCGATTGTAAGTCGCTGTAAGTGAATTCCCCTGCGGGGTAAACCGTGATGACTTGAAATTTACCCAAGTGGGGTGAAGCTATTTCAAAAAACAAAAAACCCCAACCTTTTTACAGGATGGGGTTCGTCTCATCGAGAGGGCACTGTCAAAGACAGTGCCTATGTCGTTGATTACAGCTTAGCGCCTTGCATGAAGCTGTCGAAACGCGCTTCGGTGAAGCGGAACCACAGGTTGGACTCGGCACGGAACTTGGAATAGTCTTCGTAGACTTTTTTCCAGTTGGGGTTTTTGGCCGACAACTCGCTGTACAGCGCCATGGACTCTTTGAAGGCCGCATCCATCACAGGCTTGGGGAAGGCAACCAGTTTGGCTTTGTTGGCCACAAGTTGCTTCAAAGCACCAGGGTTACGGGCATCGTACTTGGCTTGCATTTCGGTGTGGGCGTAGGCAGCTGCACATTCCACAATGGCTTTGTACTCGGGCGACAGGCTGTCATAAGCTTTTTGGTTGATGTACAAGTCCAGCTGAGGACCACCTTCCCACCAGCCTGGGTAGTGGTAGAAAGGCGCCACTTTGAAGAAGCCCAGCTTCTGGTCGTCGTATGGACCCACCCACTCGGCGGCATCGATCGTGCCTTTTTCCAGCGCTTGGTAAATCTCGCCGCCAGGAATGTTTTGGGGCACACCGCCCAAACGCTCAATCACTTTGCCAGCAAAACCGCCCACGCGGAATTTCAAGCCTTTGTAATCGTTGACGGTCTTGATTTCCTTGCGGAACCAACCACCCATTTGGGCGCCTGTGTTGCCCATGGGGAAGCTCATGATGTCGTACTGCTTGTAGAACTCACGCATCAGCTTCAAGCCGTTGCCGTCATACATCCAAGCAGACATTTGGCGGCTGTTCAGACCAAAAGGAATGGCGCAACCCAAGGCGAAAGTTTCGTCTTTGCCGAAGTAGTAGTAAGGCGCTGTGTGGCCCATTTCCACGGTGCCGTTCTTGACAGCATCCACCAAGCCGGGTGTTGGCACCAATTCGCCTGCAGCGTGCACAGAAATTTCAAACTTGCCACCGGACAGTTCTTTGACTTTCTTTGCGAAAGTTTCGGCCGCACCGTAAATGGTGTCCAGTGCCTTGGGGAAGGCAGAAGTGAGGCGCCAACGCAGGTTGGCCTGAGCGTGGACAAGCGCAGGTGCAGCACCGGCAGCCAACACACCGGCCAAGCCAGCGTTTTTGATAATGGAACGACGATCCATGGAGTAACTCCTGTTGAAGATTGCAAACAAGCCCCGAAAACCACGGGTGGTTTCGAGTCAGCGGCTATTGTAGGAACTCCAAACAGGCCAACCCGTTGGGGATTACCCTCTCGAATCTGTCAAAACCCCCATCAATGCGAGCTTGCAGCCCAAGCTGAAACGAATTCAAAAGGTTTGAAATCGTTTCACAAGGCAAAGCGCTGGCGGATGGACGCTTCGATGCCCGCCGCGTCCAGCCCCTGAGCGGCCAGCAGTTGGGCGTGGTCGCCGTGCTCGATGAACACATCGGGCAAGCCCAGTTGCAAAACCGGCCGCACCAAGCCCAGCTGCTGCAAGGCCTCGGTCACGGCGCTGCCTGCGCCGCCCATGATGCTGCCTTCTTCGAGCGTGACCAGTTGGGGGTGGTCTTGGGCCACCTGCGCCAGCAGCTCGGTGTCCAGCGGTTTGACCCAACGCATGTTGACCACCGTGGCGTTCAGGGCCTCGGCGGCCTTCAAAGCAGGCGCCAGCAAAGAACCAAAAGCCAAGATGGCGATGCCTTGGCCTTGTCGGCGGATTTCGGCTTTGCCCAAAGGCAGAGGGTTCAGGTCGGCATCGGGCACAGCGCCCACGCCCGCACCCCGTGGGTAACGCACCGCCACCGGGTGGTTTTGCGCATAAGCCGTGCTCAGCAGCTGGCGGCACTCGCGCTCGTCGGCGGGGCAAGCCAGGCTCATGTTGGGGATGCAGCGAATGAAAGCGATGTCGTAGGCGCCTGCGTGTGTGGCGCCATCGGCACCCACAAGTCCTGCGCGGTCGATGGCAAACACCACCGGCAGGTTTTGCAAAGCCACATCGTGGATCAGCTGGTCATAGGCCCGCTGCAAGAAGGTCGAGTAAATCGCCACCACCGGCTTGAGGCCTTCGCAGGCCATGCCTGCCGCAAACGTGACGGCATGCTGCTCGGCAATGCCCGCGTCGTAATAGCGATCGGGAAAGCGGCGGTGGAACTCCACCATGCCCGAGCCCTCGCGCATGGCGGGCGTGATGCCCACCAAGCGCTGGTCTTGCTGCGCCATGTCGCACAGCCACTGGCCAAACACCTGCGTGAAAGTGGTTTTGGCGGGGGTGGTCGATGGCACCAGACCCACCGCAGGGTCGAACTTGCCGGGCCCGTGGTAGGCCACCGGATCGGCCTCGGCCAGCTTGTAGCCTTGGCCTTTTTTGGTCACCACATGCAAGAACTGCGGACCGTCCAGGTGCTTGATGTTTTCCAGCGTCGGGATCAGCGACTCCAGATCGTGCCCATCGATGGGGCCGATGTAGTTGAAGCCAAATTTCTCAAACAAGGTGGCCGGCACCACCATGCCCTTGGCGTGTTCTTCGAGGCGCTTGGCCAGCTCGAACAAGGGCGGTGCGTTCTTGAGCACGTTCTTGCCCACATTTTTGGCGGCCGAATAAAACTTGCCGCTCATCAGCTGCGCCAGGTAGCGGTTCAAAGCGCCCACCGGCGGGCTGATCGACATGTCGTTGTCGTTCAGGATCACCAGCAGCTTGCACTCTTCGACGCCCGCGTTGTTGAGCGCTTCAAAAGCCATGCCGGCGGTCATCGCGCCGTCGCCAATCACAGCGATCGAATGGCGTGACTCGCCCTTTTGCCGCGCAGCCAGCGCCATGCCCAGCGCCGCCGAAATGCTGGTGGACGAGTGGCCCACACCAAAGGTGTCGTATTCGCTCTCGTCGCGGCGCGGAAAGCCCGACAAACCGTTGAGCTGGCGCAGCGTGGGCATGCGCTCGCGGCGGCCCGTCAAAATTTTGTGCGGATAGGTCTGGTGCCCCACGTCCCACACGATGCGGTCTTCGGGCGTGTTGAACACGTAATGCAGCGCCAGCGTCAGCTCCACCGTGCCCAGGTTCGAGCTCAGGTGGCCGCCGGTTTTGGACACGTTGTCGAGCACGCATGCGCGCAGCTCGTTGGCCACGGTGGGCAAATCGCTGCGCGGAATCTGGCGCAAATCGGCCGGTGACTGGATGGCGTGGAGAAATTCGCTCATGGCTTCAATGGGTGCGTTGCACCACCATGTCGCACAGGGCGCGCAAAGCGGCCAGGCGTTCAGTGGGCAAATCGGTGTCTTGCAAAGCTTGCGCGGCTTGCGCCGCCAGCTCGTCGGCCAGGCGCTGTGCGGGCGCCAGGCCCATCAGCGCCACATAAGTGGGTTTGTCGGCAGCGGCGTCTTTGCCCGCCGTCTTGCCCAGGGTGGCCGAGTCGGCCGTCACGTCCAAGATGTCGTCGACCACTTGAAACGCCAGGCCCATGGCCTCGCCAAACTGCTGCAAGGCTGCATGCGCCGTGGCCAACACCGCCGCGCCGCAGGCCGCGCCCATCTGCACGCTGCACAGCAGCAAGGCCCCGGTTTTGAGGCGGTGCATCTGGCGCAGCTGCGCCTCGGTCAAGCGGTGGCCCACGCTGGCCAGATCGATCGCCTGGCCGCCGGCCATGCCCTGGTAGCCCGAAGCACGGGCGAGCAAACCCACACAGGCGGCTTGCACCTGAGGGCTCACGCTGCCGTCTTGTGGGGTGAGAAGTTCAAACGCCAGGGTCTGCAAAGCATCGCCCGCCAGCAAGGCCTGGGCCTCACCAAACTGCACATGCACCGTGGGCTTGCCCCGGCGCAGCACGTCGTTGTCCATGCAGGGCATGTCGTCGTGCACCAATGAGTAAGCATGGATCAGCTCGATGGCGCAGGCTGCGCGCAAGGCCGCGGCCATGTCGCCGCCCACCGCCTCGGCCGTGGCCAGCACCAGCAAGGGGCGCAGGCGTTTGCCGCCGTCCAGCACGGCGTAGCGCATGGCCTCGCCCAAATCGGCCGGTGAAGGCTGGGCAATGCCCTCGGCCAGGGCCACTTCCACACGCGCCAGATGCGGCTGCATCCAGGCTTTCAAGTCAAATGAGCCGCTCATGCGCCAGTCCAGGGTTTGAGTTGGCCGTTGTCCAGCACCTTGATTTGGTCTTCCACCGCCTGCAGCTTGTCGCGGCAAAAGCCCAGCAAGCTGGCCCCGCGCTGGTAGCCCGTGAGCAACTGGTCCAAGGGCATTTGGCCCGACTCGAGCTGCGCCACCAGTTGCTCCAGCTCCGACAATGCCGCCTCGTAAGTGGCCGGCAGGGCCTGGGCAGCGTCAGAAGTCTCGGGTTTGGAAGCCTTGGGCATGGGGTGTCCGCAAAAAAGACCGATTTTAGGCGCTTCCCCTGAGCCAAACTGACAGCCATGCCTGCATCAAGGACAAATCAGCCCCGCATGTGCTGATGCACCGCTGCGGGGCAAGCCATGGCCCAGCGGGTACAATCGCCGGTTCCCCGGCAGGCCTGTTCCTGCCGTTTTTTGCGCCCCGATCTTCGGATTTGGCGCTTTGTCCCTGCCCCTTCATAGGGGGAGTCTCTAGGTCAGGTCACCCATGTCTGATTTAAGTCTTCAACTGCAGCAGGCCGCAAGCCAACTACCAGTTTCCACTTATTTCGATGAGGCGCTGTTCCAGCGCGAATTGAAAACGCTCTTCCAGCAAGGCCCCCGCTACGTGGGCCACCAGCTGTCGGTGCCCCACCCGGGCGACTACTACGCCCTGCCCCACGAGGGCGAAGGCCGCGCCTTGGTGCGCAACGCCCAAGGCGGGGTCGAGCTCGTCTCCAACGTCTGCCGCCACCGCCAAGCCGTCATGCTCAATGGCCGTGGCAACTTGCAAACCCAACAAAAAGGCAGCGCCGGTGGCAACATCGTCTGCCCCCTGCACCGCTGGACCTACTCGCCCAAGGGCGAGTTGCTGGGCGCACCGCATTTCTCGCACGACCCCTGCCTGAACCTCAACAACTACAAGCTGCAAGAGTGGAACGGCCTGCTGTTTGAAGACAATGGCCGCGACATCGCCGCCGATTTGGCCGGTATGGGCCCGCGCAGCCAGCTGGACTTTTCGGGCTACGCGCTTGACCGCGTCGAGCTGCACGAGTGCAACTACAACTGGAAGACCTTCATCGAGGTCTATCTGGAGGACTACCACGTCGGCCCTTTCCACCCGGGGCTGGGCCAGTTCGTGACGTGTGACGACCTGAGCTGGGAGTTCAAAGAGCACTACTCGGTGCAGACCGTGGGCGTGTCGGGTGGCTTTGGCAAGCCCGGCTCCGACACCTACAAAACATGGCACGAGGTGCTGCTGAAATACCGCAACGGCCAACTGCCCGAGCGGGGCGCGATTTGGCTGACCTATTACCCGCACATCATGGTCGAGTGGTACCCGCATGTGCTGACGGTCTCGACCCTGCACCCAATCAGCCCGAACAAGACCCTCAACATGGTCGAGTTCTACTACCCCGAAGAAATCGTCGCGTTTGAGCGCGAGTTCGTCGAAGCCCAGCAAGCGGCCTACATGGAAACGTGCATCGAGGACGACGAGATCGCCGAGCGCATGGACGCGGGCCGCAAAGCCCTGCTGGCGCGGGGCGACAACGAAGTGGGTCCCTACCAAAGCCCCATGGAAGACGGCATGCAACACTTCCACGAGTGGTACCGCCGTCAAATGAACACCCTCTGAGCGCAAGGCCACGATGCAAGCTTCCTGGATGATCCTTGCGTCGCTGTTTTTTGCGACCATGAGTGTCTGCATCAAATTCGCGTCTGGCCACTTCCACACCTTTGAGCTGGTCTTTTACCGGGGCCTGATCGGCATGGTCATCATGGCCAGCCTGTGCCGCGCACAAGGCGTGTCCATCCGCACGCCCGTGCCGCTGATGCATGTTTGGCGCTCCATCATTGGCGTGATGTCCTTGTCGGCCTGGTTCTACGCCATCGCCCACCTGCCCCTGGCCACCGCCATGACGCTCAACTACATGAGCGGCGTTTGGGTGGCGGCCTTTTTGGTGGGCGGCACCTTGGTCATGGGCCGCTTGCAAGACGCCAGCCGCCAAGGCCCTGTGGTGCTCACGGTGCTCTCGGGCTTTGCCGGTGTGATCATGATCTTGCGACCCACCATCGAGCAAAACCAGCTGTTTGCCGGTGTCATCGGCTTGCTCTCGGGCCTGGGCGCGGCGCTGGCCTACATGCAAGTGGCAGCCCTCGGCCGCATGGGCGAGCCCGAGTCGCGCACCGTGTTTTATTTCTCAATCGGCACCACCATTGTGGGTGGCACGGCCATGCTGTTCACCGGCGCCAGCGAATGGGTCTGGCCCCAAGTGCTGTGGCTCTTGCCCATTGGCCTCTTGGCCGCGCTGGGCCAGCTGTGCATGACCAAGGCCTACACCCGAGGCGCCACCATGCTGGTGGCCAATTTGCAATACTCGGGCATCGTGTTTGCGGCGCTGTATGGCCTGCTTTTGTTTGGCGATGTGATCCCGCTGATCGGCTGGGCCGGCATGGCCCTGATCATCGCCAGCGGCATCGCCGCCACCGCCTTGCGCAAACGCGCCCTGCCCCAAGCCCCCGCCGAAGAACACTGACACAGGAGCCACCATGCACCCCTTGCTCATCACCGCCGCCCAACTGCAAGCCTTGAAGCAGTCTGGCCAAAACGTGGTCGTTTTCGACTGCAGCTCGGACCTTATGAAGCCCGAAATGGCCGACAGCATGTTTGAAACAGAGCACATGGCCGGCGCCCTGCAAGCGCACCTGGACCGCAACCTCAGCGCCCACCACGACGCAGACGCCGTCAATGGCGGCCGCCACCCATTGCCCGCCCGCGAAAAAGTGGCCGCCTGGCTGGGCAGCCAAGGCGTGGGCAACGCCACCCAAGTGGTGGTGTACGACCGCCAAGCCGGCAACTACTGCGGCCGTTTGTGGTGGATGCTCAAATGGCTGGGGCACGACGCCGTGGCCGTGCTCGACGGCGGCCTGCAAGCCTGGAAAGCCGCTGGCGGCGCTGTCGCGTCAGGCGCCGCAGCCCAACCCACTGCAACAAGCTTTGAAGTGCGCCCCGCGCTGCGCGAACTGGTCTTCACCGACAAAGTGGTGGCCGACTTGGGCCGCCCCGCGCAAACCGTGGTCGATGCCCGAGGCGCACCGCGCTACCGTGGCGAAGTCGAGCCCTTGGACCCGATTGCAGGCCACATTCCCGGCGCACTCAACCGCCCCTTCACCGACAACTTCACCCCCGAAGGCTTCTTCAAAAGCCCCGAAGCCCTCAAGGCCGAGTGGGACCAAGTCTTGGCAGGCCGCAGCGCCAGCACCGTGGTGCACCACTGCGGCAGCGGCGTCAGCGCCGTGCCCAACCTGATCGCCATGGAACTGGCCGGCTACGGCCCCACAGCCCTGTATGCCGGCAGCTGGAGCGAATGGAGCCGCACCGCAGGCCTGCCCTGCGCCAAGGGCTGATCAACCGGTGTGGGCCAGGTGGCTCACGGCCATGACCATGGCCATGCCGCCGATGAGCCAGATGATTTGAGACACGGTCTCTTGGGCGCTCAGGCGTTTTTGGAGTTGGGGGATCAAGTCGGCCAGCGCCACATAGATGAAGCTGCTGCTGGCCACCACCAAGAAGTAGGGCAAGGCGCCGTGCAAGGCGTCGACCAGCACATAGCCCACCGCGCCACCCAGCGCCGTGATGGCGCCCGCCATCGACACCTTGACGACCGCTGCGCGGCGGTTGCTGCTGCCCTGACGCAAGACGACCAAGTCGCCCATGTGGTGCGGCACCTCGTGCGCCAGCACGGCCAGTGAGGCAATCACGCCCAGCTGCAAGTCGGCCATGAAGGCCGAGGCGATCAAGATGCCGTCGCCAAAGCAATGCACGCTGTCACCGGCCAACACCGCCCAATGCCCAGCGGTGCGCTCGCCATGCGCGTGGTGATGGTGCGCATGGTGGTCGTGACCTGCATGGTCCGCACCCGCATGGCCATGATCGTGGTGCCCATGGTGATGCTCATGCCCGTGGTGCCACAGCTCGGCCTTGTCGAGCAAAAAGAAAAAAACCAAGCCCAAAAGCAAAGTCAAAAACAAAGCCTGTGGGGGCACGCCCGCCTCGAAGGCCTCGGGCAAGAGATGCAAGAACGCGGTGGCCAGCAAAGCGCCCGCCGCCAGGCTGAGCATGTGCTGGGTGTAGCGGCTGATCACGCCAAAGCTCAGCCACGCGGCCAGCCAGACGCTGCCAATACCCGCCACCAGGGTCCCGATCAAAATTGCCAAAAGAGTCATTTTTCCATCCGCGGTGTTTGCACCACCGCCAAAACAAACCGCCCCGAAGGGCGGTTTTTCATGTGTTCATCAGGCCACGCCTTGACGCTTGAGCCAGGCCAGCAAGCGCTGCCAACCGTCCTCGGCCGCCGCCTGGCGGAAGCTGGGCCGGTAGTCGGCATGAAAAGCGTGCGGGGCCTCAGGATAAACCACAAACTCGCTTGCCTTGCCAGCCGCTGAGCTCTTGGCCAGTTCGGCTTTCATCTTATCAACACTGTCAAGGGGGATGCCCGTGTCGGCCGCGCCATACAGGCCCAGCACCGGCGCCTTGATTTGCGCGGCCAGCGCCACAGGGTGCTGTGGCGTCTGGGGTGTGGCAGCGCCCACCAAGCGGCCATACCAGGCCACGCCCGCCTTGAGCTTGGGCTGGTGCGCGGCATACAGCCAAGTGATGCGGCCACCCCAGCAAAAACCGGTGATCGCCAGCTTGTCGGTGTTGCCACCGTTGGCAGCGGCCCAGGCCACGGTGGCGTCCAGGTCGCCCATCACCTGCGCGTCGGGCACCTTGGCAATGATTTCGGACTGCAACTTGGCGATCTCGCCGTATTCGCTCGGGTCGCCCTGGCGCACAAACAGCTCGGGGGCAATGGCCATGTAACCGGCCTGCGCCAAGCGGCGCGTGACATCGGCGATGTACTCGTGCACGCCAAAGATTTCGGAGATCACCAACACCACCGGCAAGTTGGTCTTGCCCGCAGGCGCACTGCGGTAAGCGGGCATCTTGAAGCCATTCACATCGATGGTCACCTCGCCCGAGACCAGGCCGGTCGAAGGCGTCTTGATCGCGGTTTGCGCCATCACCGTGCCCGCCGCAGCGGCGTAACCCACACCCACTCCGGCCCCCAGCGCCAGCTGCAAAGCCTGACGGCGCGTGCTGCCCTCGAACGCGTTCTTGCCCAGCAAAGCCTGGGCATCTTCAATCAGATCGTGGTTCACAAAGGTCTCCTTGAGGTGTTTTTGAAACGGCGATCTTTGCACAAATGGTCACTTGAAGTGCAAGTCGCTGATGCTTGATGCCTGCCGGCCCTAGGGAAATGGCTTGCTGGGAAAGCAAAACTCCAGGTTCAAGAAAAGCAAAAGCCCGCTTTCGCGGGCTATTGTCGGCTACCAAATTGGGTAACCTCGTAGGCTATGCCTTGGTGCAAATTCTATACATGGCATTTCATCGATCTTACAAACAGATCACAACCCACCATATCAGGGCTCAAATTCAAGGACTCCCAAACCCATACCGTGCAAACACCGCCTGAGCGCTTGGCGCAAGCAAAGCGTCGGCGAAGGCTTGTGCCGCCGGGTGGGCGCCACGGCGCACGGTGAGGCCGTAGTCTGCAGACACCTGCAAATGGGTTGGCACCGACACGATCTTCAAGCGCGGCACCTCTTGTTGTGCCGCCACGGCATTGGTGCAATAGGTCAGAAAGACATCGGCCTGCCCCTGGTCCATGACCCACGCATAAGTGCCGCGACCAGCGGGTGGTTTGGGCGATGTGGGGCCACCGGTCAACTGCAATGCCTTGCGGTCCAGCGCGGCGTAAGCGCCCGCGCTCAATGCATCGGCCCGGCGAAACAACGCCCAAGCATAGTCACCGGCCGGGTCGGCCTTGGGGGTGCTGGCGCCCACACGCACGGCCGGATCGAGCAAAGCGCCCAGCAAACGCTCGGGCGTCAAGTTGAGGTTGGCTTGGGTGAGCGCGCACAGCTGATTGCGCACAAACACGCGGGGCGGGCTCCAGCTGCCGGCGTCAGCCAGCTTTTGCGGATGCCCCATGTCGGCCGAGGCGAACACTTGGGCCGCCTCGCCCTTTTCGATGCGCTCGCGCAGCAGGCCAGAGGCCGCAAAAGACAAGGCCAGTTTTTGCCCGGTGCGGGCCTCGTGCGCGCTGGCAATTTCAGTCATCGCCTCGCGCAAGCTGCCCGCCGCCACCACGGCGATGGGTTCGGGGCTCAAAGGTGTTTGGGGCATGGCGCAGGCGGTGAGCAAACTGGTCGTCAGCAAAGCAGTGGTGGTCAATCGCATGGTGATCTCGCAGGCTCAAAAAGGTCAAAAGGATAAAACCGATGCTACCCAGCCCCGGGGCCTGTGCCATACGTGAAGACACGGTAGGAAATGCTTTGCATAGAGGCAGCTGCTGCACCCTTGGGGCCTGTATGAGCCAGGCCACACCCCATACCGTTACACCTCCAGCACTCATCCCGCCAGAAAACCGAATACTTTCAGTTACGATCCCAGCTCATTTTGTGAGTACCAAATGGGTCTTAATTGGAACGGAATCAAATCCAGGGCATTGCTTTTCAGCAAAACCTGGGCCGACGCCTGCAACGAGGACAGCCAAGCCAAGCCCTTTTGGATCGATTTCTTTGAAATCTTTGGCATCACCAACAAACGCGTCGCCACCTTTGAGCTGAACGTCAAAAAGCTCGGCGGCGCGCAAGGCTTTGTGGACCTGTTTTGGCCCGGTGTGCTGTTGGTGGAGCACAAGTCGCGCGGCAAAAGCCTGGACGACGCGGTGGACCAAGCCATTGGCTACCTGCACAACCTGCCCGAGCGCGACCTGCCCCAGCTGGTGGTGGTGTGCGACTTTGCCCGCTTTCGGGTGCGGCGCCTGGCCACCGGCGAGACGGTGGAGTTTGAACTCAAGCACCTGCACAAACACGTCAAGCTCTTTGGCCTGCTGGCGGGCTACAAGGTGCAAGACATTCGTTCGGAAGACCCGGTCAACATCAAGGCCGCCGAACGCATGGGCCGCCTGCACGACGCCCTGAAAGCCAGTGGCTACAGCGGCCACGCGCTCGAGGTGCTGCTGGTGCGCCTGCTGTTTTGTTTGTTTGCCGACGACACCGGCATCTTTCAGCCCGCGCAATCGTTCAGAGACTTTGTGGAAGAACGCACCGCGCCCGACGGCTCGGACCTGGGGCCGCGCCTGGGGCAACTGTTTCAGGTGCTCAACACGCACGAGAGCCAGCGCAGCAAAAACATCGACGAACAGCTGGGCCAGTTTGCGTACATCAACGGCCGCCTGTTTGAAGAAACCCTGCCCATGGCCGACTTCAGCACCGCCATGCGCGAAGCCCTGCTGGACGCCTGCGCGCTCGACTGGTCGGCCATCAGCCCGGCGATTTTTGGCAGCCTGTTCCAAAGCATCATGGACGAGAAGGCCCGCCGCAACCTGGGTGCGCACTACACGTCTGAGGCCAACATCCTCAAGCTCATCAAGCCGCTGTTTCTGGACGAACTGCACGCCGAATTTGAACGCGTGAAGGGCCACCGCAACAAGCTGTTTGAGTTTCACAAAAAGCTGCGACAACTGACGTTTTTTGACCCAGCCTGTGGGTGCGGCAACTTCTTGGTGATCAGCTACCGCGAACTGCGCGAGCTGGAGCTGAAAGTGCTGCGGGCCGACCACGAACTGAGCGCCCACAAAGGCCAGCTGACGGTGGACGTGCATGGCCTGATTGGCGTGAACGTGGACCAATTCTTTGGCATCGAGATCGAAGAGTTTCCGGCACAAATTGCCCAAGTGGCCCTGTGGCTGGTGGACCACCAAATGAACCTGCGCGTGAGCGTGGAGTTTGGCCTGTACTTTGCCCGCATCCCGCTCAAAAGCACACCACAAATACGCCACGCCAACGCGCTGCAGCTGGACTGGAACGATGTGCTGCCAGCGGAGCGGTGCAGTTATGTGTTGGGCAATCCGCCGTTTTTGGGATACAGCTACCAAAGCAAAGACCAAAAAGCAGACCTCGCAGCCGTGATGCAAGGCATCCACGGCGCGGGTGTTTTGGACTTTGTATGTGGCTGGTACATCTTGGCAGGAAGGTATTGCCAAGGGAATCAAACGCATGCTGCATTTGTCTCGACCAACAGCATCACTCAAGGCGAACACGTGGCCGTGCTTTGGGGCGAGATGCAACGCCTGGGCATGCATATCCACTTTGCCCACCGCACGTTTCAGTGGAGCAATGAGGCAAAAGGCAACGCTGCTGTGCATTGCGTGATTGTGGGTTTCGGTCACGAAAACCAAGTCGTCAAAACCATTTACGAATACGAAGACATCAAGGGACTTCCGCTTGCCGTCCCGGTAAAAAACATCAATCCGTACCTGATAGACGCACCCACCGTTTTTCTACCCAAGCGCAGAGAACCTATTTGCAATGTTCCACAAATGACGAAAGGCAGCCAACCCACCGATGGCGGGAATTTGCTGTTGGAAGATGCAGAAAAAACAGAGCTGTTGGTGGTGGAGCCTCAAGCCGACAAATGGATTCGCCCTTTTTTGGGTGCAGACGAGTTCATCAACAACATCCAACGCTGGTGCCTGTGGCTAGTGGACTGCCCACCCAACGAACTGCGCAGCATGCCAGAGGTAATGAAACGCATCCAAGCCGTAAAAGCAATGCGGAAGTCCAGCACGAAATTGGCAACCATCGAGTTGAGTGAAACACCTGCAATTTTTGGAGAAATTAGACAACCGGCGGAGGGTAATTATTTGTTGATCCCGCTTCATAGCTCTGAAGCTCGAACATACGTACCCATTGGATTTTGTGATGCCTCAATTGTTTGCGGCAATGCCAATGCAATGATTCCAAATGCGGGACTTTTCCATTTTGGCGTCATGACCAGCGCCATGCACAACGCTTTCATGCGTTTCACATGCGGACGCCTTGAAAGTCGATACCGCTACTCCAATACCATCGTCTACAACAACTACCCCTGGCCCGGCTTCTCTGGCGAGCCACTCAGCGACAAACACCGCACCGCCATCGAACAAGCCGCCCAATGCGTCCTCGACGCCCGCGCCCAATTTGCAAGCTCGTCACTGGCCGACCTCTACGACCCGCTGACCATGCCTCCGGCCCTGCTCAAGGCCCACCAAAAACTAGACACCGCCGTAGACGCCGCCTACCAACCCAGCGGCGGCAAAAAGAACTACGCCTCCGACGCCGAACGCGTGGCCTTCCTGTTCGATCTGTACCAGCGCATCACCAGCTTGCTGCCTGCGCTGGCCTCCAAGAAAAAACAAAAACCTAAATCTGCAGAAAGTTGACAGCGATGCCCAGCAAATTAATTCCGTATCGTCATCAAAATGTCCTTTTACCGGAAGTTACCCCTTCGCTAAAAATCAGGACATGTAATCGAATGCTGTATTCACAACATTTTTTGCAGTTAAGCAAAGATCGATTCAGAGTCCGCTCCCGACCTAAGAAGCCCTGGTTCCGACTGGTCAAAGTTAATGCGCAAAAAGTGCATGCATCAGGTAGCACGAAGTCAAAAAAATGCGTAGACCTATGATGAAACCATTAGAACCTATAGCGGATGCACTAGAGGCATTTTTCGAGGCGTCGAGTGAGCCAATACTGTTCACTGGCGCTGGGGTTTCGATGCTCGCCGGTCTACCAGATTGGAAGGGGCTCCTATCGCAGATGGCTGAGTCGATCCGAGCAACTGACGCACTAACAGCAAACCAGATGCTGCAATACATTGCCAAAGGCGACCTAACCAAAGCCGCAGACTATTTTTGGCTGACCGGTGAAGTGCTTGAGGGGAATAAGAATGTAACTCTCAAGAAGTTGCTCGGCACTTACGACAGCAAGCCGCTCGTGCCGCTCGCTTCGTTACCGTTCAAGGGCGCGCTCACGACCAACTTTGACCGCTCCATACTCGAGGCCATCGTGAACGCGAAGAAGCAGCCACCGAGAGACTACAAGCTTGGTGACACGACCTTTTCGGCTGCGGTCTGGGAAACTGAGTTGTACGTTGCGAGAATTCACGGCTGCATTGAGGCCCCGAAGTCGATGGTGCTCTCAGAAAGCCAGTTCAACCAATTGCTCGAGAGCACGCCATACATTGAACTGTTAACCCAAATCTTCCTTCATAAGCAAGTTCTTTTTCTTGGGTTTTCCTTTTACGACCCTGCGATTAAGTACGTACTTGAACAAATTGATAAACGATTCGGCCCAGGTGCACCCGGGCGACATTTAGCCATCCTTCCCGAGACAAACGCGTCCGAGCTAATTCAAAAAGCACATCGCCTCAACATCACGGTTGTGAAATACGACACTGCTGATAACCATCGTGCGCTCTGGGATGGAGTTGCGACCTACGCGAAATCCCTAACCAAGACACCCGCCAGAACCGTAGTTGCAGCAGCGCATCCATACGCAGCAACGAAACAGTATCTGGCCGCCTGCTATGCGCGAGTGAGCGTGGCGTCGGAGCACACGCCACTTCGAGAGATTGTCATAGAAGGGGTGCTCTCCGCCTCCTTGCAAGAGAGTCATCCGAAGTCACTTGGCCTAGCTGACCTCCACGAGCAAGTCAGGAAAGCTCTCGGTGTTAGGGGAAAGGAAGTCAACCAGCTTGTCGATAGAGCGCTGAAGGCGCTTATCAGCGCAGATCTGGTCAGGAAGAACAAAAACCAAGAAGTCAAGGGTGCTCGCTTCGGTTGGATTGGGGAGCCAGAGGTTGCCTCGACGCTAAACGATGCAATCGAGACGCTGAAGACAAGTGTCTGTAATCGCGCACACGTGCAAGAGGGCTGGAAACCTACCGCGCACGTGGCCGATGTAATCGGGATGTTTCTTCGCGAGGTGATTCACCGACGCGGATGGGACCTAGGTGCCGCCTTCGCCGCTGGTAAAGCGCCTGATAACTTAGCCTTCCGTCCCGTGCTTATGGAGGTGGGCAGCAAGCTTACGGCGTTTGACAGAGAAAGAGTTGAACGTACCCTCGAAAGCCTGTTCCAACGGCCTACAGTGCAAGAAGCGGCTTTGCTTGGCGAATTGGGGCGAATTAGCTTCGCGGTTGAACTAGCGTTTCAAGCACCGCGAACGACCTTGCTGCACAAAGCAACATTGCCCCAAAAGCTCTACTTCGACGCAAACCTTTTAATGCCAGCGTTTGTTGAAGGACACCCTTGACCTGCCCCCTCTGAGCCATACCAAACCGATGGAACTGAGTCCGCTAATTTTGGAGAATGGCGGATATGAAGACCACACGATTTACCGACGAGCAGATCATCGGATTCCTCAAGCAAGCTG
>NZ_JASGBH010000012.1 GCF_030053395.1 Limnohabitans lacus | reverse complement strand
GGCGGCGGGTTTGACGGCTTTGTTTGAGAAATTGGCCAAAATCATCAGCCTCACCCGACTGGAAAACTCAGATCAACGCTGGGCGTTGGCTTGAAAAATGAATTTTGCAGGGACGACTACATACAGTGGAGGAAAGACTATTACAGTCTCATGCCCGCTGACAAAATTCCTAAAGCAGCGAAAAAACATCCAACCGACAGCACACTTGTATGGGAAACAACTTTAGCAAAGACACTCATAAAATTTGCTCATGAGCGTGGCTACAGAGGAAATTCGCAATTACCAACTTGGCGATACAAGGCAGAAAGACGCATAGTTCGTCCTGCGTTCACACCAGCAGAGTACAAAAAAGTGTATGAGCAAATGCGTAGATGGATAAAAGAAACAGATGATCCAGAGTACAAGTACATTCGTGAATTACTGCGTGACTATGTGCTCATTCTTGCGAATTCAGGCATGCGAGTTGGTGAGGCAAACAACTTGAAAGAATCCGATGTAGAGTTGTTTGTTGATGAATTAGGACGGAAAAATTACATGCTGCGGGTTAAGGGAAAGACCGGATCACGCATTGTCATCCCGATTTATGACATAGCGGCAAACATGGGCACTAGCGTACAAATGATTGAGCAGTACTATGGCAGGCAGGCTACGACACTGGCACTGGCAGCAAACTTGGGTAGATAAACGCACTTGGAAATGTAGCAGCAATGATAGAGGGTCTCTACAACAAGTTGACGAACACTATTACAGCGGATAGACTGAAAAAAACCGAATTTATGAACAGTACACGATGCCAACCATAAAATATTTCAGAATGCCTTTTGTAATTCTCGCAGTAGTATTACGGCAGACAACGGCAAGTTGGCACTCAGCGTACGTTACGGCACACGTGTGTTGGAACTTGCGAAGGGCAAGTACGCTGTAGAAGTTGCGTCAACTGCTGAACTTGTCACAGTACTTGAGACTGTAAAAACTGCGGCACTGGAAGGCGAACTTGACGCAGCGATTGAGTCTGCTGCCAACAAGTTACGTTCAGGCTTTGAAAAGTAAGCAGTCAACGTCGGCGTGCGTGTCAGTAAATACTTGATGCGTATTGCCGAAGTTATTAAACCCATTAAACCTAAACCGCCGATGACGCTGCCGCAGGCACGCATACACGGACTGAAACAAAATGTTGAACGTGACAAGAAACTGCTACAGGCAGAACGTGACAGACAGCGACAGCAGCGAGACGCAGAACGCATACGCAAACAGCAACAGCGTAAAACTTCAACGCTCTAACTTATTGTGCTGCTTGTTGCTGCGTTTGAAACTCTGCTTAAATGCCACAGAACCAGCCAAAAACACTGGGTATTTGGTGAAAAACAGTGTGTTTTACAAATCAAGTGGCACGGGGCAGAGAGGTATAGTGAAAATACAAGTCACGCTGCTATAGATAAAAATCACTGCTTTAGCACTAAATGTTTGACAAATGTTTTGAACAACATTTTCAATCGTAAAACATCAATTAAATCAAGCACTTACAACACTCCTTGGCAATTCAAGAAGTGCTGCGGGGCTTGAAGGGGCTCTGACAAAGCCTTGTCGGAGCTGATGCCGCCGACCTAGAGAAACGCGTCCAGCCTAGAAAAACGGGATCAAGGCTTGGCTGGTGGCTTCGGGCAACTCTTCGGGAATGAAGTGACCTGAAGGCATGACCTGCCCAGTCACGCGGCCTGCGCACTGCGCTTGCCACAGCTCCACCGGCTTGAACATGCGGTTGACCACGCCACGCTCGCCCCAAAGCACCAGGGTGTCGCACCCGATCTTCTGACCCTGCTCGCGGCTGTCACGGTCGTGCTGCAGGTCAATGCCGGCGCTGGCACGGTAGTCTTCCGCCGCGCTGTGGATGGCGGCGGACCAGCCCCTGTCATTGCGTGCGGGGTTGCAGAAACTGCGTTCGTATTCAGCCAAGGCTTCGGGCTCGATGTAGGCCATGCCCTGACTGCCCCAGCCGCCCAGCTTGGCATGCAGATAGGCCTTGGCACTGCCTGCAATCATGAGCTCGGGCAGCGGCGCGGGCTGGGTCAGGTGGAACCAGTGGTAGTAGGCCTGTGCAAAAGCAAAGTAAGGGTCCGGCACAGGTCCAGAAACTTGCGGGGTTTTGCCCCAGTGGCCGCTGTACATGTCCAGCGTCGGCGCAATGTCGATCACGCACAGCTTCTTCACACGCTCGGCATGGTCGAGCGCCAGCCGATGCGCCACACGGCCTCCGCGGTCGTGGCCGCACACATTGAAATCAGCCACACCCAAAACATCGAGCAGACCCACCACCTCGGCAGCCATCGCGCGCTTGCTGTAATGGGCGTGTCCGGCGTCGCCACTTTCGTGCGAAGAATCGCCGTAGCCGCGCAGGTCGGGCATCACCAGGCGAAAGCGCCCGCGCAGTTGCTGGGCCACGCGATGCCACATGACATGGGTTTGCGGAAAGCCGTGCAACAAAACCAGAACGGGCAAATGCTGTTGCTCGGCCCAGTCGGCCGACTGCCGAAAGGTGACGGGCAGACCCTGAATGTTCAGGGTGCGGCGCTCAAAGCCGTCAAACCAGGCCATCAGTCCACCTTGGCACCCGAAGCTTTGACCACCTCGGCCCACTTTTTGTGCTCGCTCTCAATCAAGGCCGCAAACTGGGCAGGCGTGTTGCCGCTGGGGATCGCGCCCAATGTGGCCAAGCGCTCCTTCATGGCCGCAGAGGCCAAGGACTTGGCGACCTCTTGCTGGATGCGGCTGACCACATCGGGCGGTGTGCCTGCGGGGGCCAGCAAGCCAAACCAGCTGCTCGCTTCAAAGCCTTTGAGGCCTGCGGCCTCTTCCACCGTGGGCAAATCAGGCAAAGCCGCCGATCGCTGCGAACTGGTCACCGCCAGTGCCTTGATTTTGCCGGCCTTGATCAGCTGCATGGCCGAAGGCAGGTTGTCGAACATCACATCCATGTTGCCGGCCGCCAAGTCCAGCAAGGCCGGGCCCGACCCGCGGTAAGGGATGTGCGCCATGAAAATGCCCGTCTGGCTTTTGAACAACTCGCCCGCCAAGTGGATGGAGGTGCCGTTGCCGCTGGAGGCCATGTTCAGCTTGCCGGGGTTGGCTTTGGCGTACTTGATGAAGTCGTTGACGGTGCTGATTTTTTGGGCGGCGGCTTTTTCAGCGTTGACCACCATCACATTGGGCACACCGGCCACCAAGGTGATGGGGGCGAAGTCTTTGAATGGGTCATAAGGCAGCTTGGCGTACAGAGCGCGGTTGATGCCGTGGGTGCCCACCGTGCCCATGAGCAAGGTGTAGCCGTCGCCAGGCGACTTGGCCACGATCTCAGCGCCCAAGTTGCCGCCCGCGCCGCCTTTGTTTTCAATCACGAACTGCTGGCCAAAAGCTTTGGACAAATCTGGGGCGATGGCCCGCGCCAAGATGTCGGTGGTGCCCCCCGGTGCGAAGGGCACCAGGATCTTGACAGGTTTGGTGGGCCAGGCGGTTTGGGCGCTGGCGGCCACCCCCATCATGGACAAGATGAGGCTGCTGAGGATGCCCACAACAGGGCGACGGGTGAATGGGCGCATGGGAATCTCCTGAGGATCGAATCGATCAGACCATGATGCCAGTTTCCTCCTGAAATGCTGTCACGCGAGCGAAGCCAAGTGTCAGGGATTGCGAGCATGGACAGCTGACGTCACAGGCTTGACTGAACGGTCACCACCGAACAGCTGAAAGATACCTTTCGTAGACTCTACAATGGAACTCCATGAATCTTTTCACGCCATCTCATGTCGCGGAGACTGCCGGCATGACCTCCACCTACACACCGGCCAGCCTGGCCATCGCACTCGTCGATGGTGTCCGGAGTCTGGGTCTGGTCAGCCAACTGGATGCGCCTCTCAAAAGTTTCACCAAACGACTGTTGACGTGCGTCCGCTCCATCGACGACGCGGTGGTGGTCGAAGAGTTCCGAGGCCATGAATTTCTCAACCTGATCAGCCGACTGAACCAGGAAGTGGCGCCGCATCTTGTCCAGCAAGAGTTGCCTTTCGAAGGCACACGCCCCCTTCACGTCTGGGTGATCGACCAAGCCCACCTTCTGGCCCACGAACAGCAGTCGATCATCTTTCGACTCATCGAGTTGTTCCCCGCACTGCCTTTTCGCGTGATCTGGCTGAGCAACCAGCCCTTGCAAGCCTGGCGCGAACATGGCCGCACCGAATGCATCTTCCTCGATCTGGACGCGGTGGAATCTGGCCCGATGGACTTAGGTGATGCGACTGAAGTGGCGGCCCCTTTGTTCGCAGAAGTGGATCCAGATGCACCGGCCACGGCATCACCTGCGAACCACGGTTTGGCATGGCCGGCCCAAGGCATGAGCCCACGCGTCAAAATCACGGCGGCAGCTTTGGGTGTGTCCATTTTGGGTGGCCTGGCCTGGATGAGCGCCACCACATCGAAGCCCAGCGCAGAGTCCAGCAAGGCACCCGCCGAGCAGATCTCTGCCGTCAGCAAAGCCAGCACGCCCGTCATGCCTGCTGCAGCGACACCACCAGCTGCACCGTCATCTGCAGCATCCGCATCAAGTGCCGCACCAACCAGCCAACCCACACCGGAGGCGACCACCAAGCCCGCGCCAGAGCCAGTGGCCAAGCCCAAGTCTGTGCCCCCCCCACAACCCAGCACCAGCGCAGCCTTGCCCGACGTGGCCCTTGCCGGCGGCAAATGGCTCAAGGCCCTGCCGGCCGACACTTGGGTGGTCGAGCACGGCAATTGGGGGACTTTGGAACAAGCCCAAAAACTCAAAGCCAAATACAAAGAGTTGGGCACAGCCCGCATCATCGCCATTCGCAAATCACCCGGCGCAGACGAATGGCAGTTCATCGTGGTCACGGGCCCCTTCCGCTCCGAAGTGAGAGCCAAGACTTACATCTCGCGCCTGGACTGGAAGGCCAACACGCGCATCCGGGACACGGACAAGCTCAAAGCCCAAATCGCGCCTTGATGGCCTCAGGCAAAATGGGCTTGGCTTGAACGGCGCCCCGTTCAGCACCTTTTGCCCATGCTGACTCTCGAAACATTGGCCTCACAGGCCCTGCGCCCCATCGGCGTTTTCACCGACATCGACGACACCCTGACCACCGAGGGCGCCATCACGCCCGATGCCTTGCATGCGCTGGCTGATCTGCAGGCGGCTGGCTTGTGCGTGGTGCCCATCACCGGTCGCCCTGTGGGTTGGAGCGCGCCCTTTGTGCAAAGCTGGCCTGTGGACGCCATCGTGGCGGAAAACGGCGCGGTGGCTTTGCTGCGCGACCCGGTGCACGGTTCGCGAAAAATCTACCAACAAGACGACGCCACACGCGCGCACAACTTTGCGCGCATGCAAGCGGTTGGCCAACGCGTGCTGCGCGAGGTGCCCGGCGCACAATTGTCGCAAGACCATGTGGGCCGCGAGACCGACATCGCCTTTGACCACAGCGAGTTCACGCACTTGCCGCCTGAGGCCATCGATGCGGTGGTGCGCATCATGCAAAGCGAAGGCATGACGGCCACCGTGAGCAGCATCCACATCAACGGCTGGTTTGGCGTGCACAGCAAACTCTACGGTGCGCGCTGGATCGTGCGCACCTTGTGGGGCCGCGATCTGGACGCCGAGATAGACCGCTGGGTTTATGTGGGAGACTCCACCAACGACCAGGTGATGTTCGAGCGCTTCCCGCACAGCGTGGGCGTGGCCAACATCCGGCGCTTTGAGGCGCAACTGATCCACCCTCCTCGCTACATCACCCCCAGTGAACGTGGCGCGGGCTTTGCCGAATTGGCACAACACCTGCTGAACGGCATCGCGTGAACACGAACTCCCCCACCCTTTTGACCTGGTCTGAAAAAGACACCGAATGCAGCGCGCTGTGGCGCTCTGAGCAAAACCTGCCCGCCCGCGTGGTGCTGGCCGATGACACCCTGACCGCCGACGCGGCCTACCGCTTGGCCTGCGAAGGTTCGGGCCTGTTGTGGCGCGGCGACTTTCAAAACGCTCGCCAACTGCTGCAAGCGATGGCGCGGCGCATCGACAAACCGCAAAAGGCCAAACGCAAAAAGAGCGATGCCGCAGCACCTGCGGGGGGCGCGGCTTTTCACGCCCACCGACAGGCCCAAGCCCAGCGCACACGGGTGCTCAGCCAGGTGCTGATCGCGTTGGACGGCGACTACAGCATCGGCCTGCGCCGCGCCCCCGATGCCAAACAAGCTTGCGTCCAAGCTTTTGGGCCTGCCAGCGGACAGGCATCGGTCATTTCGCTGCGCGCCTTGCAAGGCGTGATCGGTGCTTTTGAGTGGCGCAAAAACGGCGTCGAGTTGCCTGCGCTGGGCGAAGATTTGCGCATCCATCCCCACTACGGTGTGTTCTCACCCGTGCGTGGCGAGTACGTGAGCTTGGTCGCCAAAGCCCCTCTGCCTGAGGCCCTGAAAACCCACGCGGTGGCGTTTGACATCGGTGTGGGCACCGGCGTGCTGTCGGCCGTGCTGGCCAGACGCGGCGCGAAAACTGTGGTGGCCACCGACATGGCCGAGCGCGCCTTGGTCTGTGCCCGAGACAACCTGCAACGCCTGGGCTTGCAAAACCAGGTGCAGCTGCTGCAAGCCGATTTGTTCCCGCCCGGGCAAGCCGCCTTGGTGGTCTGCAACCCACCGTGGCTGCCTGCACGCCCCACTTCGGTCTTGGAGCAAGCGGTGTATGACGAAGGCAGCCAAATGCTCAAAGGCTTTCTGGCGGGTCTGAAAGCGCACCTGTGTGAAGGCGGCGAAGGCTGGCTGATCCTGTCGGACCTGGCCGAACACCTGGGTCTGCGCACCCGCGAGGCCTTGCTGGGCTGGATCACGGATGCTGGCCTGCAAGTGCTGGGCCGCATGGATGTGAAACCGGCGCACAACAAGACCCGCGACGAGTCGGATCCGCTGCATGCGGCACGGGCGGCGGAAGTCACTTCGCTGTGGCGCTTGGGTGCGGCGGGATAAGCGCCACCGGTTGGCAGGCATGTCGGCGGCTTGAGCCCCGACACTTTCACGCCAAAGTCAAAGCCGCGCCAACACAGGCGCCAGCGCCTGACCCGTGTGCGTACCCAAAAGCACCAGCGCTTCTGGCGTTGTGGCGGCGACGATGCGGCCGCCGGCATTGCCGCCTTCAGGGCCGAGGTCAATCACCCAATCGGCTTCGGCGATCACATCGAGGTCGTGTTCGATCACGATCACGCTGTGACCAGCGTTGACCAAACGGTGCAGCACGCTGATGAGCTTGTCCACGTCGGCCATGTGCAGGCCCACGGTGGGCTCGTCCAGCACATACAGGGTGTGCGGGGCCTTGTTGCCACGCTTGCCCACTTCGTCGCGCACCTTGGTCAGCTCGGTCACCAGCTTGATGCGCTGGGCTTCTCCGCCGCTGAGCGTGGGTGAGGGTTGACCCAGCGTGAGGTAGCCCAGGCCCACGTCTTTGAGCAATTGCAGCGGGTGCGCAATGCTGGGCATGGTGGCAAAGAAGTCCACCGCCTCATCGACTTCCATCTGCAGCACGTCGCCAATGCTTTTGCCGCGCCAGCTCACCGCCAGCGTCTCGGGGTTGAAGCGTGCACCGTGGCAGGTTTCGCAAGGCACTTTCACATCGGGCAAAAAGCTCATCTCGATGGTGCGCAGGCCTTGGCCTTCGCAGCTGGGGCAGCGGCCTTCGCCGGTGTTGAAGCTGAAGCGGCCGGCGGCGTAGCCGCGCGCTTTGGCTTCCAGCGTTTCGGCAAACAGCTTGCGGATGGTGTCCCAAAAACCGATGTAAGTCGCAGGGCACGAGCGCGGTGTTTTGCCAATCGGCGTTTGGTCCACTTCGAGCACCCGGTCGATGGTCTCAAATCCCTGCACATCGGCACAAGCAAACAAGGCCACGCGCTGCCCCCCGTCTTGTGCGGTGCGACCGGCAAATGTCGAGCGTTGGCTGACCAGCGCCTGCACATTGGCCAGCAAGACATCGCGGGCCAGGGTGGATTTGCCCGAGCCACTCACACCCGTGACGGCGACCAGGCGCTTGAGGGGCACTTGCACATCGACTTGGCGCAGGTTGTGGAGCTTGGCGCCGGTCAGGGTGAGCCAGGTCAAATCGCCAGCAGGGCTGGCGCCTACCGAGGTCCGAGCCGGGGTAGGAGCTTGCCCTGCAAGCGATGCGCCACCCAGAGCGAGCACTTTCTCGACAGCAGAGCTGGCGGCTACAGCGGCATGCACGGTGCGGCGGGCTTGCAAAGGGTGCTTCATCGCATGCAGCAGGTAGCGACCGGTCTGCGAATCGGTTGCAGCGGTGATGTCGGCCACCGAGCCTTCGGCCACCAAACGGCCACCGCGTTTGCCGGCGCTGGGGCCAATGTCGATGATGTGGTCAGCGCGGCGGATGGTGTCTTCGTCGTGCTCCACTACCACCAGGGTGTTGCCTTTGTCGCCCAGCTTGTGCAGGGCATTCAGCAGGATCTGGTTGTCGCGAGCGTGCAAGCCAATAGTGGGCTCGTCGAGCACGTAGCAAACGCCCTGCAAGTTGCTGCCCAACTGCGCGGCCAGGCGGATGCGCTGCGCCTCGCCACCTGACAAAGTCGGTGCACCGCGGTCGAGCGTGAGGTAGCCCAAACCCACTTCTTCCAAAAACTCCAAACGGCTCTTGATCTCGGGCACCAGATCGCGGGCGATGTCGGCATCGCGGCCCACGAGTTGCAATTGCTCGACCCACAGCCGCACATCGCTGACCGACAAGCTGGCGATGTCCGTGATGCGCCAAGCTTGCCCTGTGGCCGAGGCCAGGCGCACCGCACGGGCGGTGGCGTTCAGGCGCGTGCCCGAACAACTGGGGCAGGCCACATCGGCCAGGTCTTCGATCTCAGGCTCGGCAAAGGTTTGCTCGCGGCCTTTGTCTTTGTCGTCACGCACCGAGTCGTCAAACACTTGGCGCTCGTCTTTGCTGAGCTTGACGCCCGTGCCCACGCAATCGGGGCACCAGCCGTGTTTGCTGTTGTACGAGAACAAACGTGGATCGAGTTCGGCATAAGACGTGTCACACGCCGGGCAGGCACGCAAGGTCGAAAACACCCGGTGCTGGCCAATGCGGGCCGCAGACTCGCCGTTGAACAGGGCTTCGCGCAAACCATCCAAGTCGCTCAGCACATGCATCACGCCCTTGCCGTGCTCCAGCGCGGTGTTCAGCGCTTTGCGCAGCGCCGACTCTTGCGCAGGCAGCACATCCAGGCTGGCCACGGGCAACTCGATGTTGTGCTCTTTGAAACGGTCGATGCGCGGAAAACCCGTGGTGGGCAAAAACTCACCGTCCACCCGCAAGTGGGTGTAGCCGCGTGGACGCGCCCAGTCGGCCAGCTCGGTGTAAACGCCTTTGCGGTTGACCACCAGGGGCGCCAGCAGACCAATGTGTTGGCCCTTGAACTGGGTCATCAGCTGCGCGGCGATGCTGTCGGGCGTTTGCGGCTGCACCGGCGTATCGTCGTGCACACAGTGCTGGATGCCCAACTTGACGTACAAGAGCCGCAAGAAGTGCCAGACCTCGGTGGTGGTGCCGACGGTGGATTTGCGGCCGCCGCGCGAGAGGCGCTGCTCGATCGCCACCGTGGGCGGGATGCCATAGACCGCATCGACTTCAGGGCGACCGGCGGGCTGCACGATGGAGCGGGCGTAGGCGTTGAGGCTCTCCAGATAACGGCGTTGGCCTTCGTTGAACAGGATGTCGAACGCGAGCGTGGATTTGCCGGAACCGCTGACGCCGGTGACCACATTGAACTTTCCGCGCGGGATGTTGACGCTGAGGTTTTTGAGGTTGTGTTCTTTGGCGTTGACGATTTGGATGGCGTTCGGGCCTTGTGCTTGACGGGCCCCGCGCGAGGCTGGGCTGGCATCGGGTGCCGATGTGTGGCGCGAAGCGACTTCTGAGGCGCCCGGTGTCAGCCCAGTCTCGAGCCCCCAATCGCCCACGCCTTTTTCCCTGACCACCCCCACTTCACCCATGGACTCGGCGTATTCACGCAGCGCCAAGCCGGTGTGGGATGTCGCGTGTTGGCGCACGTCTTCGGGTGTGCCTTGGGCCACGATCAGGCCACCGGCATAGCCGCCTTCGGGGCCCAGGTCGATCAGCCAATCGCTGGCGCGGATCACATCGAGGTTGTGCTCGATGACGATGAGCGAGTGGCCCGCTTCGAGCAGTTTGCGCAAAGCCCGCATGAGCTTGGCGATGTCGTCAAAGTGCAGGCCGGTGGTGGGCTCGTCAAACAAGAACAGCGTGCCTTTGCGCGCCAGGCTCTGACGGCTCTTGGCCGCGCTTTTGGCGGCTTCGGCCAAAAAGCCTGCGAGCTTGAGGCGCTGCGCCTCGCCGCCCGAGAGCGTGGGCACGGGTTGGCCCAGGCGAACGTATTCGAGGCCCACATCCACAATGGGTTGCAGGGCGCGGATCACGTCACGGTCTTGCGCGAACAAGGCCGCCGCTTCGCTCACCGTCAGGTCCAGGATATCCGCCACATTGAGCATGCGCGGCTGGCCGCCCAGGGCTTGGCGTTCGATTTTGATCTCGAGGATTTCAGGGCGATAGCGTTGGCCATTGCAGTCGGGGCAACGCAAATACACGTCACTGAGGAACTGCATCTCGACGTGCTCAAAGCCCGAGCCGCCGCAGGTGGGGCAGCGGCCATCGCCGCTGTTGAAGCTGAACTTGCTGGCGGTGTAGCCGCGCTGACGCGACTCGGGTGCGGTGGCAAAAATCTCACGGATCGCGTCCCACGCGCCCACATAGCTAACCGGGTTGGATCGCGCCGTCTTGCCAATCGGCGATTGGTCCACGAACACCACATCGCTCAGGTGGTCAGCGCCCAGCAGACGGTCGTGTGCGCCGGGCGTTTCGGTGGCTTTGCCAAAGTGGCGCATCAGCGCGGGGGCCAGCACATCCTGGATCAAACTCGACTTGCCCGAACCACTGACACCGGTGATGGTGACCAGGCGCTGCAGCGGAAAGTCCACGCTGATGTTTTGCAGGTTGTGCTCGCGTGCGCCTTCCAAAATCAATCGCGGCGTGCTGTCGCTCACCATGCGCTTAAAGCCCAGGCCCACTTGCTTACGCCCGCCAAGATAGGCGCCCGTCAGTGTGTCGGCGTTGCGCAGGTCGGCGGTGCTGCCGTCAAACACGATCTGGCCGCCGCGCTCGCCGGGCCCCGGGCCCATGTCGATCATGCGGTCAGCGGCCAGCATCACGGCCGGGTCGTGCTCGACCACCACCAAGGTGTTGCCCGCATCGCGCAGCCGGTGCATGGCCTGGGTGATGCGGTTCATGTCGCGCGGGTGCAGGCCGATGCTGGGTTCGTCCAGCACAAACAAGGTGTTCACCAGGCTGGTGCCCAAGGCAGTGGTCAGGTTGATGCGCTGCACTTCACCGCCGCTGAGCGTGCGGCTTTGGCGGTCAAGGGTGAGGTAGCCAATGCCCACATCGCACAGGTATTTGAGGCGGGTGGTGATTTCTTCAAGCAGCAATTTGAGGGCTTGGGCTTCGGCGTCTTGTGAAGCCTCGGCCACGGCGGTGGCGCTCATGCGGTCAAAGAAGCGGCGCAGCTGGTCGATCGGCATGATCATCATGTCGTGCAGGCTCAGGCCCGGCAGGGCTTCGAGCTGGGCGCGGGTCCACTTCACCCCCGCCGGCATGAAGCGCTGGGCGGGGGGCAGCACGGCGTTGGCATCCTCCGCAGACCCCATGCGCCACAGAAGGCTTTCGGTCTTCAGGCGCGCACCGCTGCAGGTGGGGCATTCGGTGTAGCTGCGGTACTTGGACAAGAGCACGCGGATGTGCATCTTGTAGGCCTTGCTCTCCAGGTATTCAAAGAAACGCTTGATGCCGTACCACTGCTGGTTCCACTTGCCTTTCCACAAAGGCGAGCCGTGGATGACCCAATGCTTGTGTTCCTCAGACAACTGCGCCCAAGCCGTGTCACGCGGAATGCCTTCGGTTTCGGCATGGCGCATCAGATCGTCCTGGCACTCTTTCCAAGCGGGGGTTTGGATGGTCTTGATGGCCCCAGCGCGCAAAGTGAGTTTGTCATTGGGGATGACCAGACCGTAGTCCACACCGATCACACGGCCAAAGCCCCGGCAGGTCTCGCAGGCGCCCACGGCCGAGTTGAACGAAAACATCGACGGGATCGGGTCGGTGTAGCGCAGGTCGCTGTCGGGGCAGTGCAAGCCGGTGGAAAAGCGCCACAGCTCAGCGCCCGATTCGCCCTCCACATACACATTCAGTCGCCCGCTGCCGCGCTTGAGCGCCACTTCAATCGCCTCGATCACGCGGATTTTTTCGGCAGCGCCCAATCGGAAACGGTCGGCCACCACGTCCAGCACCTTGCGCGGGCCGGTGGGTGTGGCCACTTCGCGTTCGGCCTGCACTTTGGTGAAGCCGCTGGCCGACAGCCATTGCTCCACTTGCTCAGCGCTGGTGTTCGCGGGCAACTCGACCGGAAAGGTCAGGTACAGACGCGGGTCTTGCGCTTGGACGGCGCGCTGCGCCAGCTCTGCGTAGATGGTTTCAGGCGTGTCGTGGCGCACAGGCTGCGCCGTCTCTTTGTCAAACAACTGCCCCAAGCGCGCAAACGAGAGTTTGAGGTGATCGTTCAACTCGGTCATGGTGCCCACGGTGGAGCGCGAACTGCGCACCGGGTTGGTCTGGTCGATCGCAATGGCCGGCGGCACGCCCTCGACCTTGTCCACCGCGGGCTTGTCCATCCGGTCAAGAAACTGGCGGGCGTAAGCACTGAAGGTCTCTACATAGCGCCGCTGGCCTTCTGCGTACAGCGTGTCAAACACCAGGCTCGATTTGCCCGAACCGCTGGGGCCGGTGACCACCGTCAACTCGCCGGTGCGGATGTCGAGGTCGATGTTCTTGAGGTTGTGCTGGCGGGCGCCACGGATGCGGATGAGACCTTGGGACATGGGCTGGCTTTAAGGGGTGAAGGCCAAACATTCTAGGGCCGTATGAGAAACCCATCGTCCCCAGTGGCGGACGGCCTGGCCAAGAAAAAAGCCACGCGAATGCGTGGCTTTCAATTCAACACCCCACGAATGGGGCGTTCAATGGCGCTCCATGGCGCTTACTTGGCAGCGCTGGCGGCTGGTGCGGGTGCGGGTGCAGCAGCAGGAGCCGATGCTTCGGCTTTGGCTGGCTCGCTGTGCACAGCGTCAGCGCCGTGCTTTTCGCCACTCATGTCCAGGCTGTCGCCGCCTTTACCGATCACATACAGGGCGATGGCCGCAAACACGGCGAAACCCACAGCAATTTTCCACATAGTTCATCTCCAATAATGAAAAAGGCCCTCCACAGAGGGAAGGCCCTGAATGTAGCACCCGAGTCCCCCCGGGTTGCTTACAAGTGAAGATCAGTCTTCAGCGTAGATGTCCACGTCTTTGGTTTCCTTGATGAACAAGCCACCGATCACGACGGTTGCGCCGGCGATGATGATGGGGTACCACAGACCGTTGTACATGTTACCGGTCTGGGCCACGATCGCGAAAGCGGTCGTGGGCAACAGGCCACCGAACCAGCCGTTACCGATGTGGTAAGGCAAGGACATCGAGGTGTAACGGATGCGGGTGGGGAACATCTCGACCAACATGGCGGCGATAGGACCGTACACCATGGTCACCAAGATCACCAGGTAAGTCAGGATCATGATGACCGTGGTCTTGTCGAACTTGGCCATGTCAGCCTTGGCAGGATAGCCAGCGGCTTTCAGAGCAGCACCCAGGTTGGAAGCCAACAAGGTTGCACCAGCGGTCTTCTCGTTGCCCAGGTCCTTGACAGACTTGGTGGCAGCTTCGATGGCCTTGGCATCCTTGGGTTCAGCCGCGTTCAGAGCAGCCAGCTTTTCCTCGGCCTTGGCCTTGGCAGCAGCCACGTCGTCAGCAGAGTACTTGACTTGCACGGTGGTCTCGCCCACTTTGATGATGGCGGGGGTACCGGCAGCAGCCACTTCGTTGGAGTAGCTCACCGAAGCGCCAGCCAAACGTTGCTTGGCGATGTCGCAAGACGATGTGAACTTCTTGGTGCCTGTGGGGTTGAACTGGAACGAGCACTCGGCTGGATCCGCGATCACAACCACTTGGGCTTTTTCCTGAGCAGCGGCCAGGTCTGGGTTAGCAGCCTTGGTCAATGCCTTGAACACGGGGAAGTAAGTCACAGCAGCCAACAAGCAACCGGCCAAGATGATCGGCTTGCGGCCAATCTTGTCAGACAGCGAACCGAAGACGATAAAGAACGGTGTGCCGATGATCAGCGAAATCGCGACCATGATGTTGGCGGTGGCGCCGTCCACTTTCAACGCTTGGGTCAAGAAGAACAAAGCGTAGAACTGACCGGAGTACCAGACCACGGCTTGACCAGCGGTCAAACCGACCAAGGCCAAGATCACGATCTTGAGGTTTTTCCACTGGCCGAAAGCTTCGGTCAGAGGGGCTTTGGAAGTCTTGCCTTCGGCTTTCATTTTCACGAAAGCAGGCGACTCGTTCATGCTCAAACGGATGTAGACCGAGATGATCAACATGATGATCGAGACGATGAACGGCACGCGCCAGCCCCAGTCAGCGAAGGCTTCTTCACCGATGGCGGTACGTGTACCCAAAATCACCATCAAGGACAGGAACAGGCCCAGCGTGGCTGTGGTCTGGATCCAGGCGGTGTAGGCACCGCGCTTGCCCATGGGAGCGTGTTCAGCCACATAAGTGGCAGCACCACCGTACTCGCCACCCAAAGCCAAACCTTGCAGCAAGCGCAGGCAGATCAGGATGACGGGAGCGGCCACGCCAATGCTGGCGTAGTTGGGCAAGATGCCCACGATGAAGGTCGATGCGCCCATCAACAAGATGGTCACCAAGAAGGTGTACTTGCGACCGATCATGTCGCCCAAACGGCCAAACACCAGCGCGCCGAAAGGACGCACGATGAAGCCGGCTGCAAAAGCCAACAGCGCGAAGATGAAAGCAGAGCCTTCGTCCAGACCGCTGAAGAATTGCTTGGCAATGATGGCGGCCAAAGAGCCGTACAGGTAGAAGTCATACCATTCGAAAACGGTACCCAGAGAAGAGGCAAAAATCACCTTCTTCTCTTCCGCCGACATCGGGCGGGGTGCAGTTGTAGCCATAAAGCTGTCTCCAAAAAAGAGTCTCCGACACGGAAACTTGGGGTGATTCTTGGAGTGCCCACTTTCCATCTTCTGACGGGCTGCCAACAGACACTTACAACTCAAGTGGAAACCCTTTGTTTTCTTGCCGCATCATGAAATAAGGCCGTTTTTCACGGGTAATCCCTAGGCGAATTTCGGCCGATAATGGCCCGAATCCCTGATGTCATTGAGGTCATTTCGACGTGAAACCATCCAGAGCCCCTGTTCTGCGCCAAAGAATCCGCCACACGACCTGGATCTTGCTGGCGATTTGGGCATTGGTGAGTTTTGCCTGGGTGCCATTTGCCAACGATCTGAACTTCACGTTCTTTCACTGGACATTCAATTTTTGGATGGCCGCCCAAGGCAGTGTGCTGACGTTCTTGGTGTTGACCATCGTCAACGCGGTTTTGATCAACCGCTGGGAAAAAGAACTGGCGCAGCTGGAAGACGCATCTGCAGACTGACGCCGCTCAAGCCGCCACGGCGGCCAGATGGTCGAAGGGCAGGCTTTGCTTGACCAAGATCACCGTGCACGCCGCATCCATCGCCACCTTGATCGGCACAGTGGCCACAAAGCGCTGCACCTGCAAGCCGTGGGTGGCGGCCCCCATGATGATCATGTTCACCTGATTGCCAGCGGCATAGGCCAGCAAGGCGCCGGCCACATCGCCCGACTCCAGCACATGGAACGAGGTCTGGTGGTCGTTCAAGTCCAGTGGCTGGGCCCATTGCTGCAAGCGGCTCAGGTGCCAGCGGTGGACCTGCGTTTCGCCTTTTTCAGCCTCGGTGCTGCTGGTCTGGCCGGGTGAGATCACCGTCACACAAGCCAGCCGCGCCCCGGGCCGGATGCCCAGCGAACGGGCCACGGCCTCGCGCAACGAATACAAGGTGGCATCGCTCACATCGTGGTGCGGCACCGCCACCATGATGATGGGCACCTGCTCGATCTGCTGCACCGGCACCGGACTGGGCTGGTAGGCCATGCCGGCCGCACGCAGCCAACGCTTGAAGTGGACCCAGAACCCGGTGCCTTCTGTCTTGCGGCCTCGCGCGGTGACTTTGACCTGGTCCGGGTGCATCAAATCAAAGGCCAGATGCGAGGCCGAGGGGTAGCGTTGGTCGGCCACGGGCTCCAGGCAGCGCAAGATCACCTCTTGCAGCCATTCAGGCAGGTCGGCCCGGTGACGCCTGGGCGGCACCGGGTCCATCCACAAACGCTGGCGCAAACCGCCTGGGGTGGCGGGCTCGCCAAAGGGCAGCTCACCGGTGGCCAACTCGTACAACATGACCCCCATGGCAAAGATGTCGCTGCGCGGATCGCCCCTCACCCCCACCACCTGCTCGGGCGAAATCCAGACCGGTGAGCCGACCGCTTTGCGCAGTTCCTCGGCCAGCAAGTCGGGGTAGTGGGCGTGGCAGGACAAGCCATAGTCCAGCATGACCGCGCTGCCATCGGAGCGGATCAAGACATTGGCCGGTTTCAGATCGAGGTGACACACGTTTTGCTGGTGCAGGCTGTGCGCCGCACGTGCCATGGCCGCGCCCAATGCGGCGATGTCCTGCACAGCCAAGGGCTGGGGCCCATCCAACCAATGCTGCAAAGTCTGGCCTTCGACATATTCCATGACCAGATAAGGCACGCGCGACAAATCGCCCGCCGCCACAAAGCGCGGCACATGCGTGCCCTTGAGCTCGGACAGAATTTGCAGCTCGATTTCAAAGCTGACGATGTTTTCTGCGCCATCGCCCGCGGTCATGCGCGGAATCTTCATGGCCATGGGGAACTCGCTGGCACGGCGGCTGCCATCGGCCGCCGGTGCATAAACCACTTTGTACACATGGGCCATGCCGCCCGCGTGCATGCAGGCCTCAATCTCAAAGCCGTCGATCTCGTGTCCGGGGTTCAGCAGTTTCAACGGCCACGCTCCAGTCGCTGTGCAAAAAATTCCGGCATGCCGGCCTGGCGAATCGCCGCCGCCGCTTCGGTGTGGTTGTAGGGCACGCGGTAAAAAGTGATCTTGCGCGCACCCAGGTCATAGACGGTGTACATGGCACGCGGGTCCCCGTCACGCGGTTGACCGCACGAGCCGACACAAGCCACCAGTGGGCGGTGCGGTGACATGGGCACGGCCAGCCCCGGCTTAGGTTCAAACCTCATCAACAATCGGCCCGCACCTTGGTAATACAAGGTCTGGTGGTGCACATGCCCCACCAGCACATGCGCGGCGCCCTGGGCCTGCGCGGCATCCAGACAATGGCCAGCGGCACGTTCGCTGTCCACATAGCGCCAAGTCGCGGGTTGATCGGCGCTGGCGTGTACCAGCAGCAAGGCCTCGCGCTGGATCGTCAAGGGCAATGCGGCCAAAAACGCCTGATGCTCGGCGCCCAGTTGGGCGTGCGTCCATTCCGCGCCTTGGCTGCCCTGCGTCGCTTCGCCACCTTGGGCGGCGGGCGGGTTCAGCGCCATGGCGTCGTGGTTGCCCTGCAGCACCCACGCACCTTGCGCGGCCAATGCCATCACGGTGTCCAGCACCGCCACAGGCTCGCCGCCATAACCCACCAAGTCGCCCAAAAAAGCGAATTGGTCAACACCTTGCTGGCGTGCGTGCGCCAAGCAGGCCTGCAAGGCTTGCCGGTTGGCGTGGATGTCGGAGATCAGGGCCAGTCTCATGGGAGTCTCTGTGGCCATGATGACAGGGCGGGCTGATGCAAAGCTTGCACCAGATCAAACAAGCCTCAGGGCTTGCGCTGCACGCCCACGGGCAGCTGGGCCACACCGGTCCAGTCGGGCGACTGGAACCAAGCATCGCCTTGCAAATACGCGCGCAGCATGGGCAGTGCGTCGTTGCCCCAAAACACCTGACCGTCGACCACCATGCTGGGCACGCCAAACAGGTTCAGCGCAATGGCTTCTTCGGTGTGGGCTTTGAGTTGTTGCTTGACGGTGTCGCTGGCCACATCACCAGTGGGTTTCAGGTCGGCGTTCAAGGCCGCCAGGCGCTCGGCATCGGCTGCCTCTAGGCCGCTGCACCACACATGGCGGAAGATTTTGTCGCACACAAAGCGGTTGGGCGTGCCGTCTGCGTCGCACGCGGTGGCCAAGCGCAGCAAAGCGAGGGAATTGAAGGGGTGGCTGGCGGGCAGCTGCAAGGGGGTGCCTTGGGCGCGGGCTTGCCACTGCACTTGGCGGTAAGTCCAGTCGCGCTTGGACGGGATCTCGGCCGGGCCCAACTGGCCGTGGTGCTTGAGCATGGCGCCAAACACCACCGGCTTGAACACCACGCGGTGGCTGATGCCCTCCAGCGCTTGAGGCAAGGCGTCAAAAGCCAACCAAGCGTAAGGCGAAATGAAGTCCAGATAGAAGTGGATGGTTTTCATGGTCGGGCCTTGGCCTGGGGTGTCAATGATGGGACTCAGAGGTCGCTGGCTTGTTGCTCGCGCAGGCGCTGCGGAATGGCTTGCCAGACGGCGAGCTTTTCGGCGTCGGTGGCGCGGCTCCAGCCGCCGATTTCGGGCAGCGTGCGCAGGCAGCCTTCGCACCAGCCGCCGCTGGGGTGCATCAGGCACAGCGACACGCAAGGCGATGGCACCGAGTTGGGCGCAGGCGGTGTGGGCTGGGCCAACACTTGCTGGGCCAGGGTGCTGAGTTTTTTCCAGTAATGCTTGTTCATGGGGCGACCTCGGGTGCCGATTGCACCACATCGGCCACGTCTGCGCCGGTCAGGGGTTTCAGGTCTTCAGGCAACAAGCGAAAGACCGCGTGCGGATGGCCCGCTGCGGCCCAGATCTCGTCAAAGCGCCACAGGTCTTGGTCGAGCAGCGTGACGGGCGGGAACAGGTGCGCCACGGGCGAGACGCCACCGATGGTGAAGCCGGTGTGCGCTTTGACAAAGTCGGCATCGGCGCGGCCGATTTTGCCGACCAAGGCCGAGACCTTTTTCTCGTCCACCCGGCGGTCGCCCGAGGTGACCACCAGCACGGCCACGCCGTCTTGCTTGCGCTTGAAGATCACGCTCTTGGCGATCTGTCCCAGCTGCACGCCCAGGCCGTCGGCGGCCTCTTGGGCGGTGCGGGCGGCGCCATCCAGCATGAGCGGCGTGTGCGGGTGGTTGGCATCTTGCAAAGCCCTGGCCACGCGTTGAACGCCTTCGGGCAGGGCATGGAGTTCAGCGCCGCACATGGTTCAGCCCAAGCGTTTGTTGAGGATGGCTTTGGCCACGTTGGAGTTGGGCTGGCGGCCCAGAAAACCGCTGATGAACGCGCCCGCGTCGACCAGCTTGTCCAGATCGATGCCCGTCTCGATGCCCATGCCGTGCAGCATGTAGACCACGTCTTCGGTGGACACATTGCCCGTGGCACCTTTGGCGTAAGGGCAGCCCCCAAGGCCTGCGACGGAAGACTGGAAGTTCCACACGCCCATTTGCAGCGCGGCCAGGGTGTTGGCCAAGGCTTGGCCATAGGTGTCATGAAAATGCCCGCAGATGTGGTCCACATCGAAATACGGCAAGGTGGCCTCGATGGCTTTTTGCACCTTGAGCGGCGTGCCTGCACCGATGGTGTCGGCCACGTCCACGCGCTGCACGCCGATCTGCTTCATCAGGCCCGCCAGATAGGCCACGCGCTCGGGGGCGACCTCGCCCTCGTAGGGGCAGGCCACGGTGCAGCTCATGGCACCGCGCACCGCGATACCCGCCGCCAATGCGGCCTGCACCACGGGGGCAAAGCGCTCGATGCTTTCGGCGATCGAGCAGTTGATGTTTTTGTGGCTGAAGGCTTCGCTGGCGGCGCCAAACACCACGATCTCGTCGGGCCGTGTTTTGCTGGCGGCTTCAAAGCCTTGCGCATTGGGCGTGAGCACCGAGTAGCGCACGCTTGCCTGGCGCTGGATGCCGTTCATGACCTCGGCGTTGTCGGCCATTTGTGGCACCCATTTGGGGGACACAAAACTGGTGACTTCGATCTCGGTCAGGCCTGCAGCTTGCAGGCGGTGCACCAGCTCGATCTTGACCGCAGCGGGCACGGGCTGCTTTTCGTTTTGCAAGCCGTCGCGGGGGCCGACATCGATGAGTTGAACGCGTGAAGGAAGTGTCATGGTGTGCTTTCAATAACCGCGCTGAGGATCGACCACGCCGTTGATCGGCTCCCCGCGCTGCAAGGCTTGGATTTTGCCGACGATTTGCGCGATGCTTTCTTCGCGCAGCGTGCGGGCAGAGGTGTGCGGGGTGACGGTGATCTTTGGGTGTTGCCAAAAAGGGTGAACGGCCGGCAAGGGCTCGGTGCGGAACACATCCAGGGTGGCCCCAGCCAGGTGGCCACTGTCAATCAGATGGATCAGGTCCTCTTCGACCAAATGTTTGCCGCGTGCCACGTTGATGACATAGCCGCCTTTTTGCAACTGCGACAAGGTGGTCTGGTTCAGGATATTTTCGGTCTCGGGCGTGAGGGGCATCAGGTTGACCAGCACCCGCGTGGAGGCCAGGAATTCGGACAAGCCCTGCGCCCCGCTGAAGCAGCGGATGCCGGGCAGGTCTTTGGCGCTGCGGCTGTAGCCGTTGACGGGAAACTCGAACAGCTGCAGGGCTTTGGCCACACGCTCGCCCAACACGCCAAGGCCCATGACGCCGACCGCAAAGTCAGCGCGGCTGCGCGGCTTGCGGTAGGACCATTTTCCCGCTTGGGTGTCGGCGTCGTAGCCGTCGAACTCGCGAAAGTGGCGAATGACCGCGTGACAAACGAATTCGGCCATCTGCACCGACATGCCCGCGTCGTCCAGGCGCACCACTTTGAGGCTTGGCGGCAGCTTGAGCTGGAGCAAGGCGTCCACACCCGCGCCGATGTTGAACAGGGTTTGCAAGCCAGTCTGCTCGTCGATGAACTGCTGGGACGGCGCCCAAACGATGGCATGGTCGGCGGGCGCTGCGCCCGGCGTCCAGGCCGACACCGTTGCGCTGGGGAAAGCGTGTTGCACAGCCTGAACCCAGGACTCAGGCGGCAGGCCGGCAAAACAGATGGTGATGTTCATGGGTGGATTTTGTCAGCAAGGCCATGACCGGGATGTCGCATGCGTTGGCCGGCGACTGATCGCTTGCAGGGCAAGCTCCTACACGTGGGAGCCAGCCCTGCTGGCGATCAGTTGGCGAGGTGGGAGCTCACGCGGCCAGTTTGAGCAGTTCGGCGCCTTCGGTCACTTGGTCGCCTGGGGCGTAGAGCAACTCGGCCACGGTGCCATCTTTCGGGGCGCTGATGGTGTGCTCCATCTTCATGGCCTCCATCACCGCCAAGGCTTGACCGGCTTTGACCTTGTCGCCCGCCTTGACGGCGAACGACACCACCTTGCCGGGCATGGGCGCTGTCAGGCGGCCGCCTTCTTGCGCGGCCTCACCGGCATGGGCCAGCGGGTCGAGCAGATGGATGCGGCTTGCGCCTTGCGGGGCGAACACATGGCGCACCTCACCTTGCGCGTGCACCGTGCTGTGGATGCGCTGGCCGTTGAACTGCACCCACAGGCCATCGCCCTGGGGCGTGAACTCCAAAACGGATTCAGCGCCCTCGCCCACTTGCAAGCGCAGCTGCGGGCCGTAAGTCAGCACCGAACGCACGGGCTGGCCGTCGTATTCGAGCTCGAAGCGCCGGCGCGTGGTGCCGTGCGACTGCCAGCCGTCACGGCGGCTGAAGGGGTCTGCGCCTTGGGCGGCGGCTTCGGCCTGCAAAGCATCGGCGATCACCGCCGCTGCAGCGGCTTGCAGGCCCACGTGGTCTTGCTTGAACAGCACGGCGCTCTCGCGCTGGATGAGTGCGGTATCGAGTTGGGCCGTGGCAAAAGCGTGGCATCGCACCACATGGCGCAGAAACTGCACATTGGTGTTCAGGCCCACGATCTGGGTCTGCGCCAATGCGGTGTCCAGTCGTGCCAAGGCCTGCTCACGCGTGTCGCCATGCACGATGAGCTTGGCCACCATGGAGTCGTAAAACGGGCTGATGGTGTCGCCTTCACGGACGCCGTCGTCGATGCGGATCGTGCTCCGTTCAAAGCTGGCCGCTTGTGGCTTGCGGTAGACCTGCAAGGAGCCGGTCGCGGGCAAGAAGTTGTTGTCGGGGTTCTCGGCGCAGATGCGCGCTTCGATGGCGTGGCCCGTCATGCGGATCTCGCTTTGCTGCAGCGGCAGCGGCTCGCCACTGGCCACGCGCAGTTGCCACTCCACCAAATCGAGGCCCGTGATCGCTTCGGTCACCGGGTGCTCCACCTGCAAGCGGGTGTTCATTTCCATGAAGAAAAATCGTGCCCCCACGCTCCCCTCTGCGTGTGGTTCGCTGCCCCCCGAGGGGGCTGTTTCGCCTTGGGGCGGCCCGGCGGTGAAACCTTCATCGGCTCCGGCCAGTCCGTAAGCGCCGACCTGCTCGACGATGAATTCCACCGTGCCCGCGCCCACGTAGTTCACGGCTTTGGCTGCGGCCACAGCGGCTGCGCCCATCTGCGCACGCAGGGCTTCGGTCATGCCGGGGGCCGGGGCTTCTTCGAGCACCTTTTGGTGACGGCGCTGCACCGAGCAGTCGCGCTCGAACAAATACACACAGTTGCCCTGCGTGTCGCCAAACACCTGGATCTCGATGTGGCGTGGGCGCTGCACGTACTTTTCGATCAGCACCGCATCGCTGCCAAAGCTGTTGATGGCTTCGCGCTTGCAACTCGCGAGCGCTGCGGCGAAGTCTTCAGACTTCTCAACCACGCGCATGCCCTTGCCACCGCCACCGGCGCTGGCTTTGATGAGGGCGGGGTAGCCGATGCGGTCGGCCTCGCGCTGCAGCAGCGCGGGGTCTTGATCAGCCCCGTGGTAGCCGGGCACCAGCGGCACACCGGCCGACTCCATCAATCGCTTGGACTCTGCCTTGAGGCCCATCGCCAAAATGGCCGAGGCAGGTGGACCGATGAACACCAAACCGGCCGCAGCACAGGCTTTGGCAAAGTCTTCGTTCTCGCTCAAAAAGCCGTAACCGGGGTGCACCGCCTCTGCGCCGGTGTCCTTGGCGGCTTGCAAAATACGCTCCCAACGCAGGTAGCTGTCTTTGGGGGCTGAGCCGCCCACATGCACCGCTTCGTCGCAGGCTTGCACATGCTTGGCGCTGGCGTCAGCGTCGGAATACACCGCCACGGTTTGGATGCCCATGCGGCGGGCAGTGGCCGCGACGCGGCAAGCGATTTCGCCACGGTTGGCGATCAAGATTTTTTTAAACATCGAAAACCTCATTCAGTGTTCTGTAGGAGCGAGCCCTGCTCGCGATGGGCGCCAGATGCAGATCGCTTGCAAGGCAAGCTCCCACATAGAGAAACTGGGTCAAGCCAGCCAACCGGGCTGACGCTTGTCCAGAAAGGCCGAGAGGCCGTCTTGCGCTTCAGGGGTGGCACGCAAACCGGCGATGCGCTGTGCGGTGTCTTCCACCACGGCGTCGTTGATCGGTTGGTTGTCCACGGCGCGGATCAGGTCTTTGGCGGCAGCTTGCGATAGCGGCCCGCCCTGGATCAGTGCGTCCACAATCTCTTGGACCTTGGCGTCCAGCTGCTCGGGCTCGACCGCTTCGTGCACCAGGCCCAGCTCACGCGCTCGCACAGCATCGATGCGCTCGGCCGATTGGAAGTAACGGTAGCTTTGGCGCGCACCGATGGCCCGCACCACATAAGGGCTGATGGCGGCGGGGATGATGCCGAACTTGACCTCGGACGTGGCAAACACCGCCTTGGTCGACGCCACGGCGATGTCACACGCGGCGGTGAGGCCCGTGCCGCCGCCCAGCGCAGCGCCTTGCACGCGGGCAATGGTGGGCTTTTTCATTTCGGCCAACACGCGCAGCATGCGGGCCAGTGCGCGGGCGTCACGCAAGTTGTCTTCCACGCCGTTTTGTGCGGCGCGTTTCATCCAGTTCAGATCAGCACCGGCCGAAAAGCTCTTGCCGCGCCCGGCCAACACGACCACACGCACGCTGGCATCTTGGTCCAGCGCTTCGCAAGCAGCGGTCAGCTCAGCGATCAGGGTTTCGTCAAAGGCGTTGTGCACATCGGGGCGGTTCATCCACACGGTGGCGACGCGGTTGCTGCGTTCGATTTCGAGGGTTTGGTACATGGTGAACTCCTTACATGCGGAACAGGCCGAACTTCGTCTCAGGGATCGGTGCATTCAGTGATGCACTCAAGCCCAGCGCCAGCACGCGGCGGGTGTCGGCGGGGTCGATCACGCCGTCGTCCCACAGGCGGGCGGTGGCGTAGTAGGGGTGGCCCTGCACCTCATACTGTTCTTTGATGGGGGCCTTGAAGGCGGCTTCTTCGTCGGCGCTCCACTGGCCGCCTTTGGCTTCGATGCCGTCACGCTTGACGGTGGCCAAGACGCTGGCGGCCTGCTCGCCGCCCATGACGGAGATGCGGGCGTTGGGCCACATCCACAAAAAGCGGGGGCTGTAGGCGCGGCCGCACATGCCGTAGTTGCCCGCGCCAAAGCTGCCGCCAATGATGATGGTGAACTTGGGCACAGCGGCGGTGGCCACGGCGGTGACCATCTTGGCGCCGTTGCGGGCGATGCCTTCGTTTTCGTATTTGCGCCCGACCATGAAGCCGGTGATGTTTTGCAAAAAGACCAGCGGGATCTTGCGCTGGCAGCACAGCTCGATGAAGTGCGCGCCCTTCAAGGCCGACTCGCTGAACAAGATGCCGTTGTTGGCGATGATGCCCACCGGCATGCCTTCGATGCGGGCAAAGCCGCAGACCAAGGTGGTGCCAAAGCGCGATTTGAATTCATCAAACTCCGAGCCATCCACGATGCGGGCGATGATCTCGCGCACATCAAAAGGCTTGCGGGTGTCGGTCGGGATCACACCGTAGAGCTCTTTGGCCTCGTATTTGGGCGGCACGGGCGCGTGTGTGGCGATGTTGGGCGCCTTTTGGGCGTTCAGGTTTTTGACCGCCTGACGCGCCAAAGACAAGGCATGCACATCGTTTTGAGCCAAATGGTCGGCCACGCCCGACAGGCGGGTGTGCACGTCGCCGCCGCCCAAATCTTCGGCACTGACCACCTCGCCGGTGGCGGCTTTGACCAGCGGTGGGCCGCCCAAAAAGATGGTGCCCTGGTTCTTGACGATGATGGTCTCGTCGCTCATGGCGGGCACATAGGCGCCACCGGCTGTGCACGAGCCCATGACCACGGCGATCTGCGCGATGCCTTGGGCGCTCATATTGGCTTGGTTGAAGAAGATGCGGCCAAAGTGGTCGCGGTCGGGGAAGACCTCGTCCTGGTTGGGCAGGTTGGCACCGCCCGAGTCAACTAAGTAAATGCAAGGCAAGCGGTTTTGCTGCGCGATCTCTTGCGCGCGCAAATGCTTTTTGACGGTCATGGGGTAGTAGGTGCCGCCCTTCACTGTGGCGTCGTTGCAGACGATCATGCAGTCCACACCAGCCACGCGGCCGATGCCCACGATCACGCCCGAGCTGGGCGCATCGTTGTTGTACATGCCCAGCGCAGCCAGTGGCGCGACTTCGAGGAATGGTGTGCCGGGGTCGAGCAGCATTTGCACACGGTCTCGCGGCAGCAGCTTGCCTCGGGCGGTGTGCTTGGCGCGGGCGGCTTCGCCGCCGCCTTGGGCCACGCGCTCCAGGTGGGCACGCAGGTCATCGACCACGGCCTGCATGGCGGCGGCGTTGGCCACGAATTCGGCCGATCGGGCATTGAGTTGGGTTTGCAAAACGGTCATGGTGTTTCCAGTGGATTCGCTTGTAGCCGCCAGCATAAGGGGCCGCCTGCGCTGGCGGATGCCAAGCAGGTTGCAAATCCTGCCAAAATACGCACCATATGGCCACCACCCTCTCCTCGCGCGCAGAGACCCCCATCGCCTTCATCAAGGCCATGGTGCAAGCCTACGACTTGCGCGGCATGGACCCCTCTGGAGCCTTGAAAAAGGCACAAATTGCGCCAAAAACTTTGCAGCAAAGCGATGCCCGCGTGACGGCGTTGCAGATGGAGTGGATGAGCGAGGCCGCCATGCGCGAGCTGGACGACGAAGCGCTGGGCTGGTTTCGCCGCCGGCTGCCTTGGGGCAGTTACGGCATGTTGGTGCGCGCATCGCTGACCGCGCCCACCTTGGGCGTGGCGCTCTCGCGTTGGTGCCGCCACCACAACCTGCTGACGGACGACATTGCCTTGGTGCTCACGCAGTCCGAAGGTTTGGCGCACATCGAGCTGCATGAACAGCACGACCTGAAAGGGCTGCGCGAGTTTTGCACCGTGTCGGTCTTGCGCAATGCGCTGGGCGTGGCCTGCTGGTTGACCGACTCGCGCATTCCGCTGGCCGCCACCCACTTGCACTTTGCCCCGCCGCCGCATGTGGAGAGTTACCAAGTGTTGTTTGACGGGCCCAGCCACTTTCATGCGCCGCACAGCCGCCTGAGCTTTGACGCGGGTTACCTGCAGCTGCCCCTGCGCCGTGACGAAGCCGCGCTGCAGCGCATGCTGCAACGCGCCCTGCTGCTGACCGTGCGCCCCTACCGGCGCGACCGCTTGCTGGTCGAAAAAGTGCGTCAGACCCTGGCCGAACACCCCCAGCACAGTCGAAACGCCGACGACCTGGCCGCTTGGCTCAACCTGTCGCCCCGCACGCTGCACCGGCAGCTCAAAGAAGAAGGCGCCAACTTGCAAGCCCTCAAAGACAGCGTGCGCCAGCAACGCGCCCGTGAGTTGCTGCTGCGCACGTCCAAACCCCTCAAACAGATCGCCGCCGAGGTGGGGTTTCACAACGAAAAGAGTTTCATGCGGGCCTTCAAGGGCTGGACGGGCCATGCACCCGATGCTTTTCGACAAATTTCTTGACGTAAATCAAGAGCAAAAACCCTTGGAGTAAGCCGAAGGTCAGTCCCCTCTGCGACATTAGCCAGCAGGCAGACATACAAATCACTCAGATTGAAAAATCGGGTGACTTGGGTGTCTGCCTTTTTTGTTTTTTAAGCAGGACATAACAATGATTGACCCCGTGATCGCCAAGATCCAAAGTCACCCAAAGTACGCACAGCTGCGCAAGCAGCGCAATACTTTTGGCTGGCTCCTGACTGTGTTGACCCTGGTCGTGTACTACGGCTTCATCGCACTGATCGCCTTCAACAAACCTTTTCTCGCACAGCCCTTGGGCACTGGCGTGACCACGATTGGCATTCCGCTCGGCATGGGCGTGATTGTGTTCACCATCGTGATCACCGGCATCTATGTCAACCGCGCCAACAAGCGCTATGACGCGCTGACGCAAGCCATTTTGAAGGACGCCACCAAATGAACAAGGAGATGCAATTTTTCCTGGGCGCTTTGGCCCTGATCGCGGGCAATGCCGCTCTGGCTGCGGGCGCGGACATTGGCGACGCGGCCAAACAGTCCACCAACTGGACCGCCATTGTGATGTTCGGCACCTTTGTGGTCGGCACGCTGTGGATCACCAAATGGGCAGCGGCCAAAACCAAATCAGCTGCAGACTTTTACACCGCCGGTGGCGGCATCACCGGTTTCCAAAACGGCTTGGCGATTGCGGGCGACTACATGTCGGCCGCGTCTTTCCTGGGCATTTCGGCAGCGGTGATGGCTTCGGGCTATGACGGCCTGATCTACTCCATCGGCTTTTTGGTCGGTTGGCCTGTGATCACCTTCTTGCTGGCCGAGCGCCTGCGCAACCTGGGCAAGTTCACCTTTGCCGACGTGGCCGGTTACCGCTTCAAGCAAGCGCCCATCCGCGCGTTTGCCGCTTCGGGCACTTTGGTCGTGGTCGCGTTCTACCTGATCGCCCAAATGGTCGGTGCTGGTCAACTCATCAAGCTGCTGTTTGGCCTGGAGTACTGGATGGCAGTGGTCATCGTCGGTGCGCTGATGATGGTGTACGTGCTGTTTGGCGGCATGACCGCCACCACCTGGGTGCAGATCATCAAGGCTTGCTTGCTGCTGTGCGGCGGCACCTTCATGGCCATCATGGTGTTGGCGCAGTTTGGCTTCAGCCCTGAAGCGCTGTTTGCCAAAGGCGTGGCTGTTAAATCTGCCATCGCTGAAGCCGGTGGCAAGACCCCCGAAGAAGCGGCCAAAGCTGGTCTTTCGATCATGGGCCCCGGTGGTTTCATCAAGGACCCAATCTCGGCCATTTCGTTTGGCATGGCGCTGATGTTCGGTACCGCCGGTTTGCCCCACGTGCTGATGCGCTTTTTCACGGTGCCTGATGCCAAGGAAGCCCGCAAGTCGGTGTTCTGGGCGACCACTTGGGTGGGCTACTTCTTCATCTTGATCTTCATCATCGGCTTCGGCGCGATCACCCTGGTGCTGACCAACCCCGAGTTGGCCGACACCGCCAAGGGCGTGATCAAAGGCGGCGCGGGCACCGCCAACATGGCAGCCGTGCTGGTGGCCAAGACGGTGGGTGGCGATGTGTTCTACGGCTTCATCTCGGCCGTGGCGTTTGCCACCATTTTGGCGGTGGTGGCGGGCCTGACGCTGTCGGGGGCATCGGCCGTCTCGCACGACCTGTACTCGACCGTGTTCAAGAAAGGCAATGCCGACAGCGCGTCTGAGTTGCGTGTCTCGCGCATCACCACCTTGGCTTTGGGTGTGATTGCAGTGGGTCTGGGCATCGCGTTTGAAAAGCAGAACATCGCCTTCATGGTGTCGCTGGCTTTTGCGATCGCGGCTTCGGCCAACTTCCCGGTGCTGTTCTTGTCGGTGCTGTGGAAAGACTGCACCACACGCGGCGCGGTCGTGGGCGGCTTCTTGGGCTTGATCTCTTCCGTGGGCCTGACCGTGGTGTCGCCTGCGGTGTGGGAAGTGACCTTGGGCAACCCCAAGGGCTCGGCCTGGTTCCAGTACAGCTCGCCAGCCTTGTTCTCGATGACCATTGGCTTTGTGGGCATCTGGCTGTTCTCGGTCCTCGACAAGAGCGAGCAAGCCAAAAAAGAACGCGCAGCCTTCCCGGCCCAACAAGTGCGCTCCGAAACCGGCTACGGCGCTGCCGCCGCATCGGACCACTGATTTTTCAGCCCACGCTGAAAAAAACCAAGGGCGCTTCGGCGCCCTTTTTTCATGGCCAAGCAGGTCAGGCCTTGGCCCGCAGCGCCGCTGGGCGCTTGGCGGCGCTGCGGCAGGCGTCAGAGCAGTATTTGACCTCGTCCCAGTTCTTGGCCCAGGCCTTGCGCCAAGTCATGGCCCGCTGGCATTGCTGGCAGGTTTTGCTGGGCAATTGCACTTTGTTGCCCTTGAAGCTTGCGGCCATGCGCGAGCCTTCAAACGCGCCAGGCCGCTGCCGGTTTGGCCACGGGCTTGACCACGAATTGCGACAACTGGAACACCGAGTTGGGGGCCTCTGGCCGCCAAGGCTGCACCATGGGCTTGAAGCCAAAGTCCCAGACCTTGGCCTTGCGGGGCAGTGACAAGGCGCTGTCTTCGTTGGCGTAGTCTGCGATGAAGGTGTTGCTCAGGAAAGCTTTCAGCTCGCGCTCGATCGACTGACCCAGGGCTTGTTCCAGATCGATTTGCGCATCGCCTTCGAGCGCTGGCGTCTGGGGGTAAGGGTCCAGCGCGTCCACCACCGACCACACGCTCATGCGCTGGGCCGACATGGCCAGGTCATAACCGCCACCGGGGCCGCGTGTCGCACGCACAAAACCATGCTCGCGCAGCGCTTTGAGCAGGCTTTCCACATAGGACACCGACAAGCCCACTTGGCTGGCCAACTCGGCGGTGGTGATGGTGTTGCCCGCAGGCAGACAGGCCATGACCACCAAGGCATTGACGGCGTGAAAAACTTTTTTGCTCAACATGGAACCTCCTCAAGTTGACGCGAATCTATCACCCATCACCCCAATATCTACTCAATTTTTAATTTATTCATAAAATCCAACTCAATATCTACTCAAAATACCCAACCATGAGCCAAGCCATCGCCAACCACCGCATCGGTGCCATCTCGGCCCTCAGTGGCGTGCCTGTGTCCACCCTGCGGGTTTGGGAGGTGCGGCACGGCGCGTTCACCCCCGCCAAATCAGAGGGTCGCCACCGGCTGTACTCGGACGAAGACGCGCTGCGGGCGTCCTTGATCCGGCAGCTGACCGACAGCGGTCACAGCATCAGCACCCTGGCCAAGCTGCCCGCCACCCAGCTCAATGAACTGCTGCACCAGCAGCGCAACACGGGCCAACGCAGCCGCCCTGCCGCCGCGCCGCAGTCCGCCATCACCGTGGCGGTGGTGGGGGTGGGCATGGCCGCGCGCATGGCCTCTGGCCAACTGGGGCTGGGCTTGAGCGACAAGCCGATCCAGATCACCGAGATCTTGGAAGACCTGGACGAAGCGGCCAAAGCCCCCATGTCCTCGCGCCCGCAGGTCTTGGTGGTGCGGGTCAACTCCTTGCACGTGCTGGCGGGCAACGACATCCAGCGTCTGGTGCATGCCCACCCCTTTCAGCAGGCCATCGTGCTCTACAACTTTGGCCAAGAGCCGGTGATTGCGGGCCTGAAAATGGCCGGCATCAAGGTGCGCAGAGAGCCGATCTCGAATGCCGAGCTGGGCGAGTTGATCAATTCCGTTTTGTGGCTGGACCACACGGCAGAAGCCAGCGATGTGCAGCGCAGCGGCCTGGTGCCCCCGCGCAAATACAGCGACGCCACTTTGCAGCAGGTGGCCAACAGCCCCAACCAGGTGCTGTGCGAATGCCCACGGCACGTGGCCGAGCTGATCTCGCAACTGGCGAGCTTTGAGCAATACAGCCAAGAGTGCCTGAACAAAAGCGCCGAAGACGCCCATTTGCACGCCTACCTGAGTTCGGTCTCGGGCTCAGCCCGCGCCCTGTTTGAAAAAGCCTTGGAGATGGTGGCCCAGCACGAGAACATCACGCTGCCGCAAATCCCATCTTGGGGCGCGCAGTCGTCTTGACGGCCATCGCTTGCCATGAAACGCCATGTTGCCCTGACTGCCCTCGCCCTCACGGCGCTGGGGGTGGGCCTGAGCCATTTGCAGTGGATGCCCACAGACAACGGCCACTTGCTGGCCATCGACGGGCGTGCGGTGGATGTGCAAGGCTGGGTGTCCGACACCGCCAATCGGCTGCAGCGCGACTGTGCAGTGGTGCAAAAACTGAACGCACAAGACGCCTTGCACGCGCAGGCCTTGGCTGCGGTGCGGGCCTACAGCCCACCCGCGTCCAACTCGGCCCGCTTTCAGGCAGCGTGGCGTTCAGGCCCATGGGTTTTGGTGGAGGCGCAGTTTGACGCGCTGCTGCCCTCGGTGGTGCTGTTGCGCGATGTGGCAGGGCTTGTGCAGATCGAGCCGCAAGGCATCTGGAGTGGCCAGACCCACCCTTGGCGTGCTGCGCCTTTGATCCGCCGCTATCTGGCGCAACAAGTGCCCACGGCGCCACCGGCGCTGCTGGCTTGCTTTGAGCCGCAGCTGGTGCATTGAAGGGCAGCACCCACCATGGGCACTCAACTGGTTTGGTTCAAACGAGATTTGCGCGTGCATGACCACGCCGCTTTGGCGCAAGCGGCCGCACAGGGGCCGGTGCTGTGCCTCTACATCATCGAGCCCTCGTATTGGTCGGCGCCCGATGCCTCGCAAAGGCAGTTCGACTTTGTGCGCGAATGCCTGCGTGACCTGTACCGCCAGCTCAAGGCCTGCGGCCAAGTGCTGCATGTGCTGACCGGTGAAGTGACCGAGGTGCTGGAACAACTTCACCAGCAGCAGGCCTTCAGCCATTTGCACTCGCACCAAGAAACCGGCAACGGCCTGACCTACCAGCGTGACCTGGCGGTGGCGCAGTGGTGCCAAGCACGGGGCGTGGTGTGGCAAGAGCAGCGCCAACACGGCGTGGTCCGCCGCCTGCCCAGCCGCGACGTGTGGAGCGATCACTGGCAGCAGCTGATGGCCGCGCCGCCAGTGCCCACACCCGCCCTGCAAAGCGCCCAGTGGCCTTGGGCGCCACAAGCCTTTCCTGAATGGCAGGCCTGGGGTCTGCCCACAGACCAAGCTCCTGAGCGCCAAACCGGTGGGCGCAGCGAAGGCTTGCGCACACTGCACAGCTTTTTGCAAGATCGCAGCAGCCAGTACCGAGGCGGGATTTCCTCGCCCCTGAGCGCCGAAACGGCTTGCTCTCGGCTCTCGCCCTATTTGAGCTGGGGCTGCCTGAGCCTGCGCGAGGTGGTGCAAGCCACCGAGCAAACCTTGCGCGCACCCAGCACTGACGCATGGACGCGCAAGGGGCTGAACGCCTTCATGAGCCGGCTGCATTGGCACTGCCATTTCATGCAAAAGCTCGAAAGCGAACCCGCCATCGAGCACCGCAACATGCACCGAGGCTACGACGGCCTGCGCGAAAACGACTGGAACGCAGAACACTTTGAACGCCTGCGCACCGCCACCACAGGCTGGCCGCTGGTCGATGCCTGCGTGACCATGCTGCAACACACCGGCTGGCTCAACTTCAGGATGCGCGCCATGCTGGTGTCGGTGGCCGCGTATCCGCTGTGGCTGCACTGGCGCGAAGTGGGCCACTGGCTGGCCAGGCAATTTGTGGATTACGAACCGGGCATCCACTGGAGCCAGATGCAGATGCAGTCGGGCACCACCGGCATCAACACCACACGGGTGTACAACCCGATCAAACAAGCGCAAGACCAAGACCCGCAAGGCGTGTTTGTGCGGCGCTGGCTGCCGGTGCTGCGCCGAGTGCCCGACACCTGGCTGTTCGAGCCTTGGAAAATGCCGCCTTCGGTGCAGGCGCAGTGCGGCGTGACGGTGGGCCGCGATTGGCCCTTGCCCGTGGTGGACCTGGCCGAGGCCACACGCAGCGCCAAGGCGCAATTGCATGCACGGCGCAACACCGCGCCGGTGCGCCAAGCCAAACAAGCGGTGGTCGACAAGCACGCTTCACGCAAACGCCCAGAGGGCACCCGAAAACGCCGACCACCCACCGCGCCCAAGGCGCAAACCACACTGGACTTTTGAGATGCAACACCCCACCCCGCCGATACGCCACCTGGTTCTGGTACTGGGCGATCAGCTGGACCTGAACGCCAGTGCGCTGCAAGACTTTGATCCACTGCGTGACGTGGTCTGGATGGCCGAGGTGATGGAAGAGTCCACCCATGTGCCCTCAGCCAAGCAGCGCACCGCTTTGTTTTTGAGTGCCATGCGTCACTTTGCGCAAGCCCTGCGAGCGCAAGGCTGGCCCGTGCATTACACCGAGCTGGACGACCCGCACAACACCGGCACGCTGGCAGGTGAGTTGGCCCGGGCCATCGCCCATTGGCAGCCCGAGGCCCTGTGCATGGCCGCGCCGGGCGACTGGCGCGTGCTGCAGGCTCTGCAGGCCACCGCCAAGGTGCAGGGCAAGCCCTTGGCGATGCGCGATGACCTGAGTTTTTTCACCACGGTGCGCGACTTTGCGGCGCACGCCAAAGGCCGCAAACAACTGCGCATGGAGTATTGGTACCGCGAGCAACGCCAGCGCTTTGGCGTGCTAATGGACGGCGGCAAGCCCGTGGGCGGTCAGTGGAATTACGACGCGGACAACCGCGCATCTTTTGGCAAACAAGGCCCGCAAAACCTGCCCGCACCCCAGCGCTTTGCGCCCGACGAAACCACGCAAGCGGTGATCGATCTGGTGACGCGGGCCTTGCCCGATGCACCTGGGCAACTGCAAGACTTTGCCTGGCCCGTGACACGCGCCCAAGCACTGCAAGCCCTGGACGACTTCATCACCCACCGGCTGCCGCTTTTCGGGCAGTACGAAGACGCCATGTGGGCGGGCGAGCCGTGGCTTTACCACTCGATGTTGTCGGCGTGTTTGAACCTGAAACTGCTCTCAGCGCAAGAGGTCGTGCAAGCGGCCGAGCAAGCCTGGGCCCATGGCCAAGCGCCCCTGGCGGCGGTGGAAGGTTTTGTGCGGCAGATCCTGGGTTGGCGCGAATACGTGCGCGGCATGTACTGGACGCAGATGCCCAACTACCTGACGCGCAACGCTTTGGACGCACAAGAAGATTTGCCAGCCTTCTTCTGGACCGGCGAGACCGACATGGCCTGCCTGCGCGACGCCCTGCAGCAAACCCTGCGCCTGGGCTATGCCCACCACATCCAGCGGCTGATGGTGCTGGGGCTTTACGGCCTGATGCGGGGCGTGCACCCGCAACACATGCACAGCTGGTTTTTGAGCGTCTATGTGGACGCGGTGGAATGGGTGGAACTGCCCAACACCCTGGGCATGTCGCAGTTTGGCGATGGCGGGCTGATGGCCAGCAAGCCCTATGTGGCCACGGGCAAATACATCCAGCGCATGAGCAACCACTGCCAAGGTTGTCGCTATGACCCCGCGCAATCCACAGGCCCCAAGGCTTGCCCGTACACCACGCTGTATTGGGATTTTTTGATGCGCCACGAGACGCTGCTCAAGACCAACCCGCGAATGGGGATGCAGCTGAAAAACTTGTCGCGCTGGACCGAAGAAGCTCGGCAGGCTGTGCAGCTGCAGGCCAAAGCACACCGCGACAACGCTTGACCCATCGAGGAAATCTGGCAGACAGATCGATGCCGGTGGCTGCACCCAGCAGCAGGGTTCACGCTTGCATCATCCAACTTTACACAAGCCGTACAAGGCCTTGACTTGGGTCAAACACAATCGCCGTCGATCACTGCAACTGTCTTGCGGCGACACAACACCCAGAGGTTCCATGCCATCACCCACACCCCCCACCCTCACACACGCCAAGCTCTTGCTGGCCATCAGTTGCATCGGTTTGACAGTGGCTGCACACGCGCAAGCTGTGGATGAAGAAGCCTGGCGATTCAGTGTCGGCATGGGCCTCATCTCGCAACCCAAATACCCGGGCAGCAGCGAAACACGCGTGGGCGCCATGCCCACCTTCAGCGCCAGTCATGGCCGATGGCAGATCGGCGCCTTGCCCGGCGCCGGTGTGCCCGTGGGTGTGAGCTACACCTTGATGCAAGACGGCCCATGGCGTTTGGGCGTGGGCGTAGGCACCAGCTTGGGCAACCCGCGCAAGGGCAACGAGAACAACAACTTTTCTCAACTCGGCACGATCGAGCAAACCACCTTGGGCACCCTCACGGGCAGTTACACCGAGGGCGCCTGGGCAGCAAACGCCAGCATCGTCAGCGATGTGGGCGGACACGCGCAGGGCACACGGGCCATGTTGGATGTGATGTACCGCATCCGCCCCACCGACCGCTTGTCTTTGAGCGTCGGCCCAGGATTAACGTGGGTGGACAGCCGCTACGCCAGCACCTATTACGGCGTGAGCGACACACAAAGCGCCAACACCGGCTATGCCGCCTACAAAGCCGGTGCGGGCTTGAGCGCACTGCGCCTGTCCGCCGGGGCCGACTACCAACTCACCCGTGAATGGAGCCTATCGGCCAAGCTGGGCCTGACCCAGCTGCAAGGCGATGCAGCAGGCAGCCCCACGGTGGACAAGAAGAATCAGGCCAGCTACGGCCTGTTTGCCAACTACCGTTTTTGAGCCACCCCGGCGCGCACGCAGGGCCTGCCGACTCAAGCGCCCAATGCCCAAGCAGCGAGGCGCGTGTACAACGCGATCCCCAACAAAATGTTGAAGGGGAACGTCAGCCCCAAGGACAAGCCCACATACAAGGACGGGTTGGCCTCGGGGATGGCGTAGCGCAGCACGGCGGGCACCGCGATGTAGGAGGCACTGGCGGCCAGTACCATCAAAAGCACCGCATCGCCCACCGGCACCGCCAGCAGCCAGCACAAACCCAGGGCCACCGCTGCGTGGCACAAGGGGGCCAACAGGCCATAGGCCACCAACCACACCGACTGCCCACGCAAGCCCGGCAGATTGCGCGCGGCCATCAGGCCCATGTCGAGCAAGAAAAAGGCCAGCATGCCTTTGAACAAGTCCACTGAAAAAGGTTGCATGGCGGCACGTCCCGACTCCCCGCTGAACATGCCGATCAGCATCGCGCCCAAAAGCAGCAACTGCGCGCCATCGGTGAACGATTCATGCAAGATCTTGCCCATCGACACGTGGCTAGTGGCGGGCTTGCCGTGCGCCACGCCTGCGAGTTCGGTCTGCTTGCGCAAGCGGTTGGCCATGAGCACCGCAAAGATGATGGCCGGCGACTCCATCAAGGCCATGGCTGCAGCCATGTGCCCGCCGTAGCTCAGGCCATGGCTTTCCAAATGGTTCATGGCCGTGATGAAAGTCACGGCACTGACCGAGCCATAAGTGGCGGCCAAGGCAGCGGCATCAAAGCCACCCAAGAACCGGCGCAGCACGGTGTAGCTCACCCAGGGCACGGCCATGGCCAAGCCCACCGCCAGACTCAAGCCGATGGCGACCTGGGCCGTCAGGCCCGATTGGGCCAAGGCAAAGCCCCCTTTGAGGCCCAAGGCCATGAGCAGGTAGAGCGAGAGAAAACGGGAAATGGCCGGTGGGATTTCCAGATTGGATTTGACCAGTCCGGCGAACACGCCGAACACAAAAAACAAAATCGCGGGGTCAACAAGGGCAGGCATCGGACATTCTCATGTTTGGTTTTGCCTGCGATTTTGGTCAAATAAATTCATCAAGTAAAATCGATTTTTAAATACATATACATCAGTAAAAATCTATGAACATCACTTTCCGTCAATTGCGCCTGTTTCTGGCCACGGCGGAAACCGGCAGTGTCAGCGCCGCCGCACGCGCACTGCACGTGACGCAACCGACCGCATCGATGCAGCTGCGCGAGATCACCGAGTCGGTGGGCATGCCGCTGTACGACATCATCGGGCGCAAGCTGTACCTGACCGATGCTGGGCAAAAGCTCGCCCAGACGGCGCGCCAGATCGTGGACGAGTGGGAGCGCTTTGAGCAAAACATCCACGCCATGCAAGGCCTGACGCAAGGCCGTCTGCGTGTGGCGGTGGTGAGCACCGCCAAGTACTTCGTGCCGCGCTTGCTGGGCCGCTTTTGCGAAAGCCATCCGCACATCGACATCTCACTCGAAGTGCTCAACCGCGATGGGGTGGTGCAGCGTCTGCGCGACAACCGCGATGACCTGTACGTGATGAGCACACCCCCTGCCGACATGGAACTGGAAGACCAAGTATTTCTGGACAACCCTTTGCTGCTGATCGCCCCGCATGGACACCCCTTGGCTGCGCGCAAGCGGCTGACGCTGGGTGCGCTGAAAGGCGAGCGGTTTTTGTTGCGCGAACGCGGCTCGGGCACACGCCTGGCGACCGATCGGTTTTTCGAGTCACAAGGTTTTGAGCCCGATTCAAGGCTGGAACTGGGCAGCAACGAAGCCATCAAAGAAGCGGTGGCGGGCCACTTGGGCGTGGCCGTGATTTCCAGACACGCCCTGAAAAAAACCGAGCTCAGCAAAGACCTGTGTCTGCTGCCCGTGAGCGGCACACCGATCCCCTCGCAATGGCACTTGGTCTATCCCAAGGCCCGGCAGATTTCGCCGATTGCGGCGGTTTTTCGCAGCCACTTGATGCAAGAAGCCCAGCGCTGGGCCAAGGGCTGAGCACTCGGCCATTGAGCGGCCATTGAGCGGCCATTGAGCGGCCATTGAGCGGGCATGTACGCTGGCATGACCAGCGTCAGACCTTCAGGACAAACGCAGCGCGTGCATGCCCGTGAACACCCGCGCAGCACCGGCTTGCAGCAGTGGCTCGTGCGGCGCTGGTGGCGCGGCATAAGCCCACACCGTGGCGCCAGCGGCCACACCCGCCGTGATGCCCACTGTGGTGTCTTCGACCACCAGGCAGTGTGCCGGGTCCACTTGCAAATGCGCGGCAGCGGCCAGATACACATCGGGGTGCGGCTTGCTGCGCGGCATCTCGTGGCCGCTGAAAATGCGGCCTTCAAAAAAATCATGCAGGCCCACCTGCTTGAGCATCATCTCGACCTTGAAACGGTCAGCGCCCGAAGCCACCGCGATGCGGCCCTGGCAATGGTCATGCAAATGCGCCACCGCTTCGTGCACGCCTTCGATGGCGGTGATGCTTTCTTGCAAGCGCACATTGCGGCGCTCAAAAAACTGCTGCAACCATTCATCGGTGAGCGGCTGGCCGGTGTTCGCCTCGATGGTCACGCGCTGGCTTTTGACGGTGTGGCCCACAAAGCGCTGCATGCACTCGGCCAGGGTCATGCGCCAGCCTTGCTCTTCAAACATGTCGCGCAGCACGCCGCAGGTGATGGCTTCGCTGTCCACCAGCACGCCGTCGCAGTCAAACAAAATGGCTTGGAATGTCATGCGGGGATCATAAGGGCTGCGCTTGCAGGCACACTACGGGGCTGACTTGTTGACCAGCCCATGACGCCTCTGCTTCGCATCCACCACGCCGCCATCATTTGCTCGGACTATGCGCGCTCCAAGCGCTTTTACACCGAGGTGTTGGGTCTGAAGATGCTGGCGGAGAACTACCGCCAGGCACGAGACTCCTGGAAGCTGGACCTGGCGCTTCCCGATGGTGGACAGGTGGAATTGTTCTCTTTCAAAGGCGCGCCAGCCAGGCCCAGCTACCCCGAAGCACAGGGCCTGCGGCATTTGGCGTTTGCGGTCAACGATGTGGACGCATGGCAGGCGCATCTGGCATCACATGGTATCGCCGTTGAAACCATTCGCACCGACGAATACACCGGCCAGCGCTTTGTGTTTTTTGCAGACCCAGACGGGCTGCCGCTGGAGCTGTACGAAGTGCCCGCTCAGAGCACGTCGCCATCGACGTAATACCAGCGGCCCTCTTCCCGCACGAAGCGGCTGCGCTCGTGCTGACGGATGGCCTTGCCGCCCACACGAAAGCGGGCGACGAATTCCACCTCAGCGGTGTGCTCACCTGTGATGCGGTGTTGTTTGATCTCAAGACCCAGCCATTTCGCACCCGCTTCCAGTTCGAGCGTGGCGGGCCGCTGGCTGCCGTGCCAAGTGGCCAGCAGATACGGCACATCGCCTCGCACAAAGGCGCTGTAGCGTGAGCGCATCAGGCTTTCGGCATCGGGCGCGGCTTGGCCTGCGTGGTAGGGGCCGCAGCAAGCCTCCAAGCTCAGTACTTGGCCTTTGGGGTTCGTGCGACCACAGGGACAGGGTGTCAAATTCATGGGCTGGATTCGTCGTTAATTTCAGGCTGAGCTGTAGGTCGGCGGCTTCAGACCCGACGAATTTGGGTGGTTCAGCTTGTCGGGGCTGAAGCCGCCGACCTACGGGGATCAGACATCAAGCGCCTTTGCGCGAAGCGCTCTCGGCCTTGTGCTGCTCGAGCGTGACCATCGGCGCGTGGGCTTTTTTCCAGGCGGCGTAACCGCCGTCGATGTGGGCGACATTGGTCATGCCCATGTCTTGCAAGGTTTGGGTGGCCAGCGCACTGCGCCAGCCCGCGCCGCAAAACAAGATGAACTCTTTGCTTTCGTCGGCAAACACCGGCTTGAAGTACGGAGACGCCGGGTCCACCCAGAATTCGAGCATGCCGCGCGGCGCGAGCAAGGCGCCGGGCACTGTGCCTTCGCGCTCCAATTCGCGCACATCGCGGATGTCCACGATCTGCACATTCGGCTCGGCCAAGCGGGCACGGACTTGGTCCACGCTGTAGGTCGTGACCTGGGCCATGGCCTCGTTCACAAGCGCCTGAAAACCTTTGGTGATGGGCATGCTGGGCTCCTCTTACAGCGCGCGCTGGATGATGATTTTTTGCACGTCGCTGGTGCCTTCGTAGATCTGGCACACGCGCACGTCGCGGTAGATGCGCTCGACCGGGAAGTCGCTCACATAACCGTAGCCGCCCAGGGTCTGGATGGCAGCGGAGCAAACCTTTTCGGCCACTTCGCTGGCGAACAGTTTGGCCATGGCGGCTTCTTTCAGGCAAGGACGGCCCGCGTCACGCAGGCTGGCCGCATGCCAGATCAGCTGGCGTGCGGCTTCGAGTTGCGTGGCGCAGTCGGCCAAGCGAAAACCCACGGCCTGGTGGTTGAAGATGGCGGTGCCGAAGCTCTCGCGCTGCTTGGCGTAGTCAATCGCCACATCAAGTGCGCTGCGGGCCATGCCCAGGCTTTGCGCGGCGATGCCGATGCGCCCGCCTTCCAAGCCGCCCAGGGCAATGCCATAGCCTTCGCCTTCTTTGCCAATCAGGTTTTCAGCCGGGATGCGGCAGTTGTCAAAGTTGATCTGTGCGGTGTCGCTGCTGTGTTGGCCGAGCTTGTCTTCCAGACGCGCCACCACATAGCCTGGGGCATTGGTGGGCACCAGAAAGGCGCTCATGCCTTTTTTGCCTGCGCCCTTGTCGGTGACGGCGATGACGATGGCCACATCACCATTCTTGCCACTGGTGATGAACTGCTTGACGCCATTGATGACGTAGCTGTCGCCGTCTTTCACCGCCGTCGTGCGCAAAGACGACGCATCGCTGCCCACATGCGGCTCGGTCAGGCAAAACGCGCCCAGCATGTCGCCGCGCGCCAGAGGTTCGAGCCACTGCTTCTTTTGCTGCGCGTTGCCAAACTTCATCAAGATGGCGTTCACGGGACAATTGGTCACACTGATGACGGTGCTGGTGCCGCCGTCACCGGCCGCGATCTCTTCGAGCACCAGCGCCAGCGTCACATAGTCAAGACCTGCGCCGCCCAGCTCTTCGGGCACGCAGATGCCATAAGCGCCCAATTCGGCCAGACCCTTGTGCACGTCTTTGGGGAAGTGGTGTTTTTTATCCCACTCGGCGGCATGGGGCCACAGCTCGCGTTGTGCAAAGTCGCGCACGGCGTCGCGGATCATTTCCTGGTCGGAGGTCAACAGCATGTCGGTCTTTCTTTATCGGCTCACCACGGCAGCGGCTGGCCGTGGTGGTTCAAAAATGCGCCTCGGTGTTTCGGGTCGCGTTGTTCAAGAATATGGTTCAAGGTCTGCCGCAAGCTGCTCGCGCTTTGCTCAGGCGTGAGGGGCGCTTGTGCACCGCCCATGTCGGTCTGCACCCAGCCGGGGTGGATGGCCAACACGGTGATGCCCGGCTGCTCGGCCTGCGTGCAACGCACCACCATGTTGAGCGCGGCCTTGCTCACGCGGTAAAGCGCAGCATGGCCGCTGGTGGTCTCTTGCATGCTGCCCATGATGGAGCTGATGCAGGCGATCACGCCTTGCGCCTCTTGCACCATGGGCACGATCTGGGGGATGACCTGCATCGCACCCATCACATTGGTGTGCATCACGGCATCAAAGCTGTCGCGGGTGGGCGGCGTGCTGGCACTGGCGCGGTCCATCGCGCCCGCGACGTAGATGGCCAGGTCGATTTTTTCACCGTCGAGTTGCCAAGACAGGCCCGAGTTGCTGGCCGGGTTGGCCACATCGAGACGCAGGGTTTGCGCGCCGAGCGCCTTGAGGCTCGAAAGCCCTTCGTCAGAGCGGGCCGTGGCGATCACGCGCCAGCCGTCTGCAAGGTACTGACGGGCCAGTTCGTGGCCGATGCCGCGTGAGGCGCCGATGAGGAGGACGGTGTTCATGTTGGCTTGTTTTTGTAGGAGCCAGCCCTGCAGGCGATGGGTATCGGATAAACCACCCATCGCCTGCAGGGCAGACTCCTACAAGAAAACCATCAAACCAATTCCAGCGCCACCGCCGTGCCTTCGCCGCCGCCGATGCACAGCGTGGCCAAGCCCTTCTTGAGGCCACGGGCTTTGAGCGCATGGATCAGGGTGACCATGATGCGGGCGCCCGATGCGCCGATGGGGTGACCCAATGCGCAAGCGCCGCCGTTCACGTTGACCTTGTCGTGCGGCACGTTCAGCTCTTTCATGAGCGCCATGGGCACCACGGCAAAGGCTTCGTTGACTTCCCACAGATCAACGTCTTCAACTTTCCAGCCGGCTTTGGCCAAGGCTTTTTGCGTCGCGCCCACGGGGGCGGTGGCAAACCACTCGGGCTCTTGCGCGTGGGTGGCGTGGCTCACGATGCGGGCCAGAGGCTTGCAGCCCAACTTGGCGGCGGTGCTCTCACGCATCATGACCAAGGCTGCTGCGCCATCGTTGATGGACGAGCTGCTGGCGGCGGTGATGGTGCCGTCTTTCTTGAAGGCGGGCTTGAGCGATGTGATTTTGTCGAGCTTGACTTTGCCGGGACCTTCGTCGATGGACACCACGCGCTCGCCGCTGCGGTCTTTCACCGCAACGGGGGTGATCTCGGCGGCAAAGGCGCCCGACTCGGTGGCGGCCTTCGCGCGCTGCACGCTGGTGGTGGCAAAGTGGTCTTGCTCAGCGCGGGTGAAGCTGTATTTGGCCGCGCAGTCTTCGCCAAAGGTGCCCATGCTGCGGCCGGGTTCGTAAGCGTCTTCCAGGCCGTCGAGCATCATGTGGTCAAAGATGCGGTCGTGGCCCATGCGGTAGCCGCTGCGGCCCTTGAGCATGAGGTAAGGCGCGTTGGTCATGCTCTCCATGCCACCGGCCACCAGCACGTCGTGCGTGCCAGCCACCAACATGTCGTGCGCGAACATCGCGGCACGCATGCCCGAGCCGCACATCTTGGACAAGGTCACCGCACCCGCGCTCTTGGGCAAGCCGCCTTTGAATGCCGCTTGGCGAGCAGGCGCTTGGCCTTGACCGGCCATCAGGCAGTTGCCAAACAGCACTTCGGTGACCAGTTCTGGGCTGATGCCTGCACGGTCAACTGCGGCCTTGATGGCGGCGCCACCCAGGTCGTGTGCAGACAGGCTGGCGAAGTCGCTTTGAAAGCTGCCCATGGGGGTGCGGGCAGCGCTGACGATGACGATGGGGTCGGACATGGTTTTCTCCAATCAGTAAAAAATCACCACGCCACCCGACAGGGTCACGCGGCAGGCAGCATGCCACCACGGGGGTAGCGTTTGAAAGCGTTGCGGAACACATCGACCACTTCACCGGCGTGGCTCATGCTCACACCGAGGTCTTTGACCAGGCCGTTGTCCAGGCCATAAATCCAGCCGTGCACGGTGACCTTTTGGCCCCGGCTCCAGGCGTCTTGCATGACGTTGGACAGCGCGACGTTGCCCACTTGCTCGATGACGTTCATCTCGCACAGGGCGGTTTCCAGTTCGGCTTGCGCGAGATGGTTCAGGCGCTGGCGATGGCGCAAATGCACGTCTTGCACATGGCGCAGCCAATTGTCGGCCAGGCCCACGCGCATGCCGCGTGCGGCGGCCAACACACCACCGCAGCCGTAATGGCCCACCACCATGATGTGCTCGACCTTGAGGGCATCGACCGCGTACTGAATGACCGACAAGGCGTTCAGATCGGAATGCACCACCAGGTTGGCCACGTTGCGGTGCACAAACACTTCGCCCGGGTCCAAGCCGGTGATCTGGTTGGCGGGCACGCGGCTGTCAGAACAGCCGATCCACAAGTACTTGGGGTTTTGCTGGCTGGCCAGGCGCGAAAAGTAAGCAGGGTCCTGCCGGACCATGCTTTGCGCCCAAGCGCGGTTGTTGTCAAAAAGGTGCTGTAGTGATTCGCTCATGCGTCGATTGTCGCAGTGCAGCAAAGACGTGGGTTACCAGCGGATTTCAGCAAGTCTCGGCGAACAACTCGCGGCCGATCAACATGCGGCGAATCTCGGAGGTGCCCGCGCCGATTTCGTACAACTTGGCATCGCGCCACAAGCGGCCCAGCGGGTATTCGTTGATGTAGCCGTTGCCGCCAAAAATCTGCACGCCTTCGCCCGCCATCCAGGTGGCTTTTTCGGCGGTCCACAAAATCACAGAAGCGCAGTCCTTGCGCACTTGGCGCACATGCTCGGCGCCCAGCAGGTCCAGGTTCTTGGCCACGGTGTAGGCAAAACTGCGACCGGCTTGCAACACGGTGTACATGTCGGCCACTTTGCCCTGGATCAGCTGGAACTCGCCAATGCTCTGGCCAAACTGCTTGCGGTCGTGGATGTAGGGGATCACGTTGTCCATGACCGCCTGCATGATGCCCAGCGGGCCACCGGTCAGCACGGCGCGTTCGTAGTCCAGGCCGCTCATCAGCACCTTGGCGCCGTTGTTGAGGCCGCCCAAGATGTTTTCGGCCGGCACTTCCACGTTCTCGAACACCAGCTCGCCAGTGTGGCTGCCACGCATGCCCAGCTTGTCGAGCTTTTGCGCGATGGAAAAGCCCTTCATGCCCTTTTCGATCAAAAAGGCCGTCACGCCACGGGCGCCCAGCTCGGGCTCGCTCTTGGCATAAACCACCAGCGTGTCGGCGTCGGGGCCGTTGGTGATCCACATCTTGTTGCCGTTGAGCAGGTAGTAGCCGCCTTTGTCCTCGGCCTTGAGCTTCATGCTCAACACGTCCGAGCCTGCACCGGGTTCGGACATGGCCAGGGCGCCGACGTGCTCGCCACTGATCAGCTTGGGCAGGTATTTGGCGCGCTGGGCTTCATTGCCATTGCGCTTGATCTGGTTGACGCACAGGTTGGAGTGGGCGCCATAAGACAGGCCCACCGAAGCGCTGGCACGCGAGATTTCTTCCATGGCCACCATGTGGGCCAAGTAACCCATGTTGGCGCCGCCGTATTCCTCGCCCACGGTGATGCCCAGCACGCCCAGATCGCCCATCTTGCGCCACAGGTCCATGGGGAACTGGTCGTTGCGGTCGATCTCGGCGGCGCGGGGGGCGATTTCGGCTTGGGCGAAGTCACGCACCGCGTCGCGCAGGGCGTCGATGTCTTCACCGAGTTGGAAATTCAGGCCGGGCAGGTTGTTCATGGGGAGTCTCCAGAGGTTCTCAATAGGTTTGCGGCACGGGGGCCAGTGTTTGTTGCATCACCGCGCATGGTGAGCTTTTGCCGTCGGCATCGATGTGCACGACCTCGGCAGAGGTGACCACCACGCGGCGGCCGGCCTTGATCACCTTGCCGATGGCGCGGATTTCGCCGCCTTGGTGGCTGGCCAGAAAATTGATCTTGTATTCCACCGTCACGACTTCCATGCCTTCGGGCATGACCGTCAAAGCCGCATAGCCACCGGCGATGTCGGCCAGTGCGCCGATGGCGCCACCGTGAAAGCCGCCTTGCTGCTGCGTGGTCTTGTCGCTGTAGGGGATGGCCAACTCGACATGGCCTTCGCTGGCGGACAACAAGCGCACGCCCAAATGTTGCATCAGGCCTTGGCGGGCCAGGCTGCGGGCAACGCGTTCGCGGGCAGAAACAGGAGGGGTCACAGCTGTGGGATGGTGAAACTTCAGAAGCCCTGACTGTAATTGACGTTTACGTAAACGTCAATCAGGGTTTTACCCGCCCGAGGCCATTTTGGAGGCCTTGGTCAGCAGGGTTTTGGTTTCTTTTTCGTGGGTTTTCACCTCGTCCAGCGTGGCCTCCAGATCGGCCAGCTGCGATTCGAGTTGCTGGCGGTGTTCGGCCAGCACGACCAAAAACTTTTTCAGCTGCGGCACGGTGTCGCGCGGGCTGTCGTACATGTCGATCAGGTCTTTGGCCTCGGTGAGCGACAGGCCCAGGCGCTTGGCCCGCAACGTGAGTTTGAGGCGCGTGCGGTCACGTGACGAATACACCCGGTTGCGCCCCCCCGGCCCGGAGCGCTCAGGCTCGAGCAAACCCATGTCTTCGTAAAAACGGATCGCCCGCGTGGTCAGGTCAAATTCCTGAGCGAGGTCGCTGATCGTGTAGGTGCTGGCCATGGGGGTACTCCGACTTTGCGCACTGGGGACAGGTCCGCGAAGGGGCGCCCACCTAGAATGCTTTTCACGTTTGACGTTAACGTAACGTCAATTGAGCGAATGCTAACCCAAACCACTGCCTGCATGTCCAACTCCGCCCCCTCTTCCACGCTGGACTACCCGTTTGGCGACCAGCTGCCCGAGACTGGCAGCGTGATCGAGGTCGCCCCGGGCGTGCTGTGGCTGCGCATGGGCCTGCCCTTTGCGCTGGACCACATCAACCTGTGGCTGCTGCGTGACCGCTTGCCGCACCCCAGTCAGGCCGGCGCCGAGCAAGAAGGCTGGACCGTGGTGGATTGCGGCATCGACAACCCCGCCACGCGCGAGGCCTGGCTGAACATCGAAGCCACGCACTTGCAAGGCTTGCCCATCTTGCGCGTGATCGCGACCCACATGCACCCCGACCACATGGGCCTGGCCCACTGGCTGTGTGAGCGCTGGCAAGCCCCCTTGTGGATGAGCACCAGCGAATACCAATCGGCGGTGATGGCGCAGTCGGGCGTGTCCAATTTCGGGGGCGAGCCGACCGTGAAGTTCTATGCCGCCCACGGCTGGAACAAAACCGATGACCTGGCCCAGATCAAGGCCCGCGTGGGCTATTACCCCAGCATGGTGCCGCAGGTGCCAGCCGCTTATGTGCGCTTGATGGCGGACCACACGGTGCGCATTCGCGGCCAGGACTGGCGCTGCATCAGTGGCTTTGGCCACTCGCCCGAGCACATGGCTTTGCACTGCGCCGAGCGAGGCATCTTGATCAGTGGCGACATGTTGCTGCCCTCGATCTCGACCAATGTGAGCGTGTACGCGCAAGAGCCGCAGGGCAATGCCTTGCAGTTGTTTTTGGACTCGCTGACAAAAATGCAGGACCTGCCCGACAGCACCTTGGTGCTGCCTTCGCATGGCCGACCTTTCAGGGGTGCGGCGCTGCGCATTGCGCAGCTGCGTGCTCACCACGACGAACGCCTGAGCGAGCTGCTGCAGGCCTGCACCGCGCAAGCCTTGTCGGCCCACGACGCGTTGCCCGTGCTGTTCAAGCGCCCATTGAATGTGCACCAAATGACCTTTGCCATGGGCGAGTCGGTGGCGCACCTGCACATGCTGTGGCTGAGTGGGCAATTGCAACGCGAGCTGCAAGCCGACGGCGTTTACCGCTTCAAAACTGCTCAGTCCTGAGCCAGCCCCACCGGGGATTCTTTGAGGGCCTTGCGCCGCTGCGCGTAGTCGGGCATCACTTCGCCCACCGTCTCCCAAAAGCGGGGGCTGTGGTTCATCTCGCGCAGGTGGGCCAGCTCGTGCACCACCACGTAATCGATCTGGCTGACCGGCAGATGGATGAGCCGCCAGTTCAGGCGAATGTGCCCGTCGCTGCGTGCGCTGCCCCAGCGGGTGCTGGCGCTCGACAGACTGAGCTTGCGCCACTGCACCCCCAGCAAGGGCGCGAAGTGCTGCAAACGCTGCTCAAACAAGGTGCGGGCTTGCTTTTTGAGCCAGGCCTCGGCCACCTCGCGCACCTGCGTGGCCGAAGCGCCAGGCGGCACACTCACAGGCAAACGCTGCACGTCTGCGGCTGCGGCTTGCGGGGTGCCGCGCTCGAGCACGCACAGCTGCACCGTGCCGCCCAAAAAGGGCACGTGCGCCCCATGTGTCCATTCGATGGCTTGCTGAAATTGCTCGGTCTGGCGCTGCCGGGTTTGCTGCAGCTTGGCGACGATCCAGGCGCCTTTTTCTTGCACGGCCGCGTCCACCTCGCGCAAAGTGACCCAGCTGGGCGCACGCACCACCAGCCCTTCGGCACCGACCATGAAGCCGATGGTGCGGCGGCGCGAGCGCTCGAACAAAAACGACACGGTCATGCCATGCAAGACGGCATGGCGGTTGGCGGCGGGGTGGCTAAAGCCCGAGGGCTCGGGCAAAGCCTGCGGCGGCGTCAAATCAGATGGGGGTTTGGCTTGGGGTGCGGCCCGGGGCTCGGCCGATGGCGGCAGGTTGGCCACAGCACCGGCAAGGTCGGTGGGTGCCGCTTTGTGCGGCGCAGGCAGCACCGGATCGCCTCCGGTGAAAAAGTCCAGCACAAACTGCAGTGGCGCGCGCATGCTTCGCCCCGTCTTCGGTCAGTTGGAGGCGGGGTAAGCCTCGGGGTCGAGCCGGTGCATTTCGGCTTCGATCCAGTTTTCGACTTCGCGCATCAACTCGTCGGCGTCGCGCCCCACGCTGGGGATGGCTTGGCCAATCGAGATGTCCACCACGCCGGGCTTTTTGACGAAGGCCTTGGTCGGCCAGCAACGCGCCGAGGTCACCGCGATCGGGATCACCGGCACGCCGGCCGCGATGGCCAAGCGGGCGCCGCCGGTTTTGTACTCGCCTTTTTGGCCGCGCGGGATGCGCGTGCCTTCAGGAAACATGATGACCCACACGCCCTCTTGCATGAGGCGGCGGCCTTGCTGCACCACCTTGGCAAAAGCGCGAGAGCGCTGCTTGCGGTCGATGTGGATCATGTCCAGACGGCCCATGGCCCAACCGAAAAACGGCACGCTCAGCAGCTCTTTTTTGAACACATAGGCCAGCGGGTGCGGCATGATCACCGGCATCACAAAGGTCTCCCAAGTCGACTGGTGCTTGACCAGCAAGACTGCCGGATCTTTCGCGCCTTGGGGCAGGTTGTCCATGCCCTGGATGCGGTTTTGGATGCCCAAAATTCGGGTGCCACTGTTCACCGCCAAACGCAGCCAAGCGGCGCAAATCCAATACAGGCGTGTGCTGCTGACGAAGTAAGAAACCACCACCACAAACAGCGCCCAAGGAATGACCGTGATGGCCATCCAGAGCATGTGGATTACAGCGCGGATGAAATTCATGGGGGCACTCAATTGGAAGACGTTTCACCCAGCAGGTGATCGACAAAGGCGGCCAGATCGGCGTGCACCTGGGTGCCCGCCGGGAAGGTTGCGGGCAAGGCCTGCCCCTGAACATCGGGATGGCGGCCGGTCAGCACCAAGTGCGGCGCGCAGCCTGCCGCGTGTGCTGCCTCCATGTCGCGCAGGCTGTCGCCCACATAGGGCACGCCCTTGAGGTCGATGCCGTAACGCTCTTGAATTTGGTGCAGCAAACCCGGTGCAGGTTTGCGGCAGCTGCAGCCTTCGTCGGGCGCATGGGGGCAATAGAAAATCGCATCGATGCGCCCACCGGCGGCGGCCAATGTCTTGAGCATGTGGGCATGCACAGCGTTCAGTGCGGCCATGTCAAACAGGCCGCGCCCCAAACCCGACTGGTTGGTGGCCAACACCACATGAAAGCCCGCATGGTTGAGCCGGCTGATCGCCTCGAGCGAGCCGGGCAGCGGCTGCCATTCCTCGGGCGACTTGACGAACTCTTCGCTCGCCCGGTTGATGGTGCCATCCCGGTCCAAAACGACGAGCTTCATGTGGGTGTTCATGGGGCGATCAAGCGGCCAGACGCGACAAGTCGGCCACGCGGTTCATCGCCACGTGCAGGCTTTTGAGCAGGCCTTGGCGGTTCAGGCGCAGGTCCATTTCTTCGGCATTGACCATCACGTCGTCAAAGAAAGCATCCACCGGCGCGCGCAGCGCGGCGAGGGTTTGCAAGCTGGCGGTGTAGTCACCGGCTTTGAACTGCGCCTCGGATTCGGGCAACAGCTTTTGCATCACGGCGTGCAGGTTTTTCTCGGCGTCTTCTTGCAGCAGCGCGGGGTTGACGTGGGCGTCCACCTCACCAGCTTTCTTCAAGATGTTGCCGATGCGCTTGTTGGCGGCCGCCAATGCGGGGCTCTCGGGCAAGGCCGCAAAGGCGCGCACGGCCGACAGGAACTGGCTGACCTGACCCAAACGGGCGGGACGCAAGGCCATGACGGCATCGACCTCTTGGGCGCTGAAGCCTTGCTCGCGCAGACTGCCCGACAAGCGGTCGTAGACGAAGTTGGCGACCAGCTCTGGCGTTTCCAGATTAAAGGCAGTCACCGAGCCTGCAACGGCTGCACGATCAGCAAGTTCTGTCGAGTGTGCTGCATGCTCAAAACTACCAAATGCTGTGCGCAGCAAAGTTTGAATATCTTGCTCCGGCAAGCGTTCAAGCAGCATGCGGATCACCCCCAGCGCGTGGCGGCGCAGCGCGAACGGATCTTTGTCGCCGGTGGGCACATTGCCGATGCCGAACATGCCGACCAGGGTTTCCAATTTGTCGGCCAGCGCCACCACCAAGCCGACGTTGTTGCGGGGCAACTCGTCACCGGCAAAGCGGGGCTTGTAGTGGTCTTCAATCGCCTCGGCCACCTCTGGGCTCAAGCCATCGTGGCGGGCATAGTAGCCGCCCATGATGCCTTGCAGCTCAGGGAACTCGCCGACCATGTCGGTCAGCAAATCGGTCTTGGCCAAGCGTGCGGCCTGCTCGGCTTGCGCCGCCAGCGCATCGCCACCCACTTGCTGACCAATGGCACGGGCGATGGCGCAGACACGTGCCATGCGCTCGCCTTGTGTGCCCAGCTTGTTGTGGTAGACCACTTTGGACAAGCCTTCGACGCGGGATTCGAGCGTCTTTTTGCGGTCTTGGTCAAAGAAGAATTTGGCATCGGCCAGACGCGGGCGCACCACGCGCTCGTTGCCACCGATCACCAACGACGCGTCGTCGGGGGTGATGTTGCTCACCACCAAGAAACGGTTCGTCAGCTTGCCTGAGGCATCGATCAGCGGGAAGTATTTCTGGTTGGCCTTCATCGTCAGAATCAGGCACTCTTGCGGCACATCCAAGAACTCGGTCTCGAACTGGCAGGTCAGCACATTGGGGCGCTCAACCAGTGCGGTCACTTCGTCGAGCAAGGCCTCGTCTTCGATCGGACGAGCGCCGTTGCCCACTTTGGCGGCGGCGGCTTGGAGCTGGCGCACGATCTCAGCGCGGCGCTCGGCGAAGCTGGCAATCACAGAGCCATCGTTCTTCAAGGTCTCGGCGTATTGGTCGGCATGTTGCAACACCACGGGCGAGACTTTGGCTTCAAAGCGGTGGCCTTGGGTGCTGTTTCCAGCAGTCAGGCCCAGGGCCTTGACAGGCACCACGGCACTGCCGTGCAAAGCGATCAGGCTGTGCGCGGGGCGCACAAAGTTCACGCTGCTCCAGCCCGGCAACTCGCAATCGGTCTCCAGCTGGTACTGCATCACTTTGGGAATCGGCAGTTTGGCCAAGGCTTCATCGAGCGCCTTTTGCAGGCCCGCAGCCAAGGTCGCGCCCTTGACCACGCTGTCGTAAAACAGGGCTTCGGCCTTGCCGTCGGGCGCACGCTTCAAAGCGGCCACGGCCGCAGCCGGATCGCTCACGTCGGCGCCCAAGGCTTGCAGTTTTTTCAGCAAGGCGGGGGTCGCATTGCCCGCCGCGTCCAGGCCCACCGTCACGGGCATCAGCTTTTGTTGCACCGCTTTGTCAGCGGCCTGCGCCAGCACGCCGGTCACATGGGCGGCCAAGCGGCGGGGCGAGGCAAAAGCAGTCACCACCGCATCGGCAGAGGCCAGGCCCTGGGCCTTGAGTTGTTCGGCCAGCACACCCGCGAAGGCCGCGCCCAATTTGTTGAGCGCCTTGGGCGGCAGCTCTTCCACAAACAATTCCACCAGCAAATTTTGTGTCGTCATGTCGTTCTCCCTCACGCGGCTTTCTTGGGCATCTGAGCCACCCATTCACGCGGGGCCATCGGGAAGTCCAGACGTTCGCGGCTCTCGTAATAGCTCTGCGCAACGCTGCGGGCCAGATTGCGGATGCGGCCGATGTAGGCGGCGCGCTCGGTCACGCTGATCGCGCCACGCGCGTCCAGCAGGTTGAAGGTGTGCGCGGCCTTGAGCACTTGCTCGTACGCGGGCAATGCCAGCTGTGCGCCCATGAGGTGCTGCGCTTGCTTTTCGTGCGCACCAAAGGCGGTGAACAAAAACTCGGCATCGCTGTGCTCGAAGTTATAGGTCGATTGCTCGACTTCGTTTTGTTTGTACACGTCGCCGTAGGTCAAGCCGTCGGTCCATTGCAGGTTGTAGACGTTGTCCACGCCTTGCAGGTACATGGCCAGGCGCTCCAGGCCGTAGGTGATCTCACCGGTGATCGGCTTGCAGTCGATGCCGCCCACTTGCTGAAAGTAGGTGAACTGCGTGACTTCCATGCCGTTGAGCCAGACTTCCCAGCCCAGGCCCCAAGCACCCAGTGTAGGGTTTTCCCAGTCGTCTTCGACGAAGCGGATGTCGTTCTTTTTCAGATCAAAACCCAGCGCTTCGAGGGAGCCCAAATACAGCTCCAGGATGTTGCTGGGCGCGGGCTTCAAGACCACCTGAAACTGGTAGTAGTGCTGCAGGCGGTTGGGGTTCTCGCCATAACGGCCATCTTTGGGGCGGCGGCTGGGCTGCACGTAAGCGGCCTTCCAAGGCTCGGGGCCAATGGCGCGCAAAAACGTGGCGGTGTGGCTGGTGCCCGCGCCCACTTCCATGTCGTAGGGCTGAAGCAAGGCGCAGCCCTGGGCGTCCCAGTACTGCTGCAATTTCAAAATGATTTGCTGGAAGGTCAACATGGCCGAAGCGTGGCCAGCAGCGAGCTGGCCAAAGTGAGATGGGCGCAAGCTTTGCGCAAACCCTTGATTTTACGGTCTTTGCAGGTGAAAAACCCGTCAGGCCAGCCGTCTGCGCACCGCCCCGATCAAGACGATCACCCCACACAGGCCCCACAGGGGCAAGAGCCCCCAGGCGGCTGCCCAACGGGCGTAGGGCGTGAGGCCTGTGCGGCCTTCGTAAGAGCCCACCAGCGTGCCTCGGGTAAAGCGCGGCAATTGCTGCGTGACGCGGCCTTGGTGGTCGATGATGGCCGTCGCACCGGTGTTGGTGGCCCGCAGCATGGGCCGGCCCAGCTCCATGGCCCGCATGCGCGAGATGTTCAGGTGCTGGTCCACCGCGAGGGTGTTGCCAAACCAGGCGATGTTGCTCACGTTGACCAAGACCGTGGGGGCCTTGGCCCCGTCCTTGAAACGGGCGGCCAGCTCTTCGCCAAACAGGTCTTCGTAGCAAATATTGGGCGACAAGCGCTGGCCTTGCCAAGTGATCGACGGCTGATCGGCCCGGCCCGAACTGAAGTCGCCCAAGGGGATCTGCATTTGACGCACAAACCAGCCAAAGCCCGGTGGGATGAACTCGCCAAAGGGCACCAAGTGGTGTTTGTCGTAGCGGTAATCGGTTTGGCCCTCTGGGCCCAATGCCACCACGGCATTGGCATAACCTTCGGACAGGGAGCCCAGCGGCACGCCCACCAAGGCCAAGGGGCGATCAGGCTGGGCGAAGTGTTTTTGCAAACCGGGCCAATAGCCCTCTGGCAAATACTGCCGCAGCAAGGGGATGGCCGTCTCGGGGGCCACCACCAGTGCTTGCTGGCTGGCCCGCAGGCGCTCGTCGTACCACTGCAATGCGTCACGGATGCCGCTGCGCACATCGAACTTTTCGTTTTGGGTGATGTTGGCCTGCAACAGCTCCACCTGGCCAGAACCGGCCGAAACCGTGAACGCGGGCGACCAGGCCTGCACCGCCCAAGACAACAGCCCCACGAGGGCCAAGGGCCGTATGGCGGCCAGGCGCCAGCCGGTCAATGCCAGCCGCATGGCCAATAGCGCGGCCACAAAGCCCAAGCCATAAACACCAACCCAAGGCGCCCAGACCGAGAGCACACCGTCAACGTGCGCGTAACCACCCGCACCCCACGGGAAACCGGTGAACCATTGCCCCCGCATGAGTTCGGCCAAGGTCCACACAGCGGCAAACAAGACGCTGCCGAACCAGGGGCGTGACTGTGGCGAGACCGAAGTACTCAAGGCCACCCAAGCCGCAGCCGCTGCGGCATAAAACAAGGACACGGCCGATGCCAAGGCCAGCACCGCCAAGGCCGCCAAGGGCGCAGGCAGCCCGCCCACATCGTGCATGGAGACGTACAACCACCAAAAGCTGCCACCCAACCAGAAGGTGGCAAACACGCCCGAGAACCATGCAGCGCGGCGCACCCCCAGCGCAATAGGCACGCCCCATGAAGCGATGCGCATCAAACCGTTTGCCAGGATGGCCAGGCTCAGGACCTGCAGCCAACCGTGCGCCTGACCACTGCTGGGCAGGGCGATCGACGCGGCCTGCGCCAAGCCTGCCAATGCAGGCCACAGCAAAGGCCGGCCGTGCAGCAGCTTCATGCAGGCGTGACGGTTTCGCTGGCCACCGGGGAGACCTTGAACCAGCGCACAGCGCCTGCACGGGTGTGCAACACGACAAACTGCAAACCGGCGAGGATGTGCTTTTCACCACGGCGGGGCACGTGGCCCATCTCGTGCGCGATCAGGCCGCCGATGGTGTCAAAGTCGGGGCCTTCGCTGTCTTCGCGGGCTTCTTGCAGGTTGACGCCAAAGGCCTCGCTCACGCGCTCGAGTGAGGTGTCGCCGCTGACGCGGAAGGTGCGGTCAGGCAGGCCAAAAATATCGCCGTCGTCATCGGCGATGTCGAACTCGTCTTCGATCTCGCCCACGATTTGCTCGAGCACGTCTTCGATGGTGATGAGCCCGGCCGTGCGGCCAAACTCGTCGATCACGATGGCCAAGTGGTTGCGGTTGTCGCGGAACTGGCGCAGCAAGTCGTTCAGGCCTTTGCTCTCGGGCACAAAGACAGCCGGGCGCAGCAAGGCGCGGATGTTCAGCTCGGGGGCGCGTTGCAGCTTGAGCAGGTCTTTGGCCAGCAAGATGCCAATGATGTTTTCTTTCTCGCCTTCATAAACCGGAAAGCGCGAGTGCGCGGTCTCGATCACCTGGTGCAGGAACTGGTCAAACGGGTCGTCGATGCACAGCAAGTCCATGCGGGGCGCGGCCACCATCACGTCGCCAGCCGTCATGTCGGCCATGCGGATGACGCCTTCGAGCATCAGGCGGCTTTCGGCATTGATGATGTGGTTGTCCTCGGCCTCGGCCAGGGTTTCAATCAACTCGTCAGCGGAATCGGGGCCGGGATGGATGAATTCGGCCAACTTTTGCAGAAAACTGCGCTTGTCTTCGCGCTCAGCGGGGCGCGCAGGGTGAGGGTCTGACACAGTCAATGGATGCAGGACATGCCGTTATTGCGAAGCCACAAGGATAGCGGATTCATATGACATCAGCTGAAAACTCAGGGTGGGTCGCTGTGGTGGCGGGCGCCGCGCACCCCCTGGCGGATCTCTTGCACCGTGGCCAACCATTCGCGGAACTGCTTGGCCTGCATTTTGAGCTGGTAGTCGATCTCGGCCATCTGGTCTTGAAACAAACCGCTGACTTGGCTGTCTAAAGTGGCCTCGGGCACAGTCAGGTAGGCCTCGCTTTCGCTGCCGTCGCGCTCGACCCGCGCACCGGCATGCCGCGCGATCTTGAGCATGGCCACGTTTTCGCTCAGGGCGTGCACAAACAACATGCTGACGCCTTCGTTGCGGGCGTGGTTGACGGCATGGCGGAACAATTTGGCGCCCAGGCCCCTGCCCCGCTGGCGGGTGTCCACCGAAACACCAAATTCCGCGCAAGTGGCCCATTGGGGATCGACCGAATAGGCCAGGTGGGCCATGGCCACGATCTCCAAGCGGCGGTTGAAGACGCCAAAAATTTCATCGCGAACGAAATTGAGCCCCGACACATAGCGCTCGATTTGCTCATCGGTGGCGGGGTAGCCAAAGCGCAAATAGCGGTCTTGTGGTGCCAGCGCCAGCAAGTGCTTGAGGATGCGGGGCTTGTGCCGCACCGCTAAGGCCCGGATGGGGATCCAGCGCGAAGCCGCAGGGGTGCTGCCTGCCGGCACCAAGTCCACAGCCGAAAGCACGCGAAGCCAAAGTCGTCGAAAAAATCCGGGGTTGGGCGTTGTGGCGGGGGTCATGGTGTTGCCTAGGGTATTCCCTGATTTTGCCTCCAAATGCTGGCCGCTGCCAATACCGGTAATTTGTCGCGTGAGAGACCTTTTTTCAGGCGACCAAGGGCTTGCCCGATCACACCTCGTGCGCGAGCTGACGACAATGTCTGCACAGGAGAGAAATGCACATGGAACGTATTTGGCAAAAGAACTACCCCGCAGGTGTCCCCCATGAAGTGGACGCCAGCCAATACAGCAGTCTGACGGACTTGCTGGAAACGGCATTTCGCCAGCATGGCGACAGCCCTTTCACGGTTTGCATGAACCAATGGATGAGCTACAAAGAGCTCAACCAGCTGTCCACCGCACTGGGCGCGTGGCTTCAAAGCAAGGGCCTGCCGCCCGGCAGTCGCGTGGCCATCATGCTGCCCAATCTGCCTCAATTTGCCGTGACCATGGCCGCTGTATTGCGCGCCGGTTACACCTGCGTGAACGTCAACCCGCTGTACACCGCCCGCGAACTGCAGCACCAACTCAAAGACTCCGGCGCCACCACCATTGTGGTTTTGGAAAACTTCGCCGCCACCTTGCAAGAGGTGCTGGAGCACTCGGCCATCCAGCACGTGGTGGTCGCCTCCATTGGTGATTTGCTGGGCACTTGGTATGGCCGCTGGTTGACCTTTGCAGTGCGTCATCTGGCCAAGCTGGTGCCCGAGTACGAGCTGTCCTTGGAAGGCGGGCGCACGGTCACAACGTTCAAGAAAGCCATTGCGCAAGGCAAAGGCATGAGCTTCAAAGCTGTGCACCAATCGCTGGACGACATCGCCTTCTTGCAATACACCGGCGGCACCACCGGCCTGAGCAAAGGCGCTGTGCTGACGCACCGCAACGTGGTGGCCGCCATGCTGCAAGCCGAAGCCTGGTTCTCGCCAGCACTGGCCGACATTGGCGACCTGCGCAAAGTCAACAGCATTGCCGCGCTGCCGCTGTACCACATCTATGCGCTGACGCTGTGCCTGCTGGCCATCCGTCAGGGCTCGCACATGACGCTGGTGCCCAACCCGCGTGACTTCGGCAAGTTCATCGAGGTGCTCAAGCAGCGCCCCTTCCACATGCTGCCTGGCGTGAACACCTTGTTCAACGCCCTGATGCAACACCCGATGTTCAAGACCATCGACTTTTCGTCGCTCAAGCTGACGCAAGCTGGCGGCATGGCCGCATCGGCGGGCACGGCCCACCACTGGCAAGCGGCCACGGGCAGCGCCATGATCGAAGGCTGGGGCATGAGCGAGACCTGCGCCATCGGCACCAACAACCCGGTCACGCAAAAAACATTCAGCGGCAACATCGGCCTGCCCCTGCCCAGCATCGACATCGCCATCAAGGACGACGAGGGCAACTCCTTGCCCGTGGGCAGCTCGGGCGAAATCTGCATCCGTGGCCCCAACGTGATGGTGGGTTACTACAACCAGCCCGAAGAAAACGCCAAAACCTTCACAGCCGATGGTTTCATGCGCACCGGCGACATTGGTGTGATGGACGACGGCGGTTACACCCGCATCGTGGACCGCAAGAAAGACATGATCATCGTCAGCGGTTTCAACGTCTTCCCCAACGAGCTGGAAAACGTGATCTCGACCTGCCCCGGCGTGGTGGAGTGCGCGGCCGTGGGCATTGCCGATGCCATGCAAGGCGAGGCCATCAAGGTGTTTGTGGTGCGCAACGACCCTATGCTGACCGAAGAGGCTGTGGCCCGCTTTTGCCACGAAAACCTGACCGGCTACAAGCGCCCCAAGTACATCGAGTTCCGCGACGAGTTGCCCAAGACCAACGTGGGCAAGATCTTGCGCCGCGAACTGCGCAGCAACAAGTAAGGCACACGATCTCCCATGAGCACACAGCCTGCCCTGCCCACTGGCGTCACCGTCATCGAGCGTGGCTGGCTGTCGGCCAACAACATCTTGCTGCAAGGCGCTGACAGCGCCACTTTGGTGGACAGCGGCTATGTCACGCACCAGGCTCAAACGCTGGCCTTGGTAGGGCATGCGCTGAACGGCCGCACGCTGGACCTGCTGGTCAACACCCATTTGCACAGCGACCATTGCGGCGGCAACCAAGCGCTGCAAGCGCACTACCCTGCGCTGCAAACTTGGATCCCACCGGGCCTGGCCAGTGCCGTGCAAGGCTGGCAAGAGGACGTGCTGAGCTACAAACCCACAGGGCAAAACTGCCCGCCCTTTCACTTCAACGGATTGCTGCAACCGGGCAGCACCCACCGCTGGGCCGACATGGACTGGCAGGTGCATGCCGCGCCTGGACATGACCCGCATTCGGTGATTTTGTTTGCACCCGAGCACCGCTTGCTGATGTCGGCCGATGCGCTTTGGCAAAACGGCTTTGGCGTGGTGTTTCCTGAACTGGTGGGTGTGGATGCCTTCGACGAAGTGGCCCAAACCTTGGACCTGATCGAGCGCCTGAACCCGGCCACCATCATCCCGGGGCATGGCGCGGTCTTCACCGAGGTCGCGCCCGCACTGGCCTTGGCACGCAGCAAGCTCGAAGGCTTTGCGAAAACCCCCGAAAAACACGCCCGCTATGGCGCCAAGGTTTTGCTCAAATTCAAATTGCTGGAGTGGGGCCAAATTTCTCGCACAGACTTTGATGCTTGGTCAACTCAAGTGCCCTACTTGGGCGACTTGCACGAACGCTTTGGCATGGGCCATGACCGCAAAACCTGGCTGGACATGATGCTGGCAGAGCTCGAGCGCAGCGGGGCCATGCAGGTGCAAGAAGGTATTTTGATCGACGTCTGACGTACCAGGCGCGTTGTATCATTTAAAGCATGCTTGAATGCATTCTTTACCAATCCACGCCGGCCCAAGAATTCGGTGCTCAGGCGCTTTTTCAACTGCTGACGCAAGCCCAGCTTCGCAACGCATCACTGGACATCACAGGCCACTTGCTTTTTGTGAATGGTCAGTTCACGCAATGTTTGGAAGGTCCTGCCAACCGCATCGAGCCATTGTGGCAAACCATCCAAAGCGATCCTCGACACCAGAGCGTCGAATTGCTGATGCGTCGAACCATCGACAAACGCCGCTTTCCCGAATGGAGCATGGCTTTTTCAACCTACAGCACCTACTACGTGCACGGCATGCGCGGCTTTTTCCCTGTGGATGCCGATGCCCCATCGCCCTTGGTGCAGCTGTGTAGAGAAGCCACATGATGATGCCGCAATAAAAAACCCCACTGGCGTGAACCAATGGGGTTTTAATTTGGTGGCCTGGGACGGAATCGAACCATCGACACGCGGATTTTCAACGCACCTCTCCAAACTGCGAACCGTGCAAAGTCAAAGTTCAAAAGCGGCCAGGCCAAAGTGGTGTGCGTATTTTGTGCGATTGCAGACGCTGGGACGAAGTGAGTACCTTTCCACAAAGTTGCACTCACTTGCCCACATTTAGCTGCCACTTGAGTGTGGTTTAACACGACGCATCACCGTGCAAAGCCTGCACGAAGCTTGTTTGACGCTGTGTCAATAGCGGTATCAAGTTCCCCTGCCAAAACTGCTTCTTTGATGACTTCCAGAGTGGGCACAAGCTCCTTTTCGCTGGCAAGTTCAACAGCGAACTTGCCCTTTGCCAATTCCAGCAAACGAGCGCCGTAACGTACGCTCAGCGCGAGCTTGCCGCTGTCAGTAGTAAACCACCACTGCTTAACCCGCTTGTTGACCTCGACCTGCTTGCGCAGCCCAGTGTCGTTTTCCACGACAGTGCGGAACTTGGTTGCCGTGAACTGCGTGCCTGCTTGCTGTGCTTTCGCCAGTTCTGCTTGTTCCCACAAGCGCTTGGCCAGTTTGTTGCGCCGCACTTGGACAGCGGGCATATGTGTAGGTTTGACAGCTGTGCTCAGCTTGAGTGATGCGAGGGTTGCCATGTGCTTTTCCTTTCAGTTGTTGATAAAGCACAGACAAGTATGTGATCGACCACGGGGATTGGGCGACCTGAAACCCGCCAGATTGGACGGACATGGGTACAGGTGTCGTGTTACCCACGATGGCTACGGATAAGTTGCCTTGATTCTTACCTTGATAAGCGTCAAAATGCCCCAGACTTCTAACAAAAGTAATTAATGAAATATCTCAAGTCGTTTTTACTCTGTAGTTTTTTCCTGTGGGGCACTGCTTGGGCTCAAGCGGATTGCAGTCCCTTCAACCCTGAGAACACAAAAATTGTTGATCGCGGACCTGTAAAGACAGTCACTGGTCCACTGGCAGATTTTGATCCATGTCACAAATCTGTTCGACTGGATACCCCTTCATTTTTTGCAAAAAAACGAGGCGATAAACCACCACTGGTCATCATTGCTCATGGTGGTGGTGGCTTAGGTGCTTACGAGCGCGAATTCGCCAAATTGATGAATCAGCAAGGATTTGCAACGCTGATTTTCGACGCGTTCGAGATGAATGGACTGGTTCCACAGTCTGACCTGCTGGTTTATTTTATGAGTAACGGCGGTCGACAGCGGATGATCTACAAAGCCACCTTGGGCGCTTACCAGTGGGCCATCAAGAATGAAAAAATTGACGCAAGCAAGATCTTCATTCAAGGACTATCGAATGGAGCCGCTGTTGCCATCAATATGGCTGGTGCAGTGGATGCAGCCAATGTACGTGGCGTCGTTGCAGAAGGTGGCCCATCGGCGGGTATTGGCTTTCCCGATGACATCAAAGTGCCCTTGTTGCTGATTTACGGCGGAGGTGACAACTACGGTGGCTTACAGCAGGATGATTGGATGCACCTGCGTGGGATGCCATGTAGTTACAACGAAAATTACCGCTTAGCTCCAGCTGGCTTTACACAAACCTGTAATCGTTTGGCGAACCCAACTGAGCCAATGCCTTCTCCGCAAAAATGGTATGAGGGCATAAAAGCCAAGGGGCACGATATTCGCCTAGAGTTGATTGAAGGAGGTGGACACGGCATGATGTTTGCCGATTTTTCATCATCCTCAAGGCAGCTCGCGGGTGGCAGGATGTTCTATCGATCTCAAGGGGCATCAGCAGATGCAAGACAAAAACTGCAACGGCTCGTTCTTGAATTCATTGAGTCCAAGCTCTGACTTGTGTCGCAATACAACAGGATTAAAGCGACTATGGCGGCGGATCAGTTGACTTGAGCGTCTATTTGCTGGGCACGGTGAATGTAGTGTCGTGAAAAACGACTCCTACAACAGCTAGCCCATATCCACGATTGAACAATAACTGCGCCGATTGATCTGTGCAACATCACCTTTACCAGTGTCAATCGACGCCGTTACCCACTAAATTGCAGGTAGACAACCAAACATCATGTCTATAGAGTTTAAAGTCATCCTTGTACCGCAGAACCAAATGAAAAATTCAATACTTGTAGCCTGGGCATTTTTGTTGATTTTTCCAATTGCACACGCATTCGACAGAATAAGCTCTTATCAGAACGCCAAACATCCACCATTTTATTCTGAAACATTCCCTCTCGACTCTTGGGGGCGTACGCCACAATTAGCGGAGGCAAGAGCTTTTTTCAAATACGCCGATGGCAATAATGGCCTGATTGCAAATGAGCACGGATATCAAACACACAATCACACTTTGCAACAAGCGAAACCTGGCATAGTAAATTTTTATGTGATGAAGGATTCAGCGTGGGTCAAAGCAGATGTAAAAATAAATTACAAATCAGAGACATGCATCCATGCAAGAAAAATTATTTCCGCTGACTTCAACAATGACAACGTGATTGACTTCGCATTTATGTGTCAGGGTTATGATGCCATGCCATTTCCTGGCGAGAAAATGAAAATTCTACTAAGCAAATCAAATCACGAGTATGACTTTCAAGTCTTGCACGATGACATTGACTTCTTTCACGGGGGTGCAAGCGAGGACTTTAACGGAGATGGACTGCCGGATCTGTTTGTCGGGACAATGCATAGTCCAAAGTTATATCTAAACATTGGCGATGGAAAATTCAAATATGAAAAAACCTACAGTCAAATAAAAAGAGCCTTTTCAATTGAATTGGTAGATGTGAACGGAGATGGAAAATTTGATATTGTCTCTGGCGCACATGAGTGGGAAACACCAACTACAATTTATTTAAATAAAGGCAGTAATGATTTTGGATATTTCGACGGATTAACCATTCCCCCCGTCCCTGGTGCTGGCAATATATTGGATTTCATAGTATCAAAAAATGATAATTGCTTGTACATCATGAGAACTGGAGGAGAGAAGGGCAATAGAGCAGTCTGGTACAAAGGCGTTTTTATACAAAAACTATGCGGAAAAAGTTCAGAAGTAATTTACGAAAATAAAGACTGGGTAGACCCAACTCGAAAAAGTTATAAATTCACATCGATGCGATGGATGATTGAATCCGAAGGGGCTCTGATATCTGACTGGGGTGGCTTTCTTAGAGTTCCAATTAAATAAATTCAAGCGGATTCATACACTTCATCTCAATATTCAATAGCTGGCGCTCATCAATTTCACCGAAAATTCCTGCTAAACCCAACATGCGCGCATTGTTAGTATAAATACTTTATACGAACAAGATGAAGGTTGCTCGCCGATTGAATTGAGCTGATAAACCCGTTCTGATGTGTGACGGTAAAGAAGGCGTAGCTTGTTGCGCTGATTCATTGCACTACCCCGCTGTGATGGCGGGATGCTTTAAACGCCGCCCCTTTGTGGCCGTAACGTTTGCAATGTCTTAACAGTTGTCATCAAGTCAAACAGGCTTGAGAAAAAGTGAGTGGGAGGCCACGCTCGAAAGAGTACCCCACATGGCACGAACAATGGCTGTTGCATAGGCCGTTCGTTGCTAGCGTAAGGACACGCACCTAAAAGGATGATCGCAAAACCTGCCTTTTCCAGTTCAGTCTGGTTGTGCATATGCAGTATGAATAACCTCAGTGAATGTCGCCGCGCCTTTACGGCGTGGCATATGGATTCCTAGTGAATATCAGTATCTAAGTTGATCAATATAAGGATCAATGTGAGTTAAAGAAATTTGCAGTTGAAATGAAGCGAAGGCTGTGCCTGAAGCGCAATGAGAACTGCGGTTCGCAGAGCGAACCAAATAAGTGAAGGAGTATTAAATGAATTTCACAAATCAAATCTATGCACATCTCAGTGCATCAATGCCTTGCATGACAGCAAGAAAATTTAGCGGGTATTGCGGCATGAGTGAAGGCTACTTTGGGAGCATTACGGCTCAAGGACTGGAGATGTCTACAAATGCACTGTTCCATCTGGCTGAGGTGATTGAGCAGAAAAACCGATTAGACCCATCAGCTGAGTTGCATCGCTCTATTGAAATCATTGCCACGGAAATCGCACGACGCATGAATGACATGCCATCAGCGAGTTATGTCATACGAAAGCAGGTCATTGGCGCACTTGGAAGGGCGTATGCAAAGCGCGAACTCGAGTTTTCCGCGCCACCAGTGCTGATAGGTTAAGGGGCAGACATGAAGATCGAAGAAATTATCGGCACCATCAAGCCACTTAAGCCACTCTCCCCTGCGGATGCCCAAGTTGACTCGCTCAAGCGACAAGAAAAACAGCTGGCTACAACGGTCAAACTAACTCGAGTACGAAGCGCCATCGCAAAAAAACGTCAACAGCTGTCCAAACTGCTGAGCCCCAAGTAGTAGGGGATCAAAACAGCGCTACAAGCAACTTTTTCTACCGCATTGCGGGGTGCATAGCTGGCCCACTGCTCAAACGCTTGTGCGCTGTTTAAAGCTTCGCAGCCAATTTCAGTCGTCTTGATCCCACAGATCGACGACTTTATAAGCCCAATTTCGCGCCAAAGAAAAGTACGCTTTTCTTAACCACGTTGATTTCATTGAGGTTTTTTGCCCCGCCAGTTTTACGGGGTAAAGGTCGCCCAAAAACAGCAAAGAAAACACACTTACAGGAGCGAAATTATTTAAGTAAACGAGACCACATCATGTCCCAAGCCAAGACACTCACTCCTGCAGAAATTGATCACATGCTCGCATTCGTCGCACAGCGCAGTTTTGCAATCCGCAATCGCGTGATGCTACTCACAGGTTTGTGGTCAGGCATGCGTGTGGGGGAAATCGCCAGCTTGTCCGTAGGCGATGTGACCAACGCAGATGGCAGCATCCGCGCAGAAGTGCGCTTGACTGCAGAGCAAACCAAGGGACGTCAGCCACGCACGGTGTTTTTGCCTCAAAAGTTACGGGATGAGTTGGCTACATACATGGCACTGCGTAACGGAGCTCGACGCTGGAAACATTGGCAAAGCTGTTGTGCTTATTGGGACTTGGCAATCTGACGGTAGCGTCATTGTTCGCAGTGTCGTGGAAAACGACTCTGCAGTGAATGTTGCTCTAGCATGTCACTACAGTGCCAACAAAAGCGAGGTTAAAGAAACCGCAACCCAAAAGCAGGCTGCTAATGACGAACAAGTCAAACAAGATGCCATTACAGAAGTTGCTAAATTCGCTTTAGTCAATGCCTGAAGCATAACGGGCAGCAAATTTGCTGCCCGTTTTTTATCTAAAAATTTTTTCAAGAAATGGACTACCCCATGTGGAACCCTAAAGACTTTGAAGCAACCTACAGCCCCAAATCAGTTGATGACATCGTTTTCCCAAACGAGATCAGCAAAACATTAATAGGGGAACTCGTAACTGGAACACGCCCCTTCCCCATTCCAGAGGGCAAATGTGGAATCTTGCTCTACGGCATCCCTGGAACTGGAAAAAGTGCACTCGCCAAGCTATTACCTGATGCGATGGAGTTTCATCGTAACGGTGGCAACGCTCAGCAAGACACGCTTTATCTTCGCGTTCAGCAAGGCAACAACGGCGTCAAGCTATTGGAAAAAATTGATTCCAACGCCCGTCAGTACACCATCAGCGCAAGCCATCACTACTACGTGCTTGACGAAGTAGACAACCTGAATGACCAGGCCATGAAAATGCTGAAATCCGTGATGAACGTTCCTGGATGTGTATTCATCCTGACCACAAATAATTTCAGCGACATTGAAGTTGGGGTACGTAGCCGTTGCCATTGCATCCCCTTTAATTCAGCACCACCTGAAGGGTGGTTGCCGCTAGCCAAACGCATATTGAGCGATGCAGGCATATCTGGAATTAGCGATAAGCAGTTGCTCGCAGTGATCGAAACAGGCAACGGCAGCGCTCGTGACATTCTGAACGCGATCGTGGGCATCGTGCTGTCCGTCCACCAGCAACGTTCTAGTCAGACGGGTGTCACTTAACACGACATATTCACATTAAAGCCTGCACATGTGCAGGCTTTTTTGTTACGCTTGTGAGATAAATATCCTGGACATTTTAATGAAGTCAAATTCTTAAGGATCAATATGCCCTACACAGATGGAACGCACGCGGCGCAAGGGTGCATCAAGCAACTCACGGAGTTAGGTGCACTTGTGGACGTCTACTCCAAGCAATGGCTCGAAGCTCACCCAAATTTTCCCTACTGCAGTGCTGACGATCTGGCTGAATACCAAGCTACATCCAGCAATGCATGCGAAGGTCATTTGTTGATCATCTCAGCGAGTCTTGATGAGTCTGTAGTTGCTGAGCAGTTGATGACTGCATATCCTGGATTCGAGTCTGTCCTTGGGAAAAATGCACCTTTCCACAAGCCTGATCTCATTTTCATCAACCTTGCGACTCAGCAAATTCTGTGCGTTGGCCTAGGAAGAAAGAATCGGATTTTTGGCTATGCCATAGGAGAAAAAGCAGTAGAAATCGACGACGACAACGTGCAAGACGTCACTTCCACTGATCAAATAGATGATGCTGGCACCCCTACGCTTCAGTTTATACGCAAGTTTGTTCAGCACGACTACGCAGGCATTGTGACCAGATTGATTGACTCACTTTATGAGTTTGGTGTTGCTGCCTGTGAATGGGATCATCTTCCACTGTATCCAGAGCTTATCGAAGAAGCTCTTGCCCAAGGCCCAGATGAAGATGGATTATTTGATATTGACGACGAGATGATGACACTTGAGGAGGCCCGTAGCGTCATCGCTAAATTTGAATCAGCTGATAGCTGGGGCAAGGAAAACCTCTCAACCCTTCAAGACCTATTCCCAGAATTAACATGGGCTGACCTTAGTACAGGTGACTACTGAGATCAGCCCTGCGACAACTAAAGCCCGTCACCGTGCGGGCTTTTTTTCGTCTGCAATTCGGGGCTGCGCCCTGCTGGGCGCAGCTACTGTCGTGTCAAACACAACACCACACATCAAGCGGCGCTCAAATCCCCTGCACAGCACCCCGCACGCCCCAGCCTTTAACGGAACGGTACTGATGCTGGTCACGCGCCGCTTACAGGGATTGCAACAGGAAACCCGCCAAAGTGGACGGACTCTGGTCGTCCAAATCGCCAATCGAAAACACACTGTGTCCATAGCAACCAACAAAGGACACAACGATGGACGAAAATTACGACCTTTCCCGCCTATGCCTGTTCACAGGGACAGAGCACTACCACCGCCTCAACCGCCGTTGCCTGCTCACAGATGGTGCCAAATATCTTGCGGAAGGCGCAGGAGCGTTTTGGCTGATGGATGCGGCAGCCAGCTACTTGCTTGAACTTGGCACGTCGGACTGGTTTGTGCAGGTCCGGCTTGTGGTCACTGGCTCAACTGCCGTGCTGACAATGGAAGATGGCAATGGTGCAGTAAGGGCAAGACAGGTGATTCCTTATACGGATTTCCCGATCCCACATTACACCCTGTATGCCTGCTGGAATGGCAGTGATTGGGTGATCATGTTGACGAGCGAGTATTGAAGATGTCGTGTTACACGACATTGGCTCAATACCCAGCAAGTTTTTTATACCTACTGGGATTATGAGCACTGAATGTCATGTTACACGACGTCCTTCATTTAGATACTTTCTCGACGAGTTTTTTAAGTTCTTTGCTGCCAAGAACTTCTAGAAGACGAACGCCACCTTCTAAATTCAAGTTCTTCATGACTGCGCGAAACTTTTCGCGCTCATATAGGGCCTTGTCGCCGTTGTACGACTCATGCAATTTATTAACTACTGAAGATAGTAGCGTTGCATTCTGGGATGTCGTGGGGCGCTCAACGATGTTGGCTCGTACATCAGATTGATGTAGGAAGGCAGTAAGCGCCTGATCCAAAGGTAGGCCTTCAACCTTGTTGCAAATGGTAGCCATCCACCAAAGCCGTGAGGCAGCATTATCTCGCTCAATCCCACGCGCACCTTTAGCGAAAAAATGCTTCTTGATGTGCGTCACTGCTTTTTCGTCGTTAGCAGGAATGGGCCAGCGAGTGCGGGCGTACTCCAATAGCTCGATGTGGCAGAGACGTGCCCATAGTCGTTCGTCTCGTGCAAGGTATGAGCTAACACCCCCAATGGCTTGAAGGATGTGCAAACAGCAGGCCACCTCGTTGTCATTTTCTTTGGTGGAAGTAATTTTTTTTAAGGCCTCTTCATCCGTCGTGCATGAGGAGTCTAGAAAGTGAGACTGATCGTGAAGAAGATCAGTAAAGTCTCCAGAACGATAGAGGTCCAAGTTCTTTGCGACATCTGCAAAAAGCTGGGCAACGGTTTGAGCACGGAACAACTGCAGGTTAGACATTTGATTCTCCCTGGAAGACATTTGCACGCAATACGTTAAGTGGGTGCTTCATTAGCTCTTGAGCTATGACGTATGCATCTTGTGATTCAACGTCTAGCCCTTTATTGTGGATTTGTTGGGACATGACACGTGCCCACTTGAGATCACCAAAGTCGCCTACATCCTTCAACATTTGGATTGCTTGAGTTACCGCCGAGAAATACAGTGAGTTGATTAAAACGGCACGACTGGTTTTGCTGTTTCTTGCGTTATCAATCGACTCTTTCATTTCAGGGCTAACCTCGATTTGAACGTTGTCCTGATCTACACCAACCTTCCACTTGCCACCAGACAGTTGCTCATTTTTGACGAGCTCAAAAACTGAAGACAGGGGTTTGAACAACTCTCTATCGATGTAAATGGCATTTGTTTCATCTTGAGCAAGAATTTGTCCTGCCGTAAAGAAGAAAGCTTCTTGACCAAACTCTGGGTTGATGTCCTGGGATCTAAACCCGTTAATGTCTTTGACTGCGACGATATACGAGTCCACAAGAACTTCGCCACGTAAAGAATCGGCATCGAGCTTTACTGAGAATGCTTGCTGATCAGTCTGTATGACTTTTCGAAAATAGGTGTCACGACATGAAACTATGGACACAAACTTGGCAAAACCCTTATCAATCTCTGCTTGCAGTTCCTCAGATGAGGTGATAAATGTGCAGTCAAGTGCTATCTCGTTTCCTGAGATGGTGAATTCAGTATTGGTCTGGAAGTCAACATCGAGATAGTCATCGCTGAATGGACGCAATACTGGGTAAGGAAAAGTTTTTTGTCTATCAAATTTCATGACCAGCCACCTTCAATGCACCTGTAAAGTTTTCGCTGAGAGTGATGTCAACTGACTCTCGCTCACCCTTCGTTACGGGAAGTTGAACCTTTCCGTGCTTGATATTTCCCTTGCCACAGGCGGTCGCCGCAATCAGATAATCGCTATCAGCCCCAACTTCAAACAAGCTAAGCTCGATAGTCCCGCTCACCAGAGGGGTAAAGGATATACGGCGACTTGTCCCGCTAGTCACTACAGCACGCAAATTAGACAATCCTACGGTTGGTTTCGCCGTGGCAGAGCCAGTTCCTCCTTTCGAGGTACCTTTGCCACCTTGGCCGTCGCCACCGCCAGCGCCTTCTGCGCCACCGCCACCTTCTCCATCTTCACCATCAGTGCCTTGACTAGAGCCTTCTTGTTCAGGAACCTGAACTTTCGACATTCGTACAGGAATAGGCTTCGCTTTTATGGTGATCGAACCGTACGGGTTAATTTCTTCTGATCCGTTCCCTTCACCTGAATTGCCTTCTTCTGCAAAGAAGTCTTTCAGTTCATCCAGCTTTGTGATTTCTGATACGGGATCTTTCGCATGGCGTTGCAGCCGTTCTCGTATCCAGCGAGCAACTCCTCTTAGTGCTTTGCGTCCTCGGTCTTGAGCATCTTTAGTTGGGAGTCTCTCTGGTTCAAAGTCATCGTGTCTTGGTGGTTCCATAGCACGAAGAAGCTCAATACCTACTTTGCTCTTGCATTGAAAAACTGCGACAAACTCTTTGAAATCGGAGAAGCTTTTCAAGCCTTGGATATTGAGTGAGTCTGAAATGAACATGCCATTTCGCAAGAAGGCCACCTTTTTGGGCATGCCATCACCCACAAAGATACGGAGCTCACATAAACCTAGTATTGGGTCTTGCTTAGGTTCAATAATGACAGCGGCACTCTCGCCCAGACACTCCAAATAATTTTGGCTGTGCTCGAATTGTTCGGGTTCATTTTTTTGATCCTCAATTGCAGATTTGATATCAGAAGAGGCAAAAATTGAGTCAATCGAGTTGGCAGTGATCGCGTATTTGTCACCAATTCGTACTTCTAGTTTCCCTTCCTTGATGGATCCGAAGAAGTTTTCCACAATCGAAGCAGCCAAGTTTTCTTCCCAGCCTTCTTCATCATTGAACCCCAAAATTGTCAGGTTAGTGCCGACATGTTTTTTGTAATCAGCGGTGGATGAAGAGCATCGAAGCCAATCTGAAATCTTAGGATCGATGCCGTCGATTGGCTGGCACTTTTCTTTGATACCCCAAAATCCAATCCCCTGTCGTCGTTGCCCAGCCTTGTCATCGTGAGACATTAAGATGGACTTACCTTGAGTAAGTTGCTGATATTTTCCGTCTTCGTCTTCGAAGACGGTTGATACAAATACAGTCCTTAATTTTGAAACGGCATAGGGTGCGAACTTACCAATGCCAAAAGACCCTGTCGCTGTTTCTGATGCCTTTTTGCTTTGCCCTTTGGCTTTTATGAAGGCGTAAAAGGGCGATCCATTTCGAGAGGGTCCTTTAATGCCCTTAGTGTTGTAGTCCGCAATCTCGAGTACTGTAATTTTCTTGGAACTCAGCTCTTTGAGTGCAGTCTCGAAAAAAGACTTCGACTTGGCGCTTTCGTTCTCGGCAGCATTGTTGCAGAAAGCAAATGTCTCTCGTAGTTCATCGAGTGATGGAATAGATTGAGTTGAAATCGAGCGCTTTTTAAACTCAACGATCACGGGCTTGGAACTTCTCTCATCGTGTGAATCAAGCGAGTTTTGGTTTACTTCTCGCGCAAGGTGCCTTATCGGACTACCAGAGAAATGCTCAATGCCTGGCTCGTTGAAGCCGTCCCATTGGTCGGCATCGTCTACGGGGTGATTCCATCCAGTTGTCATTAGATTCTCTCACTTTCAATTTTTTCTTTGATTGAATTTGCAATGATGTTGATCAAGGGTGGAACTACTGAGTTTCCAACCTGCTGATATCTTTTTGGACGAGATACATCACTAGGGAAGAAGTAGTCAAATGGGAAGCCTTGCATTTTCAGGCATTCAAATTCTGTCAACTTTCTTAATCCCTTTTTGTCAAAGATGAACGGGACGTTATGCCCACCAAGCCCCATATTTGCCGTCAATGTTGGGCATACATTTACCCCTTTATCTCTCACTAGATACTTTCTAAGTTGGTATATTGACCTTCTGTCATCAACCTTCTCTGTGATCATTTGAAAGTATTTGTTGTCTTCATCTAGGTAGTAGGAGTCATCTGCGATTTCTCCATCAAAATCAATGTACTTAGAAAGATCTTTTTCGTCTGCATGTGGGGTGGGAGAGATTGATATCTTTCCGTTCTTAAATCGATTTGTTGCAAAAGCAATCATGAACAAGCGTTTTCGCTTTTGCGGTGTATAGGTGTAATCGTACGAATCAAGCTCGATAGCATTTGACTCACGAAACCAATAACCAGATTTTTTGAGTTGGGAGCTCAACTCCATAAACCAGCTACCACCATCTCCAATTTTTAGATTGGGTGAATTTTCTAAAAGCAAAACACTGGGCCTAGACTCGCCAAACTCTTTGATTAATCGAATGATTTGGTAGAACAACTGGCCACGAGGGTCGTTAAAGCCCTTTCGCTCACCCGCGACAGAGAAGCTCTGGCATGGAAACCCTGCATGAAGTACATCTACTTGTCCGAGCCTGTCGCCAGCAACGCTTACATCGATGATGCTCGCAGGTACATCGCCGTGACGGACAATTTTCCCTTTGCCAATGTTGGCCTCATAGGTGTTGACTGCGGCGGAATCTAGTTCCACAGCCCACTCAGTGGGTATGCCAGCTTCGCGAAACCCAACACAGAAGCCACCAATACCTGCGAACAATGCGCCCGCTCTCAGTTCATTTGTCATCTCAGAGTTCGAAGTTGGCTTGTTGGCCATGAATTCCTGAAAGGAAACTAGCCTTGACTTGATCCACGCTGGCTTGCAATGCTTTTATGATTTTTTTTGCTTGCTCTTCGTTGTACGTGTAATTTCGTCGATTAGCCAAGTTGCCTATCAATGAGATGTCTTTAACTGCTTTATTAACCCTTTTGTTTGCCAATTCTACAAACTTTGCCCCCTTGTCTCGATCCTGAGCGTCAGTTTTAGTTGAATTTTTCATGCTGCCCTCTGATTCCATGTGACTACATTTTTCAAATGTAGCACATTTAAGATATTTTTGACAAGCATAGATGAAATGTTGGCAATATTTGCCGTTTGCAACATCTTCATGAATTGATTGAGATGCGAGGATCTGTCGTGTAAAACGACACCTTAAGCCAACCTCTCAGCCGCCATAGTTGCCGTCAACTTGGAATAATGACGCTCAATCATTGCCGCGCTATTGCCCATTTGTTTCGACAGTGTGTGGATGTCAACTTCCCCGCGCAACATCTCCAAAGTGGCATAGGTCCCTGATGGCCACCCAAATTCCCCCACTTATGGCCACCTCAAACTCCCCCACCTGAATTGATCGGGGACAGGGTCTCAACGCCGACACCGTCGGCACCTGTGGGCAGGACGCATGTTCCGGC
>NZ_JASGBH010000011.1 GCF_030053395.1 Limnohabitans lacus | reverse complement strand
GGCGGCGGGTTTGACGGCTTTGTTTGAGAAATTGGCCAAAATCATCAGCCTCACCCGACTGGAAAACTCAGATCAACGCTGGGCGTTGGCTTGAAAAATGAATTTTGCAGGGACGACTACATAACTTTAATAGAAAAAATCAAAAAGTCAAATAATTCATCAAATTTTCCCTTAGTCAGTCAAAGTCATATGAATTTAACTGACTTACCTTTCATTCGCACCTCAGAAGTCTGATCTATGAGAACCTTGAACAAGGTGTGCTATGTAAGGAGAAAGTTTTTCCATCATAAATGCTGTGAATTCCGCAGCCTTTTCTTTTGGAATTATTTCATCTTTTTTGATCCCAAGCTGTTTAGCGGCATGGTCAAAACCTTCTTTAACGGTTCTATCAAGAGTTCGGCTACGCCCCCTCTCAAGAATGATAGGTAATGCATAGTCAGCCGCTGCTTTGTAGTTCTCGTAACTTAAACCATCCCCAGACCATATCAATGCCAGTTCTTCAGCACTGACATCCGATCTCACTCTCACCCCAACTGAACGGCCATCTATGGGATCAACTGAATAAATCTCATTTCTATATTCCCCACTGTAGCTGTCACTCAGCAACACCACTATCCGAAAGTTTCCAAAATACTCTATGTAAGACCATAGCATTTTGGTTTTTGGATCACCATGCAAGGACACACAGTGAAAAATTTTGTCCTTGGGTCTGTTCTGGATGAAGTCTGACAAGTAGGAAAATCCAAAGGGAATAGCCTCAATATTTCCATCAAGCAGGTATTGAATCACTTTGCCACATTCGCTATGTTCAACACCACATGCAGAAGCAAATGCAAAGGCAGTCTTCACCAAAGAACGACCAGCATCAGGACCACCAAGGGACAAATTGACATGAAGTGGTGAGTCCAGGAAATCAGTCTTTACCTCTAGTTCATTCAAAGCCTTCTCAACATCTAATTTTGGATACTTCCTAGAGACACCTTTGAGCCGCTGCCTAGCTTCCTCAATAGTCTTGGCTGTCATGCTTATTTTCACTGCGCCTCCAAGATTCTCTTCTGAATAGGAAGATTTCTCTGGGGTGAATGATCCATCGTTGAGCAGCCAATACTTCTCACCTTCAACAGTCTGAACAATCTGTTTAGGTGGTTCACCTCGTTCTCTGCTGATTCCGAGTGCCAAAGAGAACCAGTTTAATTGCTTGGCAAGTTCAGAATCCCAGTTTTCACCAAGCTTGTTGTTGCAGGAGTTGCAAATAAATTCAGTAGTCTTCTTTCGACCACCAATCGCATTGGGAATGATATGTTCTTTTGTTCTATTCTTACCTGATAGGAGGCAGTCACACAAAGCGCATTTTTTAGAGACTGTCATTTTTCCCTGCTTAATCGCTCCACTCTTTCAGCAGAGCAAGGTGCTTCTTATTTTGGAACTTCGGCTATCAGTGCTTCAGCCCCTTTGTTCATCAATTTTTCGTTGTCGTCTCTGAACCACCTGAACATAAAATCAAAGACAGGTGGATTTCTTTTTCTATGGTCGAAAATTTGATCCTGTAATGTCCTGCATTTGATTTTTAGTTCGGAAATTTCTTTGCCAGCAACCGCATCTGACCAGACTTTTTCAGCCAAGTCTTTCAATTTGTCCAGTCTGTCTGCGGCATCTGTGTGCTCCATCATTTGGCGATAGCCAAAAACATAGGTAGAGGCAAGTGGAGCAACTATGAATGCCAAGAATTCAAACATATCCTTTTTCTCATAGAGTCCGTATCCGATTAAACCCAGCGCAATGGATACAAGCACAACCCTGATGAAGTAAGCATATTTTCTTCTCATCTTGCAATCCCACCAAACATTAGCCCTTTGGCTAATGACGATGCCAAATATTTCTGGAACTGTATCAATGATGACTGGATACCATTTTTTTAGACCAGCTTTTTTAGCCTCATCCAATCCATGCTTTTGAGCCTCTTCATGAACTAATTCAGGATCAGGTTTTTTGCCAACTGCAATGTCATTCCAATCAATCCCAAGAACTTTGGTGTCAAAAAGTTCCTGCACCCTTGCAGCACTGTCTCGAAGCTTCTTGACCCAAGGAGTAAAAACAAAGAGGTCAAAGACTACCGTCAGAATGCCCCAGAGTGCGACATAACCTTTTAAATCTGGGTGTGCAATCGTGACAATGGCAGCACCGACAGCAATAGGACCACTTAGCACCATTTGAAGTCCAATGATGTTCTTGGCTCTTGAGTAGAGGTTCCTTTGAGCTGCTAGAAGCTCAATGTTTTCTGGCAGTTCTTGCCTTTGAATTATGCTCATAGGTAGTAGTTCGGGAACTGATCGTTATAGAGCAATTTCCACCAATCGAATGCGGTTTTGATGTCATTGGCATTGGTGGCCTCCCGTGCCTTTTCTGCCCTTGTTGCAGCGGTGTTCAGCTTGGAAAGTGCATCCTGTTTGAAAGCTTCGGTTTTGCACGGATAGATGTAGCCATCAATCCCCATTGGGTCTTGTAGCGCTGCAAGTCCATTATCCCGCAGCATTGTCAAAATTCTTTTCACATCAATGTCATAGACGATGCAGGACTCACCATCCGCGTATTTTGCCACCCTCATTTCCAAGTAGAACGATTTAATGGGAACATCCCTGTAGCATTTCCAAGCCTTTATGAACCGAATAAGTGGCTTGACCTGGCCACCGTGTTTTTTATCTACCGCGTCAACATAGGCATTGTGTGCGTCTGGACAAATTTTCATCCAACCGCCACTGCCATCTGCAATTTCATAGACCTTATAGCCACTATCTTCTTTTACATAGTCAGCAACGACAATTTCAGTGTGTTGAGACTTGTATTCACCGAATGGGCAAACAACTGTAGGACAGCGGACCACTACGCCAGTGTTTGGAAACCGTGTAACCAAAGCGTCCTTTACCAGTCTTAGCGATGAGTCAGAAGATTGCTTAAGTGAAGCCGTAGGCAGGCACGCCAAGTAGTCAACATCACTATAGGCCGATATATTGGTTCCATTGCCAAATGAGCCAATGCGAGTGAACCTTTTCAGTCCAAAATTATTTTCAAGACAAGCCTTGATAGAAGCCCGGTGCGACACCGTTGCAGAAGTTTCCGCAGCAGTGGCTTTAATGTTCACCAGAAAATCACTAAATCCTTGTTCAATTGATCGCGGCAATTTATGCCCCCCTTTTTTGCAGCACCCATACAAACATGGGGCTACTCTATTACTTCACTATGCGCAGACTCGGATTGGTAGGCTTTGGGTTCTCTTTTTCTGAAAGCACAGCAGCAGTGGAGACACTCGAAATCGTCAAGCCGAAAGTTAGGTTGTTCAAGTCCTCTACAAGCAGACACAGTTCAGCCGCTATATCTGACTTACGAACTCCTTCCCCACGAAGCGCTTCAAACACCTTAGCGAGCATTTGGGAGACTTCTTGCCTCATTGGCTTTGGTTCTTTGGTGCGATAGCCTTTCTTGGCGATATCAATGCACAAACTTCGGTAAGCCCATTCGGTCATCAAGCCAAGTTGATTCATGCGGTAAGAAAGTGCAGCAAGCGAAACGCCCCAAAAACTTTTAAGTTCAATCAACTGCCCAATAGTTGGCCAGTTTGGCTTGTTCGCAATAACACTGTCACGAGGCATGAGGAATGCAGAAGCGAAGGCATTAGCTTCACGTTCCATCTCAGGGCTATGAGCCTTACCGTGCAACATGCTATGACTATCACGCACAAGATGCCCCAATTCATGGCAAGCGTCAAACCTACTGTGCTCTGCGGACTTGAAGGTATTCAGAAACACAAATGGTGTGTTGTCATGCCACACACTGAAAGCGTCAACTTCTCGCGCCTCAATTGCCAATGAGTAGACACGGATTCCCTTTGATTCAAGTAAATGAATCATGTTGCTCACAGGAGCTACACCCAGCCCCCACATGCGACGCAAGGTCGCAGCAGCATCTTCAGGTGACAAGTCACTGAGATCAGGAAGGTTTGAAGCGGGTAACTTAAACCTTGATTCAATCCAGTTGTTCAAAATAAAAGCAAGAGAGCCCGCACTCAGTGCACTGTCCTTCAAAGATGCGGACATCTTAGACATTGAGCGAAAGCTTGCCGTATGTTCCGATATTTTCGGGAGATCAGGCCCCGAAAAAAAAGAAAGAGGGAAACGGAGCAGATTTGCAATCTGCTCAAGCTTCTCAGGCTCAGGCGAATATTCACCCGACTCATAGCCTTGGATAGACCTACTTTGAACACCGAGTGCTTCGGCAAGTTTGGTCTTAGTCCATCGTCTGCGAGTTCTGGCGAATTGAATTCTGGCGGGATTCAACATGTTTTAACCATGCTCAGGAACCAGTCTTACGTTCGACCACAACTTCAATTGGTTCATTGGGAAGCGATGGTGCAATGCGAGTAGCAGGATCTGTAGGAATTGAACGAAGAATGATTCGCTCTGCCCATCCAATAATCTTTTTCTTGTGAAAGCTAGAGGGCAATGACAATTCACTGCGGATTTCACGGGCATCTTTTCCAGCAGCGTCAACATGGTAAAGAAGAACCCAAAGCTGCGTACCGCCCTCACCCTTCTGCATCCTGTTCAGTGCGGCATTTTCAAAAAGCTGGTATTGAACGTTCTTCTGAACGGCTTCATCCAGAACAGCACCTTTGTCGGCTTGGTTCGTGGGATTGCCGAACTCCTTGCCAGTTTCACTGTTGCCAGTCATCACAACAATGGCAATTGAACGGTCAGCGGAAATAATAAGTGGACAGTTTTTGTGATCTTTAATGATCCAGTCCTGAACCTTCAGCGCGAGCCTGAGAGAAGGAACGAACGCATGCCAATGTAGTGTGCCAGCCGCCGTTGGAGCATGGGCAAGAGTCGCTTCCAGCCTGGCCTCAAAGCCCCGCTGGTTCGCCTCTAGCATGAGTTCCTGAGTCAGAGCTGGATCAAGCTCTTGGAGTCTTGCATCCACGTCAGCAGGGTGTACGACGATGCGGGCAGGCTGTGGCGAGGGTGAGTGTGTAAGCAAGGTTGCTCCAGAGTGGTTAACTTCTGGTTATGCTACCACAGTTAGAGGTCTGAAAAGCGGAAGTTTCTGTAAATTCATCCAGTGCCATGTTGAACCAAAATTTTCAATCAAGTGGAACTGATCCGAAAAAGATTTGACAAGCCCTTGGGCGCACTGCCTGTCTACTCAGCCCATTTACATAGCCTCAATCAGCTTCAGCACATCACCAGTGGTATGAGCCCCATCAATCGGGTTGCTCTCAAAAACCATCATGTAGTGATAGCGGTAGCCGGTTTCATGCGCAATCTGGTTAGCTTGGGACTCCCAAATCTTGCCAAGCTTCAGCTTGTCCTTGGAGTCAGAGTTGTCTCTATCATCACCCTTGGTTTCCACCACAATGATGTTCTTGCTCTCAGTGAGAACAATGAAGTCAGGGTAGTGATTCAGAAAACCATTCAGCAAGAACCCCTTGCCACGCTCAAGGTTCCGGTGCCACCAAACAATGTTTTCCAGTTCTGCAACACCCCGAATAACTTTGCTTTCCAAGTTATTCACACTACCTTCAGTGACATAAAGACTTTTGCTGATAGCGGGAGCATTTTCACTTGGTGCAATCGTTGCAGGCAACGAGAATGACGGACGAAGTTTGATTTTCTGAGTGGTCAACCAGTTGCCGAATTCCTTAGCAGCATACTCATTGGCAAGGCTCTGAATCTTAGCCTTAATAAGCTTGACATAATCGTAGTCACGCTCAAGGCAATCAGCACGCAGATCAGCATTCATGGCCTCAACAATTCGTTTGAGGTAGTGCTTCACATCGTTGTCTTCAATCGGGTAAAAGGTATTCTTCCCAATTAGGCTGAAGAGCCGACCAACGATAGAAGTTATTTGACCCGAAGTCGGCTGACTCTTGATGATGCTGTTCAGCTTTTCCTTTTCTGCCTTCTTCACTACAGTGAAAGATGGAGCACTTTCACCATTGCCAATCTCTTCCGCATCTACCTTATAGACATCAGATTCAATAGCTGTGAAGTTGATAGTAGCGTCGAGGTTTGCCAACACAAAGTTTGATAGCAAGTTTTCTTTAGCCAACTTGTGCCACTCGTCACCACCGTCAAAGAACCCACCATCTGAGGGCAGCTTGATGAAGAACTGGGGTAGCTGAATTGCCTTTGCAGACTCTTCAAACTTTTGCTTCATCTTATGCTCGTTCATATGGGCCTTCAGTTCTTCAGGAACAGCTTCTCCACTCGTAGCATTGGCCTGTTCTTCAAATTCTTTAGCTTGTTCAGCAGCCTGATTCTTGATTGCTTCAACACCTGATGCATCATTGCCAGTTGAGGCAGGCTGATCGCCATTTGGGGCTATAGCAGCTTGCTCCACAGCTTGTTGTTCCCAGTCAGGATTGAGCTTGCTCTTCTCAATTTCAAGATCCTGGCCAGCACCAGTTTCAGCAGGCTTTTCCTCACCCGTTTGAGCAGTAAGGTTCAGTTGTCCCTGAGTTTGTGAGGGTGCAGGATCTTGCTCTTGCTCAATCGCAGACAGATCAAATTCTCTGTAGTCGCGCTTTGAAAAACCAGCCTTGTTCAAACCCACAACCACCTGACTTAAAGTGTTCTGGAAGTGGCTGGACGAGGTAAACACATAGCTCAAGTTCAGTAACTCAATGCTGTGCTTTCTGGTGTATGGCATGCGAAGAACACGCCCCAAAATTTGAGTCACATCCACCACAGAAGACTTGTTTGCCAGTGTCGCAAGCACATAGGCAAAAGGACAGTCCCAACCCTCTTTCAGCGCATTGACCGTGATGATGTATCGCACGTGGCAATCACGACTCATCAAATCAACATTCTTCAACTCGTTGATGTTGGCAGTCTTGATGGCAATGTGTTCTTTTGGAATGTTCAGTTCAAGCAGAATTTCCCGCACCTTCTCAAAGGTGGTGGTGTCATCCTTGTTCTTCGGTTCAGCCTGGAACAGCACGATAGGGCGAATGTAGCCACCGCCCTTTTCTTCAGCTTTCTTAGCAAACTCTTCCAACTGACGCCGCATATTCAGGGCCGCCATGATCACATCTTCTTGGCTTCGTTGATTGGCAACAATCACAGGAAGCTTGACCATGTTTTGCTTCTTGAGCCGCAAGGCATCAACATAGCTGATGATGTTGCTGTTATCTCGTGGTGTAGCAGTCAGGTCAAAAATGAAACTTGGGTTGATGTTGCGAAGCATGTCCACTGACAACGTGCTTTCAGCATTGTGGCTTTCATCCACAACCACAATCGGCTTGAGGGTTCGCATGACATTAATGAGCGCGGAAGGATCAGTTCCTTCCAATGGATCAACAACTTCACCTTCATCATTCAAAAAAGAAGCAAGGTAGCCGTTTTCCTGAAAGGCTTTACGGTTCTCTTTGTTGTTTGCTTTAAGTGAGTCAAACGACATCACAACCACCGAAAGCTGCTCCTTCACAGTGTCCGCATTGAACCCAGCACCCTGAAGGACATCAGCCTTCTCATAAATTTGCACACGACCACTGAACAGGTCATTCAATCGCTGACGATACGGGTGATCAATGTTGGACAGGTTCTTTACTGTCTGTTCAAGGATGGTCAGTGAAGGAACCAACCACACTACGAACTTAGGGCGTGTGGGGTTGTATTCAGCAAAGGCAGAAAAAATTCTGTCCAAGGCATTCACTGCAATGAAGGTTTTTCCGCCAGCAGTGGGAACCTTCACACATACATGAGGCACTTCCTTGATGTTGTTCTTGTACGCCTGATTGAGAACACCGCGATCCTTCCAATATTTTGCAAAAGCATTGAAAAGATGCCCCTTGCATTCAAGCAGGGTTTCCAGATATTTACTGAGGTCAGTCAGGACATCAGCTTGATAGTCTTTAAGTTCCATGTGTTCTTCTTCTTAGAATCGTGTGATGTCACGAGGAATGCGCTTGAACGTGATTCCGTGCTTGTAAAGGAAGTCCTTATCCAAAGCACACTTGTCAGCGTAAATCACGAACTGTTCGGGTCTGGAGAGTAGACCCTTGATTTTCAGTTGCCCAAGAAAATCAATATCAAGTGTCGTCACTCTATCCTTCTCATAATAGAAGACACACAGAGCCGAATTCGTTGAACCCAAAGCATATGGGCTCACAGAATTCTCAGTGCCCAGGCGCTTTTCAGTTGGAATTTTTTCAGTGTATGCCACGTAGCCTCTAATGGCTTCTGCACCGACTGCTTCATTGAGGTTCCTGTCTTCCTTGAAGAGAGCTTCACCTACCTTTAGGAAGTCAAATCCGCCACCAGTCCCAGCAACAACTTTATTACCTTCAGCATAGCCGTTGATAACACGGCGAATCCGTTCAGCAGTGATAGTTTCTGCATAGTCCATCATTTCACACATGATGAAACGACGACTTCCACCATCTTGAGCATTAAGATTCAAAACAGCATGTGCAGTTGTGCCACTGCCAGCAAAAGAATCAAGAACGATGGAGTTCTTGGTAGTTGCCAAGCGAAGAATCTTATCAATTAGAAGAACTGGCTTCTTTCCACTTGGAAATTGAATCCCGCCTTCTTTCGTCAAGTTATTAAGCGGAAAACCGTCCCAGTAGGTGCCAGCCTTCTCAAGCTTAACAATCTTCTTGCCTCTCTTTACCGCAGTATCCTTCAACCAGATAACTCTTCTGATTGTTGGACTAATGTAGTAGTGCTGAACAACAGTACCCTTATCACGTCCTGATCGTGGTACATATTCGGCAATCAAAAGCTCATCATCAGCAAGCGATTCAAACTCATCCATGATTCGAGTTCGAATACTGGTTTGAGCATTGGTATCCGAAAATATCCAACTGTAATTATCAAGGTATGCGTCTTCGCGCTCAACTCCACCTTTAACCAATGAGTTAACTGTGGTTCGTTTTACATTCTTATATTTCTTTACCTTAATTTCTTCACCGGCACCGTCTAAAACAATTCGTTCCTCAATGAAGTCACCCTTATTCAAAAGAACACTTGTGTACTTCCAACTCTTTCCTTCAGATTCCATATCTTCAATGATTTCAAATAAATCCTCTTCATCGTAGACATCATTGAACTTCTCAAATCCACCGTCACCAGTTCTATCTTTTGCGTAGATAAGAACGTTCTCAATATTCTTCTTCAGTCTTTTATCCTCACCACCACCAGAAGCACCAGCAGTCAATTTCATCTTCACGCAAACCTCATTGATATACGAGTCCCTGCCAAAAATCTCATCCATTAAGACTTTTGCATAATGAAGCTCATCATCATTCAACTGCAAAAACAAAACACCATTCTTAGCCAGCAAACGATGTAGCAACTTCAGACGTGGATACATCATGCAAAGCCATTTATCATGCCTGCTTAAGTCTTCGCCTTCTTTACCGACTACTTGACCAAGCCACTTCTTGATCTTGGGGTCATTTACATTGTCGTTGTACACCCAACCTTCGTTGCCAGTGTTGTAAGGTGGATCAATATAGATGCAGTTCACCTTGCCTTCAAATTCTGGAAGAAGGCTTTTCAAGGACTCTAAATTGTCTCCATGAATTATTCGGTTGTTCATGGAGTTGGCCGGGGTACCCTCGTTGGCTTTGAAGCTGTATTGCTTATCTAGCAAACGGAATGGCACATCATGATGGTGGTTGACCACCTTGTTTTTTCCGACCCAGTGCAGTGTTGGCATAAATCTATTTTTTTATGAGTCACTGGCAAGTTCGCACCAGTGTATGTTTATCGGAATTCGTTTGAATTTTCATTCCCCAGCTTCCTCATCCCACTTCCGCAGGAGAGCAAGCTTTTCAGCAATCTTGACTTCAAGTCCTCTTGGCACTGGCTGATACCAACCCGGCTCTTCTATGCCTTCAGGAAGATAGGTTTCACCAGCAGCATAGGCATTGGGTTCATCATGAGCATATCTGTACTCATGCCCATAACCCAGTTCCTTCATGAGCTTTGTTGGGGCATTGCGAAGATGAACAGGAACCTCCCTGCTCTTGTCCTGCTTCACGAATGCTTTAGCTTGGTTGTAGGCGTTGTAACCAGCATTGCTTTTTGCCGCTACAGCCAGATATATCACAGCTTGCCCTAATGCCAATTCACCTTCAGGACTACCCAACCGCTCATAGGTCAAAGCAGCATCGTTAGCTATCTGCATGGCCCTTGGATCAGCAAGCCCAATGTCTTCCCAAGCCATGCGAACAATGCGCCGTGCCAAATACCTTGCATCAGCACCACCGTCCAACATGCGTGTCAGCCAGTAAAGAGCAGCATCAGGATGGGACCCGCGCACTGACTTGTGCAAGGCTGAAATTTGGTCATAGAAGTTGTCCCCGCCCTTGTCAAAGCGACGACTATTCAGAGTCAAAGCATTCTGCAAGAAGTCAGCATTGATTGCTTTAATCCCAGAAGCCTTAGCTGCTGTGCTTGTCTGCTCCAACAAGTTCAAGAACCTTCTGGCGTCCCCATCTGCATAACCAATGATTGTGTCCCTAGCCAGGTCGTCAAACTGAAGATGACCAATGGCAAGCTCTTGAGCGCGAACAAGCAACAGCTTCAGTTCTTCGTCTGTCAAAGACTTCAAGACATAGACCTGAGCCCGCGACAGCAAAGCCGAATTCACTTCAAAAGAAGGGTTCTCAGTCGTAGCACCAATGAAGGTGACTAGCCCACTTTCGGCATAAGGAAGAAGCGCGTCTTGTTGAGACTTATTGAACCTGTGAATTTCATCTACGAACAAGATTGTGTGCTTGCCCATAGAAAGGTTCTGCTGTGCTTGCTCCATTGCAGCGCGAATGTCTTTGACACCAGAGAACACCGCAGACAAGGCAATGAACTCGCACTTGAAGGCTGTAGCTGTGAGGCGCGCCAAAGTGGTTTTGCCAACACCCGGCGGCCCCCAGAAGATCATGGAGTGGGGTTTGCCTGACTGGAAGGCAAGTCTTAAAGGCTTACCTTCACCCAGCAAGTGCGACTGTCCGACCACCTCGTCCAAGGTCTTTGGACGAAGTGCTTCAGCCAGTGGTGCGGAGGGCTCTTGTGCGAACAAATCAGCCATGCTTCACCCCCATTGAACAATGGGGAAGCACAAGGAATTGCACAAATGCCTTTCTAAGTTGTTGATTTATATATGACTTGACAGCTTTGTTGAAGCGGTGCACTTCGTCAACGAACATGATGGTGCGCTGGGGGTGCAAACCGGTGCGGGCCGCTTCGGCTTTTTCCACCGCTTCTCGGATGTCTTTGACCCCACCGAGCACCGCACTGATGCTCAAGAATTGCGCATCAAAGGCGTCGGCCATCAAGCGGGCGATGGTGGTTTTGCCCACGCCCGGTGGCCCCCACAAAATGCAGCTGTGTGGCTGGCCCGATTCAAAAGCCAGGCGCAGCGCCATGCCTTCACCGAGCAAATGCTGCTGCCCGATCACTTCGCCCAAATGGCGTGGGCGCAAGCGCTCGGCCAGCGGGGCTTGGGGCGAGAGGGGCACGGCCGTCATGAATGACTCAGGGGCGGATCACATCGGCACCGGCGGGGGCCTTGAACACAAAAGCCGATGCCGGCAATGCGGGGTTGAGCTCAAAGGCTGAGAAATTCAAAACCGAGCGTTGACCCAATGCGTCTTGCACATCGAGCACGGCCAGCTCCACGCCCTTGTCGGCGGCGCGCAAGCCCACCAACACGGACTGGATCTGGCCATCGGATTTCTTGGGTGTCGCGCGCACCCACTGCAGACCCTCACGATCGGCCTCAGCCTTGAATTGGAAGTCGGTCTTCAAGGCCTCCAGATCGCTGGCTGCCGTCAGCAAGGCCACCGGCGTCGAACCCAAGACCTGCGCCTGGTTGCGGGCCGACACCTGGTTCAAGTCCACATCGTGCAGCCACAGGGTCTGGCCATCGGCCACCAAGGTTTGCACAAAAGGTTTGCGGTAGTCGAAGCGGAATTTGCCAGGCCGCTGAAATTCAAAACTGCCACTCGACGTTTTGCTGCGCGCGACCTGCCCCGACTTGGGCGGCGATGTGACCACTTGGGTGAACTGCGCCCGGCCACTGCGTGTTTGCTTGATGAACTGGTTCAGGGCATCGAGCCCATCGGCGTGCGCAGGACCGGACAGGCCGAAGGCGATTGAACACAGCCCGCTCAGCGCATGACGACGTGAAAAGGTCATTTGTTACTCGGCCCGCGCGGGCACCAAAATTTCGCGCTGGCCGCTGCCGCTCATGGCGCTGACAAGACCTGCTTTTTCCATGTCCTCGACCAGTCGAGCGGCCCGGTTGTAGCCGATCTTCAAGTGGCGCTGCACCAAGGAGATGCTGGCCTTGCGGTTCTTGAGCACGACTTCGACCGCTTGGTCGTACATCGGGTCTTTTTCAGCGTCTTCACCTTCACCCAGCATGCCGCCGTCTTCGTCCACGGTGCCGCCTTCGAGCACGCCTTCGATGTAGTCGGGCTCACCTTGGCTCTTGAGGTAGCTGACCACGCGGTGCACTTCTTCGTCGCTCACAAAAGCGCCGTGTACACGGATCGGGAAACCGGTGCCCGAAGGCATGTAGAGCATGTCGCCCATGCCCAGCAGGGCTTCAGCGCCCATCTGATCCAAGATGGTGCGGCTGTCGATCTTGCTGGACACCTGAAACGCGATGCGGGTCGGGATGTTGGCCTTGATCAGGCCCGTGATCACGTCCACGCTGGGGCGCTGGGTGGCCAAGATCAAATGGATGCCGGCAGCTCGGGCTTTTTGGGCCAGGCGAGCGATCAGTTCTTCGATCTTCTTACCCACCACCATCATCAAGTCAGCCAGCTCGTCGATCACCACCACGATATGGGGCAAGCGTTTGAGCGGTTCGGGATCGTCCGGGGTCAAGCTGAAGGGGTTGTAGATGAATTCTTCGCGCGCTGTGGCGTCGTCGATTTTCTGGTTGTAGCCGGCCAGATTGCGCACGCCCATCTTGCTCATGAGTTTGTAGCGCTTTTCCATCTCGGCGACGCACCAGTTCAGGCCGTGTGCGGCCTGGCGCATGTCGGTGACCACTGGGGCCAGCAGGTGCGGAATGCCTTCATAGACCGACATCTCCAGCATCTTGGGGTCGATCATCAAGAGGCGGACATCACGCGCTTCGGCCTTGTACAGCAGCGACAAGATCATGGCGTTGATACCGACCGATTTGCCTGAGCCGGTGGTACCGGCCACCAGCACGTGCGGCATCTTGGCCAGATCGGCCACCACCGGGTTGCCGATGATGTCCTTGCCCAAGCCCATGGTCAGCATGGACTTGGCTTCGTTGTAAACCTGCGAGCCCAGAATTTCACTGAGCTTGATCGACTGGCGCTTGGCATTGGGCAATTCCAGTGCCATGTAGTTTTTGCCAGGGATGGTTTCGATCACACGGATCGACACCAAACTGAGCGAGCGGGCCAAGTCCTTGGCCAGGTTGACGATTTGCGAGCCCTTGACGCCGGTGTCAGGCTCGATTTCGTAACGCGTGATCACGGGGCCAGGCGCAGCAGCCACCACCCGCACCTTGACGCCGAAGTCCGAGAGTTTCTTCTCGATCAGGCGGCTGGTCATCTCCAACGTTTCGGGCGACACCGTTTCTTGACGTGCTGTCAGGGCGTCCAGCAAATCCACCTGTGGCAGCTTGCTGTCGGGCAATTCGTTGAACAAGGGTTTTTGGCGCTCTTTGACCACTCGATCACTGCGGGGCACATCCATGACGCCTGGCTCGATGACCACCACGGGTGCAGGAGGAGGTGGCACAGGTACTGGCTCCAAATCGAGCTGACCTTCGGGTGCATTCAGGTGTGCGGAGTCCAGGTCCCATTGCGGCTCCACGGCTTGCATGGACAGCACTTGTTCGCGTTCGCGCAAAGCTTGCTGCCCCAAGGCAAAGTCTTCTTCGATTTCTTTCTTCACATGACGCGATTGGACCAGGCGGTCAATCCGCTCACCAATGTTCTCGGCCAACTGCCCCCATGAAAAGCGGAACACCATGGCCACACCGATGACGCCGATCACCAGCCCCAGCAAACCCGATCCATTGAAGCCCAGCCACTGCATGCCCAAGCGACCCAGTTCGTAACCCAAAATACCGCCGCTGTGACCGGGCAAATGCGACTCCCAGCGGTACAGGCGTGTCCACTCCAAACAGGCACTGGCTGACATGAGCAGCGTCAAGCCCAACCAAAACACCCAAGCCCTGCGCTGCAAGGTCGTGTCATCTGCGGCTTGGCTTTCATCGCCTGCGCTCAACCAACGCGCCAAACCCGACAGCCAGGCGCGCAAGCCGGCTGCAAAGCACCACCAACTGGAATAGCCAAAGATGAAATAGGCCATGTCGGCAAACAGGGCACCGAATCGTCCCATCCAGTTGCGTGTGCTCCCACCAGCGCCCGATGTGGACCAAGCCGGATCCAGCGCCTGGTAACTCAGCAAGGCCATCAGGCACAACAGCAACACACCCGCGCCGACCAAAAGACTGATTTCCTGAGCAAAGCGTGCCCAAAAACGGCGCGGTTCCGAGACTTCCTCGTCAGAAGAAGGCAAATGGTTCAGGGTGTGGAGGGAATAGGTCATAACTTAAGCTGCAAGCTTACCCGATTGGGAGCTCGGATTCCCTGCACACAGACGAGCCTTTGGTGGGTTCTTACAATAGAGAACACGCGATGCTTGCCATCCCCCTTTTCATCACCGATTTGCAGACCATGTCCACACCCACCCAACACGCCCAAGTTCTGATCCTCGGCTCCGGCCCTGCTGGCTACACCGCTGCCGTGTATGCCGCCCGCGCCAACCTCAAGCCATTGCTGATCACTGGGATGGCTCAAGGCGGCCAGTTGATGACCACCACCGAAGTGGACAACTGGCCCGCCGACGTCAATGGCGTGCAAGGCCCCGAGCTGATGCAGCGCTTTTTGGAGCACGCCGAGCGCTTCAACACCCAAATCGTGTTTGACCACATCCACACCGTGAAGCTCGAGCAGCGCCCTTTCACCCTGATCGGTGACGCCGGCACCTACACCTGTGACAGCCTGATCATTGCCACCGGCGCCTCGGCCAAATACCTGGGCCTGCCCTCCGAAGAGGCCTTCATGGGCCGTGGCGTGAGCGGCTGCGCCACCTGTGACGGCTTTTTCTACCGCGAACAGTTGTGCTGCGTGGTGGGCGGCGGCAACACCGCTGTCGAAGAAGCCCTGTACCTGTCCAACATCGCCAGCAAGGTCTATTTGATTCACCGCCGTGACAAATTCAAGGCAGAGCCCATCTTGGTGGACAAGCTGATGGACAAAGTGGCCGCCGGCAAGATCGAGCTCAAGACCTTCCAAACGCTGGAGGAAGTGCTGGGCGACGACACTGGCGTGACGGGCGTGCGTTTGAAGAGCACCGTGGACGGCAGCTTGCAAGACATTGAACTCAAAGGCTGCTTCATCGCCATTGGCCACTCGCCCAACACCGACATCTTCCAGGGCCAACTGGAACTGGAAAACGGCTACATCGTGACGCAAGGCGGTTTGAAGGGTTTTGCCACCCAGACTTCGGTGCCCGGTGTGTTCGCTGCAGGCGACGTGCAAGACCACGTTTACCGCCAGGCGATCACCAGCGCCGGCACCGGTTGCATGGCCGCTTTGGACGCCCAACGCTTCCTGGAGCAAAACGAAGCCTGATTTTCTGGGTATAATGATTGGCTTTGCTGGATCTGCCCCGACTATTCGCCGGGGATCACAGGCTCAGTGATCTGGGATACCGCCACCCATCTTGGCGAGGTGAGGCTGGAGCGCCAGGCCCCATGCAAATCTGCATGAGACCCATCGGCACCGGCTGTTTTAAAAGTATCGGAGTGTCCACATGGCACGCGTTTGCGACGTAACGGGCAAAGGCCCAATGACAGGGAACAACGTTTCCCACGCCAACAACAAAACCAAGCGCCGGTTCCTGCCGAACCTGCAATACCGTCGTTTCTGGGTTGAAACAGAAAACCGTTGGGTGCGTCTGCGCGTCTCCAGCGCTGCTCTGCGCCTGATCGACAAAAACGGCATCGATGCCGTGCTCGCAGACCTGCGTGCACGCGGTCAAGCCTAAACCCAGAACATTAGGAGTCATACACCATGGCAACCAAAGGCGGACGCGAAAAAATCAAGCTGGAATCCACAGCTGGCACTGGTCACTTCTACACGACCAGCAAAAACAAGAAAACCATGCCCGAGAAAATGTCGATCATGAAGTTCGACCCCAAAGCTCGCAAGCATGTTGAATACAAGGAAATCAAGCTGAAGTGATTCGGCCTGAGCCTTCCCACCAAAAACCCGCTGCCAACGCAGCGGGTTTTTTTATGTCCGAAACAGTTGTGAGGATGATCGGCGATGGGGGATCGGCCTTTGCTGTGGCCATGACTTTGACGGGGCACTGGATGGCGGAGCTGACACGCCGACCTGCGACGACAATCAAGTTGAAAAGGATGCGGGTCGGTGGCTTCAGCACCGACACTTCAAGCCCGTGGTGTTTACTCCACCAAAAGAAAAGGACCCGAAGGTCCTTTTGATGCGTGCAGCCAGAGTGCGCATTAGCCAGGCTGGCGCACAGCGCGCAACTTGACCGAAAAGTCACGCAGCGCAGCAATGCCACTTTCTTCGGCCCGGCGGCACCAAGCTTGCAAGTCGGCGGCCAGTTGCTCGCGCGAGTGCGAGGTGTTGAGCCAGATCTGGCTGAGCTCGTCACGCATTTGCAGCATCTTGTCGAGCACTGGGCTGGCAGCACGCGCTTGCTTGAGCTGGTCCTGCGCCTCAGCGGGCACTTTGGCCGCATCGCGGTGCAACCAACGCTTGGCCGCTTGCTGCACATTGACATCCAACTTGCTGGCTTCTTGCTGCATCACAGCGCGCACATTGCGTGCATAACCGGCCATGACTTCGTAGCGGTTGGCGATCAAGGCTTCGAGGGTTTTCTCGTCGGCCACAGGGCGGATGTCGCCGTAGGCCAGGCGCGGTACGGTTTTCTTGACGGTGGCCAAACCCATGATTTCGAGGGTTCGGATGTAGGCCCAGCCCAAGTCGAACTCGTAAGGCTTGACCGACAACTTGGCCGATGTGGGGTAGGTGTGGTGGTTGTTGTGCAACTCTTCGCCGCCAATCAAGATGCCCCAAGGCGAGATGTTGGTGCTGGCGTCGTGCGCTTCAAAGTTGCGGTAACCCCAGTAATGGGCGGCGCCGTTGATGATGCCGGCCGCTGTGATCGGGATCCAGGCCATTTGCACCGCCCAGATGGTCAGACCAATGAAGCCGAACAAGGCCACGTCGATGATCAGCATCAAAGCTACACCTTGCCAGGAAAAGCGGGTGTACAGGTTGCGCTCGATCCAGTCATCGGGGGTGCCATGGCCATAACGCTTCATGGTGTCCAGGTTTTTGGATTCCTTGCGGTACAACTCAGCGCCAGTCAGCAGCACGGTCTTGATGCCGTACACATGGGGGCTGTGCGGGTCTTCGGCCTGCTCGCACTTGGCGTGGTGTTTGCGGTGGATGGCCGCCCACTCTTTGGTCACCTGGCCCGTGGTCAGCCACAGCCAAAAACGGAAAAAATGCGAAGGAATGGCGTGCAAGTCCAAAGCGCGGTGCGCTTGATGGCGGTGCAGGAAAATCGTCACGCTGGCGATGGTGATGTGGGTCAGGCCCAAGGTCACCAACACGATTTGCCACCAGGCAAGGTCAAACATTCCATGACCCATCCAATGGATCAAGGCATCAAAAAAAGCCGAATCAGGCAACAACATGCATTTACTTTCTACGTTCACCCGTTTTCGGGCAATCTTTCGATTTTAAGTTTTTCAGGCTCAAAAGGACAGTTCTTTCGGACTGCCAAGCCCGCAATTGAATCCCAAACACTTACTTTCTAGTCCAGGCTGCGGCAAAAAAGCCATCCGTGCCATGGCGATGCGGCCACAAACGCAAGAAATCCCCGCCTGAACGCGTACCGTCTTCGGCCACGGTCATGGCCGGGGCGCACAAACCATCCGCACCTGGCACCTTCAGGCGCTCGAGTTCTTGCGCTGCATTGAGGGGAACAAAGTCAGGATTGGCGGCACTGAAGGCTTGCGCGATCAGTTCGTTTTCTTCGGGCAACACGCTGCAGGTGGCATAGACCAGACGGCCACCCGACTTGACCATGCGCGAAGCGCTTTGCAAGATGGCCAACTGCTTTTCGGTCAACTCTTGCACAGCTTGGGGCTTTTGACGCCACTTCAAGTCCGGGTTGCGGCGCAAGGTGCCAAGACCCGAGCAAGGCGCATCGACCAAGACGCGGTCGATCTTGCCGGCCAATCGCTTGACGCGGTCATCGCGCTCATGCGCAATCGCTGCCGGATGCACATTGGACAAGCCGCTGCGGGCCATGCGCGGCTTGAGCGCATCAAGGCGATGGCCAGACACATCAAAAGCGTACAAACGGCCCGTGCTGCGCATGGACGCGCCCAGCGCCAGCGTCTTGCCGCCCGCACCTGCACAAAAGTCCACCACCATCTCGCCACGGTGGGCATCGACCAACAAGGCCAGCAATTGCGAGCCTTCGTCTTGGACCTCGATCGCCCCGCGTGTGAAAGCATCGGTCTTTTGCAGCGCTGGCTTGCCCTGCAAGCGCAGACCCCAAGGTGAATAAGGTGTGGGCTCAGAGGCGATGCCCGCTTGCGCCAATTCTTTTTGGATCTCGTTGCGCTTGGCTTGCAGGGTATTCACACGCAGATCGAGTGTGCCCGCTTGCTGCAGGTTTTCGGCCAAGGCCCAGAAGTCATCGCCCAACTGCGCCTGCAAAGCTTGCGCCATCCACTCGGGCAGGTTGTGGCGATGCGGGGCCATCAGGGCATCGGCTGGAATGCTGTCGCAGGTGGCCAGCCATTTCTTTTCGGTGTCGTTCAAAGCGGCGGCCAAAAAGTCGCGTGGGCCAAAGAAACCCAAAATGGCCAGCTTGCGCTCTTTGGGGCCGGAGCCTGAGCGGGCCAATTGCTCGAACAGCAGTTTCTTGCGCAGCACCGCGAATGCGGTTTCGGCCAGGGTGGCGCGCTCGCGCGGACCCAGCGAGCGGTGCTCACGGAAATAACGCGACACGACAGCGTCGGCGGGATGTTCAAATTGGAGAACCAGCCTGACCAGATCGGCGCAGGCGTCTAAAAGGGCTTTTGGATGCATGGGGTGTATTGTCCCATCCCTGCCCTGCTTGCCAGAAAGACCCAAGGAAAGACATGTCGGAAAACCTGCCACCCCTGATCGAAACCCCCAAGGGCCTCTACAAACACTACAAAGGCGGCATGTACCGCGTGCTGGGCACCGTTCGCCACAGCGAAGACCTGCAGCCCATGACGCTTTACCAAGCGCTTTATGGCGAACAAGGCCTGTGGGTGCGCCCTGCGGCCATGTTTGGCGATGTGGCCGAGTTCAACGGCAAGGTGCAGCCGCGCTTTGAGCGCGTGGGCGATTAAGCCAAGAACTGCGCCACAGCACGCGGGTAGATCAAGTGCTCTTGCGTGAGCACGCGTGCGGCCAATTGCTCGGGGGTGTCATCCGCCATCACCGGCACCACCGCCTGATCAAGGATGGGCCCATGGTCCAGATCGGCCGTGACTTGGTGCACCGTGGCTCCGGCAAACTTGCAGCCAGCATCGATGGCCCGTTGGTGCGTGTTCAAACCTGGAAAGGCGGGCAACAAGGACGGGTGGATGTTGAGCAAACGTCCCGCGTAATGCGCCACAAAACCCGGCGTGAGGATGCGCATGAAGCCTGCGAGCACCACCAGGCTGGGTGAAAAAGCATCAATGCGCGCCATCAGGGCCGCATCGAAATCTTCTCGGCTGGCAAAGGCTTTGTGGTCCAGCACCGCCGTGGCGATGCCATGTTCTTGAGCAAAGGCCAAGCCTTGGGCATCGGCCTTGTTGCTGATCACCGCGGCCACACGGGCTTGGAGGCGATCGGCCCAGCGTTCTTGCTCGGCGGCACGCACGATGGCCGCCATGTTGGAGCCCGAGCCAGAAATCAAAATGACAATGTTTTTCATGTGTGCGCGGATTATCCCAGCACACCCCATGCAAACCCTTGTTTGTCGCTCCTAAGACAGGAATGTACGGCTGACGCGTGATAAAAAGCACGGTCGTTTGATTTTGTTTGCGCCGCGCAAACACCAAGCTTTCACCAACGGAGAAACTCCCCCATGGATTTGGCATTCACCCCCGAAGAACTCGCGTTCCGCGACGAGATCCGCACCTGGGTCAAGGACAACTTGCCCGCCGACATTTCGCAAAAAGTGCACGCGGCCATGCGCCTGACGCGTGACGACATGCAGCGCTGGGCCAAGATTTTGGGCAAAAAAGGCTGGCTGGGCTGGGGTTGGCCCACGCAGTTTGGCGGCCCCGGCTGGACCGCGGTGCAAAAGCATTTGTTTGAAGAAGAATGCGCCTTGGCCGGTGCTCCCCGCGTGGTGCCTTTTGGCCCGGTGATGGTGGCCCCCGTGATCATGGCCTTTGGCAATGCCGAGCAACAGCAGCGCTTTTTGCCCGGTATCGCCAGCGGCGAAGTCTGGTGGAGCCAGGGCTACAGCGAGCCGGGTTCGGGCTCGGACTTGGCGTCGCTCAAAACACGCGCCGAGCGCGTGGGCGACAAATACATCGTCAACGGTCAGAAAACCTGGACCACCTTGGGTCAGTACGGCGAGTGGATCTTCTGCCTGGTGCGCACCAGCAACGAAGGCAAGCCCCAAACCGGCATCTCCTTTTTGTTGATCGACATGAAGTCGCCCGGCATCACCGTGCGCCCCATCAAGCTGCTGGACGGCGAGTGCGAGGTCAACGAAGTCTGGTTTGACAACGTCGAAGTGCCCGCCAAGAACCTGATTGGCGAAGAGAACAAGGGCTGGAACTACGCCAAGCACCTGCTGGCCCACGAGCGCACCAACATCGCCGATGTGAACCGCGCCAAGCGGGAGTTGGAGCGCTTGAAGCGCATCGCCAAAGCCGAAGGTGTGTACGACGACCTGCGCTTCCGTGACGAAATCGCCAAGCTCGAAGTGGACATCGTCGCCCTGGAAATGCTGGTGCTGCGTGTCTTGTCGGCCGAAAAATCGGGCAAAAACTCACTCGACATCGCGGGCCTCTTGAAGATCAAGGGCAGCGAAATCCAGCAGCGCTACACCGAGCTGATGATGCAAGCCGCTGGCCCCTTTGCCCTGCCCTACATCTTCGAAGCCATGGACGCGGGCTGGCAAGGCAACTTCCCAGGCGGTGTGGTGGCCAACGCGCCATTGGCCGCCAACTACTTCAACATGCGCAAGACCACCATTTACGGCGGCAGCAACGAAGTGCAACGCAACATCGTCGCCCAGACAGTTCTGGGTTAAGGAGACACACATGGATTTCGATTTTTCTGACGATCAAGAGCAACTGCGCGACGCGGTGCGCAAATGGGTGGACAAGGGCTACGACTTTGACCGCCGCCGCGCCACCGTGGCCGCTGGCGGTTTTGACCGCACCGCCTACACCGAGTTGGCCGAGTTGGGCCTGACGGGCCTGTATGTGAGCGAAGACAACGGCGGCATGGGCATGGGCCCGACCGAGGCCATGGTCACCATGGAAGAACTCGGCCGCGGCATCGTGCTCGAGCCCCTGACCCAAACCCTGATCTGCAGCGCCACGCTGCAAACCCACGCACCTGCCGCCCTGCAAGCGGCTTGGTTGCCCCGCATGGCCAGCGGCGAAGCCATTGTCGTGCTGGCGCAGCAAGAGCGCGGTGCCCGTTACCAACTGAACCGCTGCGCCACCCAGGCCAGCGAATCGGGCGGTGCATGGACCGTGACAGGCACCAAGAGCCTGGTGGCTGTGGGCGATCAGGCCGACGCTTTTGTGGTGCCCGCCACTGTGAACGGCCAAATCGCCTTGTTCTTGGTCGAGCGCAGCGCCAGCGGCGTGAGCGCCCAGGCCTATGTCACGCAAGACGGCTCACGTGCCGCCGAAGTGGTGCTGAGCCAAGCCCCTGCCCAGCTGATCACCCTGAATGGCCTGGCCGCTTTGGAAGAAGCGGTGGACATCGGCATCGCCTGCACTTGTGCCGAGGCGGTGGGCGTGATGGACAAGACCTTGGCCATCACCGTGGACTACATGAACACCCGCAAGCAGTTCGGTGTGGTCATCGCCAGCTTCCAGGCCCTGCGTCACCGCGTCTCGGACATGAAGATGCAACTGGAATTGGCCCGCTCCATGAGCTACTACGCCACCCTCAAGCTGCACGCGCCAGCCGAAGAGCGCCGCCGCGCCATGGCCCGCGCCAAGTACCAGCTGGGCGTGTCCATGCGCTTCATTGGCCAACAGGCTGTGCAACTGCACGGCGGCATTGCCGTCACGGACGAGTACATCGTGAGCCACTACTTCAAGAAATTGACGCAGCTGGACATGACCTTTGGCGACACACTGCACCATCTGGGCCAAGTCTCGGACCGCATGCAAGAGACAGCGGGCGTGTTTGCCTGATCCGTCACCCGACATGCCGCCTGTATCGAAACGGGCCATGTCGGAGCTGAAGCTCCGACCTACAGCAGCAAACCACAAGGGCTCCGCAAGGAGCCCTTGTTCATTCTGGATCCCGCACCCGCACAAAGCTGGCAAAACGCGGCAAGCCTGATGGGGTGCGGTCTCGGTAGCTGTAGGTGACCCAGGTGCCCAGTGGCGGCGGGGTGCGGCGCTGGGCATCGCTCAAGCCCGTCCCCAGCGCAAAACGCTGGCCTTGGGCGGTCTCGACCAGCAAGGCGCCCGTGAGTCCTTTCAAGCGACCTTTGCCCGCCTGATACCCCACCACCTGCGCCTCTTCATCGGGCTGGGGTTTGAGTTTGAACAAGGCCTGCGTTCTGCCGGCTTGCCAAAAGGCATCGGCTCGGTGCAGAACCAAGCCTTCACCGCCTTGTTCGATCACCGCTTTCAGCTGGGCCTGCAATGCGGCGTTATCGGCCAGGACCGATTGCGCAACCGGGATCAACCAAGGCTGCTGGGCTTTTTTGATGGCCTGCATGAGCACGTCCACACGCTGGACAAAAGGCTCTGCACGGCCCCAAGCATCGAACACCAGGTAGTTCACATCACGCCACTCAGCGTCTTGTGGCACCGCTTTGCGGACCGCGCCCGAAACGCGATCGAACTGCCCCCGGGCCATCCACAACTCACCGTCCAGCGGTGTGGCCGGCAATCCCGACAAAAACCACGGGGGCGCAGAGATCGTTCGGCCACTGCGAAAACGCAGAACCTGCCCATCCCAGACGGCACGCACACCGTCGAATTTTTCGCTGACCAAATACCCGCTTGGCGATTGCCCCACCGGCCATGCCGATGCCAACTGCACCCGGTCTGAATTGCTGGCGGCGACGGCGCCCTCTGGCGCCAACAAACTGGCACTGGCTGCCTGCAGCAAAAAGGCGCGCCTGGACAGGGCTGACGCCCGTGGTGAACGGAACATGGTCATGCGGGGCTCCCTGAATGCGCCGGACTGCGTGGCCCGGGCTTTGTGATTTCAGGGTGCCATGATGCGGCGAATCCACCGCCACGGCAAGTGCGCAGCAACTCAGACCAAGAGGCGCGAACTCTTGGGCACATGCGCCATCAAAAACGCCATCTGGTCAGACAGGATGCGGCGGTTGCGCAAGATGAAGTCTTCCCAAAGGCTGGGCACATAGGGCGCGTAAAGCAAAGGCATGTGGGCCTGCTCGGGTGTGCGGCTGCTTTTGCGGTGGTTGCATGACCGGCAGGCGGTGACCACATTCATCCAGTGGTCTGGCCCTTTTTGCGACAAAGGCACGATGTGCTCTCGGGTCAGCACCGATTCATGGAAATGGCCACCGCAGTAGGCACACACATTGCGGTCGCGCACAAAGAGCTTGGGGTTGGTCAGGCCTGACCGCATGTCAAACGGGTTGATGCGCGGCACGCCCTGGGTGCCAATGATGCTGTTGACCGCGATGACCGACTGCTCGCCCGTGACCGCGTTGTGGCCGCCGCGAAAAACGGCCACCTGGCGGCCCGCCTCCCAGCGCACCTCGTCGGCGGCGTAATGGGTGACCGCTTGCTCCAGCGTGATCCACGACTGGGGCAGCCCTTGGGCAGAGAGTTTCAAGACCTTCACACACAACTCCTGACAACAGATGCAAGCACTGAAAAGGATGGGGACTGTCTCGGTCCAGACAAGCCAGGCACGGGGACGAGCTTGTGAGGATCGGGCTCAGTCACAATATACCCTCTGAATTTCTCAAAACCATGACAAAGGGCAAAAGCCTCAAGTCCAGCCCCAACGCACCCACATCACCATGAAGGTTTTTCGCGGTTTTCATCACCCAGATTTGGCCCCTGCCTGCGCACTGACCATCGGCAACTTCGATGGTGTGCACCGTGGCCATCAGGCCATGCTGGCGCTTTTGCGCAGCGAAGCGGCCCACCGGGGCGTGCCCAGCTGCGTGATGACCTTCGAGCCCCACCCCCGCGACTATTTCGCCAAGGCCCTGAACAAGCCCGAACTGGCCCCGGCCCGCATCGCCACCTTGCGCGACAAGCTGCAAGAGCTCGAGCGCTGCGGGGTTGACCAAGTCGTGGTGGTGCCCTTCGATGCCGAGCTGGCCAGCCAGTCCCCCGAAGACTTCATCCAAAAGGTGCTGATCCAAGGCTTGGGTGTGCGCTATGTGCAGGTCGGCGACGACTTCCGCTTTGGGGCCAAACGGGCGGGCGACTACGCCATGCTCGATGCCGCAGGCCAGCGCCTGGGCTTTGATGTGGCCCGGATGAATTCGTATGAAGTGCATGGCCTGCGCGTGTCGAGCTCGGCTGTGCGTGATGCGCTGGGCCAGGACCGCATGAACGACGTGGCCGCCCTGCTGGGCCGCCCCTACAGCATCAGCGGCCATGTGGTGCATGGGCGCAAGCTCGGCCGAGAGCTGGCCGCCACGGCGCAAGGCGCGGGCGACGGCTTTCGCACCCTGAACTTGCGTTTTTCACACTGGAAACCCGCCGCCAGCGGGATCTTTGTGGTGCAGGTGCATGGCTTAGCGGACCAGCCCTTGAAGGGCGTGGCCAATCTGGGCATCCGGCCTTCACTGGACCCGAATGACGTCAACGGCGGGCGCGTGCTCTTGGAGACCCACGCCTTCGACTGGCCGTCCGATCTGGGCCCCGAGGGGGGCTACGGTAAAATCATCCGCGTGGATCTGCTGCACAAACTACATGACGAGCTCAAATACGACGGTCTGGACGCCCTGACGAAAGGCATCGCCCAGGACTGCGACGACGCGCACGCGTGGTTTGCCTCGCGCCACAGCGAGACGCACCGCCAAACCACCCGCGACCGAATTTGACGCTCTGGCCCTCGTTTGCTGCCCTTCGACAGGCTCAGGGCGAACGAAAAAACGGCCCCCCCCTCTCCCCTTTCTCTCCGAACGACAAACCGCTCGGGCTGAGCTTGTCGAAGCCCTCTCGACTTGACGCACCATGACCGAAAAAGACCAGAACGCCGACACCCGCATCAACATGATGGACACCCCCTTCCCGATGCGCGGCGACCTGCCCAAGCGCGAGCCGGGCTGGGTGAAGGACTGGAACGAAGGCGGCCTGTACAAAAAACTGCGCGCCGCCCGGCGCGGTGCCCCGCTGTTTGTGCTGCACGACGGCCCGCCTTACGCCAACGGCAAACTGCACATTGGCCACGCACTCAACAAAGTGCTCAAAGACATGATCGTCAAGTCCAAGCAACTCGCTGGCTTTGATGCGCAATACATCCCCGGCTGGGACTGCCATGGCTTGCCGATCGAAAACGCGATCGAAAAACTGCATGGCCGCAACCTGAGCCGTGACGACATGCAGGCCAAGAGCCGCGCCTTTGCCACCGAGCAGATCAACCAGCAGCGCGAAGACTTCAAGCGCCTGGGCGTGCTGGGCGACTGGGAGCGCCCCTACCGCACCATGGATTTCGCCAACGAAGCCGGTGAAATCCGCGCCTTCAAACGCGTGATCGAGCGCGGCTTTGTCTACCGTGGCCTCAAACCCGTTTACTGGTGCTTTGACTGCGGATCGTCCTTGGCCGAATTCGAAATCGAATACGCCGACAAAAAGAGCGACACGCTGGACGTGGCCTTTGAAGCCGACGACAACGCGGCCTTGGCCGCCGCCTTTGGCCTGCCCAAGCTGCCTGGCGAAGGCACCAAAAAGGCCTTTGCCGTTATCTGGACCACCACCGCTTGGACGATTCCCGCCAACCAAGCGCTCAACGCCCACCCTGAGCTGGACTACGCGCTGGTGGACACGCCCCGCGGCGTGCTGCTGCTGGCCGCCAGCCTGGTCGAGAAATGCCTGGAGCGCTACAAGTTGGAAGGCACCGTGATCGCCACCGCTGTGGGCGAGAAGCTGCGCGGCCTGGTGTTCCGTCACCCGCTGCACGACGCCGTGACCGAAGGTGAAGGCGGCGCCTACAGCTACCGCCGCAAATCGCCTCTGTACCTGGCCGACTATGTGACCGCCACCGACGGCACGGGTCTTGTGCACTCAGCCCCCGCCTATGGCGTGGACGACTTCAACTCCTGCATCGCCAACGGCCTGGCCTACGACGACATACTCAACCCCGTGCAAGGCAATGGTGTGTATGCGCCCGAGCTGCCCTTTTTTGGCGGCCAGCACATCTGGAAAGCTTGTGCACGCGTGATCGAGGTGCTGGGCCAAAGCGACCGCCTGATGTCCACCGTGGAGATCACCCACAGCTACCCGCACTGCTGGCGCCACAAAACGCCCGTCATCTACCGTGCTGCCGCCCAGTGGTTTGTGCGCATGGACGAAGGCGAAGGCGTGTTCACGAAGGACAAGGCCCCCAAGACCTTGCGCCAGCTGGCGCTGGACGCGATCGACCAAACCCAGTTCTATCCGGAAAACGGCAAAACCCGCCTGCGCGACATGATCGCCAACCGCCCTGACTGGTGTATCTCGCGCCAGCGCTCTTGGGGTGTGCCGGTGCCCTTCTTCTTGCACAAAGACAGTGGCGAGCTGCACCCCAACACCATGGCCATCCTGGACCAGGCCGCTGACATTGTGGAAAAAGGCGGCATTGAAGCCTGGAGCCGCGTCACGGTGGAAGACATCTTGGGCGCAACCGATGCCCCCAGCTACACCAAAAGCACCGACATCCTGGAAGTCTGGTTCGACTCGGGCTCGACCTTCCGCCACGTGCTGCGCGGCAGCCACAAAGACGCTTACGACCGCGAGCCCTTCCACGCCGAAGGGCCGGAGGCCGACCTGTATCTGGAAGGCCATGACCAGCACCGCGGCTGGTTCCACAGCTCGCTGCTGCTGGGCTGCGCGCTCGAAGGTCGTGCGCCCTACAAAGGCCTCTTGACCCACGGCTTTGCCACCGACGGCCAAGGCCGCAAGATGAGCAAGTCGCTGGGCAACACCGTGGAGCCCCAAACCATCACCTCCAAGATGGGTGCCGAGATCGTGCGCCTGTGGGTGGCCAGCACCGACTACTCGGGCGACCTCAACATCGACGACAAGATCCTGGCCCGCGTGGTGGACAGCTACCGCCGCATCCGCAACACGCTGCGCTTCTTGCTGGCCAACGTGAGCGACTTCGACCCGGCAAAGGATGCCGTGACCGATGACCAACTGCTGGAGATCGACCGCTTTGCCTTGGCCCGCGCCGCGCAATTGCAGGCCGACATCCGCGCCCACTTTGACGCGTATGAATTCCACCCCGTGGTCAGTAAATTGCAGGTGTACTGCTCGGAAGACCTGGGCGCGTTCTACCTGGACGTGCTGAAAGACCGCCTCTACACCACCGCGCCCAAATCGCTGGCCCGCCGCAGCGCACAAACCGCGCTGTACCGCATCACCCACGGCATGCTGCGCTGGATGGCACCGTTCCTGTCGTTCACCGCCGAGGAAGCCTGGAGCACCTTTGGCAATTCCGAATCCATCTTCATGGAAACCTTCAGTGACTTTGGCGCTGCTGATGATCAGTTGCTAGCCAAATGGAGCCGCATCCGCGAGATCCGTGACCTGGTCAACAAGGACATCGAGGTGGTCCGCACAGCAGGCCAGGTGGGCGCCTCCTTGCAAGCAGAGATCACCGTGACCGCTCCTGCGGCAGACCACGCTTTGCTGGCCAGTCTGGGAGCAGACATCAAGTTTGTGTTCATCACCTCCAAAGTGACGCTGCAAGCAGGCGAGACCATGGCCGTGCAAGTGGCCACCAGCCAAGCCCCCAAATGCGAACGCTGCTGGCACTACGCCGACGACGTGGGCCACAACTCAGATCACCCCACCCTGTGTGGCCGTTGCGTGAGCAACCTGCACGGCGAAGGCGAAACCCGCCTGGTGGCCTGATCCGGTCTGACTTCGAAAGACACCCCATGGCCAGCTCCAAAAAATTCGCCAAAAGTGGTTCACGCCAAGGCCTGGTGCTGTGGCTGGGCATTGCGCTCCTGGTTTTGCTGATCGACCAGTTCACCAAAGTGCTGGTGCTTGGCGCATTCCAGTTGGGCGACAGCACACCGGTCACCTCGTTCTTTAACTTGGTGCGGGTCCACAACCATGGTGCGGCGTTTTCCTTCCTGGCCTCTGCGGGGGGCTGGCAGCGCTGGTTCTTCACCGGCATCGGCGTGGTGGCCACGCTGTTCATGCTGTGGATGCTGCGCTCGCACGCTGGCCAAACCCTGTTTTGCCTGGCCATTTCTTTGGTCTTGGGTGGCGCGGTCGGCAACGTGGTGGACCGCCTGCTGCACGGCTATGTGATCGACTTCCTCGACTTCTTCTGGGGCCGCTGGCACTTCCCGGCCTTCAACATGGCCGACAGCGCCATCACCCTGGGCGCAGGCCTCTTGATCTTGGACGAGATCTTGCGGGTGCGTTGCGGGCGTTGACCTGCCACCGATCGCAAAGCGCGCATGCGCAATGGCGGATGCGCCCACCCCAAGCCAGTCTTACGGAACTCAGGTAAGCTCTCGCCCCTGATTGAAAAAACGGAGACACCCCATGCCCGGCTTGCTGCCCCACATTGACCCTGACGGTCTGCTCGAATTCTCGGTGGTCTACACCGACCGCGCCCTGAACCACATGTCCAAGCGTTTTGGCGGCGTGATGACCGACATCTCGCGCATGCTCAAAAACGTCTACGGCGCCCACTCGGTGGCCTTGGTGCCCGGCAGCGGCACCTTCGGCATGGAATCCGTCGCACGCCAGTTCGCCACCAACCAACATGTGATGGTGATCCGCAACGGTTGGTTCAGCTTCCGCTGGACGCAGATTTTTGACATGGGCCAAATCCCCAAGAGCCACAGCGTGCTCAAGGCCCGCCGCATCGCTGCTGGCCCACAAGCAGCCTGGGCACCTGCACCGATTGAAGAAGTCAAAGCCGCCATCGCCGCCGAAAAGCCAGCGCTGGTGTTTGCGCCCCACGTGGAAACCGCCGCCGGCATGATCTTGCCCGACGACTACCTCAAAGCCGTGGCCGATGCGGTGCACGCCGTGGGCGGCCTGTTTGTGCTGGACTGCATCGCTTCGGGCGCCATGTGGGTGGACATGAAAGCCACCGGCGTGGATGTGCTGATCAGCGCCCCGCAAAAGGGCTGGAGCAGCTCGCCTTGCTGCGCCATGGTCATGATGAGCGAGCGTGCCCGCCAGGCCATTGATGGCACCACCAGCACCACTTTTGCGATGGATCTTAAAAAGTGGCTGCAGGTGATGGAGACCTATGAAAGTGGTGCCCACATGTACCACACCACTTTGCCCACCGACGCCTTGCAGCGCTTGCAAGAAGCCATGCTCGAGACCGAAGCCTATGGCTTTGCCAAAGTGCGCGAAGAGCAAATGGCACTGGGCCGTCAAGTGCGCGCCTTGCTGCTGGAGCACGGCTTCCCCAGCGTGGCTGCGCCCGGCTTTGAAGCGCCCGGTGTGGTGGTGAGCTACACCACCGACCCCGACATCCAAAGCAGCAAGAAGTTCTTGGCCCTGGGCCTGCAAACCGCTGCGGGCGTGCCGCTGCAGTGCGACGAACCCGCCGATTTCCGCACCTTCCGCATGGGCCTGTTTGGCTTGGACAAATGGCACCAGGTGCCGCGCACCCTGCAAATCTTGAGTGATGCGCTGGAGACCATCGCACCCAAGGCCAAGCTGGCTGCTTGAGCACTGAGCGCCAAAAAAAACCGCTGACCCGTGAGGGCAGCGGTTTTTTCATTCAAGCGCCAACGGAACCGGGCATTCACAGCCCCAGCCCCCATGCCAGCATCACAAAGTGATGATGGTGCAGCCCGTGGTTTTACGGGCTTCCAGCGCGATGTGCGCGTCTTGGATTTGGGCCAAAGGGAAGGTCTGGTCGATGTGGATCTTGACCTTGCCGCTGGTCACGGCCTCGAACAAATCGTCGGCCATCTCTTGCGTGCTCTCGCGCGTGGTGATGTGGCTGAACAAGGTCTGGCGCGTGACATAGATGGAGCCCTTGGGGCCCAAGATGCCCGGTGCAAAAGGCGCCACAGGGCCAGAGGCGTTGCCAAAGCTGGCCATCAGGCCAAACGGGGCCAGGCAATCGAGCGACTTGTCCCAGGTGTCTTTGCCCACCGAGTCGTACACGACTTTGACGCCCTTGCCGCACGTGATCTCTTTGACTTTGGTCTGGAAATCATCGGTGGAATAGTTGATGCAGAACTCGGCGCCGTTGGCCAAGGCCAATGCGCATTTGGCATCGCTGCCTGCCGTACCAATCAGGCGCAGGCCCAAGGCCTTGGCCCATTGGCAAGCGATCAGGCCCACCCCACCAGCAGCGGCATGGAACAGCACAAAATCACCGGCTTTCAGGCCGCCTTGGGGCAAGGTGCGCTTGAGCAGGTATTGGGCCGTCAGGCCCTTGAGCATCATGGCCGCGCCGGTTTCAAACGAAATGGCATCGGGCAATTTGCACACGCACTTGGCGGGCATCACACGCACTTCGCAATAGCTGCCGGGGGGCTGGCTGGCATAGGCGGCGCGATCACCGACCTTGAGGTGCGTCACACCCTCGCCCACGGCTTCGACCACGCCCGAGCCTTCCATGCCGAGCTTGAGGGGCATGGGCAGCTGGTACAAACCGCTGCGCTGGTACACATCGATGAAGTTCAGGCCAATGGCCTTGTGGCGGATGCGGATCTCGCCAGGGCCGGGTTCGCCGACGGTGACGTCGACCAGTTTCATGACTTCGGGACCACCGTGTTGGTCGATCTGGACTGCAATGCTCATGGAAAGCTCCTGAATGGGTAAATCAAGCGATGTGAGACTGTGCCACGAATTACCCCAGCGTGCAGAGCGGTCTGGACAGCTTGGCGACAGAGGGGAAACCCCAATCCCGATACAGTCCTCGCATGTCACAAAAACTCTCCCCGGTCACCGCTTTGCTGCTGACCGTGCCGCCGCTCATGTGGGCGGGCAATGCCGTGGTCGGGCGCTTGGTCACCGAGCTGGTGCCGCCGATCACGCTCAACTTCTTGCGTTGGCTGGTCGCCTTCTTCATCTTGCTGCCCCTGGCCTGGCGCGTGCTGCGCCCGAGCAGCGGCCTGTGGTCGCACTGGCGGCGCTTTGGCTTGCTGAGCCTGCTGGGCGTGGGCTGCTACAACGCGCTGCAATACCTGGCGCTGCAAACCTCCACCCCACTGAACGTGACGCTGGTGGCGGCCAGTGGCCCTTTCTGGGTGCTCATCATCGGCGCATTGTTTTTCAAAGCCCCGGTGCGGCGCATGCAACTGCTGGGCTCCTTGTTGTCCATCAGCGGGGCGCTGGTGGTGCTCTCGCGCGGCAATTGGTCTGAGTTGTTGGCGGTGCGCTTGGTGGTCGGGGACTTGTTCATTTTGCTGGCCACGGCCTGCTGGGCCTATTACAGCTGGCTGCTCAGCCGACGCGACGAGCCCGACGCCATCCGCAACGACTGGGCCGCCTTCTTGATGGGGCAGGTGGTGTTTGGCCTGGGCTGGTCGGGCTTGTTTTCGGGGCTGGAGTGGTCCTTGACCGACGCCCACATCACTTGGGGCATGCCACTGATCGCCACCTTGGCCTTTGTGGCCGTGGGCCCGGCCGTACTGGCCTACCGCTGCTGGGGCCTGGGCATCCAGCAGGCTGGGCCCGCGGTGGCCGGCTTTTTTGCCAACCTCACGCCGCTGTTTGCGGCGGTGTTGTCGGCCGCCTTTTTGGGCGAGTTGCCGCACCTGTACCACGTGGCGGCGTTTGGACTGATTGTGGGTGGGATTTGGGTGTCGTCGCGAAGCATGGGGTCGTGATGGCCCATCGAAGACCCTCAAACCAGCAAGCGCTGAACTGATTCAGACATGGCCGAGGAGCACGGCCGAATGACGCATCCCACCCATTGGGCTCCTCGACAGTCACGCGTCAATACGTCCCCGGATAAGCCCCACCGTCGGCCAACACGTTCTGGCCCGTCAAGTAGGCCGCGTGCTGGCTGCACAAGAAGGCGCAGATCGCGCCGAACTCTTGCGGCGTGCCGTAGCGCCCTGCTGGGATTTGCGCTTGCTGGATGGCGCGCATTTCTTCAACGGTCTTGCCCGCCTTTTGCGCCATCGCAGGGATGGTGGCGCGGATGCGGTCGGTGTCGAACTTGCCGGGCAGCAGGTTGTTGATGGTCACGCCTTGTCCTGCGATTTTGCTGCGCGAAGTGCCGGCCACGAAACCGGTCAGGCCGCTGCGCGCGCCGTTGGACAAGCCCAGCACATCGATGGGTGACTTGACCGAGCTGGAGGTGATGTTGACGATGCGGCCAAAGCCGCGTGCGGCCATGCCGTCCACCGTGGCTTTGATCAGCTCAATCGGCGTGAGCATGTTGGCGTCAATGGCCTTGATCCATGCGTCGCGGTCCCAGTCGCGGAAGTCGCCCGGAGGTGGGCCGCCCGCGTTGGTGACCACGATGTCGTAGTCTTTGCCGGGGCCGCCCGCCACCTTCCAGATCGCTTCGCGGCCTGCCTCGGTGGTGATGTCTTGCGCCACCGCGATCAGCTGCACACGGCCACCGGTCTCGGCACGCAAGTCGGCCACGGCCTTGTTCAGCACCTCAGCACCACGCGCCACCATGACCACGTTCACGCCTTCCAGCGCCAGTGCGCGGGCGCACCCCCAGCCCAAGCCTTTGCTTGCGCCACCCACCAAAGCCCATTTGCCTGCAATGCCCAGATCCATGTTTTTCTCCTCGATTTAAAGCTTGGGTGCTCGCGACACCCAGAACACACCCGACAGCACCAACACGGTGCCGCCCACGATCCACATGTTGAAAGGTTCGCCCAAAATGAAAACGCCCATGAGCAGCGTGGACATGGGCCCGACCATGCCGGTCTGCGCGGTCAGCCCAGAACCGATGCGCTCAATGGCCATCATCACCAGCACCACAGGCACCGCCGTGCAGGCCGTGGCGTTGAGCAGCGACAACCAGAGCACCGGCTCAGCCACCTGCGCCGCCGACAAGGGGCGCAACACCGCGAACTGGGCGATGCAAAACAAGCAAGCGATCGAGGTGGCCCAACCCGCCAAACGCAGTGAACCCAAGCGCTGCACCATTTGCCCGCTGTAGCTCAGGTACAGCGCATAACTGATGGCGCTGCCCAACACCAGCACCGCACCCAAAGCAGCATTTTTGCCGTCCAGCGAAGCCTCGTGACCGAACACCAGCAGCACGCCCGCATAACTGATGGCCATGCCCACGCCCTGGCGGTAGCTGATTTTGCGGCGGTACAGGAACCAGCCCAACACCAGCACCAGCGTGGGGTTGAGGTACAGGATCAAGCGCTCCAACGAGGCGCTGATGTATTCCAGCCCCCAAAAATCCAAGAAGGACGCGAGGTAATAGCCACTGAAGCCCAGCCCCAAAATGCCCAGCCAGTCGCGCCCAGCGATGCACGGCTTGCCCCGCCCGGCCCACCAGGCCATGAGCAAAAACATGGGCAGCGCAAACAGCATGCGCAACATGACCAGCGTGACGGCGTCCACGCCATGGCGGTAGGCGAGTTTGACGATGATGGCTTTGCCGCTGAAAGCAATCGACCCAGCTGCAGCCAAGAGCAAGCCCGAGGTCATGTGTGCAGGTTTGTGGCTTGTCATGGTTCAGCGCCCCGTGCGGGCTTTGACCCAAAGCCACAAGGCTTCGGATGCGGCTTCGGGCGTGGTGGCGTGGTTGGCTTGCACCACCAGATACTGGCTGTCTGCGTGGGCCGGCAGTTGCTGGTAGATGGCCATGGAGCTCGCAGGGTACAAGGGATCGAGTGTGCCAATGGCCCAGAACACGGGCACAGGTTTGCGAAAGTTGCGGGCGCTCAGCCCCATATGACCCCAGCCTTGCGGATCAAAATAACTCCACAGTGCAGCCGCTGGGGCTTTGACTGGCCGACGCTGGCCCTGGTTGATGTCGGTCATCTCCACCAGGGTGTCGCCTTGCCCGGCTTGCACGGCTTGGTGCGCGGCATCGATGCCACGACGAACATCGGCAATGACAAAAAAATATTCGGGCACATGGCCCGGTGCCAAAGGCAGCACCGCGTCCACGTCGCCCACTTGGGCCATGTAGGCCAACGATGCATTGGCCCCAAAGCTTTGGCCGCCCACGGCCACCCACTGCACACCCGACTGCCGAAACTCGGCCACCGCCTGACGAATCTGCGCCAGCGCATCGGCATAGGGCTTGTCGTACAAACGCAAACGCGACCAAGGCATCTCCAGCAGTTTGACTGGGCACGCTGGCTCCAGCTTTTGCACCACGGGTTTGAGGTAAGGCGATTGGGGCATGCCCCATTTGCCGTGCATCAACACCACGCCGCAGGACAGCGGCGCGGCCAAGGCGCTTGCACAAGCGCCCCAACCTGCGACCCACAAAGCCAGCGCTGCACACGAAGATCGCATCAAAAGCCCACCGCCTGCCCATCACGGCGCGGGTCGCTGGCGGCCATATAGCCTTCGACGCCCGGATCACCCATGCGCCAGATGAACTGGCCGGCCCCAAAGTCTTGGTAAGAGTCGTTGATCACGTCCAGTTGGTGGCCACGGGCCGTCAGGCCTTGCACGGTGGCCGCGTTCATCGCGGCTTCGACGTTGATGTTCAGCCCGGTGTTGTAGCGCCAGCGCGGTGCATCACAAGCAGCTTGCGGGTTTTGGCCGTAGTCCAGCATGCGCACCAGGGTCTGCATGTGGCCTTGGGGTTGCATATTGGCCCCCATCACGCCATAGCTCATGACGGGTTGACCGTCTTTGGTCAGGAAGGCCGGGATGATGGTCTGGAAGGGCCGCTTGCCCGGCATCACCAAGTTGGCCGTGTTGGGGCCTTTGGGGTTGGTGCTGAAGCCATGGCCCCGGTTTTGCAGGCTGATGCCGTAAGTGGGCTCCACCACGCCCGAGCCAAATCCCATGAAGTTGCTTTGGATGAAACTGATCATCATGCCGTTTTCATCGGCAGCCGTGAGGTAGATGGTGCCGCCCTTGACCGGATTGCCCGCTTGGAAGTTTTGCGCTTTGTTCATGTCGATCAGCTTGGCGCGGCTGGCCAAATAAGCCGGATCGAGCATCTGCTCAGGCGTGACTTCCATGTAGCGCGGATCGGCCACATAGCGGTACACATCGGCAAAGGCCAGCTTCATGGCTTCGATTTGCAAGTGCTGAGAATCCACACCGTCCACCGCGTGACTGGCCAGGTCGAAGTTGGACAGGATGCCCAAAGCGATCAGCGCGGCGATGCCCTGCCCGTTGGGCGGGATCTCATGCAGGGTGTAGCCCCGGTAGTCTTGCGCGATGGGCTTGACCCACTCGGGCTTGAAGTCGGCCAGGTCTTTGGCGGTGATGCTGCCGCCATGGTCCTTGGCGAATTTTTCAATCGCCTCGGCGATCTCGCCGCCATACAAGGCTTGGCCTTTGGACTGGGCAATCGCTCGGAGACCTCGTGCCGCGTTCTTGAACTGGAACAACTCGCCCACTTCGGGCGCACGGCCCCAGGGCAAAAAGCTCTGCGCAAAACCGGGTTGTGACTGCAGCTCTGGCGTGGCCGCCGCCCACTTTTGCTGCACCACCACGGGGATCAAATAACCACGCTCGGCCACCTCGATGGCGGGCTCCAGCAAGTCGGCAAAAGGCAGTTTGCCAAAACGCTCACTCAAGGCGACCCAACCGGCCACGGCACCCGGCACGGTGACCGAGTCAAACCCACGCTTAGGGGGGGCGACGGCATCGGTGCCGTATTTGCGGTGAAAGTAGTCGGGGGTCCAAGTTGCAGGCGCCGGACCAGAAGCGTTCAAACCGTGCAGCTCTTTGCCGTCCCACAAGATGGCAAACGCGTCCGAACCCAAGCCGCAGCTCACAGGTTCGGTCAAGGTGATCACGGCAGCAGCGGCGATGGCCGCATCGACCGCGTTACCGCCCTTGAGCATCATCCTCAGCCCCGCTTGCGCCGCCAATGGGTGCGAGGTGGACACCACATTGCGGGCAAAAATCGGCAAGCGGGTGCTGGTGTAGGGGTATTGGTTTTGAAATTGCATGTCAGTCCATTGCTCGATCGGTGTGCGAGGCAGATCCTATCGCTCTCGATTCTGTCAGACCGGCTCGATCAACAGGCTCGCGCAAGTGACAGCACACCACGCCATGAAAAACGGCCTCACAAGGAGGCCGTTTTGTCAGGTCAACAGCGCTTCACTCTTCAACGAAAGCTTCTTCGCGTTTGGACTTGACTGCGGGCAAGAGCACGATGATCAACAAGACCAGTGCTGCCGCCAAGAGACTGGCCGACAAAGGACGTGTCACGAACACGCTCCAGTCGCCACGCGAGAGCAGCATGGCGCGGCGCAGGTTTTCTTCCATCATCGGGCCCAAGATGAAGCCCAGCAGCAAAGGCGCAGGCTCCACACCGAGTTTGATGAAGGTGTAACCGATCACGCCGAACATGGCCACCATCCAGATGTCGAAGGTGTTGTTGTTGGTCGAGTACACGCCGATGGCGCAGAACAGCACGATGGCGGGGAACAACCAGCGGTATGGCACCGTGAGCAGCTTGATCCACATGCCGATCAAAGGCAGGTTCAAGATCACCAACATGGCATTGCCGATCCACATCGAAGCGATCAGGCCCCAGAACAACTCGGGGTTGCTCGTCATCACCTGAGGGCCAGGCTGGATGTTGTGGATGGTCATGGCACCGACCATCAAGGCCATCACGGCGTTGGGCGGGATGCCCAAGGTCAGCAAGGGAATGAAAGACGTTTGCGAACCGGCGTTGTTGGCCGACTCGGGCGCGGCCACGCCGCGGATGTTGCCTTGACCGAAAGGCACTTCACCGGGTTTGAGCTTGGTTTTCTTCTCGATGGTGTAGGCCGCAAAGGCCGCCAACAAGGCGCCGCCACCGGGCAAGATGCCCAAGATGGAGCCGATGGTGGTGCCGCGCAAAACGGCTGGCACCAAGTTCTTGAAGTCAGCGGCGGTGGGCATCAAGCCCTCCACCTTGCCGGTGAAAACTTCGCGGTCTTCTTCTTTTTGCGACAGGTTGGAGATGATCTCGCCGTAGCCGAACACACCCATGGCGATCACGATGAAGCCAATGCCATCGGTCAATTCAGGAATGTCGAATGAGAAACGCGCCACGCCCGAGTTCACGTCGGTACCGACCAAACCCATCAACAAGCCCAGCACGATCATGGCCACAGCCTTGAGCAAGGAGCCCGAAGCCAGCACCACAGCGCCGATCAAGCCCAAGATCATGAGCGAGAAGTATTCGGCGGGGCCGAACTTGAAAGCCACTTCGGTCAAAGGCGCAGCGAATGCGGCCAAGATCAAAGTGCCCACGCAACCGGCAAAGAACGAACCCAGGCCAGCGGCCGCCAGCGCAGGACCGGCTCGGCCTTTGCGGGCCATCTGGTAGCCATCGATCACGGTGACCACCGATGAAGATTCACCGGGCAAGTTCACCAAGATTGCGGTGGTCGAACCACCGTATTGAGCGCCATAGTAAATACCGGCCAGCATGATCAGCGCAGCCACGGGGGGCAGCGCGTAAGTCGCGGGCAACAGCATGGCAATCGTGGCCACAGGGCCAATGCCTGGCAACACGCCAATCAAGGTGCCCAGCATGCAACCGATGAAAGCGTAAATCAGGTTCTGGAAGGTGAATGCCACCCCAAAGCCGAGGGACAGGTTGTTGATCAGATCGGTCATGAAAACTCCTCAGCCGACGATGAAAGTGGGCCACACAGGGAACTGCAGTTTCAGCAGCATGATGAACGCCAGGTAGCTGCCGATCGACAACACCACAGACAGGATCAAAACTTCTTTGAGCTTGAAAGTGTCCCCGGCCAGGCTGGCCACGATGGTCACGCCAAAAATGGCAGCAATCAAGCCCATGGCGGGCAAGCCCAAGCTGGGCAAACCGCCGAGCAAAACGCCGAAGAGCACGTTGGCAGCGATGATGAAGAACAAAGGCTTCCAGGCCCACTTGCCGATTTTTTCGCCGTCCTGGGTTTCCACCACCAAGGCTTTGAACATGATGGCACTGCCCAAAATGGCCAGGATCACGCCCAACAGCAGCGGAAAGTAACCGGGGCCCATGCGGCCGCCGGTACCGATGCTGTAGCTGGTCGCACCGTAGGCAAATGAGGCACCGACGACGGTGAACATGAGCCCAGAGAAAAAGTCTTTTTGACTCTTGATTTGCACGAGATATCTCCTCTGATTGAGTTGGGACGATTCTGCGTGAAGATGCCTCTCGAGAGGATGTGGGTTACACCTATGTCCCGCGAAGGACAAACCCATGGTTTACCCTGATGACCGGCGCACTTTCAAACGGTGAAAGCGCAGTGCACCTCACTTGCACAGCGGCTTGAAAACCCGAAGCCACTTGGGAGCCGGCAAGCCCCACTTGTCCTGAATGCGCTCGGCCGCTGCCAGCAATTCATCGCGCTTGGGTCGGCTGCTGGTGCGTTGCGCCAGCACGATGGCATTGCCTTCGCGCGTGGGCTTGAAGGCCCACACCGCGTCTTCACCAAAGGCAGCGCAAATTTTCTCGACGCTGGCCGGGTAACTCGATGAACGGCCAAACAAGTTGACGGTCATCACCCCCTGCGGGCTGAGCAGGTCACGGCAGTGGCGGTAAAAATCGGGCGTGTCCAGCACGGGCGCGGCCGCGTGCTCGTCGTACAGGTCCACCTGCAAGGCATCGACGGTGCCGCGCCATTCATCGGACTGGATCTCTTCGGAGGCATCGGCCAGCACCACGCGCAAGCGCTCATCGTCGGGCGGCAACCTGAACCAGCCCCGGCAGGCATGCAGCACGCCCGGGTTCAACTCAATGGCCGTGCAGGTCATTTTGAGTTTCTTGTAGCAAAACTTGGTGATCGTGCCAGCGCCCAAACCCAGCTGCATGGCGTGTGCGCCTTTGACTTCGTCGTGTGGGTAAAAAAGCAGCCAGCCGAACATGCGCTGCACATATTCCAGCTCGATGTCGTAAGGCCTGTCCAGGAACATGGAGCCTTGGATCCACTCGGTGCCCAAATGCAAATAACGGATTTCCCCGTCTTCAGAGAAATTGACTTCGGGCAGTTCGATGGTTTTTTTGCGGCTCATGCCAAGGTTCCAAAAAAGAGGGCTTCGGCACGTCACCGAGCGGGGTGATGTTATGCGAAGTCAACCAAGGCCTGAAGCCGTGGCAAGGCGCGCACCGCATTGGCCGAGCTGGCCTGTGCCAGCGCATGCAAAGACAGGCCCCGCAAATCGGCCAGCACCTGCGCGATGCGCGGCAATTCGGCGGGGCTGTTGCGCCCTTGTGCTTGGCCCTTTGCCCGATCGTCGGCCGTCTGGTAGAGCCAATGCGGCGGAATGTCGGGGGCATCGGTTTCCAGCACCAAGGCCGCCAGCGGCAGCTCGGTGGCCAGACGGCGCAGCTGCAAAGCCCGGTCATAGGTGAGCGCGCCGCCAAAGCCCAAGGCAAAGCCCATGTCCACAAAAAGCTGGGCCTGCTGCGCACTGCCATTGAAAGCATGGGCGATGCCCGACACCACAGGGCGTTGGCGCAAGCCCTTGAGCAACAGGTCGGCCGATCGGCGCACATGCAAGATCACCGGCAATCGGTGTTTCTGCGCCAATTTGAGCTGGGCGGTGTAGAACGCCCACTGCCGCTCGCGCATGGCGGGCTCGCACAGGGCGGGCACGAAAAAATCCAAACCGATCTCGCCCACCGCCACCAGACGCGGATCGCCTTGGCGCTCGGTCAAGGCCGCATCCAACGCCCGCAAATCTTCTTCATGGGCTTGTGGCACATACAAAGGATGAATACCCAGGGCATACGCATCGCCATGGCGCTCGGCCAATTGCGCCACACCGGCCCAATGCGCGCGTTCTACGGCCGGGATCACACACAGTGACACCGCTTGGGCACGGGCCTGGGCCCTCATCGCATCGCGGTCGGCGTCAAACTCCGCCGCGTCCAGGTGGCAATGGGTGTCGATCCACATGACCGCTCAAACAGACGGCTGCAAAACGCCTTTGACCAAGTGCAATTGCCGGTCGCATCGCGCCGCCAGGGCCTGGTCGTGCGTGACCACCACGAAAGCGGTACCGCGCTCGCGGGCCAGTTCCAGCATCAGCGCGAACACACCGTCGGCGGTTTCCCGATCGAGGTTTCCGGTGGGCTCGTCGGCCAGCACGCAGGCCGGGTCGTTGACCAAAGCACGGGCCAGGGCCACACGTTGGCGCTCACCGCCAGAGAGTTCTGCAGGCCGGTGGTACACGCGGTCGGCCAGCCCCACACGGGCCAACCACTGCGCGGCCACAACGGCCGCCTCGGCACGGCCCTGGCGGCGTATCCACAGCGGCATGGCCACATTGTCCAAGGCACTGAATTCAGGCAATAGGTGATGGAACTGGTAGACAAAACCCAGGTAGCGGTTGCGCCACTGGCCTTGCTCGGCCGCGCTCAGTGCAGACAACAATTGGCCTTGCAGCTGAACGCTGCCTTGTGTGGGCGCGTCAAGCCCGCCGAGCAAATGCAAGAGCGTGCTTTTGCCCGAACCTGAAGCGCCCACGATGGCCAAAGTCTCGCCGGCATGCACTTCCAAATCCACGCCTTGCAGCACCGTCACATCCAGGCGGCCTTCGGAAAAGCGCTTGGTCAGGCCTTGGGCTTTTAAAACCGTTTCGCCGCCGGGCCGCCCCAAAGCGAAAGGAGCCCCCTCGGGGGGCAGCGAACCACGCGAAGCGGGGAGCGCGGGGGTCCATGTTTTATTCATAACGCAGCGCCTCCGCAGGGTTCACCTGGCTGGCGCGCCAGCTGGGGTAGAGCGTGGCCACAAAAGCCAAGACCAAAGAGATCACCGCGATCGGCACGATGTCGCTGGCCAGCGGATCGCTGGGCATGCGGCTGATGAGGTAAATGTCGCGTGGCAAGAAGCTGGCGTTGAACAGCTTTTCCAAGGCGGGCACGATCACGTCGATGTTGAAGGCCACCAGCAAGCCCAAGAGCAAGCCACTGAGGGTGCCAATGACGCCCACCGTGGCACCCTGCACCACAAAGATGCCCATGATGCTGCGGGGGCTGGCGCCCAGCGTGCGCAAGATGGCGATGTCGGCCCGTTTGTCGGTCACCGTCATCACCAGCGTGCTGACCAGATTGAACGCGGCCACCGCCACGATGAGCGTGAGGATGATGAACATCATGCGTTTTTCGACCTGCACCGCGGCAAACCAGGTCTTGTTTTGCTGCGTCCAGTCGCGCACCCAAAAATTAGCCCCCAGTTGCAACTGCAAATCACGCGCCACCGCGCGGGCTTCGTGCAAGTCTTGCAGCTTGAGGCGAATGCCCGTAGGCCCCTCCAGGCGGAACATGCGGGCCGCATCGTCCACGTGCATCATGGCCAGGGCCGAGTCGTACTCGTAATGGCCCGAATGGAAAGCGCCCACCACCTGCATTTGCTTCATGCGGGGCACCACGCCAGCGGGCGTGACCTGGCCTGAGGGCGACACCAAGGTGACCGGATCGCCCAATTGGACGCCCAAGCTTTGCGCCAAGTCCGCGCCCAGCAGCATGCCAAACTGCCCGGGCAACAAGCGCATCAAGGCAGCGCGTTGGGCGTCAGAGGCCAAGTCGGTGACTTCGGGCTCCAGTGCCGGATCGATGCCGCGCACCAGCACGCCTTTCATGTCTTCACCCCGCGCCAGCAAAGCCTGCGCCGTGATGAAAGGCGCGGCACCCACCACTTGGGGGTGGGCCTTGAGCTTGGCCAGCAGCCCGGGCAAGTCCTGCACCGCTCCGCCGTCAGCCGCATACACCTCAATGTGCGAGACCACACCCAACATGCGGTCGCGCACCTCTTTTTGAAAGCCGTTCATCACGCTCAGCACGATGATCAGCGCCGCCACCCCCAGCGCAATGCCCAGCATGGACACCCCCGAGATGAAGGAAATGAACCCGTTGCGCCGCGTCGCGCGGCCGGCCCGCGTGTAGCGCCAACCCAGCACAAGTTCGTAAGGGATATTTTTGAAAAAAGACATAAGCCCCTATTGTGACCAATCGGCCCCTGACCCGGTCAAAGGATGTGTGACCTGTACTGGGTGGACAACGGGCTTTCAGCGGCTGGCCTTGTCCAGCGCCTGGTCAATGTCCCACAAGATGTCGTCCAGATTTTCCAGACCGACCGAGATGCGCACCATGTCGGGCGGCACGCCAGCGGCCAGTTGCTGGACCTCGTCGAGCTGGCGGTGCGTGGTGCTGGCCGGGTGGCTGATCAGGGTGCGGGTGTCGCCGATGTTGACCAAGTGACTCATGAACTGCGCCGACTCGATGAACTTGACGCCCTGCGCCAGCCCGCCTTTGACGCCAAACGACAGCAAGCCTGAAGCGCCGCGCATCTGGCGCTGCATCAGGGCGTGCTGCGGGTGATCGGGCAAACCAGGGTAGTTGACCCAAGCCACACGCGCATCGGCCTTCAAAAATTGGGCCACGCCCAAGGCGTTGTCACAGTGCTTTTGCATGCGCAGAGGCAAGGTCTCGACGCCTTGCAGAATTTGCCAGGCGCTCATGGGGCTGAGCGCCGCGCCAAACACGCGCAGGCTCTCCATGCGGCAGCGCATGGTGAAACCGAAGTCGCCAAAGGTCTCGTAAAACTTCACGCCGTGGTAGCCCTGCGAAGGCTCGGTCATGCCCGGGAACTTGCCGTTGTCCCAGGGGAATTTGCCGCCCTCCACCACCACACCGCCCAGTGTGGTGCCGTGTCCGGCCAAATATTTGGTAGCCGAATGCACCACGATGTCAGCCCCCAGCGCCAGCGGGTTGCACAGCAGCGGGCTGGGCACGGTGTTGTCGATGATGAGCGGCACGCCGTGTGCATGGGCCACCTCGGCAACGGCCGCGATGTCCAGCACCACCATGCTCGGGTTGCCGAGACTCTCGGCATACACCGCACGGGTGTTGGGGCGCATGGCAGCAGCAAAGGCCTCGGGTTGGGTCGCGTCCACAAAGGTGGTTTCGATGCCGAACTTGGCCAAGCTCACGGCCAGCATCGTGACCGAGCCGCCATACAAGGCCCCTGCCGCCACCACATGGTCGCCCGATTGCAAGATGGTCATGAGCGCCATGGTCTCGGCCGCCATGCCCGAGGCACTGGCCACCGCAGCGCGACCGCCTTCGAGCGCGGCGACACGCTCTTCGAGCACCGCCACCGTGGGGTTGCTCAGGCGCGAGTACACATTGCCAAAGGTCTGAAGGTTGAACAGCGAGGCCGCATGCTCGGCGCTGTCGAACACAAAGCTGCTGGTCTGGTAAATCGGCAAGGCGCGTGCGCCCGTGGCCGCATCGGGGATTTGCCCTGCGTGGATGGCCAGGGTCTCGGGGTGGAATTGGCGGTCGGTCATGGTGTTTGGGATGATGAAGTCAGATTGAAAATGGCTCAGGCAACCGGCCCTCACACCAAGCGCCGCGCCGAGATGATGCCGGTGTTCACACCCACCCAATTCAAGCCGCCAAACAGCCGGGCGTGCTCGATCTTGACGCAGCGGTTGGTCACCGAATCCATGCCCGCCTGGCGTGCCAGGGCATCGGCCTCGGGGTTGGCCACGCCCAGCTGCTGCCACAAGCAGCGGGCCCCGATCTGCACCGCTTGCTGGGCAATCGGCAGCACGTCTTCGCTGCGGCGAAACACATCGACCATGTCCACCTTGAACGGGATGTCCTGCAAGCTGGCGTAGCAGGTCTCGCCCAACACCTGGCCACCTGCATAGCGCGGGTTGACGGGCACGATGCGAAAGCCGTGCGACTGCATGTATTTGGCCGCGAAATAGCTGGGCCGGTGCCATTCGGCCGACAAGCCCACCACGGCCAGGGTGGGGCAGCTTTTGAGGATGCGCCGCAGCGCGTGCAAATCGTTGTTCATGAGCCTGTGCTTTCTTTGATCAATACCGGACCTGTCCGCTGCGCTGCGTTTTCAAGCTCGCCCAAGTGGCGATCAAGGACAGCACGCCGCAAACGACCATCACGCCCAGGTAATGCCCGCTCCCGTCAAATGCGGCCCCGGCCAGCACCGGGCCCAGCAAATTGCCCAAGGCCGCGCCACTGTAGAGCGTGCCCACCACGCCGGCGACCGAACGGCCACCAAAATAATCCATGCAAATGGCCGGCAAGAGCGAGACCATGCTGCCATAACTGAGCCCAAACCACAGCGCAAACACCACCAGCAGCCCCTGCCCACCTGCAGCGCCCCAAAGCACATACGAAGCGCCCATGGACAGCTGCAACAACACCAGCGTCTGCGCCCGACCCAGTCTGTCGGCCAGCAGGCCAATGGCAAAGCGCCCGACCAGACTGCCCACGCCAATCAGGCCCACCAGGCCCACGGCAAAGGCTTCGCCCAAGCCCAGATCGCGCGCCGAAGCCGACACATGGGCAAAAGGAATGAACATCACCGGCGAAGCCAGCACAACGGCCAGGTACAACCAACGGAAAGTGGGGCTGCGCAAGGTCTCGCCCAAGGTCAGCCCGCTCGCGGAGCCACCCACACCGGGCCCTGCCGACGCTGCGGAGGTCAGGGCCGCAGGAGCACGACGCAACAAAGCCGCCGCCAAAAGGCCCAACACCAGCACACCCAGCGCCAAGGAGCGCATGGCCTCGCGCCAAGGCATGGGGCCAATCGCCAAAGCCACCAGCACCGGCACCAACAAGGTCCCAGCGCCCACGCCCGAACTGGCAATGCCCCCGGCCAGACCTCGGCGTGTGGTGAACCAGGGCTGCACGCTGGCAATCGACGGCGTGTAAACCAAGGCGATGCCCAAGCCCACCAACAAGCCATAGCTCACATACACCGCCAGCAAGGACGTGGCCCAACTGGTGGCCAGCAGGCCCAGGGCAATGAGGGCCATGCCCGCCGAGCACACGATGCGCGGGCCAAAGCGGTCGGCCAACATGCCGCCACCCGCGCCCAGCACAAAGTAAACAAAGCCCGACAGGCCAAAAATCCAGGACACATCGGCCCGCTGCGCCGAGAACTCGGCCGCGAACGATTCAAAAAATGCCGCAAACGAATACGACACCCCAAAGATCAGCGCCAGGCAAACAAAGGTGGCCCAAACCACCACCCAGGCATATGGGGTTTCTTTCATGCGGTCTCCGTTTTTGGGGAAGGTGTTGTCGATTGTGCCTTCAAGACCATGGCGGCTCTGTCCATAATGAGCCACCCCACATGGAGAGCGCACCGATGACTCAGGACCCACGCCCCCCGCACGAATCCAAAAGCCTGGAGGACGTGGTCCTCAAGTTCATCGAAAAAAACAACAGGGCGATTTGGGCCGTCATTTTCGCCATCGCCTTGGCCGTGGTCTACGGCATGAACGCCCACTGAAGCCGCCCAGGTTTGCAGGCCTGCGACAATCGCTGCCCATGCACCTGATCATTCCCTACGCGGCCAGCCACGCTTTCTCCGGCCCTGAGGTCTGGGCCGGTTTGCAGCTGCCCCATTTGCAAGCCCTGCTCGGCCTGTTGCAGCGCCAGCAGGTGCTGCAAGACACCCCCACCCCCTCGCTGCATCTGCCGCACGAACGCTTGCAGGCCCAGGCCTTGGGCTGGCCCCATGAGGCCGACCAGTTGCCTTGGGCCGCCTGGCACCTGGCGCAGCAAGGCCAGTACAGCACGACACCCCAGGCCTGGATGACACCCTGCCACTGGCAAATTGGCATGAACGATGTGGTGATGGCCGACCCCGCGCATTTGCGCTTGAGCGACGATGAATCGCAGCAACTGCTGGAGGCCATGCAAGCGTTTTTGCGCGAAGACGGCTTGCAAGTGACTTGGCACAGCGCACTGCGCTGGCATGTGCAGGGGGAGCTGCTGGCCGAGGTGCCCACCGCTTCGCTGGACCGGGTGGTGGGCCAGAATGTGAAGCACTGGATGCCCGAGCACCCCGCCAGCCGCCCTTTGCAGCGCCTGCAAAGTGAGATGCAGATGCTGCTGTACAACCACCCAGTCAACGACGCTCGCGAGCCCCGCAGGCAGCACACCGTGAACGCCTTTTGGCTGCACGGCGCGGGCACACTGCCTGCAACCCCATCCAGCGCCACCGAGCCTGTGACGGTCTTAGACGCCCTGCGGTCCAGCGCCTTGATGGGCGATGTGCAGGCCTGGCAGCAAGCCTGGCAAGCGCTGGACGCCACCGCCCTGGCCCAAGCCTTGGAACACCTGAAAAGCACTGGCCAGCTCACGCTCAGTCTGTGCAGCGAACACGTGGCCCACACCTACACCGCAGCGCCAGCCGCCTGGCACCAGCGCATCAGCCGTCTGTTCAAACAACCTTCACCTGCTGCGGCATTGGCCGCCCTGATCACCCCATGAATTTGCTCACCCGCGATGTCCCGCCCCGCAGCGCCTGGGCGCTGGAACAAGCCGGCATCCACCCCTTGCTGGCCCGCCTGTATGCCGCACGCGGCGTGCAGTCCAAAGACGAACTCGACGACGCGCTGAACCTGCTGCTGCCCCCGGCAGGCATGCAGGGCACGCACGAAGCGGCCAAGCTGCTGGCCGACGCCATGGCGCAAAACAAGCGCCTGTGCATCGTGGCCGATTACGACTGCGACGGCGCAACCGCCTGCGCGGTGGCCGTGCGGGGCCTGCGCATGCTGGGTGCGCAAAACGTGCGCTATTTGGTGCCCGATCGGGTGGTGGACGGCTACGGCCTGACCCCGCCGATTGCCCAGCGTGTGCACGCCCAAGGCGCGGATGTGTTGATCACCGTGGACAACGGCATCGCCAGCGTGGCGGGCGTGCAGGCTGCGCAAGCGCTGGGCTTGCAGGTGCTGGTGACCGACCACCATTTGCCCGGCAGCGAACTGCCCAACGCCGAAGTCATCGTGAACCCCAACCAGCCGGGCTGCGGCTTCACCAGCAAATCCATCGCGGGTGTGGGGGTGATGTTTTACGTGCTGCTGGCCCTGCGGGCTGAGCTGCGCCAACGCGGCGTATTTGACGCGAGCAACCAGCCGCGCCTGGACGCGCTGCTGCCGCTGGTGGCTTTGGGCACCGTGGCCGACGTGGTCAAGCTCGACGCCAACAACCGCCGTTTGGTGGCACAGGGCCTGCGCCGTGTGCGGGCTGGTGCCATGCCGCCCGGCATGGCAGCGCTCATGCGCGCAGCGGGCCGCGAAACCGCCAAGGCCACCACCTTTGATTTTGGCTTTGCCCTGGGCCCGCGCATCAACGCCGCAGGCCGCCTGGCCGACATGACGCTGGGCATCGAATGCCTGCTGACCGACGACGCGGGCCGCGCCGACGAGCTGGCCCGGCAGCTGGACGCGATCAACCGCGAACGCCGGGTGATCGAAGGCGACATGCGCGAGATGGCGATGGAAATGGCCGAGTCTTTGTTTGACGAAGGCGACGAACCGCCGCCGGCCATTTGTGTGTTCGATCCGGATTTTCACGAAGGCGTGGTGGGCATCGTGGCCTCGCGCATCAAGGACAAGCTGCACCGCCCCACCTTTGTGTTCGCGGCCAGCAGCGCCCCCGGCAAAGAGCACGAGCTCAAAGGCTCTGGCCGGTCCATTGCGGGCTTTCATTTGCGCGATGCGCTCGACCTGGTGGCCAAACGGGCACCGGGCGTGCTGTTGCGCTTTGGCGGTCACGCCATGGCGGCGGGCTGCACGATTGCGGAAGAGCACTTGGATGTGTTTGAGGAAACACTGAACCAAGTGGCCATGGAATGGCTGGACGCCGCCACGCTGCAGCGCCGACTGGAAACCGATGGCCCGCTGCCCGCCGAATACCGCCGCGTGGACTTGGTGGACATGCTGCACCACGAGGTCTGGGGCCAGGGCTTTGCGCCACCGGTGTTTTGCGAAGAGATCGAGATCGTGTCGCAGCGACTGGTGGGCGAGAAACACCTGTCGCTCAAGATGAAGCACCAAGGCCAGCCGGTGGACGGCATCTGGTTTGGCCGCACCGAGCCTTTGCCCTCACGCGTCAAATTGGCCTACCGGCTCGATGCCGACGAATGGCAAGGTCAAAAGCGGGTGCGATTCTTGGTGGAGGGCGCAGAGGTTTGAAGACGACGGAGCTGAAGCTCCGACCTACGGCAGACGGGTTGGGATGGGCAGGTCGGCGGCTTCAGCCCCGATATGCGTTTCCAACCCCACAAGGCACCGGGCAGACGGGTTGGTATCGGTAGGTCAGCAGCTTTAGCCCCGACATGGTTTTCGAGCCCTGTCAGCCCTCAATCCACACCGGACATCTTGAACGTCAGCGCATTGTGCACAGGCGCCGACACCAAACCCGACACATCACCGCCGAGCTTGGCGATCTCGCGCACCAGGGTGCTGCTGATGTGTTGCACGTTCGCGCTGGTGTGCAAAAACACGGTGTCCACATCAGGCGCCAAGTGCCGGTTCATGCCCGACATCTGGGTTTCGTAGTCGTAATCGGTCACCGAGCGCAGGCCGCGCACGATGACTTGCGCCTTTTGGGCGCGCACAAAATCCACAATCAGCCCGTCAAAGGGCACCGCTTTGACGTTGGCGCAATCGTGCATGGCCGACTGCGCCAGGTGCAGGCGCTCGTCCAGGCTGAACAGGGTTTTCTTGTGGTGCGCAGTGGCCACCGCGATGATGACCTGATCGAACATGCGGGCCGCACGGCGCACCACGTCTTCATGACCCAAGGTCAGCGGGTCGAAGGTGCCAGAGTAAACAGCGATCACGGGGCTTTTCATGGGGGCGTCCTCGGTTCAGTCTGCACAAATTATGCAGTGCGTTGCAATAAATGGGCGTGCACGGCACCGGCTTTCAAATGGCGCTCGACCTTCAGGCCCCAAACACCCAGTGCTTCATCGGTCCAGAGCACGGGCGCCTCCAGATACACCCAGCCGCCCACCGGCACCGCAGCAGCGGCCGCCTTGAGCGCCGACTCAAACCAAGGGCCATCGAACGGCGGGTCGATGAACACCAAATCCACACTGCCTGCCGGCAAGCGCTGCAAGGACGAGATGGCATCGCCGCGTTGCACCTGAACCATGCCCGCTTGCAGGCGCAGCACGTGGGCTTGCAAAGCGCTCACCAGCACCGGATCTTGCTCCAGCATCAAGACATGGGCCGCGCCTCGCGATGCGGCTTCCAGCCCCAATGCGCCGGTGCCTGCAAACGCGTCCACACAACGCCAAGCGGCCAGGTTTTGGCCCAACCAGTTGAACAGGGTTTCTCGCACGCGGTCGGGTGTGGGGCGCAGGCCCGGTTTGTCGATGACTTTGAGGCGCGTGCGACGCCATTGCCCGCCGATGATGCGCACCTCGTGTGTGGCATGGCCTTTGGGTTTGGCTGGGGGCTTGCCTGCGGACTGGCCTGCAGGGGCAACGCTCGCTCGCGCAGACTGGCGCGATGAAGCAGAAACTTTGGATGAACGCATGGGGTCCAAGTGTAAAGCGCTCCCCAAAAGAACAAGCCAGCACAAGTGCTGGCTTGGTGGTCAGGTCACGCTGGCCGGACAGATCGTCCGGCTGGCGATGATCACTTGCCTTGAGGCAGTTTGGTATCGACTTTGGCGGCAGCCTTGTCGGCCATCTTGTCTGCAGCCGGCGCTGGTTTGGCTTCGGAAGTCGCCTTGGATTCGGCTTTGGCCTGGGCTTTTTTCTCAGCCTTCAGGGCTTTTTCTTGCGCTTTGGCTTGGGCCTTGGCGTCTTTCATGTCGGCCTTGGCAGCAGGTGCTACGGCGGCTGCAGGAGCAGCAGCTGTCGCAGGCGCGGCGGGGGCTTGGGCGAATGCACCGGCAGCAAAGAAACCGGCGATCAGGGTGGCGAGCAGCTTGTTCATGAGAAGAGTCCTTCTTTCAGTTTTCAGTCCAACACCTTGTTGAACTTGCAACTACAACGCGGCCCGATCAAGGCTTGATGACGAAAGTGCTGGGCCAGTTGTAACGGCTTGTGTGTTGTGCCTTGCCCACGGTACACAAGGCGCTGACCGTCACGGCATGACATGCGTCAAACAATGCGCACATCGCGCTTGGCGAAGCCGCAAGGGATGCCTACAGTGAAAGCATTCACTTGACGGAGATCGCCATGAGCCTCGAAGCGTCCAACGCCCCCATCACCCATTTCGCCAATTGCCATGTGGGCATCTTTGCGCAGCTCGATCGCATGGGCGATCTGCCTGCTTTGCTGGGGCCAGCGGCGCAAGCGCGCAAAATTGCCGAGCAGTCGCTGGCCTTTTTCAGCACCGGCATGTACACCCACCACAGTGAAGAAGAAAAAGATTTGTTCCCCGCCGTGCGTGCCAGCGCCAATGCTGGCGCAGAGCGCTTGAAGGTAGAAGCGCTGATCGAGCAGCTCACACAAAACCACCGCAGCTTGGAAAAACTCTGGGAGTCACTGGAGCCGAGCTTGCGCAAAGTGGCCAAAGGTCAGGACGCCATGCTGGACGTGACGGCGCTGCACGCCATGATCGAGCGCTACCAGTCGCACGCCAAGTTGGAAGAACAGGAATTTTTGCCCTTGGCGCAAATGATTTTGGGCCGCAATGACAACCACATGGCCGCACTGGGCCTGACCTTGCACATGCGCCATGTGCCGCATTTTGCGGCGCATATCTGAACCACAGGGCTTGACGCTCAGGGCTGCGCGCCCAGCACCACCGTGACCATGCGATCGGGTTGCAAGACCCTGGCCATGGCGCGTCGCACATGGTCCACGCTCACGCGCTCGACCTGCGCGGTCCAGTTGTCCAGGTAGTTCAAGGGCAGGCGGTTCCAAGCGATGTTGGCCACGTTGTCGAGCAGCTTGCGGTTGCTGTCGATGCGCAGGGCAAAACCACCGATCAAATTGGACTTGGCCGCTTGCAACTCGGCCTCGGTCGGGCCATCTTGGACAAAGGCTTTGACCACTTCTTGAGCCACCGCAACGGCTTGTGCAGCTTGGTCAGGTCTGGTCTGAAAACCGACCGTGAACGCGCCTGCATGCAAGGCCGGTGAGAAATAGCTGTACACGCTGTAGCTCAGGCCGCGTTTCTCGCGCACCTGCTCGGTCAAGCGCGACACAAAACCGCCCCCACCCAAGATGTGATTGCCCACCAGCAGGGCAAAAAAGTCAGGGTCACTGCGCTTGTAGCCGGGCTGACCCATCAGCACATGGGCCTGTGCTGAATCAAAAGCGAGGTTCAAGGTTTGCGCGGCCTTCAAGGGCGCGACCTCGGCCACCGGCGGCATGGGCGAGCAGCCCGATGAGGCGGGCCACAAGGCCAGCAAGCGTTTGACCAAGGCATCGGCCTGTGCACGCGACAAGTCCCCTACCACGCTGATGGAAGCTTGGCAAGCGCGCAAGCTCTGCGCGTGCAGCGCTTTCAGGTCATCGGCGCTGATGCGCAACAAACTCTCGGGCGTGGTTTTGTAGCCATAGGGGTGCGAGCCATAAACCGCCGGGGCATAGGCGTTTTGCGCCACGGTGCCCGGCTGGGTCAAAGATTCCCGGATGGACGCCGACAAGCGCTCGCGGTCGCGCGCCCAAATGTCTTTCGGAAAAGCCGGATGCGCCATTTGCCGCGCCGCCAAGCTCACCGCTTTGTCCAACAAATCCGGGTAGCTCAGGCTGCGCAGAGAAAAGCTCAAGCGATCGGCGCCGGCCCCTGCGCCGAAACTGGCGCCCAAATCAGCCCAAGCTTCGCCCAGCTGGTTTTCGTCCATGGCCTTGGCATAAGGGCCCTGCGCTTTCGGGTCGGCCTTCATGCCACTAGAGATTTGCCCGGCCATGACCGCAGCCAGGCCCGCTTGCGCGGCCGGGTCGCGGCGGCTGCCGGCATCCAGATCGATCTGCACATCCACCATCGGGATGGCGTGGCTTTCCACCAGGTACACGCGCGCGCCGTTGGCTTGTGTCCAGTGCTGAATCGGCAAAGCCGCTTGCGCGCTGGCAGCGGCCCAGCACAAGGCGCCGGCGCAGGTCCGCCAAAGCCCCAGGCGACGAGCACCTGAGAGCGCGGAAATCAAAAACATCGTGGAGTGGGTTCTCATGATCAGCCCTTCAATGGCGTGCGCCTGCGGGTGCTTTGCGCTTGGGCTGCCCCGACATGGCTTGCGGCCGCAACACGGCCACGGTGAGGCTGTCGTCGCCAAAATATTTTTGCGCCACGGTTCGCACCTGTGCAGCAGTGACTTGGCGCAAACGCGCCATCAGTTGCGCACCGTGGTCGGGCGGCAAGCCCAGCGACCAGGCCACGCCCAATTCACGGGCCTGGTTGAAGACCGAATCGAGTTTGTAGATTTCGCTGGCGACCCACTGCGTCTTGACGCGCTGCAACTCGCTTTCGGTCACACCTTCGGCGGCCACTTTTTGAACCTGGGCGCGCAAGGCGGCTTCCAGCGCTTCGGTCGTCTGGCCTTTGGCTGGCACACCTTCGAGGTAGAAAAATTGCGGCCCTCGGCCCATCAGGCCGTTGCTGGCGCCCACGCTGTCGGCCAGGCGTTGCTCGCCTTGGGTCAGGGCCCGATCCAGCCGGGCGCCGCTGTAGCCGTCCAGCACCGCAGCCAGCACGGTCAGAGCCAGCGCGTCATCGTGCTCGGGCGAGGGCTGCAGGCTGGCCAGACGCGGCACTTTGAAGGCCAAGGCCACATAAGCTTGTTCCGCTGGGGCCTTGAATTCGAATCGGCGCAGGCCTTGTTGCGCGGGCTCTTGCTGTGGCTTGCGATCGGGCACCGCCCGCGCCGGGATCGCACCGTAGTGTTTGTCGGCCAAGGCTTTGACCTGAGCCGGGTCCACATCGCCTGCCACCACCACCACCGCATTGGCGGGCACATACCAGCGGCGGTAAAAGTCGCGTGCGTCTTGCGCCGTCATGGCCTCCAGATCGCTCATCCATCCCACGATGGGACGGCGATAGGGGGATGCACTCAGTGCGGTGGCGGCCAACTTTTCATGCAGCAAGGCGCGGGGGTTGTCTTCGGTGCGCATGCGGCGCTCTTCCTTGACGACTTCCAACTCCTTGGCGAATTCGGCGTCGGGCCACTGGTTGTTGGCAAAACGGTCTGATTCAAGCTGCATCACAGCGTCCAGCTGGTGTGCGGGGATCTGCTGGAAATAGCCGGTGTAATCCTTGGAGGTGAAGGCGTTTTCGCGCCCACCCAATGCGGCCACACGGCGCGAAAACTCGCCTGCGGCCAGCGTGGGCGTGCCCTTGAACAGCATGTGCTCCAGCACATGGGCCACGCCGCTGGTGCCGTCCACCTCGTCCATGGAGCCCACCCGCCCCCACAGCATGTGCACGGCCGTGGGGGCGCGGCGATCGGGTTTGACCCACAGCGTCATGCCGTTGGCCAGGGTGTAGGTGTGAGCTTGAGCCACCGGCTTGGCGGCCTGGACAGGGGCAGCGGGTGACTGGGCCTGAAGGGCCAATGGCGTGCTCAAGAGCAGGGCCAGACAGGAAAATCCCAAGAGAAAGGTCGGTTTCATAGAATGCATGATCCTTGAAATCCACACCATGTTCAGTTTCTTCCGAAAAAAATCCCCGCCAGAACAGGCCCAAGCTCCCACGCCAGCCGCAGCTGCAGCCGCCACCACAGCGCCTGAGGCTGTGTCTGTGGCCGAGCCAGCGCCTGCCGCACCGGCCCGCCAAGGCTGGCTGGACCGCCTGAAAAACGGCCTGCGCAAGACCGGCTCCAACATCGCCACCGTCTTCACCGGCACCCGCATTGACGACGATCTGTACGAAGAGCTCGAAACCGCTTTGCTCATGGCCGACACCGGCGTCAAAGCAACCGAGCACCTGCTGCAAGACTTGAAGCGCCGCGTCAAAGAAGCCAAGGCCACCGAGCCTGCCCAAGTCAAAGGCCTGCTGGCCGATGCCATTGCCGATTTGCTCCAGGTCTTGCAAAAGCCGCTGGAGATCGGCGCGCACCACCCCACGGTGATCATGGTCGCCGGGGTCAACGGGGCGGGCAAAACCACCTCCATCGGCAAGCTGACCAAACACTTGGCCGACAGCGGCTTGAGCGTCTTGCTGGCGGCCGCCGACACCTTCCGGGCGGCGGCGCGTGAGCAGCTGGCCGTCTGGGCCGACCGCAACACGGTGGAGATCGTCAGCCAAGAAGGCGGCGACCCCGCAGCCGTGAGCTTTGACGCGGTGACCGCAGGCCGCGCCCGTGCCCGCGATGTGGTGCTGGTGGACACCGCAGGCCGCCTGCCCACCCAGCAGCACCTGATGCACGAGCTGGGCAAGATCAAGCGTGTGGTGCAAAAGGCCGAAGCCAGCGCACCACACGAAGTGTTGCTGGTGATCGACGGCAACACAGGCCAAAACGCGTTGGCCCAAGTGAAAGCCTTTGACGACACCCTGGGCCTGACAGGCCTGATCGTGACCAAGCTGGACGGCACCGCCAAGGGCGGCGTGCTGTGCGCCATTGCCCGCGAAAAACCCATCCCGGTGTACTTCATTGGCGTGGGCGAAAAGCTGGAAGACCTCGAGACCTTTGACGCCCGCGAATTTGCGCAGGCCCTGCTGAGCTGAAGCCATGAACACCGACACCCGAACCGAACCCCGTTTGACCTCCCTCTCGCACGGGGGCGGCTGCGGCTGCAAGATCGCGCCGGGGGTGCTGTCCGACATCCTCAAAAGCACCCACGCGATGCCCTTGCCCAAGGAATTGCTGGTGGGCATCGAGACGGCCGACGACGCGGCGGTTTACAAGCTCAACGACGAGCAGGCCCTGATCGCGACCACCGACTTTTTCATGCCCATCGTCGACGACCCCTTCGACTTTGGCCGCATTGCCGCGACCAATGCCATCAGCGACGTGTACGCCATGGGCGGCACACCGATCATGGCCCTGGCCTTGGTCGGCATGCCGATCAACGTGCTGTCCACCCACACGATTGGCCGCATCCTGGAAGGCGGTGCCAGCGTGTGCCAAGCCGCGGGCATCCCGATCGCGGGTGGTCACACCATCGACTCGGTGGAGCCCATCTATGGCCTTGTGGCCTTGGGCCTGGTGCACCCCAGCCGCATCAAACGCAACGCCGACGCCCGCGCTGGTGATGTGTTGGTGCTGGGCAAACCACTGGGGGTCGGCGTGCTGTCGGCGGCCCTCAAAAAGAACGCCCTGCCCCCCCAGGGCTATGCCCGCATGATCGCCACCACCACCCGGTTGAACACCCCAGGCCCCGAACTGGCCGCCTTGCCGGGTGTGCATGCGCTCACCGACGTGACAGGCTTTGGCCTGGCAGGCCACGCCCTCGAGATGGCCCGTGGCAGCGGCTGCACCGTGCGCATCGACTGGCCGAGCGTGCCCTTGCTGGACGGCGTGCGTGATTTGGCCGCCCAAGGCATGGTCACCGGCGCTTCTGGCCGCAATTGGGCCGGTTATGGCCACGATGTGGCTTTGCCGGCCCAATTTGACGAGAGGGATAAAGCCCTGCTGACCGACCCGCAAACCAGCGGCGGCCTGCTGGTGGCCTGCAGCCCCGACACGGTGGATGCGGTGCTGGCCACCTTCAAACGGCATGGTTTTGAGCAGGCCAGCGTGGTCGGCCAGATCCAAGAGGGCCCAGCAGGACTGGTGATCGCCGGCTGATGGCCGGGCCTGAGCCAAGCCCCTCATGCCCCATGGTGGGCTACCGGTTACACCTGAACACGGCTTCTTGACTCCGGGTATTAGCACTCACCCAACGAGAGTGCTAATATTGCGCCATTGAAAGGAGTTCTGGTATGACCAATCAAACCATTTCCCCGGCCAGCGCGATGACTCTGAGCAACCCTTGGGCCGTGGTGCCCTCGCTGGGTCATTTGGACGCGTACATCTCTGCGGTCAACCGCATGCCCATGCTCACCCTCGAGGAAGAGCAAGAAGCCGCCCGCCAACTCAAAGCCAACGACGACCTGGAAGCCGCCCGCAAGCTGGTGCTCTCGCACCTGCGCTTGGTGGTGTCGGTGTCGCGCCAATACCTGGGCTATGGCCTGCCGCACGGCGACCTGATCCAAGAAGGCAATGTCGGCCTGATGAAGGCTGTCAAACGTTTCGACCCCGATCAAGGCGTGCGTCTGGTCAGCTACGCGCTGCACTGGATCAAGGCCGAGATCCACGAGTACATCCTGAAAAACTGGCGCATGGTAAAGGTCGCCACGACCAAGGCCCAGCGCAAGCTGTTTTTCAACCTGCGCTCGATGAAGCAAGGCTTCAAGGCCGAAGCCCAAAGCGGCACCCACCGCGACACCTTGACGCCCGACCAGATCGACGTGATGGCGCATGACCTGAACGTCAAGCGCGAAGAGGTCATCGAGATGGAAATGCGCATGTCCGGCGGCGATGTGCTGCTCGACCCAGCCCCCTCGGACGATGGTGAACAGGCCTTTGGCCCGATCGCCTACCTGGCCGATGCCAACCATGAGCCCACCGCCATGATCGAAGCGCACCAGCGCGATGTGATGGCCAGCGATGGCCTGGCGACCGCGCTGAACGCCTTGGACGAACGCAGCCGCCGCATCGTGGAAGAGCGCTGGCTCAAGGTCAACGACAACGGCTCGGGCGGCATGACGCTGCACGACTTGGCGGCCGAATACGGCGTGAGCGCCGAGCGCATCCGCCAAATCGAAGTCGCGGCCATGAAGAAAATGAAAAAAGCACTCGTCGAATTCGCTTGAGCTTTTCAATTTCTGAACATACCCAGCTGAGGCTGGGTATTTTTTTGTCTCGCGCGCATCGCCCCGTTCATTCGCCTGCGCTAAAGTGGGCGCAGTTTTTGGAGATTCCCCATGCCCTTGTTCACTCCCCCTTTGACGCGCCGCGCACTGGTGCTGGCCACCGGCCTGGCTTGCACAGTGGGTCTGGCCCATGCAGCCGATCCTGTCTGGCCCAGCCAAACGATCAAGCTGGTGGTCGGCTTTCCCGCCGGCTCCAGCCCCGACTTGACCGCCCGCGCTTTGGCGGAGCCCTTGGGCAAAGCCTTGGGTCAAACCGTGGTGGTGGACAACAAGGTGGGCGCAGGCGGCAACATCGCGGCCGACTTTGTGGCCAAGTCCACCGATGGCCACACCTTGGGCTTGATGATCAACGGCAACATGACGATCGCCCGCATCCTCAACCCCAAGGTGAACTATGACCCTTTGAAGGATCTGGCTCCCGTCAGCCTGATCGGAACAGCCCCTTTGTTGTTGACGGCCCCTGCGGACGCTGCAGGAAGCACGCCGGCCCAATGGCTAGCCCAAGCACGTCAAAGTGGCAACAAGCTCAGTTACGGCTCGCCTGGCGTGGGCACGGTGGCGCATTTGGGCATGGAGCTGCTCAAGGCCAAGGCCGGCATCGACCCCGTGCATGTGCCCTACCCTGGCAACCCGCAAATCATGAACGCCATGATGGGCGGGCAAATCCAGCTGGCGCTGCTGCCACCGGCCATGGCCTTGACACAGGTGCGCGCGGGCAAGCTGCGTGCCATCGGCACCACCAGCGCCGGCCGCAGCTCGCTGGCCCCCGAGGTGGGCAGCCTGTCGGAAATCGGCATCCAGAACTACCAACTGGAAATCTGGAATGGGGTGGCCGCTCCGGCCGCCATGCCGCCAGCGGTGCTGAACAAACTCTCGGCCACGGTGAGCGACATCGTGCGATCGCCTGAGATGCGCGCCCGCCTGTTTCAGCAGGGCTGGCAGGTGGTGGGCTCTTCACCCGAAGGTTTGCGCAACCGGATTCAATCCGACACCAAGGCCTTGGGCGACATCATCGTGGGCCAGAAGATTCAGGTGAACTGAACCCGAGGCGTCCTGCTCACTTGAGCAGGATTTTCAGGTCCTCGGCCAGCGCGGGGGCTCCGCTGCCATAGCGGTTGTACAAGCGCACGCGGCCTTGCGCGTCAAAGGTGTAGCTGCCCGCAGAATGGTCCATGGTGTAGCTGGTGGGCGTTTTACCCTCGACCTTTTTGAAATAAATCTTGAAGTCTTTGGTGACCTTGTCCAACTGCTCGGGTGTGCTGGCCCGCAAAGCCACAAAGCTGGGGTCAAAGTTCGCCATGTAGGACTGGAGCAGCTCGGCCGTGTCGCGCTCAGGGTCCACGGTGATGAACACGCCTTGCAAGCGCTCGCCGTCTTTGCCCAGCAAGCGCTTGACCTCGGCCAGCTCTTGCATCGAAGTGGGGCACACATCCGGGCATTGGGTGTAGCCAAAGAAAACCACCACCGCTTTGCCAGCAAAGTCTTTGAGTGTCCGCACTTGGCCGTTTTGGTCGGCCAACTCCCAGCCTTGGGCGTACGTGGCGCCCGTGATGTCAACACCGCGAAAAGCCGGTTTGTCTTGGCCGCAGCCCACAAGCGCCAGCAGGGCTGCCAAACCAAGACCACCGAGCCAATGACGTTTGTTCATGGCGTTCTCAAAAAAGGTAATGGTCCACCAAGAGCGCGGCAAACAAGGCACTCAGGTGGATCAGTGAAAAGCGGAAGGTCTTGCGCGCCAACTCGTCCGAATAGGCGCGAAACAAGGCCACGGCATAGGCGATGAAGCCGATGCTCAGGACCACTGCCACACTCAAGTAAAGCCAGGAGCTCATGCCGTACACAAAGGGCATCAGGCAAGCGGCCATGAGCACCACGGTGTACAGCAAAATTTGCAAGCGGGTGAAGGCATTGCCGTGGGTCACGGGCAGCATGGGCAGGCCCGACTTGCGGTAGTCCTCGACGCGGTACAAGGCCAAAGCCCAAAAGTGCGGTGGCGTCCACAAGAAGATGATCAAAAACAGGATCAACGCCTCAGGCCCCACATCGCCCGTCATGGCGGCCCAGCCCAACACAGGGGGCATGGCCCCACTGGCGCCACCGATCACGATGTTCTGGGGCGTGAGGGGCTTCAAGATGACGGTGTAAATGATGGCGTAGCCCACAAAAGTGGCAAAGGTCAGCCACATGGTCAGCGGGTTGACCAACACGTACAAAATGGCCGAGCCAACCGCACACAAAGCGGCCGAAAACAGGAGGGCTTGACGGTCGCTCAACTCGCCCTTGGCCGTGGGACGCCAGGCGGTGCGTTTCATTTTGGAGTCGATCGTTTTTTCGACCAGACAGTTGAAAGCCGCCGCAGCACCGGCCACCAACCAGATGCCAACGCAAGCCCACAGGCCCAAGACCAGCTCAGGCACGCGGGGTGCGCCGGGAACGGCCAACACCATGCCGATCAATGCACAAAACACGATCAGTTGAACCACACGGGGTTTGGTCAGCGCGTAATACTGGCGCCAAGGAGAAGAAGTCGCAGCAGTCATGCAGCAGGCCTTGAATCAAAAGAAGAACGTTCACGGACAACAGGACCCGATGAACTCACAGAATCTGAGCGGCTGATGCACAGCGCCCAGGTCAATACCAACACCAGGGCCGAGGCGCCGCCGGTGTGCAACACGGCCGCCACCAAGGGCCAGTCCAGCACCACATTGCTCAGGCCCGTGGCCAATTGCAAAGCGGCCAAGGCCCACACCGCATGGGCCAACTTTTGCATGCTGGGCACCCGTCGCAAACCCCAAGCCACTGCCACCAAAGCCGCCAACACCATCCAAGCCGCACTGCGGTGGACGAAATGGATGGTGGTCAACGCCACAAAAGGCAAGACCTCGCCATGGACGGTGTGGCCCAGGTCACGCCAAAGCGCAAAGCCCTGCCAATCCAAAGTGGGCAGCCAAGAGCCGTTGCACGATGGAAAGCCGGTGCAGGCGAGCACCGCGTAATTGGTGCTGACCCAGCCACCCAAGGCGATCTGCAGCCACAGCAGGGCATAGGCCAACCACAAACCTTTGCGCCAGCCTGACGGCACAAGTCGGCTTTGCCAGCCTTCGTAACGCACTGCCTGCGCAGCCAACAGCGCCAACAAGCCGATGCCGAACAACAAGTGCAAGGTCACGATGGCCGGAAAGAGTTTCATGGTCACCGTCAAGGCGCCAAAAGCACCTTGCATGCACACCCACAACAAGGTGAAGGTCGGCCACCAAGAACTGACAGCATGGGCAGGGTTCTTTCGGCGCAGACGCCAGGTCATGACCGACAAAATCAAGATCAACACGCCCACACCCGTGGCCAAGTAACGGTGCACCATCTCGATCCAGGCCTTGCCATGCGTGACGGGGCCTGTGGGCATGGCCGACTGCGCGGCATCGATGTGCTGCTGTGCGCCCATGGGCGTGGCACTGCCGTAGCAACCCGGCCAATCAGGGCAGCCCAAGCCTGAATCGGTCAGGCGCGTGAAGGCGCCAAACAAAATCAGATCAAAGGTGAGGAACAGGGTCAAGACGGTCAAGGCCTGCAAGCGCCGTCCACTCGGCGCGTGACGATGCCGCCAGACCCACCAAATCAGCGGCAACAAGGCAAACGCCAACCCCGCGCCCATCACTTGCAAGATGGGGTTGAGGTTGTACAGGTCGACCGTGGTCATGGCCATCAGCGTCCGGCCTCGTCCCAGGAAGCCGATGCGCGCAGCAGACGGTCCAGGTCTTTCTTGGCTTTGGATGCGCCCTCCACATTCATGTGCGCAGGAAATCGCATCATGAAGTGGCCCATCGGGTCGATCACATACAGATGGTCTTGCACCGCCTGGCCTGCGGCAGGACTCAACCAGGCTTGAATCACTTGCGGATCCACCCTCAAAACATGGGCTTGGTGCAATGCGGGCAACAAGGCCGCATCCACAGGGGCCTGATCGGTCAGCACCCAGACGCGGTCCATGCGGTCTTTGCCCTTGCCCATGATTTCGCGCAATTGGCGCTGAAAGTACAAGTTTTCCTTGCAGGCATCTTGGCAGTCACCTGAGCCCACAGCCACCAAGAGCCATTGACCTTTGAGGCTCTTCAAGTCCACAGGCTGACCTTGCAAATTGAGTGCTGTGCTGGCGGGCAAATCCACCTGGGGGGTGACCAACTCGCCGTAATGTCGACGCGCTTCGGGACGCACCACGTAATAGGTGAAATAAGAAGCGATGACGGGCGCTGCACACACGAGCAAGAGGGCCAGCATTTTCCAGCGGCCTGTGTTGGTCCGCTGCTCATCCGCCTGGGCAACTTCGCCAGGCTGCGGCAAGTCGTGCACCGTCATGCCCAACGGTGCATCGGTCAGATCATTTTTTTCGGCGTGCTTGGACAATTTGAAACCAGACATAAAGTAGTGCGATCAGGGCGCAAAGCCCGAACCATTGAAATGCATATCCTTGGTGCTTTTCCACACCCGAGGCCACCTGGGGCCATTCGCGCAACAAGCCCTCTGAGGGCGATCCAGCCTGCATCAGACTGAGGTTTGCAAACGTCAAACCCGTCTGGTGTTGGAAAGCATCCAAGTCGAGATTTTGCCGTATCGCGCCGTCCTCCACCCCGCCAAAATCGTACAGCCGCGATGGCCAAGGGGCTAATGTACCCATGACTTCGACCAGACCCTCTGGCGTGTCAACCGGTGGCAATGCCATGCGGTCATTGAAGGCGCGAGGCGCCCATCCGCGCTGCACCAGCAGCACTTGTCCCGTGGCCTCCATGCGCATGGGCGTGACCACATAAAAGCCAGCGCGGCCGTTCATCTGTCGGTTTTCCAGATAGACCGTGTGCTGCGGCAGCCACTGGCCTTGAAGAGCCATGGCGCGGTACAGCAAGCCCTGTATGTCGGCGGCTGACATGGCCGTCTGTAAGCTGCGCCCTTCCAGCACGGGCTTGGTCATCCGTTCCGTTTTGGCAGCTTGCAGCGCCAATTTCTCCGCACCTCGGCCAACTTGCCACAGGCCCAGTGAAAAGGTCACGGCCATCCCCAGCGCGGCGGCTGCAAAGATCAAGATACCCTGCAATGATGGACGGGACAGACTCATCGGATAATGTGGCTCATGAAAATACTGGTTGCAATTGCTTTTTTGGCCATCTTGGCCAGCCTCGTTTGGGCTTTGATCTACATGATGCGCAGCGGCGCTCCACGAAGTGAAGGCACCGCGCCTCGCAAAGGCAGCATGGCCACGGCCTTGGCTTTGCGTGTGGGCTTGTCGATTGTCCTCTTTATCTGCGTCCTGATTTCCTGGAAGATGGGCTGGATCCAACCGACTGGCATCCCAGCTGGCGCCTGAACGCTTTGTATCAACAACAAAAAAGCGCCCTTGGGCGCTTTTTTGTTAGGGCGGGCAGACCTTACATCCAGTAAACCAGGATGTACAGACCCAACCAAACCACGTCCACAAAGTGCCAGTACCAAGCAGCACCTTCGAAACCGAAGTGACGCTCAGGCGTGAAGTGGCCTTTTTGCAAACGCAATGTGATGAACAAGAGCATCAACATGCCCACAAACACGTGGAAACCGTGGAAGCCGGTCAGCATGTAAAAGGTCGAACCGTACACGCCCGAAGACATCTTCAGGTTCATATCGCTCCAAGCGTGGGCGTATTCATAGCCTTGCACGAACAAGAAGATCACACCCAACAAGACGGTCATCCACATGAATTTGATGGTCTTGCTGCGGTCACCGTGCTGCATGGCGTGGTGAGCCACGGTCAAGGTCACACCCGATGTCAACAACAAAGCGGTGTTGATGGTGGGCAACCAGAAAGGCGTCATGGTCTGGAAGGGCTCGATGATGCCAGCAGGCGATGTTGTAGCGCCTGCAGCCAATGTGGGCCACACGGCCTTGAAATCAGGCCACAACAGTGCGTTTTCGAGGCTGCCCAATGCGGGCACCGAGTGGGAGCGCGCCCACCACAAAGCCGTGAAGAAGGCACCGAAGAACATGACTTCGGAGAAGATAAACCAAGTCATGCTCCAGCGGTAGGACAGATCGATCTTGCGGCCGTATTGACCGCCTTCACTTTCAGCGATGGACTCTTTGAACCATTGGTACAAAACCGTCAGCCACCAGATCAAGCCAAAGAACAATGAATACATGCCCCAGCTTTCGCCGTTGATCCACTGGCCTGCGCCCAAGATCACGAAGAACAAACCAATGGCGGCCATCACGGGGTGACGGGACTCATGGGGTACGAAGTAATAAGGCGTAGTGCCGTGTGCGGTGGAACTCATACTGACTCCTGCTCTCTTTTCTAAATCGAATCTTGGGGTTTACAGACCCGTGGGTTGAACCACGACCCAATTGACCAGGGCAATCAGCCCCAGCACAAACAACAAAGCGGCTGCAATGCCCACTCCCAGGATGTGGAAGGGATTGAGCTTTTCAATGTCTTTTTGGTAGTCCGCATTTTTGCGAATACCGATGAATGACCACAGCACGGCTTGAACGGTGCGGATCAAAGAGCCTTGGCGCTGTTCACTCATGAACCCGCTCCTGGCTGCTTGTCCAACACAACGGCAACGGGTGCTGCGGGTGTTTTGCCACCGACTTCAAAGAAGGTGTACGACAAAGTGATCGTGGTCACGTCCTTGGACAACTTGGGGTCGATCACGAAAGCCACGGGCCAACGTTTCTTTTCCCCGGGCTCGAGGGTGTACTGGTTGAAACAGAAACACTCGAGCTTGTTGAAGTGACTGGCAGCCTGGTTCGGCGCGTAGCTGGGAATGGCCTGCGCCGCCATGCGACGGTTCTGGACATTTTGGAACTCGTACATGACCGTGTTGAGTTCGCCAGGGTGCACCTGGATCGAACGCTTTTCAGGCTTGAAGTCCCATGGTCCGCGTGCATTGGCATCGAACTCGACTGTGATGACACGGCTCTTGTCAATTTGCGTATTGGATGGCAATTTGACTTGCGCACCTGCTGTGCCGTTGCCGGGCACCAAACGCTCGGAAATCGACAAGATGTTGATCCCGGTCATTTCGCAAATGTGCTTGTAGATCGGAATCAGCGCGTACCCAAAGCAGAACATACCGGCGGTCACCACCGCCAGTTTGCCCACCATCTTCAGGTTTTCGCCGCGCAGATTCATCTTGTCAACTCAACGCTGCAACAGGAGCAACTTGGCCACGAAACCGACCAGGATGGCCAGTGCCACCGAGGCCAAAATCAGGCCCAGGCGCACATTGCTTTTCTTTTGCTCGGGTGTCATGGCCACAATCATCAACCGATCACACGGGTCGCAGTCGCGTCCAGCTTGGGCGGATTTTCAAAAGTGTGGAAAGGTGCTGGCGAGGGAACTTCCCACTCCAGGCCTTCGGCGGCTTCCCAAGGCTTCTGTGGCGCTTTCTCGCCTTGACCACGCATGGCAGGCACCACGATGAACAAGAAGAAGTAAACCTGAGCAAAACCGAAGAAGAAGGCACCCACGGATGCGATCATGTTGAAGTCGGTGAACTGCATAGGGTAGTCGGCATAGCGACGTGGCATACCGGCCAGACCCAAGAAGTGCATCGGGAAGAAGGTGACGTTGAAAGAAATCAGCGACCACCAGAAGTGAAACTTGCCACGGCCTTCGCTGTACATCACACCGGTCCACTTAGGAGCCCAGTAGTAAAAACCTGCGAACAAGGCAAACAAGGAACCGGCCACCAACACATAGTGGAAGTGGGCCACCACGTAGTAGGTGTCTTGCATCTGGATGTCGATGGGGGCCATGGACAAAATCAGACCGGTGAAACCACCCATCGTGAACACGAAGATGAAGCCCACCGCAAACAGCATGGGGGTTTCAAACGTCATCGAACCGCGCCACATGGTGGCGATCCAGTTGAAGATCTTCACAGCAGTGGGCACGGCAATCAGCATCGTGGCGTACATGAAGAACAGCTGGCCAGTCACAGGCATGCCGGTCGTGAACATGTGGTGAGCCCACACGATGAAGGACAAAATCGCGATGGAGGAAGTGGCATACACCATGGAGGCGTAACCGAACAGTTTCTTGCGCGAGAAGGCGGGCACGATCTGGCTGATGATGCCGAAGGCCGGCAAGATCATGATGTACACCTCAGGGTGACCGAAGAACCAGAAGATGTGCTGGTACATCACGGGGTCACCGCCACCGGCGGGGTTGAAGAAGCTGGTGCCAAAGTGGCGGTCAGTCAGCGTCATGGTGATCGCGCCAGCCAACACAGGCATCACAGCGATCAGCAGGTAAGCGGTGATCAACCAAGTCCATGCGAACATGGGCATCTTCATCAAGGTCATGCCAGGGGCGCGCATGTTCAAGATGGTCACGATGATGTTGATCGAGCCCATGATGGACGAAGCACCCAAGATGTGCATGGCAAAAATACCAGCATCCATGGAAGGACCCATTTGCAGGGTCAACGGTGCGTACAGGGTCCAACCGGCAGCGGGTGCGCCACCAGGCATGAAGAACGAACCCACCAGCATCAAAGCGGCGGGGATCATCAGCCAGAAGCTGAAGTTGTTCATGCGGGCAAAGGCCATGTCCGAAGCGCCCACTTGCAAAGGCAGCATCCAGTTTGCAAAGCCCACGAAGGCGGGCATGATCGCACCGAACACCATGATGATGCCGTGCATGGTGGTGAATTGGTTGAACAACTCGGGGTTGACGATCTGCAGGCCCGGCTGGAACAGCTCAGCGCGGATCAGCAAAGCCAAGACACCGCCCACCATCAACATGGCAAAGCTGAACAAGAGGTACAAGGTACCAATGTCTTTGTGGTTGGTCGCGTAGACCCAACGACGCCAGCCCGCAGGTGCGTGCCCGTGGTCGTCGTGGGCATGATCGTGATGGTCGAGAACGGCACTCATCTTGATTTCCTCTTACTTAATGCGGTACTGACTTACTTGCGTGCGGCCAGCACTTCGGCTGGTTGCACGATCTGCCCGGTCTTGTTGGACCAGTTGTTCTTGGTGTAGGTGATCACAGCCGCGATTTCGGTGTCGGACAACTGTTTCCATGCAGGCATGGTGCCGTTGTTTTGACCGTTGAGCAAAACCGCGATTTGCTTGGATTTGTTGGCATCGAGCACAACAGCAGCGCCGTCGAGTGCTTTGATCGGGCCAGCGCCCTTGCCGTTGGCTTGGTGGCAGGCAGCGCAATTGGCGGCATAGACCTTCTCACCACGCTTGGACAAGTCGTCCAAGGCCCACACTTTGGCTGGATCATCGGCCAAGGCTGCTTGCTTTTTCTTCTCAGCATCCACCCAGGCGGTGTAGTCTTGTGCAGACAACACTTTCACATGGATGGGCATGTAAGCGTGTTCTTTGCCACACAGTTCTGCGCACTGGCCATAGAAATCGCCCGTCTTTTCAGCGCGGAACCACGTGTCACGCACAAAACCAGGGATCGCGTCTTGCTTGATGCCGAAGGCGGGCACCATGAAAGCGTGGATCACGTCGTTGGCGGTGGTGATCACACGCACTTTTTGACCGACGGGCACAACCAGAGGATTGTCCACTTTGAGCAGGTAGTTGTCGCCTTCAGGCTTGCCTGCATTGGACATTGCGCGTTGGCTCGAGTCCAGTGTGGAGATGTAGCTCAGGCCTTCGCCTTGACCTTTGATGTAGTCATAGCCCCATTTCCACTGGTAGCCTGTGACCTTGACGGTCAAGTCGGCGTTGGTGGTGTCCTTTTGAGCCACGAGCACCTTGGTTGCAGGCAAAGCCATCAAGATCACGATCAGGAAAGGCGCTGCGGTCCACAAGATTTCGACCGTCACGGATTCGCTGAAGGTCGCAGGCTTGTGACCCACCGACTTGCGGTGCTTCCAGATGGAATAGAACATCACTGCAAAAACAGCAATGAACACCACCGTGCAGATGATCAACATCATCCAATGCAGCCAATGCTGCTCTTCAGCGATTTTGGTCACTGGCGGCGCAAAGTTGAGCTGATTGACGGCGGGACCACCGGGCAAATCGTTGACCGCGTAAGCAGAAGTGGCCAGCCATGCGCCTGCAAAAATGCCTGCGCGGGATAGCAGCGATGCTAATTGGTTGGAAATATTCTTCATGGTTCTCACTAACTTCCAAGACTCTGTTGAACTCACACCTTTGGCAAATGAGGGCCAAACCCCCTTTGCCGCCATGGCATCACGCTGAACGCAAAGCCCTTCTGATTTCTCGCGCCAGCGCTTGCCGGAGCTCAGGACGCACAAAGCGCCCCACCTCAACCGAACGACCCTGGCCTGACAACTCGATCAGACTGTGGTCACCCGACTTTGGCTCGACCCTTACCCATTGACGCGCAAATTCAGCCCGCTCACGGCGGCCAGCGGTTTCCAGCTCCACCACCAAATGCGGTCCTTGCAGGGAAATCCACTCACCGTCGGTGGCGTGGCGGGCATAGGCCAAAAAGGCCACCCCCACCAAAGCCAACTCCAAACCGGCAAACGTCAGCACCAGCGTCGCCCCCTGAAACCAGAAGAATAAGCCAATGCCCAATGAGAGCGCACACAGAGAACCGTAAAACCACCCCAGTTGGGATGGTGTTACCGAGCAATTGCGTCTGAGCCGCCAATCAATGGAGGGACCGGACACCTGTGCGAACTGGTAAGACGGATTTGACACGCGTCAACTTTCAATAACCTAACGCGCTCAAGAGCGCGCACTTTGGCCAAATGTGGCGGGATTTTACCCGAGTTACAAGGGGGTTTTGATAAAAATCAAAGCTTATTGGATCGGGCGCATCAGCGCTTGAGCATCTGCCGCATCTGGGCCAGACCGATTTCGGTTTCGGCCGCCACTTTGGCGCGTGGCTTCGGTTTGAGGGCATGACCGTACACAATTTCAAAGCTCAGTGCCATGCGCCCACCTTCTTGCGGCTGGGCCAAAGTCAACAGCGCCGCATGCAATTGGGCAAGCCATTGGCGACCGCGCAAACCGGCAAAGCGCTGGATGTTCAGGTTGCGGCCCAACTCACGCAACTCCGCGAGCAAACGCTCGGGGGTTTCAAACGTCAGCGTGATGCGCTCCATATCCATCACCGGCTCGGCAAACCCGGCTTGCACCAACATGTCGCCCCAATCGTGCATGTCGGTGAATTCATGGGCCGGTGCGGGCCAACCCAGTTGTGCGTACACCGTGCGCAATTCACGCAAGGTGTCAGGACCGAAGCAGGAGAACATCAAAAACCCATCGACTGCCAACGCCCGGTGCCAGCTTTGGAGCAAAGCTTGCGGCTGGGCCGAAGCGTGCAACTGCATATTGGCCCACAGCATCTGGACCGTGCCTTCGGGCGGCACACCGGTTTGCACACGCGGGCCCGTCCACCTGGCGGGCTGCCACCAAGCGGCTTTCAATACTTTGTCGGCCGCCTCGGCCTCGGCCTGTTGGGCACTGGTGAGCCACACCTGGGCTTGCGGGTAACGCTTTTGCAAGGCTTGGTGCGCTTGCAGCCCGCCCCGCACAGGCTCCCAATGCGCCCATTGCTGAGGCTGCAGCTTGATGAAGTCCAAACGGTCTTGCATGCGTGAGGCCACTTCTTCATGCAGCCAAGGCGATGCGCGGCCCGCCGCAGGGAGGGCGGCCCAACGGGCTGCGGCAATGGGGTCAAGAGAAGGAGGACGTTCGGGTGCAGACATGGCCAAAGCAAACAGGTGGCTGAACTGGGTCACAAACACAGGCCATGCCGGTGCGCTTGTGGTCAGGACGGTGACGGAAGTATATTGACCCCATGGGATGGACGCTGTTCAGGGGGATGGCCAAACCGCCAGTCTTTGAGCGACCCGGCGGCTTTTGGCGTTGGCTGCCCAGCCGCTGTGCCGTCTGTCGGGACTGGCCCCAAGCGCCCTTGTGCGAAGCATGCATCCGCTGTTTTGCCCAACCCATTGCACGGTGCAGCACCTGCGCCCTGCCCTTGCCGGCATCCAATCTGGGGCCCAAGCGCTGCGGGGCCTGCATCAAGTCCCCTCCGCCACTGGACCTGTGCCTGACCGCCACGGCCTACGCCTGGCCCTGGATCGACTTGATTGCGCAATTGAAATTTCACCAGCAGCCGGGCTGGGCTGGGCCTTTGGGCAGCTTGATGCGCCATGCCCCATGGGTCGAAGACGCGGTGGCGATGGCCGATGGCATCTTGCCCATTCCCTTGTCGGCCGAGCGCTTGGCTGAGCGGGGTTACAACCAATCCTTGCTATTGGCGCGTGAGCTTTGCGCCGCCAAAACCCAAGCCGAACTGCTGCTGCGCACGCGCCACACCCCAGCACAAAGAACGCTACCCCGAGCCGAGCGCCTGGCCAATTTGAATGGGGCCTTTGCCATCGACCCCCTGCGAGCGGCCGAAATTCGCGGACGCCGCATCGTGTTGGTGGACGATGTGATGACCAGTGGCGCATCGCTGCACACCGCCGCGTTGGCCTTGCGGGCAGCGGGGGCCAGCCACATCAGCGCCGTGGTGCTGGCCCGCACCGAAGCCGGCGGCGAATGAGCCCCGCGCACAGGGCACAATACCGGCCATGTTTCATATCGTCCTGGTCGAACCCGAGATCCCGCCCAACACGGGCAACGTCATCCGCTTGGCTGCCAACACCGGCTGCACCTTGCATTTGATCGAACCCTTGGGTTTTTCGATGGACGACAAGCACATGCGCCGCGCAGGTCTGGATTACCACGAGTACGCCGCTTTGCGCCGCCACGAAAACTGGGACACTTTTCTGGCGCAAGAAAAGCCGGCCTCTGAGCGCATGTTTGCGCTGACCACCAAGGGCAGCCGCGTGGCGCACACCGTGGCTTTTCAGCCGGGCGACTGGTTGGTGTTTGGCGCCGAAACGCGCGGCCTCTCACCCGAGCTGCGCGAGACCTTTGCGCCCGCACAACGGATCAAGCTGCCGATGCGCGAAGGCCAGCGCAGCCTGAACCTGTCCAACGCGGTGGCGGTCACCGTGTTTGAAGCTTGGCGCCAAAACGGTTTTGGCGGCGCCAGCGCAGACGCGCTTCAAGCGTAAATTCGCGCCAGCGACTCGGCCACGCACACGGGCTTGTCACTGCCCTCGCGCTCTACCGTCACATTCCACTGGATCTGCAAGCCGCCTTCGATGGGCGTGGCCGAATGCAGGTGCAAATGGCCGCGCAAACGGCTGCCCACCAGCACCGGCGCCATGAAGCGCACCTTGTTCAAGCCATAGTTCACGCCCATGCTTTTCTCGACCACATTGACGGTCTTGTCAAAAAACTGGGGCAGCAAAGACAAGGTCAAAAAACCGTGTGCAATCGGTCCACCAAACGGGCCCTTCTTGGCGCGCTCCACATCGACGTGGATCCACTGGTGGTCCCCCGTGGCTTCAGCGAACTGGTTGACCTGTTCCTGGGTGATCTGCACCCACTCGGTAGTGGCCACGTCCTGGCCGACGCATGCGGCCAGATCGGCCAAAGTTTGAAAGTTTTTCATGCCGTCCACTTTAGTCAGGCCGCCCGCATCAAGCTGTCCAGACTGCGACAGCGCGGCTGTGGATGCCGGTTGAATCTGCTGCAACTGCTGGCGCAACTGGTTGAGCTGGTCGCGGTAGTTTTGTGCATCGCCATAGTCCACAAAGCCGCTGTAATGCGGGTGCGCCTGCAAAACCCGCCGCGCATGCTTGATGGGGCACCAGAACTTTTCCGTCAGGCCTACGACCTCGCGGGCATAGGCGATCAAACCATTGCCGTACGAGCAATAGGCGCAGTTGATTTTCTCGACCACATTCAAATAAGCCAGGTGGGTGCGGTCAAACACAAAATAGTCCGAACGCTTGACGCGCGGCATGCGGTACAGCGGAAAACACAGCCACTGGTACAGCGTCACAAACACGTCGAGCAGCAGCATGGGCAAGATCACGGGGTAGATGAAAGGCACCGTCAGCAGGTGCCGCCAGTCGGCGGTCCACACATAGCGCAGAACACCTTCTTTGAAGCGCCTTTGCTGCGCCAACACCTCGACCTCAAAGCGGACCTTGCGCGCTTCAAAATCAGCCTCCAGCGCCTGGCGCTTGCGCTGAAACTCAGCCTCCAGCTGCGCCTCCAGTTGCCCAATGCGCTCTAAAAACGCTGTCATTTTGTCGTCCATGGCTCACCTCCAATTGATGAGCAGGACAACACCTTGGGCGTCATTCACCGCAAGGCCTGCTCTGTGCCGCACCGAAGGGCACCAGAGCACCTTAACACTTCAGGAGGCTTTGGTCGCCTCTTCAGGCTCGGCGTAAATCGTGCCGCCAAATTTCAGGGCCGAATGTTCACGGCGCGACTGCAGCACGGGGAAAAACATCTGGTGGTACCAGCGCTCCTGGCCAAACAGCTTGTCATCGATCAGACCCACCTTGGCCGGGTATTGGCGCGTGATATGTGCGCTGCCAAACAGGATGTCCCAAAAGAAGAGCAAGTTGCCAAAGTTGCCTTTGTAGTGGCCCACACCGTCTTGGTTGGTGATGGCGTGGTGCGCCCAGTGCGTGGCTGGGGTCGAGATGGTGCGTTCCAGCACCCACATGAGGGGATGCAAAGCGCGAATGCGGTACAGCGGTTCGTCCCAGCGCCAAGCGCAGTGGGCGCCCAAAATGACAAAGAGCTTGACGATGATGTAAGAGGCGTAAACCATGCCGCCAAAACCCAAGTACAACAAAGCGCCGCCAAACCACAGGCCCGGCATCATCAGGTAATAAAAGAAATTGTTGCGGAAGGTCACCCGGATGCTCATGTATTCGGCCGAATGGTGAGCACGGTGCAAGGGCCACAGCAGAGGCGAGTGCGACAGACGGTGCCACCAATACTGGGTCATGTCATCGGCCAACAAGAGCACACCCACCATGCCCCACCAGGGCAAGTCGGCCAGCATGCCTTTGGCGTCCGGGAAAAATGCGGCGCCCAGTTTGGAGGTGGCCAAAATGGCCAAGGGCTGGGTGACGGCCAGCAAACTGAGGAACATCAGCAATTCCAGCTTGGTGTCGTTGCTGGTGGCGTGGACATTGGTTTTGTAGCGCCGGGTGGCCCACTCCATCACGGCAAAGCCGACGATCATGCAAACGATCATCGCATTTTGAAACTGCGCGGCATTCATCGGGGATCTCCTATTAATTGTTTCTCGAAACCTATAGTTTTGATTTCCAGATTCAAGAAAGATACCCAAACCCATGCCACCGGGCTATGGGGGTAATCCCCGCGTGACTGACAAATGCGAGACTGCCCCGAATAAGCGAAGGCAGGCCATGAAACCATGAGCACTGGCACAGTGGCTGATAGACCAAGCCTCGTGAAGTCCCGTAGAACTAACGCATCACCGGAGCGGGACACCCATCAATCCGAGAGGGGCTCCACGCGGCTGATGGGCAACACCAACATGAAGTTGGAGCCTTTGCCCAGTTGACTTTCGACGCGCAGCTCGCCCCCATGGCGTTGCGCCACGTGTTTGGTGATGGCCAAGCCCAGTCCCGTGCCACCGGTCTCGCGGGAACGGCTGCGATCGACGCGGTAAAAGCGCTCGGACAAGCGGGGCAAGTGTTCGGGCGCAATGCCTGGCCCCGAGTCTTTCACCGACAAGATCACATGTTCTGGGTCGCGCGACCACGACACATGGACCCGCCCGCCCGCAGGTGTGTAGCGAATGGCATTGCTGACCAAGTTGGAGATTGCACTGTGCAACTCTGAGCGCCCCCCCAAGATGGCCCATTCGGGTGCCGGCTCAAACACGATGTCGTGCACCACATGCCTTTGCTCGGGGTCTTTGTCGCCCAGCACCGCTGACAGTGCCGCCGCATCAGAGGCCACCTGCGCCATCAGGTCTTTGACGGACACTTTTTCGGACGTGCCCGGCGGGAGGCTGCCTTCCAACTGCGACAGGGTCAACAAGTCGGCCACCAGACTTTGCATGCGGCCGGCTTGCACGGCCATCAAGTCCAGGTATTCCTTGCGCTCTGACTCCGCCAGCGGGATCATCTGCAAAGTTTCCACAAAGCCACTGAGCACTGTCAATGGGGTTCTGATTTCGTGAGAGACGTTGGCCACGAAATCACGGCGCATGGCATCGGCCATGGTCATCAAAGTGATGTCGCGGGTCAGCAGCAATTGACGGCCCTCGTCATACGAATGCAACTGCACCGACAGCTTGGTGTTTTGTGCCACCGTCAAAGACCGGCCATCGATGACCACATCGCTGTGGTGTTCTGCTTGCGCAAAATAACGTGAAAAAACAGGATCACGCACCAAGTGCACCACATGCTGCATGCGGTCTCGGACAATGTCCAAACCCAAGTGCGTGGCTGCGGTGTCGTTGAACCATTCGATGCGGCCTTGCTCATCGAGCAAGGTCACACCATTGGGTGAAGCCTGGATCGCCGACAAAAAATCGTTCAGGCGTTTTTCATGGTCCTTGGCCAGCTTGTCACGCTGTTTGAGCAACCGTTGCATGCGCTGGGCGGTCTCCAGCCACACACCCTTCCAGGGCACATCGCGCATCAGGTCTGAACCCGAGATCCAGCGCTCCAGACGGTGGATTTTCCAGAGCATGGCCAATGCGGCCCACAGGGCGCAAGCCAAGGCCAATGCAAGAGCCAGCATCGGTCCTGCCAACCACCAACCCAACAGCGCCATCGAGGCGGTCGAGAAAAGGAACACGAAAATCGAAGAAAACATGCCGTCGATTGTCCGTCAGGGCGCAGGCGATCCGGTCAAACGGTAGCCGGCACCGCGTACCGTCTCGATCATGGTGCCCGCTTCGCCCAAGGACTCGCGCAGGCGCTTGACATGGACATCCACCGTGCGCTCTTCGATGTAGACATGGTCACCCCAAATTTTGTCCAGCAACATGCCGCGTGTGTGCACGCGCTCAGGGTGACGCATCAAATACTGCAAAAGCTTGAACTCGGTGGGGCCCACCTTCAAAGGCTTGTCTTGCCAGCTGACGCGGTAGGTGTCGGCATCGAGTTGCAGCTCGGCAATTTTCACCAAACCGCCCGCAGACTCCGGCACACGACGGCGCAAGACCGCACGGATGCGGGCCAACAACTCACGGGGCGAAAACGGTTTGACGATGTAATCGTCGGCGCCGGCATCGAGACCCGCCACGCGGTCGGCTTCATCGCCTCGAGCCGTCAGCATCAAGATGGGCACAGCCTTGGTCCGCGCAGCAGAGCGCCAGCGCCGTGCCAGCGCCAAACCGCTTTCACCGGGCAGCATCCAGTCCAGCAAGATCACATCGGGCAAGATTTCATCGAGTTCACGTTGCGCAGACTCGGCATCCATCGCCCACACGGGCTGAAACCCGTTGTGGCGCAGGTTGACCGAGATGAGTTCGGCGATAGCCGACTCGTCTTCGACAATCAGAATCCGAGGCAGGCTTCTCATTTGACGGCTTGCTCAATGTCAGACAAAGCGGTGTGGCGCACATCGGCCCCCTTGACCACATAGATCACAAATTCGGCGATGTTCTTGGCGTGGTCACCAATGCGCTCAATGGCTTTGGCCACGAAGAGCAAGTCCAAGCTGGCCGAAATCGTGCGGGGGTCTTCCATCATGTAGGTGACCAATTTGCGCACGAACCCGTTGAACTCGGCATCGATCAAATCGTCTTCTTTCAAAATCACCAAGGCGGTGTTCACATCCAGACGGGCAAAGGCGTCCAAAGACTTGCGCAGCAAACCCGAGGCCAGGTCAGAAGCGATGCGCAATTCAGACGATGGCAAATTGCGGGGGCTGCCCTGTTGCAGGATTTGTTTGACCATGCGGGCAATGCGATCGGCCTCGTCGCCCACGCGTTCGAGGTTGCCGGTGATCTTGGAGATCGCCATCAGCAATCGCAAATCGCGGGCCGTGGGCTGGCGGCGGGCGATGATCGATGCCAGCTCAGCATCGATCTCGACTTCCATGGTGTTGACTTGCTTTTCAGCAGCAATCACCTGGTCAGCGACTTCGGCACTGAATTGGGCCAGGGCATAGACCGCATGGCGGGTTTGCGACTCGACCAAACCGCCCAGCTCCAAAACGCGTGAAGACACGTTGGTCAGGTCGGCATCGAATTGGCTTGAAATGTGTTTGTCCATGGTGTGCTCCTGATCAGCCGAAACGGCCTGTGATGTAGTCTTCGGTTTCCTGGCGGGCGGGCTTCATGAAGATCTGCTCGGTTTGACCAAACTCGACCAACTCGCCCAGGTACATGTAGGCCGTGAAGTCCGACACACGCGCAGCTTGCTGCATGTTGTGGGTGACGATGGCCACGGTGTGGTCTTTCTTCAACTCGGTCACCAATTCTTCGACTTTGGCGGTCGAAATCGGATCGAGTGCCGAAGTGGGCTCGTCCAGCAAAATGACTTTGGGCTTGACCGCCACCGTGCGTGCGATGCACAAACGCTGCTGCTGACCACCGGACAATGACAGGCCGCTTTGGCCCAGTTTGTCTTTGACTTCGTTCCAGATCGCCGCTTTGCTCAGGGCCCATTCCACGCGCTCGTCCATCTCGGAGCGGCTCAGGTTCTCGTACAAGCGGATGCCAAATGCGATGTTGTCGTAAATCGACATCGGGAAAGGCGTGGGCTTTTGGAAAACCATGCCCACACGGGCGCGCAGCAAGTTCAGGTCTTGCTTGCTGTCCAGGATGTTCTGGCCATAAAAGTTGATCTCGCCCTCAGCGCGCTGCCCGGGATACAGGCTGTACATGCGGTTGAGCGTGCGCAGCAGTGTGGACTTGCCGCAGCCCGATGGGCCAATGAAGGCGGTGACCTTGTTTTCGGCGATGTCGAGGTTGACGTTCTTCAGACCTTTAAAAGTGCCGTAAAAGAAATTCAGGTTGCGAATTTCGATCGCGTTTTTCAATGGCAGGTTTTGCGTTGTAGGCATTGGAAATTCCATCCATTCAAAAAATTTAGCCTTGGGCTTTTTCGCGGAAAAACACGCGCGCCAAGATGTTCAGGATCAGCACGGTCAAGGTGATCAAGAGGGCTCCACCCCAAGCCAGTCGCACCCAGTTGTCGTAAGGGCTCATGGCGAACTGGAAGATCACCACCGGCAAGTTCGCCATGGGGGCGTTCATGTTGGTCGAGAAGAACTGGTTGTTCAGAGCGGTGAACAGCAAGGGCGCTGTCTCCCCGCTGATGCGGGCCAGCGCCAGCAGCAAGCCGGTCATCACGCCCGATTTGGCCGCACGCAAGGTGATGAAGGTGGCCACTTTCCAGCGGGGCGCGCCCAAGGCAAAAGCCGCTTCGCGCAAGCTGCCAGGCACCAAGCGCAGCATGTTTTCGGTGGTGCGCACAACCACAGGCACCGCGATCAAAGACAGCGCCAAAGAACCTGCCCAACCCGAGAAGTGCTGCACCTGCGCCACCAGCACCGCATACACAAACAAACCCAGCACGATGGAAGGCGCCGACAGCATGATGTCGGTGACAAAGCGGGTCAGTTCGGCCGTTTTGCTTTGATCACCGTATTCGGCCAGGTACACGCCCGCAAAAATGCCGATGGGCGTGCTCACAAAAGCCGTCACCAAAACCATCATCAAGCTGCCCACAATGGCATTGGCTAAGCCACCGCCTTCAGAACCAGGGGCTGGGGTCGATTGGGTGAACATCGCCCAGTCAAGGGCGGCCAAGCCGTTGGACAGCAGCACGAACAAGATCCACAGCAAGACGAACAGACCCAAGCCCATCGCCGACATGGACAAGGTCAAGCCAATGCGGTTGGCCAACTGTCTGCGTTTGTAAATTTTCAAATCCATCGTATTTCTCCGGTGCGGGGCATCAAGTTTTGGAGCCCTTGGCATTTTCTGCGCGGATCAACATGATCTTGGCCAGGCTCAAGACGATGAAAGTGATCACGAACAGCAAGAAGCCCAATGCAAACAAGGTGGACAAGTGAAAGTCGGCCGCTTCGCCAAACTCGTTGGCCAAAGTCGAAGCGATGGTGGTGCCGGGCGAAAACAGCGAGGCACTCAAACGCTGCGAGTTGCCAATGACAAAAGTGACCGCCATGGTCTCACCCAGCGCACGCCCCAGGCCCAACATGACGCCGCCAATCACGCCCTTTTGTGTGTAGGGCAAGACGATGCTGCGGACCACCTCCCAGGTGGTGCACCCCAGGCCATAGGCCGACTCGCGCAAGATGGGGGGCACGATCTCGAACACATCGCGCATGACCGCGGCAATGAAGGGCACGATCATGAAGGCCAGCACAATGCCTGCAGCCAAAATGCCCACACCATTCATGGCGCCACCAAACAAGCTGCCAATGAGGGGCATCTGGCCCAAGGTCGACTGCAAAGCGGGCTGACCATATTCTGCAAACAAGGGCGCGAAGATGAACAGGCCGAACATGCCGTAAATGATGGAGGGCACCGCCGCCAACAATTCAATGGCCGTGCCCAAGGGGCGGCGCAAGGCGGTGGGGCAGGTCTCGGTCAAAAACAGGGCAATGCCAAAAGACAATGGCACGGCGATCAAGAGTGCAATCAGGGCGCTGACCAAGGTGCCAAAAATGGCAATGGCCGCACCAAATTCTTCGTTGACGATGTCCCACTCGACACGCCAAATGAACTGAAAACCAAACTTGGCCAATGAGGGCCAAGCATTGATCAGCAAGGAAATGATGATGCCCAAGAGGGCAAACAAGACCAAGAGCGAAAAGCTCAGGGTGACCTTGTGAAAAAAGAAGTCCTGAATACGTTGGCGTTTGACGACCGCCAGCATGTTTTGATCGGGCGCTTGGCTGGGCTGATCGATCGATCCCATATTCATTCCTTGTGACAACTGCATATCCTTGCAATCTTTAAAAAAGACCCCTCACCCTTGCGGATGAGAGGCCAGGAAGTCCTCGATGACTTCGCTCAAACCATCACTTGATCTCGGACCAGACTTTGGTGCGGATCTGTGCGGTCAAAGCATCTGGCAGTGGGACATAGTCCAGATCTGCCGCCATTTTCTTGCCGTTCTTGAAAGCCCAGTCAAAGAACTTCAAGACTTCGTCCGAAGAAGCTTTGTCGGCCGGCTTTTTGTACATCAAGATGAACGATGCAGTGCTGATGGGCCAGCTGTCATTGCCCTTGGCGTTGACCATGGACACACCCATGCCGGGCACGCTGAACCAATCGGCGCCAGCAGCGGCTGCGGCAAAGGTCAGGTCATCGGGGCTGACGTACTTGCCAGAAGCGTTGAGCAACTGCAAGAAGTTCATGTTGTTTTTCTTGACGTAGGCGTATTCGACGTAACCCACAGCGCCTTTGACGCGGTTCACGTTGGCGGCCACGCCTTCGTTACCTTTGCCACCGACGGAGGAGTTCGCAGGCCACTTGACCGCTGCGCCCTTGCCCACTTTGTCGGCCCAGTCTTTGCTGACGGCACTCAGGTAGTCGGTGAAGTTGAAGGTGGTGCCAGAGCCGTCAGCGCGGTGCACCACGGTGATGGCTTGGTCAGGCAATTTTTTGCCGGGGTTCAAAGCGGCCAGTTTGGCATCGTTCCACTTGGTGATGGTGCCCATGTAAACCTCAGCCAACACGGGGCCGCTGATGCGCAACTCACCGGGCTTGAAACCTTCCAGGTTCACCACGGGGACGGTGCCGCCGATGATGGCTGGAAATTGCACCATGCCGTCTTTGTCCAAGTCAGCACCCGAGACTGGGGCGTCAGAGGCGCCAAAAGTCACGGTCTTGGCGCGGATTTGCTTCAAACCACCCGAAGAACCGATGGACTGGTAGTTCAGGCCCACGCCAGTGGCTGCTTTGTAGGCTTCAGCCCACTTGGCATACATGGGATAGGGGAAGGTGGCGCCAGCGCCAGTGATGTCGGCGGCCCAGCTGGTGGCGGCCAAAACGCTCAGGCCGACGGCGGCGATCACGGATTTCATTTTCAACATGTCAACTCCTGGTTCAGGGTTTTCAAAGGGTCAGAAGGTCAGACATTGACCGCCTGTTCAAACATGTGTTCGACTGTAAAACCCAATTGTGACAAGAATGTGTCAAACAAAAAACCGCTGTGTTTCAACGCACAGAGCTCCCTGGGCATGGCCGCGATGATGGCAGACCGTTGTCCAGCAGGTGCTGGGGGTCAAAGCCAACCCATGAATCACTTTCTCTACATTTTTCAAGCACCATGTTGACACTCGCCGATCCTGCGGCCTTGATCCCGCTGTCTGTCGCCATGGGCATCGGCCTGCTGGTGGGCGCGGAACGTGAACGGCACAAAGGCTTTGGCCCCCACAGGCGTTCGGCGGGCATTCGCACTTTTGGTGGTGCCGCCTTGCTGGGCTTTGCCGCACAGAGTCTGCAAGCGGCCTTTTTGCTCAGTGCCAGCGTGCTGGCCTTGGGGGCTTTGACGGTCACCGCCTACCAACAGTCCAGGCAACACGACCCCGGCCTGACCTCCGAGGTGGCGATTTTGCTGACTTGCCTGCTCGGGGCGCTTGCCCTGCCCTCGCCCGAGTTGGCCGCCATCATGGGCATCGCCTTGGCCGCCATGCTGGCCGCCCGCGAGGAAATGCACCGCTTTGTGCACCAGGTCATCACCGCCCAAGAACTCAAGGACGTGATCGTCTTCTTGGCGGCGGCCTTGATCCTCTTGCCACTGAGCCCCGACCGTTACACCGGCCCCTACCAGGCGGTCAACCCGCACGACCTGGCCCGTTTTGTGGTGGCGGTCATGAGCATCAGCGCCGTGGGCTACATGGCCAAAAGGACTTTAGGCTTGCGCGCAGGCATGGCGCTGACCGGTTTTGCCGGCGGCTTCGTCTCCAGCACTGCCACCATTTTGGCCATGGGCCAGGCGGCCAGGCAGCAGCCCCAGATGATGGCCGCCGCCGCGATGGGTGCCGTGCTGTCCACCGTGTCCACCATGGTCCAGTTGGGTTTGCTGGTGTCCCTGCTGCTGCCCGGCAGCTTGACCTGGATGGCTCTGCCCATCGGCCTGGGTTGCAGCGCAGCAGGCCTGTATGCCACCTGGTTGTTCCAGCGCCATCAGATCGATGTGGAGACACAGGGCATGGAACTCAAAGGCCATGCCTTTGAACACAAAACCACCTTGATCCTGAGTCTGGCGGTGCTGAGCGTCACGGTCATGACCGCGGCCTTGAACCATTGGATCGGCGAGCTGGGCGTGGTGATCGCCAGCATGTTGGCTGGCCTTGTGGACGCGCATGCCAGCGTGGCCTCGATGAGCAGCCTGGTGAACAAAGGCCAAGCATCCCTGTCACAAGCCCAAATGGCCATCTTGCTGGCGGTGAGCACCAACACCCTGAGCAAGTCGGCGGTGGCCATCGGTGCTGGTGGGCGCTCGTTTGCGATCTTGATCCTGCCCGGGCTCATGCTGGTCATGGCGGCGGTCTGGCTTGGCGCTTGGGCCAGCGCGGCCTTGGCTTTGTGAACATCCCATGCCCATGAATGCCATCAACTGGTCCGACTGGCGCATCCCGGATGGCAAGGCCCTTGACTTGTCGCGCCTGCCCACCTTGCCCAAAGCATCCTCAGAAACAGACAAGCTGCAGTGGCCTGCACGCATGACCGTGCTGGCCGAAGAGCTCAACCGCTTGCAAGCCATGCTGTACGCCAGCAAGACGCGTGGCTTGCTGCTGGTTTTGCAAGGCATGGACACCTCGGGCAAGGATGGCTGCATCCGCACGGTGTTTGCACACATCAGCCCCTTGGGGGTGCGTGCCGAGGCCTTTGGCGTGCCGCAGGCGCTGGAGCAAAGGCACGACTTTTTGTGGCGCATCCATGGCAAAACACCCGCCTTGGGCGAGATGGTGATCTTCAACCGCAGCCATTACGAGGATGTGCTGGTGCCCGTGGTCAAAGGGCAAATCAAGCACGCCGAGTGCGAAAAAAGATGGCACCACATCCGCCACTTTGAGTCCTTGCTGAGTGACAGCGGCATCGCCATCGTCAAATGCTATTTGCACATCTCCAAGGACGAACAAAAGAAACGATTACAAGCTCGCTTGGACGACCCGCTGAAACACTGGAAAGTGCAGGCCTCGGACTTTGAAGACCGCAGGCACTGGCGGGCCTACATGCATGCCTATGCCCAGGCCATCCAAGCCACCAGCAGCGACACATCGCCTTGGTTCGTCGTTCCCGCCGATTCCAAGGCCTACCGCGACCTGATGGTGGCCGAACTGTTGGTGCACACCCTGCAGTCCATGACCTTGTGCATGCCCAGGCCCACCTTGGACGTGCGCGACTTCAAAATGAAGTGAGCCATGCACAAGCGATCCAAAAAAGGGGCTTCGCACAACACGGGACCTGGTTTCGGTGGGCCGGTCCATCCTCATGCAGGCCTGCTGCGGTTGATGCAAACCTCACTGCGCGACACCGCGCATGGGCTCAAGGCTTGGACAAACGCTCCGCACCCAGAAGCCTTGCACCAAGCCCGCGTGGCTTGGCGGCGCTTCAAAGGCTTGCGCTGCTTTTACCGCCCCATGTTGCCCAAACCCCCACAAGCACATCGCGCTGTGCTTCAAGACCTCTGGCGGTGCAGCGGTGCGCTTCGAAATCTCGATGTCGCCCTGGGCAGCACCTTGCCGGTTTGGCGACAAAAGCATCCGGACATCGCACCCCAAGAATGGCCTCAATTGATTCGCCAACTGCAAAGCCAACGCCGAACCACGCGGCGCCACCTCTACCAAGCCCTGAAACAACCCGAAACACAGGCGGGCTGGCGGGCCTGGCGCAGGTGGCTGCAACAAGCCCACTGCGCCAAGACTTGCAGCCCAAAAGATTGGCAAGTCTGGACGGGGCAGCGCTTGCGCAAGCTGCACCAAAAAATCAAGCATGGGCTCAAGGCTACAAAGCCAGAGCCACAACACGCTTGCCGCATCTTGATGAAACAAGAGCGCTATGTGCTCGAAGGGCTGGTGCCAGAAAAACTCGGCCAAACCTTGCGCAGGCGGCTCAAGCGCTTGCGGCAAGCGCAGCGCACGCTTGGCCAGGATCAAGACCAAAGGGCCACACTGGCTTTGATCGAGCAGTCCGGTCAGTTTCCGGTCTTGACGCAGGCATGGCGTGCATCGCTTTGAGGCACTCGATGCGTAGCGCCTCCAACCGTCATCAAATCTTCAAAGAACCGTCACATAATCTGTGGCACCCCTGTCTCAGACTCGCTCATGCTCACCAAGTCCCTTTTCGCCGCCATTGACCTTGGCTCCAACAGCTTTCGCCTGGAAATCGGTCAACTCGAGGCGGGGCATCTGCGGCGCATGGAGTACATCAAGGAAACCGTGCGCCAAGGCAATGGCCTGGATGCCGAGCGCAACCTGAGCGACGAAGCCATGCAACGCGGCTGGGACTGCCTGGCACGGTTTGCCGAACGGATCGCAGGCTTCAAGCCCAGTCAAGTGCGCGCAGTGGCCACCCAGACGCTGCGCGAAGCGCGCAATCGCGAGGTCTTTTTGGCCAAAGCCAAAAGCATCTTGGGCTACCCGATCGAGGTCATCGCCGGCCGTGAAGAAGCCCGCCTGATTTACATGGGGGTATCGCACCTTTTGCCCCAATCGCCCGAGCGTCGCTTGGTGGTGGACATCGGTGGGCGTTCGACCGAATTGATTTTGGGCAAAAACGCCCAGGCCAAAACCCTGGAGTCTTACCGTGTGGGCAGCGTGGCCTGGTCCATGAAATATTTCCCCGATGGTGTTTGGACCCATTCGGCCTTCAAAGCCGCGGAAATTGCCGCCAAAGCGGTGCTGGACGAAGCCCAAATTCAATATCCGCGTCAAAACTGGGACACCTGCTATGGCTCATCGGGCACGGTGGGCGCGGTGGCCGATGTGCTCACCTTGGCCGGCTGGCCCGAAGGCCTGATCACCCGCAGTGGGCTGGACTGGCTCAAAGACAAATTACTCAAAGCACAAAAGCCCGAGTACCTCAAGCTCGAAGGTGTCAAGGAAGACCGCCGTCCCGTCATCGGCGGTGGCCTGGCGGTGTTGCGGGCGGTTTTCGATTTGCTGCAGATCGATGAAATGCATGCCGCCCAAGGCGCCTTGCGCCATGGCGCTTTGTACGACCTGCTGGACCGTGAAAGCCCCCACGACGATGTGCGCACCCAGATGGTGTCCTGGCTCACACACCGTTTTGGCTCGGACCTGACGCAAGCCGAACGCGTCTCGCGCACCGCGCAGACCTTGCTGTCGGCCATGCTGGGCAAAGCCGCCGACGAAGAAGCCCCCAGGCATTTGCGCAAATTGCATTGGGCAGCGCAACTGCACGAAGTGGGCATGCGCATCTCGCACAGTGATTACCACAAGCACGGCGCCTACATCTTGGACAACACCGACTTGCCGGGCTTCACCATCGACGAATTGCACCGACTGAGCCAGCTGGTGCTGGGCCACCGGGGTAAGTTGCGCAAACTCGACGAACCCCTGCAAGACCCCTTGTTTGTCCAGCAGCTGATGGCCTTGCGCATGGCGGTCATCTTGTGCCATGCCCGCCGGGACCCGGACACCAGCGCTTTTGAGTTGAACGTGGATACCTCGCGCAAGGTGGCCAAACTCAAGCTGAGCACGGCCTGGGCAGAGCAATGGCCGCAGTCCGCACACCTCTTGCGCGAAGAAACCATTGCCTGGTTCAAAACCGGCTGGGAACTCAAAGTTCAATTCAATTGATCTGAGGGTAGAGACCCAAGGGTCTAGTCCGTGCGGGCTGTGTTGATTTTAAAAAACGAACGGTATAAACTGTATGCATCGTTTTTTAACAGGAGCCCACATGAGCAAAGCCCAAGCAAAAAGCATCGCACCCTCCAGCGCCGGAACCACCGCCAAAGCCAGCCAGCCTGTGGCCAAAGCGCCTGCCAAAAAACGCACCGCCACGGTCAAAAAAGACCCCTTGAAAGCGAAGACCGTGGTCAAACCTGTGCGCAAAGCAGCGCCTGAAAAGGCAGCGCCAGCCAAAACCCAAGCCCCAGTCAGCGCCAAGCCTGTGACCAAGCCCGTCAAGCCTGTGGTGAACGCGCCTGCAACCCCCAAGGCCAAGGCCGTCAAAGAGAAAAAAGTCAAAGTCGTGCGCGACAGCTTCACCATTCCCAAAGCCGAGTTCGCACAAATCGCCGACATGAAAAAACGCGCCATGGCTTTGGGCGTGGACATCAAGAAAAGCGAACTGATCCGCGCCGGCCTGCAAGCCATCTTTGCCTTGCCCGATGCCGGTTTCAAGAAGGCTTTGGCGGCCGTCCCCACCCTGAAAACAGGCCGCCCCAGCAAGGTCTAAAACGCTTTAAGGCCTTTAAGGCCTTTAGGGCCTTTAGGGCATTGAGGGCACTAAAGCCGCTCAGGCGTGGTGACCGACACGATCACCGTTTGCTCGCTGTCCTCGCGCTGGCGGCTGCGCAACCACCAGACAGCGCCTTTGCGGATGGGGCAAGTGCCCTCCCCCATCTTGAGCAGCTTGGCCGCCAACTCGCCCAAGGTGGGCTGGTGGCCCACCAAGACCACGGGACACTTGGCGTCGGGCCAACCGGCCGCTTCCAGCAGGTCGTCCACCGACGCACCGGGTGACAATGCATCGCGCACTTTGTATTTGCGGCCCAAGGCTTTCACGGTTTGCTCGGCCCGAAGCGCGGGGCTGGTCAAAATGCGCACGCCTTCGGGCAATTGGCGGTCCAGCCACACCGCCATGCGCGTGGCGTGTTTTTCACCTCGGGGGGTCAAGACCCTTCGCAAATCGTCTTGCCCCGGTTCGGCATCGTGGGCTTCCGCATGTCGCCACAAGATCAAGTCCATGCTCACGCCTGCGAAGGTGCGGCGGTGTAACGCGCCATCAAAGCGTTTTGTGCGCCGTGACCCTTTGCATGCAGTCCTACGCGGTGATAACGACCATCGGGGGCCAAGTCCCAAGCGTCTTTGCTGTCGTGTAAATAGGCCAGCAAGCATTCATCGATGATGCGCTGGCGCAGCGCCGGGTCGTCCACGGGCCAAGCCAACTCGACACGGCGCATCATGTTGCGGCTCATCCAGTCGGCACTCGACAGGTACAAAGACTCGGTCTCACCGGCCCGGAAATAAAACACGCGCGAATGCTCCAAAAAGCGGCCAATGACCGAGCGCACCCGGATGTTTTCGCTCACGCCGGGCACACCGGCGGGCAATATGCAGGCCCCGCGGATGACCAAGTCGATCTGGGCACCTTGCTGACCTGCGGCCATCAGGGCTTCCACCATGGGCACATCGGTCAGCGAATTCATCTTCAAAACAATGCGACCGCCCCGACCTGCAGCCGCTGCTGTGCCTGCGGCGCGGATGCGCGAGAGCATGTCGGTGTGCAGCGTGAACGGTGCCACCAGCAAACGCTTCATCTTGGGCAAACTGCTTTGACTGGCCAAGTGACCAAACAACTGGTCCATGTCCAGGGTGATGGCGGGGTCGGCCGTCAGGTAGCTGATGTCGGTGTAAAGCCTGGCCGTGCGAGGGTTGTAGTTGCCCGTGGACAAGTGACCATACCGGCGCAAGCTGCGGCCTTCGCGGCGCGTGACCAACAGCATTTTGGCGTGGGTTTTGAGCCCCACCACGCCATACACCACCTGCGCACCGATCGATTCAAGTTGCTCGGCCCAGTTGATGTTGGCCTCTTCGTCAAACCGGGCCTTGAGCTCGACCACCGCCGTGACCTCTTTGCCCTGACGCACCGCCTCGCGCAGCAGATCGATCATGGCCGGATCGCTGCCGGTGCGGTAGATGGTTTGCTTGATGGCCAGCACGTTCGGGTCGGACACCGCTTCGCGCAAAAAGGCCAGCACGCCGTCAAAGCTTTCAAAGGGTTGATGGATCAGCACATCACCTTCGCGCAAGCGCGACAGGATCGAGCCGTGCGCAGGCAATTGCTGCGGATAGCTGGCCTTGTAAGGCGGAAACAGCAAATGAGGGGCTTGCGCCAGATCGATCAGCTGCATCAGTCGCACCAAGTTCACCGGCCCGTTGACACGGAACACCGACAACTCGGGCAGTTGAAATTCTTTGCGCAAATACTCGGCCAAGCGCAAGGAGCAGTCCGAAGACACCTCCAGGCGAACGGCTTGGCCGTAGTTGCGGTGTTGCAGGCCCTGGCGCAAAGCGGTGCGCAGGTTGCCCACGTCGTCCTCGTCCACCGCCAAGTCGGAATGGCGCGTCACACGGAACTGGGAGAACTGCCCCACCCCACGCCCCGGGAACAATTCGGCCAGATGCGCACGGATCACGCTCGACAGCAGCACGAACGAGGTCGCGCCGCCACACAGTTTGGCCGGCAGCGGGATCAAGCGCGGCAAAACGCGTGGCACTTTGACGATGGCGATTTCATTGGAGCGGCCAAAGGCGTCTTTGCCTGAGAGCTGAACAATGAAGTTCAAAGACTTGTTGGCCACCTGCGGAAAAGGGTGTGCGGGATCGAGCCCCACCGGCACCAGCAAGGGCTGGACTTCGCGCTGGAAATAACTGCGCACCCAGCGGCGCTGCTCGGCGTTGCGTTCGCCGTGCGAGAGGATGCGAAAGCCTTGGCGCTCCAAAGCGGGCAACAAATCGTCGTTGTACAGCGTGTACTGACGAGCCACCATGGCGTTGGCCTGCTCGGTGATGGCCGACCAACTGTCTTGTGTGTAGGGCCCGGTGCGCAGGCCTTGCAAAGCGCCCATCACGTGGGGCTCGGCGCGGACCTCGAAAAATTCGTCGAGGTTGGACGAGACGATGCACAAATAGCGCAAGCGCTCCAGCAAGGGCACATCTGGGCGGTGCGCCCAATCGAGCACCCGCTCATTGAAAGCCAGAATGCTCAAGTCGCGGTCCAACAGGTGCGATGGCGCTTTGTCACTGTGACTTTTGGAGGATTCAGAACTCATGGTTTTTGGTTTTCGTCTCGTTGCGTTCTGATCCTAAGAACCATTCAAGTCAATTTGATGACCATTATGTGAAGCGTTCGCGTCACACTCGGTACGCTGGCGCACATCCACCAGATGAGAAGCAAAGCTTTGCGCCGTCTGAGGCCAGTCAAAGTGCATGGCCCGTCGCCGCGCCTGGGCTCGCGGAATGCGCAGGGCTTGGGTCACGGCTTGCTGAAGGTCTTCGTGCAAAACACCCCCCATCACGCCGACTGTGTCTGCCCCCAAGACCTGCAAGGGGCCATCGACGGGGTAGGCAGCCACAGGCGTGCCGCAAGCCATGGCTTCAAGCATGACCAAGCCAAAGGTCTCGTTTTTCGAAGGGAACACAAACACATCACTGGCGGCATATATCTGCGCCAATTCATGGCGAGGCAAAACGCCCATCCAGACCACACTGGGAAAGCGCTGGCGCAAACTGTCTTCCAAAGGTCCCACCCCGCACACGATACGGGTGCCCGGCAGCTTCATGGACAAGAAGGCTTCGATGTTTTTTTCGTAAGACACACGGCCCACGAACAAAGACAAAGGTCTGGGCAAATGCGCCAGTGCAGGCAAGTCCAGCGGTTTGTCGTGGTACGCGAACAAGCCCAGGTCCACGCCATGCGTCCAAGGCTTGAGATTTTCAAAGCCTCGGCCTTTGAGCATGTCCAGCACGCCCTGGGTGGGCACCATCACCCCCGACGAAGGACGGTGAAAGTGACGGAACAAGGCATAGCCCCACGACAGGGGCACACGCAAAGCGGCATGCAAGATTTCAGGGAACTTGGTGTGAAACGCTGTGGTGAATGCCAAGCGGCGCTTGAGGCCATAGCGGCGACCCGCCCAGCCCAACGGGCCTTCGGTGGCCAAGTGGATGGCATCGGGCTGCATGGCATCGAGCATCTCGGTCAAACGCTTGGCCGGGCGCACCGCCAAATCAATGCCTTTGTAGCCTGGGCAGGGTTTGTTTTCAAAAAGACCGGGGTGGATCACCTCGACCTGCACACCCAGTGGAGCCAAAGCGGCCACCAGCTCGTGCAGCGTGGTGACCACGCCATTGACTTGCGGATGCCAGGCATCGGTGATCAGTGCCAGTTTCATACCAAAGCCTCCACAGCGTTCATCTCGCGCACCGTCATGACCGCGCCTTCGCCCCAATGGATGATCTCCAAACGGCCATCCATGTGCTCGACCAAGGCGCTGCGGCTCTCGACCCAATCGCCATCGTTGCAATACAAGATGCCGTTGATGTCGCGAATCTCGGCGTGGTGGATGTGCCCACACACCGCGCCGTCGAAACCACGGCGCTTGGCCTCTTGCGCCACCGCGACTTCAAAGTCGCTGATGAAGTTGACGGCTTTTTTCACCTTCAATTTGAGGTAAGCCGACAAAGACCAGTAACCCAAGCCCATGCGAGCGCGCCCGGTGTTCAGGTGGCGGTTGAGCTTGAGCGTCAACTCGTACAAGCAGTCACCCACATAGGCGAGCCATTTGGCACACTGGATCACGCCATCGAAATGGTCGCCGTGGATGACCCACAAATTTTGGCCCGTGGCCGTGGTGTGAACCGTGTCGTGAACCACCTCGATACCGCCAAAGGCATGGCCCGCAAAGTGGCGCGCGAACTCGTCGTGGTTGCCCGGCACATAAATCACGCGGCAGCCTTTGCGCGCACGGCGGAGCAACTTTTGCACCACATCGTTGTGACTTTGCGGCCAAAACCAACGGCGGCGCAACTGCCAGCCATCGACGATGTCCCCCACCAGGTACAAGGTGTCGCTGGGGTGGTGCTTCAAGAAGTCCAGCAAGGCATCGGCCTGGAAGCCCGGTGTGCCGATGTGCAGGTCCGAAATGAAAATCGCCCGCAAGCGGGTTCGGCCTGCGGGCGTCTCGTCATCGTCCATGGATTGAGGGGCATCCCCCGTCGAGCGTGCCTTGATCGGTGACGCCTCAAACAACATGGTCGTTTGCAGGTCTGCGGTGGGCACACGCATCAGGCATTCCCTGCAAAGTGGCGGCGGTAACGCGCAGGAATGTCTGCGGTTTGCATCAGCATGGGCAGATCGGCCGTGTTGAAGTCGGGGTCCCAGGCGGGTGCACCCAAAATTTTGGCCCCCAAGCGCAAATAGCCTTTGATCAGCGCGGGGGGGGCAATCGACAAATCGTGTTCCAGCTGGTCCACAGGCAGTGGCAAACGGGGGCGAACATGGTGCTGAATAGGCGCCAAGTGGGTCTCGCGCAATTGGTGCCAAATGCTGGCCGCCGCGTTGCCGGTGACGATGCCGTTGTGCAGCATCGGGATGCTGGCGCAGCCAATCATCACATCCAGGCGATTGCGCTCCATGAATTCAAACAAGGCACCCCACAGGGCCATGATCACGCCGCCTTGGCGGTGATCCGCATGCACACAGCTGCGGCCCAGCTCCACCATGCGGCTGCGCATGTCACGCAGACGGGTCAGGTCAAATTCGGTATCGCTGTAGGTACTGCCTGCGCGCTTGGCTTGCTCGGGCGTCAACACGCGGTAGGTGCCAATCACCTGACCGGTTTCGGTTTCGCGCACCAACAAATGCTCGCAATAGTCATCGAACAAATCGATGTCATGGCCGGGCACCTTGGTGGACAAACGGGCACCCATCTCGGTGCCAAAAATGTCAAACCTCAGACGCTGTGCTTCGCGGACTTCGTCTTGATGCTTTGCCCAACTGACCTCAATAGCGCTTTGGGCGCGGCGAGGCATGAAATCCACAGCGGCGTTCGACTGCGCCGGATGAAGTGACCCCCTGGGCAAATTCAAGGGGGACAGTGCGAAGGTGGGGTTGGGCAACTCTTTCATGAGAACACTCCTTTGGATCTGTGCGTCAATGATCCAAGGCGTGCGTGACAACCCAAAGTCGGATGCATGAAAGTTTCGTGACGTCTTGATCGGCGCGCATGCATCAAAGACTGGGTTTTCAGGACAGGCAAGCAAGAGGACAAGCCCGCCATGAAAAAGGGCCCGCTTGCAACGGGCCCTTTCCACCTTGGAGATCTGTTCGATCAGAAGGTGTAGCGCAGACCGAACAACATGCTCTTTTGCTCAGGCGATGTGGTCAAAGTCGGGTGCTTGATTTTCTCGTTGCCATAGATGCCATACAGGGTTGTGTCCTTGTTCAGGGCGTACCAAACGCTCAACTGCACACCACTCATGTCGGCCTTGGTGGCGGAGTTGGTCAGCTTGGCCTTGCCTTCGCTGATGTTGGCGTTGAAGGTGAAAGCACCCACGGGTACGCGAACACCGACGTTGTTGGTGTCAAACGTGACTTTGGTGGCTTCTGTGCCTTGCTTGGACTTGGTGTTCACAAAGAACAACTTGGCCATGCCCAGGTCGTAGGAAGCGCCCAAAGCATCGTTCTTGAAGTCATCGACAGCCGTCGCTTTGGCCACGGTGTAGCCCGCCACTTTGATGTCTTTGACGGTGTTCTTGACGGTTTCGGTACCGAACTTCACAGCCAGAGGTCCGTTGCTGTAGTTCAAGCCAAAAGCCGTCGAATCGCCCGTTTTACCGTTGTTGGTGGCATCGACAACACCAGCGGCATTGGTTACTTTGGTGGTGGAACCCAAGCCAATTTGCACATCCGCCGAGAAACCGTTGAAAACGGGTGTGGTGTAGGTCACCACGTCATCGCGGCGGGAGTCACGGGCGTAGTTGCCCAAGTAACCTGCAGCGGTGGGGTCCATGTTGACGTCAAAGGTGTATTCGATGTCTTTGATCAATGTGTTGCGGCGACCAAACGTTGCGCCACCCAGACCACCGCTCAAGCCCACAGTGCCTGTGCGTGTTTTGATGGTTTGTGTTTCTGTGCTGGGATCGACCTCAAATTCCATCACGAAATTGGCTTTCAAACCGGGGGCGATTTCACGGTCGCCTTTGAAGCCTACGCGGCTGGCAGACAGGCCATTGGTGATGAAATCGTTGGTCTCAGTTTTGACACCGGCGCTGCTGGTGACGACGGATTTGTTGTAGGCCACGTCAGCGATGCCGTACAAAGTCACGGAGCTTTGAGCTTGTGCTGTGGTGGCGGCCAGAACGGCCAAGGCCAGGAGAGTTTTTTTCATGGTGAGTATTTCCAGTTGTTTCAAAAACTGAACACACGTGAGAATTTGTCTTGCAAACTTCTGTGGGTTCAATCGAGCTTCCTGATTGGAAGTGGCTCTATTGAAACGATGAAAGGTGACAATTCTGTGAATTAATCGGGCCGTTGTTTCTAGGGTTAATCGGGCCTGTTTCACACAGCTTTCACACTCACTGAGTAAAGAAAAATTTTGATGCTTGATCGCCTGGACCATCCAGCTCAATGAAACCCGTCCCACAGCAACTTGGTGCCGGTGAGGAACATGCCTACGTACACCAGGCGGTAAAACATCAACGGCTGGATGCGCCGGGCAATGCGCACGCCCAGCCACACCCCCATGGGCGCTAAAGGCAGCAACACCAAGGAGGTCGCCAGGTTGTTCAGGTCCAGCAAACCCAACCATGCATAGGGCAGCCACTTGGCCATGTTGATGTAGAAAAACAAGTAAGCCATCGTGCCGGCAAAGACCACGGGCTTGAGTTTGAGTGGGATCGCGTAGGCATTGACCGGTGGCCCGCCTGCATGGGCGATGAAGCTGGTAAAGCCCGAGACGGTCAACAAAATGGCGCCCCACCAGCGTGGCGGCGGCGCACTGTCTGGCTGGGGCGGAAACAGCAAGCGCTGCGCTAAAAACAGCAAAGTGAAACCACCCACCAAGCCCGCAACCCAATGCGGGTTCATGGCTTTGAACAAGAGCGTGCCCAGCGCAATGCCCAGCAAGCCAAAGGGCAGCATGAAGGCCAGCAGCCGGCGATCCACGTCATTTTTGTAGGCGGCCATGCCCAGCACATCCATGAGCAAGAGCACCGGCATCAAGATCGCCGCCGCCTGGGGCACCGAAACCGCCAGCGCCATCATGGGCACGGCCAAAGAGCCCAGCCCTGCGCCGAAGCCACTTTTGCTGATGCCCAGCAAAAGCACGGCGGGCACAGACACGAGGTAGAAGAAGGGATCGGTGTTGAAGGGCAAGTCCACAGCAAGCTTTCAGATGGGGCATCTTAGCTGGCGTGTGAACAGGGCCTGACTCGCCTGCTTCAAAGCGTGGCTTGGTTGACCCTTTGAGACAAGGCTTCGGCGGATTCTTTGCGCTCGCTGTAACGGTCCACCAAGTAGGGTGCGACATCACGCGTCAGCAGGGTGAACTTGATCAACTCTTCCATCACATCCACCACCCGATCGAAATACGCCGAGGGCTTCATGCGACCAGCCTCGTCAAACTCCAAAAATGCTTTGGCCACAGAGCTTTGGTTGGGGATGGTCAGCATCCGCATCCAGCGCCCGAGGATGCGCATTTGGTTGACGGCATTGAAGGATTGAGAACCGCCACTGACTTCCATCACAGCCAAGGTTTTGCCTTGTGTGGGTCGCACCGCGCCCACCGACAAAGGGATCCAATCGATTTGGCTTTTCATGATGCCCGTCATCGCACCGTGGCGCTCAGGCGAACACCAGACCATGCCTTCGGACCACGCAGCCAAAGCCCGCAGCTCTTGCACCTTGGGATGGCTGTCTGGCGAAGCATCGGGCTGTGGCAGGTCCAGCGGATCGAAGACCTTGACCTCGGCCCCCATGGCTTGAAGCAAGCGTGCGGCCTCCAGCGTCAACAGCTTGCTGTACGAGCGCTCGCGCAAGGAGCCGTAAAGCATCAGTATTTTGGGTGGGTGCGTGGATGCCGTGGCGGGGCGCAGCAAAGTTTGCTCTGGCAAGCGCCAGCTGGCCTTGTCCACTTGTGGCAGCGATTCTGTGCTCATGATCAATTCTTGTGTTCTTCTGTAGACCGCGATGTCAGCAGGGCATGCAGCCCCAAGCCCACGCCGGCCCCCACCAGCTCAGCCACGATGAACTCGGGCGCATCGGCAGGCCGGATGCCCGCAAAAGTATTGCTCATCATGCGACCAAAAACCGCCGCAGGATTGGCAAAGGAGGTGCTGGCGGTGAACCAATAGGCAGCGCCGATGTAGCAGGCCACCAAGCCCGAGGCCTTGCCTGCAGGCGAACGCAAGATCACGAACAAGAGGCCCGCCGTGGCCACCGCCTCGGCCAGCCATTGGCCGCCCCCCGTGCGCACCTTGCTCGACCACTGAAAGATGTCCAGACCAAACATGGCGTGCGCCAACCAGGCCCCCAAGGCGGCACCGGCCAACTGGGCCAACACATAGCCCGGCAGCAGCTGGACAGGCAGCTCACGGCGCCAGGCCATCACCAGAGAAACCGCCGGATTGAAGTGCGCACCACTGACGGGGCCCAAGACCTCGATCAACACATACAGCGCAAACACCGTGGCCAGCGTGTTGGCGATCAAAGCCACCGCGGTGTTGCCGGCCGACAGGTTCTCGGCCATGACGCCCGAACCAATGACCGCGCAGAGCAAGGCCGCTGTGCCCAAGCACTCGGCGAGAAATGAACGCCCAGCCCTCATGACGCGGCCAAGCCACGTGCCGTGTTTTGCAGCACCATCTTGTCCAAGCTGGCTGCGGGCAGGTTGATGAACATGTCCAAGCGGCGCTTGATCTGCAGCAGGGTTTGCATGAAGGCTTCGAGCTTTTCGGCTTCGCTGCCTTGCTTTTCTGAGGGGTCTGCATAGCCCCAGTGCGCGGTGGCGGGATGGCCCGGCCAGATGGGGCAAACTTCACCGGCAGCGTTGTCGCAGACCGTGATGATCAGGTCCATTTGCGGCGCATCGGGCAAGGCAAAGTGATCCCAGCTCTTACTGCTCAAGCCGTCGATGGAGACGCCTGCTTTTTGCAGTGTGGCCAGCGCCAGGGGGTTGGGGCTTTGGTTCTCACGCGGGCTGCTGCCCGCCGAATAGGCCTTGAAGCGGCCACGGCCCATGTGGTTGAGCATGGCCTCGGCCAAGATGCTGCGGGCAGAGTTGTGGGTGCACAAAAAAAGCACGTTCAAAGTTTGGGGATCGCTCACGGCAGATTCTTTCTCGGTTAACAAGTGGTGCAAAGCGTGCCCGACGAGACTTCGCAGTCAGCGCCTTGGCAGCAGTTTTGGGTCAGGAAGGCCAACACGGCCTGCATGCGGTGGAACTGGGCCCGGTAGATCAGGTGGCGCCCACTGCGCTCCTGGGTGATCAGGTCCGCATGCATCAACGCTTTGAGGTGAAACGAAAGCGTGTTGGCCGGCAAGCCCATGGACTCGGCCAGCATGGCTGGGGTCAGGCCATCAGGGCCTTTGACGACCAATGACCTGAAGATCTGCAAGCGGTTGGGCTGCGCCAAGGCGGCCAAAGCTTGGATGACGTGTTTTTCTTCCATATTTCGACTGTAATGGAAATATGTGACTGTTTCATGACCGTGCTTGATGCAACGCACAGTGGCACGCCGAACACACGCGTAAATTGTCAAAAGTATCCGCATTTTTCAAAGGTTCAGCCATGACATGGTTCAGTCACCCAACCCGGTTTCTTTTTTTCACAGGCAAAGGGGGCGTTGGCAAAACATCGATCGCCACGGCCACCGCCATCGCCTTGGCGGATGCGGGCAGACGGGTCCTGCTGGTGAGCACGGATGCCGCATCGAACCTGGATGAAATGCTGAACATGACGCTGAGCAACCAACCGCTGGCGGTGCCTGGTGTGCAGGGCTTGGACTTGATCAACATCGACCCCGACGATGCGGCAAGGGTCTACCGCCAACGCGTGATCGCGCAGATGGGCCCTGATGCCACCGCTTTGGAACGCACCACGGTGACCGAGCAGCTGTCGGGCGCATGCACCACCGAGATCGCCTCGTTCGATGAGTTTTCATCTTGGCTGGCCGACAAAAACAGCCCCTACGACCACATTGTTTTCGACACTGCGCCCAGTGGCCACACCCTGCGCTTGCTCAGCCTGCCCAAAGCCTGGAGCGGATTTTTGGCGGGCAACGACCAAGGCGCTTCGTGCCTGGGGCCGCACTCGGGCCTGAAGATGCAAGAAGCACGCTTCAACCAAGCCTTGGTGGCCCTGAGCGACCCCGCTCAGACCTGCGTGGTGCTGGTTGCCCGCCCTGAAAGCAGCGCCTTGGCCGAAGCCGCCAGAACCAGCACCGAACTGCAAGCGCTGGGTTTGTCCCACCAGCGTTTGGTCATCAATGGCGTGTTCCATGCCAGCATGCCCGGTGACGCGGTGGCCCAGGCGGTGCAAGCACAAGGCCAAGACGCCTTGGCCCTCATGCCCGAGGCTTTAAAGGTCTTGCCACAAGACCAAGTGCCACTGCGTGCGCTGGACAACGTGGGCCTGCCCGCCTTGAGGGCCCTGCTCTCGCATGCACCGCCCATGGCCAGCGCGACCCACACCGCAACGCAGCCGATGACCGCGCCGCCGCTGAGCGCCTTGGTAGATCAACTGTCCCGTCAGGACCATGGCCTGATCATGGTCATGGGCAAAGGCGGTGTGGGCAAAACCACGGTCGCAGCGGCACTGGCTTTGGGCTTGGTGGCGCGCGGCAAAAAGGTGCACCTGAGCACCACTGACCCCGCGGCCCATCTGGCGCAAACCTTGCAAGCACAGGTGCCAGACCTGCAGCTCAGCCGCATCGACCCCAAAGCGGAAACCCAGCGCTACATTGACAAAATCATGGCCAGTAAAGGCGCGGCACTCGATGCCGATGAAAAGGCCTTGCTGCTGGAAGACCTCCAGTCACCCTGCACCGAAGAAGTCGCGGTGTTCCATGCTTTCTCACACATCGTGGCCCAGGCACGCAGTGGCTTTGTGGTCTTGGACACTGCCCCCACCGGACACTCCTTGCTGCTCATGGATGCCGCAGGCGCCTACCACCGCCAGATGATGAGCAGCTTCGAAAAGCAGACCGGCACCTCGGTGAATGTGGTGACACCTTTGATGCGGATGCAAGACCCCAAGTACACCCAAATCATCTTGGTCACCCTGCCCGAAGTGACACCCGTGTCGCAGGCGGCCGCCTTGCAAGAAGACCTTCGCCGTGCGCACATCGAACCCTATGCCTGGGTACTCAACCGATCGGTGTGGGCCGCTCACACACAAGACCCTTTGCTGGCCGCACGGGTGCAAGGCGAGGTCCGGCAAATCGCGCGGATCGACAAGGGGCTGGCCAAGCAATGGTTTTCCATCCCCTTTCAAGCCACCCCACCGGTGGGTGTGCCAGCCCTGCAGGCGATCTTGCACACCTGAGCTCAGTGGCTCACTCGTCGAAGTCCCAGATCCGGTGCAGGTCCAGGTTGATCAGGGCCCAGCTTTCGACCAATTCCAGCTGCAGTTTTTGACTCTCGCGAAAGCTCTCTTGCGCCAATCGGCGGTTCTGGATCAGCTCGGTCATGCTGTGCTCGCCCATGGCAAAGGCCTTGGTCGATTGCTGCACGGCTTTGGCCTGGGTGCCGGCCGCCGCCTGCAAGCCGGTCACGGCTTGCCTTTGCAAATTCAAGCTCCACCACCGCGCTTCAAAAGCCGAACCCAAGTCCAGCGTCATCTGCTGCACCTGCTCTTCGAGCTGGTTCGCTTCGGCCAGTGCCGCCGCGGCGTGAGCCTGCCTGGCGGTGCCCGGCAAGGCAAAGCCCAGCGACACGCCCACGATGCGCTCGGCCCCAGCACGCTCACGCGCCGCGTACACCCCCAGCACCGGATCGGGCAGGCGGTCGCGGCCCAAGCGCTCGGCCAGCAAGCGCAGGCGCTGCACTTCGGCGCGGTGTAAATTCAGTTCGTGGTGGTTCTGCAAAAACTCTTGCAGCAGCGGCTGCAGGGCGGGCAAATCTGGCACTTCGCTTGACGCTTGGGGCCAGACCGGCTCAGGCAAACCGGGGTAGCGTTTTTGCGCTTGCGCCCACGCGGCCGTCCACTGCGCTTGCGACACGGCCTGGGCGGCTTGTGCCCGCTGCAGCTCGGCCTGCGCCAAGCTCGCGTCCAGTTGCGAGATGTCGCCTTGCTTCAAACGAAGCTGCGCTTGGCGGTGCAGCGCTTGCGACAACTGCGCTTGCACCTGAGCCCCATCGCGGGCCAGCGCCAGCTGGTGCAGCGCAAACCATTGGCGCATCAGCTCGCGGCTGGCCTCGTGCAAGGCGTCGGCATAGCCAATGCCCGCCACCTTGCGGCTTTGTTCGGCCAGATCGGCATCCAGCCCCGCCTTGCCCCACCAGCGCACCGGGCGCTCCAGGCTCAGCAACTGTTCGTTGAAGCGGCCTCCTGGGTCGATGGCGCGGCGACTTTGCTGGCTCATGCGCAGGTTGAACTCACCAGCGCCCGCCTCGGTGGCACGGGCCTTTTGCAACTGGGCCGCCTGCTGCGATTGCGCGGCCAAAATGCCGTGGCTGTTTTTCACAAGGGTCTGCACCCGATCGGCCGGTGGCAACCACAGCGCCAAGCCGTCTTGCGCTTGCGCACTCAGGCAGACGGCAGCCCAAAGGCACATCGTCAAAAGCTGTTTCATGCGGCACTCCTTCGGGGTTGGCGGATTTGCGCCCAGACATCGGCCAGGCTGCCCAAGGCGCCCCAACGCTCAAAGATCAAGGGCAAGAGCAACAAGGTCAAAGCGGTGGAACTGATCAAGCCGCCCGTGACCACAATGGCCAGCGGTTTTTGAATCTCCGAGCCTGGCCCCGTGGCAAACAGCAAAGGGATCATGCCCAGCGCGGTGATCAGCGCCGTCATCAGCACAGGCCGCAAACGGCGCTCGGCACCCAGGCGCACCACTTGCGCCAAGGCCTCGCCGTTTTGCAGGCGTTCGTTGAAATGGGTGACCATCACCACCCCGTTGAGCACCGCAATGCCCAGCAAAGCGATGAAGCCCACCGAAGCCGGCACCGACAGGTACTGGCCCGACACCGCCAAGGCCACCACACCGCCCACCAGCGCAAACGGGATGTTCAAAAAGATGATGCCCGCCTGCACCACCGAGCCGAAGGTGAAGGTGAGGATCAAAAAGATCAGGCCCATGGCTGCGGGGATGACCACGCTCAAGCGGGCCGCTGCGCGTTGCTGGTTTTCAAACTGACCGCCCCACACCACCTGGATGTCTTTGGGCAAGCCCAGCGCCGCCACGGCTTGCTGGGCATCGGCCACAAAGCCGGTCAGGTCGCGGCCTTCGACCGCGACTTGAATCGTCGTCAAGCGTTGGCTCAGCTCGTGGTCGATGCGGATCGGGCCGTCCCCCGCCTGAATGTCAGCCAACGCACTGGCTGGCCAAGCCTTGCCATCGGGCGCGGTGATGGGCAAATTGCGCAAGGCCTCGGGGCTGCTGCGCACCGTGTCGTTGCCCCGCAAAGTGAGCGCGGTGCGGATGCCACGGTCCAGCACATGGCCCACGGTCTCGCCTTCGAGTTGTTGGCGCAGGGCCTGCTGCACCTGGGCCACGCTCATGCCGGCCTGCCCCACGGTGTGGCGGTTCATGCGCACGCTCAGGTACTGCATGCCTTCGGCTTTGGGCGCGATCACCTCGGCAGCGCCTGGGGTCTTGCGCACCGCCTCGGCCACCTGCTGCGCGGTTTTGGACAGCTGCGCCAAGTCCGACCCAAACAGCTTGATCGCCACATCGCCCCGCGTGCCGGTGAGCATCTCCGAGATCCGCATCTCGATCGGCTGGGTGAAGCCATAGACCAAGCCCGGAAAGCCTTCAAGCACTTCGCGCAGCGCAGCGATGATGTCTTCCTTGCTGCCGCGCCAGGTGTCTTTGGCTTGGAGCACCAAGAAAGTGTCGGTCTCGTTCAGGCCCATCGGGTCCAGGCCCAACTCGTCGGAGCCCACCCGCGCGATGGCCGACTTGACCTCGGGCACTTTGGCCAAAATCGCTTGTTGCACACGGGTGTCGATGTCCATCGAGGCCTCGAGCGAGATGGACGCCGTTTTTTGCAACTGCACCAGGATGTCGCCTTCGTCCAGCGTGGGCATGAAGGTCTTGCCGATCTGGGTGTACAGACCTGCGGCCAGCACCAGCGAAGCCAGCGCCACACCCACCAGCCAGCGCGGATGCCGCCAGCTGGCGTCGCGCCACTTCACATAGGTGCGCAGCAGCTGAACCATCACCCACGGCTCGTGCGCGGCTTGCGGCTTGAGCACCAAAGACGCCAGCGCTGGCACCACCGTAAAAGCCAAAAGCAAGGAAGCCGACAAAGCCATGATGATGGTCAGCGCCACCGGTGAAAACAACTTGCCCTCCAGCCCTTGCAGCGTGAGCAGCGGCAAGAACACCACGCAGATGATGAGCACCCCAGCCCCCACCGGCTTGAGCACTTCGCGCACCGCGTGGAGCACCCGCTCGGTGAGGGTCAGATCGTGGCCCTGCGGCGCATGGGCCAGCTGGGTTTCCACGTTTTCCACCACCACCACCGAGGCGTCCACCAACATGCCCAGCGCAATCGCCAAACCGCCCAGGCTCATCAGGTTGGCGGTGATGCCGGTGTAGCGCATGAGCAAAAAAGTGGCCAGCAGCGACAAGGGCAGCGACACCGCCACCACCAGCGCGGGCCGCAAACCACCCAAGAACACATAAAGCACCACACAGACCAGCACCGCGGCTTCGGCCAAAGCCTTGATCACGGTGTTGGCCGCGCGCGAGACCAGCTCGCCCCGGTTGTAGAAGGTCTTGATCGACATGCCCTCGGGCAGGCGTTGTTGCAGATCATTGATCTTTTGGTCGATCGCATCGACCAGCTCACGTGCATTCACGCCGCGCAGACCCAACACCAGGCCTTCGACCGCTTCGCCGCGCCCATCTTGCGTGACCGCGCCATAGCGGGTGAGCGCGCCTTGGCGCACCACGGCCACATCGTCGAGCAAAATTTTCTGGCCCGAGCGCGGCTGCTCGATGCGGATGGCCCGCAAGTCGTCCAGTGTTTTCACCGCGCCTTCGACCCGCACCACCAACGATTCTTCACCGGCGGTCATGCGGCCTGCGCCGTCGTTGCTGTTGTTGTCCGCCAGCGTTTCGCGCAAGCTGGCCATGCTCACGCCCAAGGCGGCCATGCGTTCGGTTTTGGGCAGCACCTCAAAGGTCTGCACCTCACCGCCCAGGGCGTTGACTTCGGCCACACCCGCAATGGTGCGCAGCTCGGGGCGGATGGTCCAGTCCAGCACACGGCGCTTGTCGGCCAAGGAAAAGTTCTCGCCCTCCACCGTGAACATGTACAGCTCGGACAACGGCGTGGTGATGGGCGCCAGCCCCCCGCTCACGCCCGCAGGCAAGTCGCCCATCACGCCGTTCAAGCGTTCAGACACTTGCTGGCGCGCCCAGTAAATGTCCACGCCTTCGTCAAAGTCGAGTGTGATGTCGGCAATGCCGTATTTGGAGACCGAGCGCACCATGCGCTTTTTGGGGATGCTCAAAAGCTCTTGCTCGATCGGTTTGACCACGCGCTGCTCGACCTCTTCGGGCGTCATGCCCGGGACCTTCAGGATGATCTTGGCCTGGGTCGGCGAGATGTCGGGGAAAGCGTCAATCGGCAGTTGCTGCCAGGCCTGCACGCCGGCCAGCATCAAGATGGCGGCCAGCAACAAGCTCAGGTGGCGGTAACGCAGCGCCCAGCGGATCAAGGCGTCCATGCTCATTCGTCCTTTTGCATCAAGGCGCGCAGCGAAGCCAGGCCCGTGACGGCCACCTGGTTTTTAGCGCTCAAGCTGCCTGTCACCACCGACTGGTCGTCGTTGCTGCTCAAAACCTTCACCAGCGTGGGCACAAAACCTTTGGCGCTGGCCACCATGACCCAGCTTTGCATCTGGTGCGAGATGACCGCACGGGCGGGCACTTGCCAGGCCGCTGGGGCACTGGCGCGGGCCGGGTGCAACTGCACCGGCAACACTTCACCTGCGCTCAAGGTGCCAGGTGTGGTGACCCGCGCACGGGCTTGGGCCTGCTGCGCCGCATCGACCGCGCGGCTGATGCCGATCAAGACGGCCCGCGCGTTGCGCGAGGGCACACTGACCGCATCGCCGACTTGCAGCTGCGCCGCCTTGTCGGGCGAGAGCACCACATCGAGCTGCAACTGGCGCGTGTCGGCCACCTTGAACAAGGGCGCGCCCGCCTCCACCCGTTGCCCCACGCTGACCAGCGTCTGCACCAAGCTGCCGCTCAAGGGCGAGGTCAAACTGGCGCCGGCGTCGTCGGCACCGCCGGCAGGCGCTCCCGAGGAGTGCAGCTCCGCCTGTTTGGCTTGCAGTGCCGATTGGGCCGCCAAGAATTTGTTTTGACTGAGCTGCCAGCGTGCCACCGGGATGATGCCGTCGGCCAGCATGGCCTGGTCACGCGAGAGCGCAGCTTGGGCGTTTTGCAGGTCCAGCTGGGCTTCGCGCAGCTGGCGGCGGGTATCGGCCAATTGCGGACTGCGCCACTGGGCCAGCGGCGCACCGGCTTTGACCGCATCGCCCAAACCGGCATCGATGCGCGTGATCACGCCCGCATAAGGCGCGGCCACCGTGACCTCGCGACCCGGTGGCACCGACACCGTGGCCGAGGCGAGCATGACGCCCGACGATGCCACCTGCACGGGCGCGACACGTACACCAAGGGCGGCCTTTTGCTGGGCATCGAGCCACAACTCGGTGGGCACAGCTTGCGCCCAAGCCATGGACGACGCACTGAGGGCGGTGAAGACGAAAGTGTTGAGCAGTCTGGACATGGCCGACTCTCCTGAAAAACTGAAAAGGGAAAAATCACCGGCTTGCGGTGAGCGGCATCGGCGTGGCGCCGAGGGCTTTTGGAAAAATCAGCGCGGCGGTGCCAAGGCCGGTGGCGGCCAGCCCGATTCGTAGGCACAGGGTGCTGGCCCTGCAAAAAGTGGGCGCTGCCGAAGTCGGCGCTGGTGCGCGGGCCGGGCCAAGCAAGCCCACAACACCCAGCCCAGCAGGCCCATGACCCAAGGCCCATCGTCACCCGTGTGCGGCAAAGACAGCGAGACCCCCAGTGCAGGCGACTCTTCGTCCTCCCACGCATGGACCGAGGCCGATGCTGGTGGCGCTTGCATCGAAGCGCTGTGGGCCACATCCATGCCATCCACATGGAAACCACGCACATGCGAGGCGCCCAAGTGCCCATGCAAAAAGGGCGCGAGGGCGAGCAAAGCCATGAGGACGATCACGACCCCTTGGCGAAGGCTGGCGATGAGGGAGTGGTTGGGCACGGTTTCATTGTAATTTGCGAAAACGCTGGGCGCCATACACCTGGAGCGCGGCGCCACCACACCGAAAGGCAGAGGGCTCACGGATAATGGCCTGATGGACGGAATTCAACCTTGGGGCGCGACCCTGATCTTGCTGGTGGAGCTGGCCGCCACCGCGGCCTTTGCGCTGTCGGGTCTGATGGAGGCTGCACGCAAACAGCTGGACGCGGTCGGTGTGTGCGTGGTGGCTTTTTTAGCGGCCTTTGGCGGCGGCACTTTGCGCGACTTGCTGCTGGACCAGCGGCCCTTCTTTTGGGTGCAACACGTCGAAGTGCTGTGGGGCGTGATGGCCCTGTGCGTGCTGGCCATGCTGTTCATGCGCCAGCGCCATTTTGAAGTGACCGAAAAAGCCATCCTCTGGCCCGATGCGCTGGGCTTGGGTCTGTTCACCGCCACCGGTGTACACCATGCGCTGCAAGCGCTCATGCCCGCTGTGGTGGCCGTGCTCATGGGTCTGATCACCGGGGTGTTTGGCGGTGTGTTGCGCGACATGGTGTGCAACGAGATCCCCACCGCCTTCAAGGACCACCGCCCTTATGCCGTCTGCGCCTTTGCAGGCGGCTGGGTCTATGTGGGCTTGTGGCAGATCGATGCACCCGGCTGGCTGGCCCTGCTGGCCTGCTTGGCCGTGACGGTGGGTTTGCGCGTGTTGGCTGTCTGGCGCAACTGGCGGCTGCCCGCCTGGCGCACCTGACAACGCCCGCCCGCCATGCGCGACCGTTCACCCGCCATGCTCAGTGGCATTTTGTTTGCCTTGGCTGCGGGCTTGATGTGGGGCCTGGTGTTTGTCGGCCCACTGATGCTGCCCGAGTACCCTGCGGCCCTGCACACCTTTGGGCGTTATCTGGCCTTTGGCGTGATCGCCCTGCCCCTGGCCTGGTTTGACCGCGCTGAGCTGCGCCGCTTGACGCGTGCAGACTGGTTGGCCGCCTTGCGGCTGGCTGCCATCGGCAATGTGCTGTATTACCTGTTTTTGGCCAGCGCCATCCAGCGCGCAGGCGGGGCCTTGCCCACCATGATCATCGGCACACTGCCAGTGGTGATCGCGGTCTCGGCCAATGTGCTCCACCAGCAGCGCGACGGGCGTTTGCCATGGCGGCAACTGACGCCGGCGCTGGGGCTCATCTTGCTGGGCATCGCCTGCGTGAACCATGTGGAGTGGCAAGCCCTGGTGCAAAACCCGCAAGCCGACAAGCAGCGCTACATCGTCGGCGCGTTGTTGGCTTTGGGCGCGGTGGCTTGTTGGACCTGGTACCCGCTCAAAAACGCCGACTGGCTGCGCAGCCACCCCGACCGCAACCCGCGCGTGTGGGCCACCGCACAAGGCCTGGCCACTTTGCCTTTGTCATTGCTGGGTTATGGGGTGTTTTGGCTTTGGCAAGCGCAAAGCGGCTCGGCGTTCCCCATGCCGCTGGGCCCACAGCCCCTGGCGTTTGTGGGCTTGATGTTGGCCATCGGTTTGTTCGCCTCCTGGCTGGGCACCCTGTGCTGGAACGCCGCCAGCCAGCGCCTGCCCACGGCCTTGGCCGGGCAGCTCATCGTGTTCGAGACTTTGGCGGCACTGGCCTACGCCTTTGCGCTGCGCGGCCACTGGCCCGAACCGCTGACGCTGGCAGGTATGGCCTTGCTGGTGGTGGGCGTCATCGCTGGGGTGCGGGTCAAGCCGGTGCGAGGTTGATATCGGTCTTTCATGGGTGCCGTTTGCAAGCGTTTCATCAAAAAGGATGCCACACCACCAGCCCCACAGAGTGGCGGCCGATGATGGGCGTCAAATAATATTTGTCGGTCCACCATGCCCCCAGCGCCGCACCGGCGGCGTGCGAGGCGATGTCGAGCATCGAGCTGGAGTGCTTGGCCCCCTTGGACATCTGGTGTGCTTCTGAAATCACAATGCCTGCCGTGCTGAGGGCAAAACCGATCCACGCACGGTTTTCGGAGTCGCTGACGTAATTCGTGACGGCGCCTGCCAACAAGGCGCCGCCTGCCGCATGGCTGAGTTCACTGCTCAAACCGTCATAGGCCTGACAGCTGCCGATGGCACCGCACAAAGCGCCGATCCAAAGTTGTTTCATCGCCATCTCCAGGTCAGATGGCTCATCGCTCACATGCCCCATGGCATGCCGGTGATCGCGCATCGGTCAAATGACCTCCCGTGTTTCTCGGGATGCGTTGGATTTTTCAATGAAGCTTCACCGATCACCGTACGACAGAACACACTTGTTCACGACAAGTAATTCTTAAGGAAGGTGAACCACAAGAAACAGATCAAAAGCCGTGGCTTCTATACCCGTTGATGAATGGACTGTAGCTTTTGAAGCCACTAAAAAGAACACTCAAACCATGTTTGCAGTTCGAAACACCACCCCCCAACAACTCCGCGACGCGCTTGCGGACAACGTCCGCCATTACCGTGCATTGAAGGTCCCCCCGCCTGAAAAACCACTGTCGCAAGAAAGATGCGCATGGGCCGCAGGCATCGATCGGACCATGATGAGCAAGATCGAAAGGGCCAAGACCAATCCCAGCCTCGACACCTTGCTCAAATTGGCCAACTACCTCAATGTGAGTGTGGCCGATTTGCTGGCTGAACGCACACCACCCCTTACAGGTCGTAAAAAATGACCTCGATGGATACCGTCTCTGGCGCGCAGTTGTACATCCGATTTTTGAAGTTGGTGCAAGGTGTGCAAATCAGCCCCAACGGCAAAGACCTGACCCCGCCCGAGATGCATTTGCTGGAAGACGTGGCGCTGCGCCACTTTGAAGCCCGCCCCTACACCGTGAGCGAGGCACTGGCACTGCAACACCAGGGCTCACCAGCCACCTTGCACAAACGGCTCAAGCGCTTGCGCGATTGGGGCTTGCTCAGGTTCGAGCAGCACCCTTCGGACCACCGCACCAAATACCTGGCGGCCACCCCTTTGACCATCGCCCATTTCGAACGCATGAGCGATGCGATGGCACTGGCTTTGAAAAGCTGAGCGCAGCGCTGGCACTGCGCTCGGAGGGTTTCAATACACCGGTTGGTGCTGCTTCAAGCTGGCAAGCACATCGGCTGTCAACGCAAAACCCGCCCCATACAACGCCGCCAATTCAGCACACCGCTTGGCAAACGCATCCACCCCTTGGCCGTAGATGAACTGCAGCGCCCCACCCGTCCAGGCCGGAAAGCCAATGCCGAAGATGGAGCCGATGTTGCCGTCGTGCACCGAAGTCAGCACGCCCTCTTGCAGGCAGCGGGCGGTCTCCACGGCTTGGCGGTACAGCAGACGGTCTTTGATGTCTTGCGGGTTGTAGGCCACATCCGCTTTTTCAAAGCGGGTTTTGAGTTCGGGCCACAGCACTTTTTTCTGCCCTGCGGGGTAGTCGTAAAAACCACCGCCTGCGGCGCGGCCGGGGCGCTTGAGCTCTTTGACCATGCGCTCGACCAGCAACTCGCCGGGTGTGGCGGTGTGGGTTTTGCCTTCTTTGGCGAAGTCTTCGCGGGTTTGGTCCAGCACATGCACCGACAACGACAGCGCCGTTTCGTCCAGCACGGCCAGCGGGCCCACGGGCATGCCCACTTGCATGGCCAGGTTTTCGATCACGGGGGCGGGGATGCCCTCGCCCAGCATGGCCGCGCCTTCCATCACAAAGGTGCCAAAGGTGCGGCTGGTGTAAAAGCCGCGCGAGTCGTTCACCACAATCGGCAGCTTGCCCAGCGCCTGCACGTAGTCGTAGGCACGGGCGATGGTTTCGTCGTCGGTCTGTGCACCGCGAATGATCTCCACCAGCTGCATCTTGTCCACCGGGCTGAAGAAGTGGATGCCGACAAATTTATTCGCGTTGGCGCTGGCCGTGGCCAGGCCGCTGATGGGCAAGGTGGAGGTGTTGCTGGCAAAGAAACCACCTTCGGCGAGCATGGGCTCGGCCTCTTGCGTGACACGGGCTTTGAGTTCGCGGTTTTCAAACACGGCCTCGATGATCAGGTCGCAGCCCTTGAGGTCTGCGGCGCTGGCGGTGGGCTGGATGAGTGACAACAAAGCCGCTTGTTTGTCCGCCGCCATGCGGCCTTTGTCCACGCGTTTTTGCGTGAGCTTGTGGCTGTAGGCCTTGCCTTTTTCAGCGGCTTCCAAGCTCACGTCTTTGAGCACCGTGGCGATGCCCCGGCTGGCTTGTGAATACGCAATGCCCGAGCCCATCATGCCCGCGCCCAAGATGCCCACTTTTTGGGGCTTGTAGCGCGGTGCAGCTTTGGGGCGGCTTTGGCCACCCTTGATGCTGTTCATGTTGAAGAAGAAGGTGTTGATCATGTTGCGCGCCACCTGGCTGGTCATCAGACCTGCGAGGTAACGGCTTTCGATGCGCATGGCGGTGTCAAAGTCCACCATCGCGCCTTCGACCATGGCGGCCAGCGCCGCTTCGGGTGCTGGATAAAGGCCGCGTGTTTTTTGCTTGAGCACGGCCGGGGCCACACTCAGCATGCCCGCGATCTTGGGGTTGCTGGGCGTGCCGCCGGGCATTTTGTAGTCCTTGCGGTCCCACAGGTGTTGGGCCGCTTCGGGCTGGCCTTGGCTTGCAGCAATGTGCGCCAAAGCGCGGGGGCGCAACTCGTCGTCACTGGCCACGATCTCGTGCACCAGGCCCAACTCTTGTGCCTCTTCGGGGCCAAAGAGTTTGCTCTCCAGCACATAGGGCTGCGCGGCCAGCAAACCCAACTGGCGCGTCATTTTGGTGATGCCACCACCGCCAGGGATCAAACCCAGCGTGACTTCGGGCAAACCAAACTGCGTTTTGGGGTTGGCGGTGGCGATGCGGTGGTGGCCGATCAAGGCCACTTCCCAGCCGCCGCCCAGGGCCGAGCCATTGAGGCAGCTGACCACGGGCACGCCCAAGGTTTCAATGGTGCGGAAAGCCTTCTTGATGCCTTCGATGTCGGCAAAGACACGCGGGCCGTCTGAGGCTTGGGAGCGCATCACGCCCTTGAGGTCGGCCCCCGCAAAAAAGGTCGACTTGGCAGAGGCCAGGATGACGCCTTTCAATGCCGCCTTGTCTTTGGCCACTTGCTCGGCCGCCTGGGCCAGATCAGCCTGCCATTGCAGGCACATGGTGTTGACCGGCGAGCCCTGCTCGTCAAAGGTGATGGTGGCGATGCCGTCGGCCAGTTCGTAGCGCAGTGTTTTCAAAATCATGGTGCTGTCTCCCCGGTCAAACGCGTTCAACGATGGTGGCAATGCCCATGCCGCCGCCCACACACAAAGTGGCCAAGCCGTAGCGCAGCTTGCGGCGGTGCAGCTCGTCAATCAAGATGCCCAAAATCATCGCGCCCGTAGCCCCAAGCGGGTGGCCCATGGCGATCGCGCCACCGTTCACGTTCACTTTGTCGTGCGGCACACCCATCTCTTGCATGAACTTCATGGGCACAGCGGCAAAGGCTTCGTTCACTTCGAACAAATCGATCTGGTCAATCGTCAGACCCGCCTTGGCCAGCGCCTTGCGCGCGGCGGGCATGGGGCCTGTCAGCATGATGGTCGGGTCAGCCCCCGACAAGGCCACCGACACGATGCGGGCGCGAGGTGTGAGGCCGTGTGTTTTACCTGCGGCTTCCGAACCGATGAGCACCGCCGCCGCACCGTCCACAATGCCGGACGAGTTGCCCGCGTGGTGCACATGGTGGATGCGCTCGACCTGCGGGTAACGCTGCAAGGCCACCGCGTCAAAGCCCATGGCGCCCAGTTGCTCAAACGAGGCTTTGAGGCCGCCCAGTGTTTCCACTGTGGTGCCCGGCTTGATGAATTCGTCTTGCGCCAGGATGACCTGGCCCAGCTTGTCTTTGACCGGTACGACCGAGCGGTCAAAGTAGCCCGCCGCACGTGCGGCCGTGGCACGCTTTTGTGACTCCACCGCAAAGGCATCCACATCGTGACGGCTGAAACCGCTCATGGTGGCGATCAGGTCGGCGCCGATGCCTTGGGGCACAAACAGCGTGGCGCTGTTGGTCTCGGGGTCTTGTGCCCAAGCGCCGCCGTCCGAGCCAATCGGCACGCGGCTCATGCTTTCCAGGCCACCGGCCACGACCAGGTCCTCCCAGCCACTGCGCACCTTCATGGCCGCGGTGTTGACCGCCTCCAGACCCGAGGCGCAAAAGCGGTTGAGCTGCACGCCCGAGCAGCGCCAGTCCCAACCCGCCGCCAGCGCGGCTACTTTGGGGATGACCGAGCCTTGTTCGCCAATGGGCGAGACCACGCCCATGACCACATCGTCCACCGCAGCGGTGTCCAGGTCGTTGCGGCTTTGCAGTTCGCGCAGCACACCGCTCAGGAGGCTGATCGGTTTGACTTCGTGCAGGCTGCCGTCTTTTTTGCCCTTGCCACGCGGGGTGCGTATGGCGTCATAAACAAATGCTTCGCTCATGCTGTCTCCTGGGGGTCATCAGGGGGTTTGCCCTGTGTTGCGGGGGTTTTCAATCAGTATAGACTTTTACCAAGCAAACGCTTTGTATAAATCAAACCCTTCAGTCCAACAGGTGACAGCCATGATCGAACGCACGCTTTTCAACGCCGACCACGAAGCCTTCCGCGACAGCTTTCGCCGCTTCATGGACAAGGAAATCGCCCCCCACCACGACGCTTGGGAAGAGCAAGGCTATGTGGACCGCGCCGTCTGGAACAAGGCCGGTGACAACGGCTTTTTGTGCATGACCCTGCCCGAGGCCTATGGCGGCTCAGATGCCGACAAGCTGTATTCGGTGGTGCAGATGGAGGAACTCTCACGCGCTGGTTTCAGCGGCATTGGCTACGGCCTGCACAGCGAAATCGTCGCCCCTTACATCCTGCATTACGGCACCGAAGCGCAAAAACAAAAGTACCTGTCCAAGCTGGCCAGTGGCGAGATGGTGGGCGCGATCGCCATGAGCGAGCCGGCGGCGGGCTCCGACTTGCAGGGCGTCAAAACCACGGCGCTCTTGCAAGCAGACGGCACGTATTTGATCAACGGCAGCAAGACCTTCATCACCAACGGCTGGCACGCCGACTTGGTGATCTTGGTCGCCAAGACCGACCCGGCCGCAGGCGCCAAGGGCACTAGCTTGTTCCTTATTGAACGCGGCATGCCCGGCTTTGAAAAAGGCAAGCGCTTGAAAAAACTGGGCCTCAAAGCACAAGACACCTCCGAGCTGTTCTTTGACAACGTCAAGGTCAGCGCCGACCAACTGCTGGGCGGCACGACCATGCAGGGCAAGGGCTTTATTTGTCTGATGGAGCAGCTGCCTTGGGAGCGCCTGCAAATCGCCATTGGCGGCATTGCCGCTGCGCAAGGTGCGATCGACTGGACGGTGCAATACGTGAAAGACCGCAAGGTGTTTGGCCAAGCCGTGGGCAACTACCAAAACACCCGCTACACCTTGGCCGAATTGCAGACCGAGGTGCAGGTGGCCCGCGTGTTTGTGGACAAGTGCTCTGAACTGCTGCTGCAAGACAAGCTCGACACCGCCACGGCCAGCATGGCCAAGTACTGGTGCTCGGATTTGCAATGCAAGGTGATGGACGAATGCGTGCAACTGCACGGCGGCTATGGCTACATGTGGGAATACCCCATCACACGCGCCTATGCCGACGCCCGCGTGCAACGCATCTACGGCGGCACCAACGAGATCATGAAAGAAGTGATTTCGCGCAGCATGGGTTTGGCGGGGCGCTGAAACGCATGAGCGAACTGGCCGAACCCAAACGCGCACGTGGTCGCCCCAAAAAGACCGAGGGCGAGCGAGACGACGGCAACCGCCGCCAAGCGCTGATTTCGGCGGCGGCGCAGCTGTTCAAGCGCCAAGGTTACGACGCGACCAGCACCCGCGAGATCGCCACGCAAGTGGGCATGCAGTCGGGCTCGCCATTCTACCACTTTGGCAACAAACAAGACCTTTTGCTGGCCGTGATGGTCGAGGGCATGAAGCAAGCCATTGCGCGGCAAATGGCCGCCTGCGGGCAAGCCAGCCCCGGCCAGAGCGCCCGCGAGCGCCTGCGCCAACTGATCCGCCACCACTTCGATGTGCTGCTGGGCCCCGACAGCGATTTCATTCCGGTGATGCTCTACGAGTGGCGATCACTCGCCCCCGCGCAACGCAAAGCCATCACCGAACTCAAAGACGACTACGAGGCCGCCTGGATCCCGGTGCTGCAAGCCCTGCACGACGCGGGGCAACTGCAAGCACCGGTGGGCCTGGCGCGCTTGATGATTTTTGGTGCCCTCAACTGGTCGGTGCAGTGGTACGAACCTGCGCGCAAAAACAGCCGGGCCACACGCGCCTCGCTGGACGAGTTGACCGACACCGCCTTGCAACTTTTTTTACGAGACAAACCATGAGCCCATCGCCTGCAAGCACTTACCAATCGGTTTTCTCCCCCGGCTTGCTGGCAGGGCAAGTGATCGTGGTCACCGGTGGCGGCTCGGGCATTGGCCGCTGCACCGCACACGAGCTGGCCAGCCTGGGCGCACACGTCGTGCTGGTGGGCCGCAACCCCGACAAACTGACCGCCACAGCGCAAGAGATCACTGGCGACGGTGGCCAAGCGAGTTGGCACAGCTGCGACATCCGGCGCGAAGACGATGTCCAAGCCATGGTGGCGCAAATCGTGCAGCAGCACGGCCGCCTCCACGGCTTGGTCAACAACGCAGGCGGGCAATACATCTCACCCCTGGCCAGCACCAGCGCCAAAGGCTGGCAAGCGGTCATCGACACCAACTTGACGGGTGGCTTTTTGGTGGCGCGGGAATGCTTCAACCAGAGCATGAACACACACGGCGGCGCGGTGGTCAACATCGTGGCCGACATGTGGGGCTCCATGCCCGGCATGGGCCACAGCGGCGCCGCGCGGGCGGGCATGGTCAGCTTCACCGAAACGGCCGCGCTGGAATGGGCCGCAAAGGGCGTGCGCGTGAATGCCGTGGCCCCGGGCTACATCGCCAGCAGCGGCATGGACCACTACCCACCCGAAGCGGGAGACATGCTGCGCGAAATGCGCAACACGGTGCCGCAAGGCCGCTTTGGCACCGAAGCAGAGACTTCGGCGGCGATTGTGTTCTTGCTCTCGCCCGCTGCCAGCTTCATCAGCGGCACCGTGCTGCGTGTGGACGGTGCCCGCCCGCAAATGCGGATGGGCTGGCAACAAGGTGTGGCCAAGCCCGATGTGCAAACACGCGACGCCGTCAAAGCCTTTGACGGCTTTCACCGAGCCGTCACACCCAAGGTTTTCCAATGACTTTTGAATCCACCTGGAACCCGCACAGCCCTGTGGCCCAGCAGCGGCGAGAAGCGGCGCTGGCCCGCTTGGCGCAGTGGCAGGCCTTGCAAGAGCGGGCCGCGCAGGCCTCAGCCCAATCCAAACCCGTGTTCGACAAACGCGGGCAGTTGCTGCCGCGTGAGCGTGTGGCCTTGCTGCTGGACCCGGGTGCGCCCTTCTTGCCGCTGTGTGCGCTGGCAGGCTTCATGCAGGACACACCTGACCCAGCCAAGTCGGTGCCCGGCGGCGGCATGATCGCGGGCATCGGTTTCATCAACGGCGTGCGCTGCATGGTGGTGGCCAGCGACTCGGGCATCGAGGCCGGGGCCATTCAGGCGCGGGGCCTGGAAAAGATCTTGCGCGTGCAAGAGCTGGCCCTGGAAAACAAACTCCCTTTTGTGCACCTGGTCGAAAGCGCCGGGGCCAATTTGATGCAGTACAAGGTCGAAGGCTTTGTGCTGGGCGGCAGCCTGTTCCGCAACCTGGCCCGATTGTCGGCAGCAGGCCTGCCAGTGCTCACCGTGCAACACGGCTCGGGCACCGCAGGCGGGGCCTACATGCCGGGCCTGTCTGACACAGTGATCATGGTGCGTGGCCGCTCGCGGGCTTTTCTGGCGGGGCCGCCCCTGCTCAAAGCGGCCACCGGTGAAGTGGCCAGTGAAGAGGAACTGGGCGGGGCCGAGATGCACACCAGCGTGTCGGGCCTCGGTGAATACCTGTGCGAAGACGACCGCCACGCGCTGGGCACGGCTCGTGATGTGGTGGCGCGTTGGGACTGGACTGCGCGCACAGCGCAACGACAAGGCAAGCCCCCGCGCCTGGACGCCGAAGAGCTGCTGGGCCTGATGCCCGCCCACCACCGCGAACCGATCGACATGCGCGAAGTCATCTTGCGGCTGGTGGACGATTCGGATTTTCTGGAATTTAAACCATTGTTTGGCGCGGCCACGGTGTGTGCGCAAGCCCGCATCGGCGGGCATGCGGTAGGTATCATCAGCAACAACGGGCCGATCGACGTGGCCGGTGCCAACAAGGCCACACACTTCATCCAGTGGATGTGCCAGCTGGGCCACCCCATCGTTTACTTGCAAAACACCACCGGCTACATGGTGGGCAAAGACAGCGAACAAGGCGGCATGATCAAACACGGCTCCAAGATGATCCAGGCCGTGACCGGTGCAACCGTGCCGCAAATCACCATCCAGTGTGGGGCCTCGTTTGGCGCGGGCAACTACGGCATGTGCGGGCGCGGCTATGCACCGCGCTTTCTGTTCAGCTGGCCGGGTGCCAAGACCGCCGTGATGGGCGGCGAGCAAGCCGCACGCACCATGCAGATCGTGGCCGAGGCGGGCATGGCCCGCAAAGGCATCACACCCGACCCCGACAAGATGCAGGCCCAGTTCGACAAAATCGTGGCCCTGTTTGAAGCGCAAGCCGACGCTTTCTACACCAGCGGCCTGGTGCTGGACGACGGCGTGATCGACCCGCGTGACACCCGCAGCGTGCTGAGCTTTTGCCTCGACACCTGCAGCGAGGCCGCAGCCCGCCAGCCCCGCGCCATGCCCTTTGGCGTGGCCCGCATGTGAAACATCAACCCCTCGGAGACACACCATGCAATACACCCACGAGCACCGCGAGATCCAGAACACGCTCAAGCGTTTCATCGAGACCGAGATCAACCCCCATGTGGACGAGTGGGAGGCGGCCGAGATTTTCCCTGCGCATGAGGTCTTCAAGAAGATGGGCAACTTGGGCCTCTTGGGTCTGACCAAGCCCGAGGCCTATGGCGGCGCGGGCCTGGACTATTCCTACAGCATGGCCATGGCCGAGGCGCTGGGGCACATCGACTGTGGCGGCATCCCCATGGCCATTGGCGTGCAGACCGACATGGCCACACCCGCCTTGGCACGCTTTGGCAGCGACGAATTGCGCGCGCAATTTTTGGCCCCAGCCATTGCAGGCGACATGGTGGGCTGCATTGGCGTGAGCGAGCCCGGCGCGGGCAGCGATGTGGCAGGCATCAAAACCGTGGCGCGCAAGGACGGTGACGACTACGTGATCAGCGGTCAAAAAATGTGGATCACCAACAGCCTGCAGGCCGATTGGATGTGCATGCTGGTCAACACCGGCGAGGGGGCGATCCACAAAAACAAGAGCCTGGTCATGGTGCCCATGCGCGAAAACGGCAAGCTGCTGCCCGGCATCGAGGTGGGCAAGAAGATCAAAAAAATCGGCATGAACAGCAGCGACACCGGCCTGATTTATTTCGACGAAGTGCGGGTGCCGCAGCGCTACCGCATCGGCGCTGAAGGCCAAGGCTTCATCTACCAGATGCAGCAGTTCCAAGAAGAGCGCCTGTGGTGCGCGGCCAGCACGCTGCAGTCACTGACCAACTGCATCCAGTGGACGGTGGAGTGGGCGCAAGAGCGCAAGTTGTTTGGCAGCACGCTGGCCGACCAGCAGTGGGTGCAGTTCAAGCTGGCCGAACTCAAAGCCGAGGTGGAATGCCTGCGTGCCCTGACCTACCAGGCCTGCGAGCATTACATCGCTGGCGAAGACGTGACCGAATGGGCGACCATGGCCAAACTCAAAGCCGGACGACTGAACCGCACCGTGCCCGACACCTGCCTGCAGTTTTGGGGCGGCATGGGCTTCACTTGGGAGAACAAGGTCTCGCGCATGTACCGCGATGGCCGCTTGGCCTCGATCGGTGGCGGCGCGGACGAAGTCATGCTGGGCATCTTGTCCAAGATGATGGGCATTGCCAAGCGGCCCCAAAAATGAGCAGCACTTTATTGATCGAGCGCCAGGGCGCTGTCGAGACCTGGACGATGAACGACCCGGCCACGCGCAACGCCTTGAGCGATGCGGTGGTGGACGGCTTGATCCAAGCCTGTGCGCGGGCCGCACAAGACGCCTCGCTGCGGATTGTGGTGCTGACCGGTGCCGGCGGGGCCTTTTGTGCGGGCGGCAGTTTGGGCGGCTTTGCCAGCCTGATTGGCCAGCCCTTGCAAGACGGGCAAACCGACCCGCTGCTGGCCATGAACCGCCGCTTTGGGGACCTGCTGCACGCGCTGTGCGCCATGCCCCAACTGTTGGTGTGCCGGGTCGATGGTGCGGCCATGGGCGGCGGTTTTGGTTTGGTGTGCTGCGCCGACCATGTGGTGGCCACAGCCCGTTCGGTGCTGGGCACGCCCGAGGTCACACTGGGCTTGCCACCAGCGCAGATTGCGCCTTTTGTGTGGCAGCGCTTGGGCGAGAGCGCGGCGCGGCAATGCTTGCTGCAAGGCCTGAGCTACAGCGCCGCGCAAGCGATGCAAGTGGGCTTGGTGAACGAGGTCATCGATGAGGAAAACGATGCTGCGTGGGGAAAAACACTCACGCGCCTGATGCGCGCAGCACCCGGCGCGGTGGCCAGCACCAAACAACTGCTTCGGCAACTGCGTGGCCCTGTACCCGACCTGCGCGATGCCGCAGCCCAAGCGTTTGCCCAAGGCCTGCGCAGCGCCGAGGCCGCGCAGGGCCTGGCCGCGTTTGCGCGCAGGCAGCCTGCACCCTGGACACTTTCTGACAAGGAAAAGGCATGAACCCCCAGGTCTCTCGCCTGCTGATCGCCAACCGGGGCGAGATTGCCCGCCGCGTGATCCGCACCGCACAGCGCATGGGCATTGCAACGGTGGCAGTGTATTCAGACGCTGACCAGGGCGCCCTGCATGTGCACGAAGCCGATACCGCGGTGGCCCTGGGCGGCACGCTGTCGGCCGACTCCTATTTGCGCATCGAAAAGCTGCTGAAAGCGGCGCGCGACACGGGTGCCGATGCGGTGCACCCGGGTTATGGTTTTCTGAGCGAGAACGCCGAGTTCGCGCAAGCCGTGATCGACGCAGGCCTGACCTGGGTCGGGCCTCCACCCGAGGCCATCCGCGCCCTGGGCAGTAAGTCGGCCGCCAAAGCGCTGGCCCTGCGGCATGGCGTGCCTTGCCTGCCGGGCTACTTGGGTGCGGACCAAAGCGATGCCACCTTCACGGCACAAGCCAAGCAGCTGGGCCTGCCGCTGATGGTGAAAGCCGTGGCCGGGGGCGGCGGTCGCGGCATGCGCTTGGTGACCGACATGGCGCAGCTGCTGCCCGCGCTGCACAGTGCGCGGTCTGAAGCGCTGGCCGGGTTTGGCAACGGCGACTTGTTGGTGGAACGCGCCTTGCTCAGGCCCCGTCACATCGAGGTGCAGATCATGGCCGACAGCCACGGCCACTGCATCCACCTGGGTGAGCGCGATTGCTCGGTGCAGCGCCGTCACCAAAAAATCATCGAAGAATCACCCAGCCCGGCCGTGGATGCTGCGCTGCGCGAGCAGCTCGGGCAGGCCGCCGTGGCACTGGCCCAGTCAGCGGGCTATGTGGGCGCGGGGACGGTGGAGTTTTTGCTGGACGAAGCGCAAAGTGACAAGCCTTTTTATTTGATGGAGATGAACACACGGCTGCAGGTGGAACACCCGGTGACCGAGATGCTCACCGGGCTCGACTTGGTGGAGTGGCAACTGCGCATCGCACGTGGCGAGCCGCTGCCGCTGGCGCAAGCCGATGTGCGCTGTCAAGGCCACGCCATCGAGGTTCGGCTGTGCGCCGAAGACGAACACTTCACGCCACAAACCGGCACCGTGTTGGCCTTTGCAGCGCCTGAGGGTTTGCGCTTTGACCACGCCTTGCAGATGGGCAGCGTGGTCACGCCGCACTACGATTCGATGCTGGGCAAACTGATCGCCCACGCGCCCACACGCGCCGAAGCCATCGACCGCCTGTGCGCGGGCCTGAATCAGACCGCCGTGCTGGGCCTGCCCACCAACCGCGCTTTTTTGGCTGCGTGTATTCAGCACCCGATATTCCGCGCCGGTGATGCTTTGATTCCTTTCCTGGCCGAGCAGGTCGACACCGTGCGCGAGCGCTTGCATGCCAGCGCCGATGCACAGACCGTGGCCGCGCTCGCGGTGCTGTATGCCCAACACCCGCCCGCGCAGCACATGGCCAGCCCCTTTGCGCGTCCGGTGCGTTTGGGCTTTGCGGGCCAGGCCAACATTTGGCAAGCGGCGGTGCATGAACTTGGACAAGGTCAGGTGCGGGTGCACCAAGGCGATGACACATACACAGCACAGATCCAACATGCCCCCACCACAGACCAAAGTGGCTCGGTTCACCACGCGCTGCGGATCAACCTGAACGGTGAGCATTGGCAAGTGCAAGCAGCCCACACAGGCGGCACGCCTGAGCGTTGGCATGTGCAAGTGCAAGGCCCACACCACGCCGAGCTCTGGCTGAGCGACCAAAGCCACAGCGCCCCGGCCAGCGGCCCCAACGCACAAGCGGCCACAATGCTGCGGGCGCCCTTCAATGGCAAGCTCATCGCGCTGCATGTGCGTGAGGGGGACAGCGTCAAACAAGGTGACGCGCTGCTGGTCATCGAATCCATGAAGCTCGAACACACCCTGACCGCAGCACGCGACGCCGTGGTGCACTGCGTGCCGGTGTCGGCAGGCCAGCAAGTGGGCCCCGGACAGGTGCTGGTGCAATGGCAGGAGGCCACATGAACGACACTGATTTCACAAGCGAAGACCTGCAAAGCCTGCACACCACGGTCGAGCGTTTTGCCAAGCAGGCCATCGCGCCCCATGTGGCGGCTTGGGAAGAAGCCGGTCAATTTGACCGCTCGCTGTACACCCAAGCCGCGCAGCTGGGCTTGCTGGGCCTGGGCTACCCCGAACACCTGGGCGGCACGCCCGCGCCTTGGCGTGCGCGCAACCTGCTGTCACAAACACTGGCGCGCTACGGCGGCAGCGGTGGCGTGATGGCCAGCCTGTTCTCACACAACATCGGCTTGCCGCCCGTCATGGCGCATGGCAGTGACGCGTTGCAAGCCGAGGTGGTGCCGCCTGTGCTGCGCGGTGAGCGCATCGCGGCCTTGGCCATCACCGAACCGGGAGGCGGCTCGGACGTGGCCAGCTTGCGCACGACGGCGCGTGCCGACGGCGCCGACTATGTGATCGATGGCGAAAAGGTCTTCATCACCTCGGGCCTGCGTGCCGACTGGATCACGCTGGCCGTGCGCACCGATGCAGCCAGCAAGGGCGCGAGCGGCATCTCGATGGTCGTGGTGCCGGGTGACACGCCCGGCATCTCGCGCACGCGACTGCACAAAATGGGCTGGCACAGCTCGGACACGGCGCAGCTGCGCTTTGAGGGCGTGCGCGTGCCGCAGCGTTACCGCTTAGGCGACGAAGGCGCAGGCTTCAAGATGATCATGGGCAACTTCAACGGCGAGCGCCTGGCCATGTCGGCCATGGCCCTGGGTTTTTCGCAGGCTTGCTTTGACGAAGCATTGGATTGGTCACGCCAACGGCAGACCTTTGGCGCGGCCTTGGTCGAGCGCCAAGTGGTCCGCCACAAACTCATGGACATGCAAATGCGCATCTCGTCCACCCAAGCCTGGGTGGATGCCGTGACGCAGCAAGCCGATGCAGGGCAGACCGGTGCCGAGTGGGTGGCGCAAGTCTGTCTCTTGAAAAACCACGCCACCCAAACCATGCAGTTTTGCGCCGATGCGGCTGTGCAAATGCTGGGCGGTATGGGCTTCATGCGGGGCACCGTGAGCGAGCGGGTTTACCGCGAAGTCAAGGTGATGATGATTGGCGGCGGCGCCGAAGAGATCATGAAAGAGCTGGCGGCCAAACAAATGGGCATCTGAACTGGGTGGGATTTCCCCACCATTTGCTCTTATGTTGGCAGTGTCATCGAGAAGCCGCATTACAGATACGGGTCGTCCATTAAGTAGCTCGACACTCTGCAAACAGTTTCCGCACCTCACATTGCTTTGCAACCACCAGACAGGTCCTTTTTACAAGGCAAAAAGGGCATTTCCACGCAATAGAATTTAACGATTTTTTCAATTTTCTCCTTCGAAAATTGCAGGGTAGCATTTTCATGTGATTTTCAAATTCATTCTTTTGAAAAATAATAAATATAAGAAAAATAATTCACTGAAATTTGTGACTAACCCAGATTCTTATTCAGTCTTGCTTATTGATGATGATGCCTTCTTCCGAGCAACCATTGAACGCGTGCTGAGGAATTTGGACGGCATTTGGCAGCTCAACACTACGCCAGACGGATTGAGCGCATTGGCAGCCCTCAGCGAACAAGGACCGTGCATCAGCCTTGCACTGATAAACATCGATCTGCCAGACCTATCTGGTATTGAGCTGATCGCGGCGGCCAGTAGACACTTTCCCAACTTGCCAATCCTGGTGATCACCGGCGTTACCGATGAAGGGAAATTTCTATCCGCCATTCGAGCAGGTGCGCATGGTTACCTCACCAAGGGCATAGACGAGATCTTCCTTCAGGACTCGATCATTCAAGTGATGCAAGGTCAACACCCAGTCTGCTCATCACTTACAAGGCATCTATTTCGGCTGGCAGGGTCGCCGATAGCGGCAACTGATAGAAAAAAATCGAATCTGACGCCGCGTGAATTGGAGCTGCTGCGCTTACTCTCTATCGGAAACAGCTATGCAGCTTGCGCTGACCAGATGCGCATATCACTTTCCACCATACAAACACACATCCGGAACATGTACCGGAAGCTCAACGTTTCCAATCAGCGTCAAGCCATCGCAAAGTTCAATTCTTCGGAATGCTGAATTTTTAACAAACGCAAGTGATGCTCAAGATTTTTTCACTGCTGTCGAAACTGCTGCTACGCCCGATAAGAATGCATTGAGCCACTCACTTGTGAGTGCTTGCCGGAAAATTTGGATGGTTGCAGGAAGACTCTGATCCCTGATGGCCACCCAAATTCCCCCACTTATGGCCACCTCAAACTCCCCCACCTGAATTGATCGGGGACAGGGTCTCAACGCCGACACCGTCGGCACCTGTGGGCAGGACGCATGTTCCGGC
>NZ_JASGBH010000010.1 GCF_030053395.1 Limnohabitans lacus | reverse complement strand
AGCCGGAACATGCGTCCTGCCCACAGGTGCCGACGGTGTCGGCGTTGAGACCCTGTCCCCGATCAATTCAGGTGGGGGAGTTTGAGGTGGCCATAAGTGGGGGAATTTGGGTGGCCATCAGGGCACGTTGATCACTCCTGCACACCCTGCCTAAAAAATTAGCAGGATATGTTGAACGTGGCTCAAACTCTGTCGTGAAAGATGGGGGAAATGGCTCAATTTTGAAAATAAACCAACATGTACTGCACGTTGGGCGCCTGCGCCCATGCACCCACACCGAGCACCAGCCCCAAAAAGGCCGTGCAAATTGAACCCACAACGCCAAAGTTTTGACGTTTTTGGACAGACTGATTGGCTTTGTGTGTCATTTTTTTCCTCAGAACGTGCGCACCCGACGGTCGCGTCACTTTTGTCATGTCAATCGTTTTTTTGACGATTTTGTGATTAATGACGAAAGTGTCTGAGAAAAAAAATGGATTCATATACGCCAAATGGCGTACTTAGATGGTCAGGCAAATGAGTCCCAAAGAACCCATTTGCAAAATATAAACGTCTTAAAAAACCCCCATTTCAGTGGAAATGATCTGCCATCAGGGCATTGACAGGACATGCGGCCTGTTTGACAGACGTGTCAGAGAGACTTCTCGGTCAAATGTCCGGGGCGGTTGGAGAACTGGACAAGGCTGTCCATGGCTTCGAGGTGCAGATGGGCACCGCGCTGGCCATAAACCTCTGCCCGAAGCCATAGGCATTCCGCTTGGAGCAGCTCATCGGACGACAAGCTGCACCACCAGACACGGCCTTCGCCATCCCAACGGTAGCCGCGAGATTTCAGTTTGTCTTTGGCATCAAAGGGGGCACCTGTGGCGCGCAACTTGAAGCGGGTCTTCCCAGCGCCATCCAAGAGGCGTGTCAACCCTGTCTTGCCATCCGCCAAGGGTGATGACAACACTTGCAACAGCGCGTGGCAATCCACTTGGGCTCGGTGGGCGTCATAGAACCACCCTCGCTCGGAAGCAAGAAACTCCAGCTTGGCCGAGCCACTGCCCTCTTTTTTCCAGTCAATCCCCGCAAAAGAGCAGTTCCAGGCTTTGAGGGCAAAAACGGGCAGACGCGCTTCGACGAATGGGCGGTCAAAGCCCGCGTTGTGCGCGACGATCAAGTCGGCTTGCTCGACCAGCGCGGTCACGGCCGCGTCATCGATGCGCTGGCCCTGGACCATGCTGTCGTCGATGCCGGTGATCTCGGTAATCTGAGGTGGGATGGGGCGGCCGGGGTCTTCAAAAGACTCGTACACGGTGACCGGCCCCACAGGCAAGCCGGTAGCGGTGTCCACCAAGACACTGAGCATGGCCAGTTCAATGATTTTTTCGCTGCGCGGATCGAGGCCCGTGGTTTCGGTGTCCAACACGATGATGCGGCGGGTGCTTTGGCCATTGACCAGACCGTAGTCTGTGCGCGGCACCAAGCGGCGCAACACGCGAAAGTCCGGGTGATCTGACAAGGCCTGTGCCATGACTTCATGCTCATCGGCAAACGCAGTGCGGGCATCCTGGCGCTCGGCCAAGGCGGGCGCTTGTGCCTTGGGCAATGACAGGTCAGGTTCTGCAGACAGGTCGGACGGTGCGGACTGGACCAAGATCACATCAGCCTGTTTGACCGCCGGTGCCGCGGGCTTGGCAACTTTGGGTTTGACAGGCTTGGCCTTCGCGGCGGCAGGCACTGCTGCGGGCTCGGCTTCAAAGCCGAAAAAACTCATCTGGTCTGTTTTGCTCATAAGCCGAGATTAAACCGCAACGCCCAAGACAAGTCGGGGCCAAAGCCACCGACCTTCTGAAACCACAGGCGTGGCTTGCAGGTCGGTGGCTTCGGCCCCGACATGGCAAGGCGCCGCTCAGTCGAGCTTGATGCCCAGGTCCACCGCCAGCTTGATCCAAACAGGCACTTCGGCTTCCCAATCTTTGCGCGTCTCGGCCAAGTTTTTGGGCTTGTTGGGGATGGCGAAGGTCTCCCGCAATTTGGCGGCTTTGTCGGTATTGGACCAGGCCACGGCTTCGTCGGCCAGACGTTTGAGGATCGGCTCGGGCGTACCCGCTGGCGCCACCAAGGGCAGGCCGCCTTCGAGGGTGACGAGCTTGGCAGTATCGCCCTGCTCCATCAAGGTGGGCACATTGGGCAATTTGGGGGACCGGTAGCTGCCTGTCACGCCAATGGGGCGTACACCCCGACTGGCCACAGCGTTGAACGCCAGGTAACTGCCCACCGCAATTTGCGATTGCCCCGACGCCACATCGAGCCACATGGGCGCTTCACCACGGTAATGCACCGATTGGATTTTGCTGCCGTGGATGCGGTTGGTTTGGTCGGCCACCATGTGGGGGTAAGAACCCGGCGCGTAGGTCCCCATGGAGGTGGGGTTCTTTTTGGCCCACTCGACGAACTCGGCCATGTTTTTGGCGGGGATCTTGTCGTTGATGCCGACCACCAGCGGCCCCGAAGGGAAGACGGTCACGGGCGTCAGGTCTTTGTCGAGGTTGTAGGGCAACTTGCTGTAGAGGATGCGGTTTTGCCAGAAGGTGCCTGACGTGCTCATGACCAAGGTGTAGCCGTCGGCCGGCGATTTAGCTGCAGCGTCGATACCGATGATGGCTCCGGCTCCGGGTTTGTTGTCGATCACCACGGGCACACCCAGACTCGCGGACAGGTGTTCGCCATAGCTGCGCGCCAGCGCATCGGTCAGGCCGCCAGGCGGAAACGCCACAATGATCTTGATGGGCTTGGAAGGCCACTTGGGCGCTTGCGCCCATGCGTTGACGACAGGGCTGGCAAGGCCAGCCAGGCCCAAGGCCACGGCGGCGGTCTGGAGAAATTGGCGGCGGATGGAGCGATGGGGATTGGACATGGTTGATTCGGTTGAAAAGGTCAGCGCAGTCTAGGGGTGATGATTAAGTTATTGAATTGGGGTTTGAACCCATAGCCTGTCTCTGGCTTGAAATGGCCTTCAGGCAGTTTGTGCGACAATGAACGCGTTGCGGCCTCCAGTTGCCGCAACATCAGCACTTCTGCTGGGGCCTGACCCAGGCAACGCTCAAAACAAGCGCCTGCGGTTTCCATGCCCACCCCAAGACCTATCGGCCAACACTGGTAACTGCCCAATGCAGTTGAATGAGCCGATACCTGCGCCGGACATGGCGCTCTGAAAAATGAACTTTGAAGAATTGAATTTGGCCCCGGCCATCATGCAAGCTGTGCGCGAGCTCGGCTACGAGACGCCCACGCCCATCCAGGCGCAAGCGATTCCCGCTGTGTTGGCAGGTCAAGACCTGTTGGCCGGCGCACAAACCGGCACCGGCAAGACCGCCGCCTTCACCTTGCCCATGCTGCACAAGCTGAGCTTGTCGGAGCCTGGCCAGAACCGTTTTGGCGGCAAAGCCATCCGCGCTTTGGTGCTGACCCCCACCCGCGAATTGGCCGCTCAGGTCGAAGAGTCGGTGCGCGACTACGGCAAATACCTCAAGCTCGACTCCACCGTGATCTTCGGTGGCGTGGGCATGAACCCGCAGATCAATAAGGTCAAGCGCGGCGTGGACATCTTGGTGGCCACACCCGGCCGTCTGCTGGACTTGCAAGGCCAAGGCTTCTTGGACTTGTCGACCATCGAAATGCTGGTGCTGGACGAGGCCGACCGCATGTTGGACATGGGCTTCATCCATGACGTGAAGAAGGTACTGTCCTTGGTGCCCAAGGACAAGCAAAGCTTGCTGTTCTCAGCCACCTTCAGCGACGAGATCCGCGAGCTGGCAAACAACCTGCTCAAGGACCCGCAAAGCATCCAGGTCACGCCCAGCAACACCACGGTGCAGCGTATCACGCAGGTGATCCACCCTGTGGGCCGCGGCAAGAAAAAAGACGTGCTCTTGCACATCATCCAAAAGAACGATTGGAGCCAGGTGTTGGTGTTCACCCGCACCAAGTTTGGCGCCAACAATGTGGCCGACTTCCTGACCAAAAATGGCGTCAAAGCCATGGCCCTGCACGGCAACAAGAGCCAAACCGCCCGCACGCAAGCGCTGGCCGGTTTCAAGAGCGGTGAGATCCGCGCCTTGGTGGCCACCGACATCGCTGCACGCGGCATCGACATCGAAGACTTGCCACACGTGGTGAACTACGAGATCCCGAACGTGTCAGAAGACTACGTGCACCGCATTGGCCGCACGGGCCGCGCGGGCGCCAGCGGCGAGGCTGTGAGCCTGGTCTGCCTGGACGAAGAAGGTTTCATGATGGACATCGAGCGCTTCACCAAGCAGGAGATTCCAGTGCAGTTGCTCGAAGGCTTTGGCCCCGAGCCAGGCGAAGTGGCCGAGCCCATTGCCATGGGTCGCCAGACCTTGTGGGGCGGCGCAGGCAAGCCCCCCAGCCGCGATGTGATGGCCGCAGCCGCCAAGGCCGCACGCCAGGACATGATGCAGCGCATCCGCGAAAACAAAGTAGCAGGCGGTGGTGGCGGTCAACGCCAACCCCGCGCTGAAGGCCAGGGCCAGCCCCGTCCATCGCGCAACGCCCCTCCCCCATCACGCCGCAATGGCCCGCAAGGCGATGCGCCTCGCTTTGAAGGTCAGGGCGATGGCCAAGGTCGTCGTTTTGACAACCGAGGTGACGGCCAAGGCCGTGGACCACGCAATGGCCCACGTCCTGAAGGTCGTGGTGAGGGTCGCGGTCCTAACCCCAACCGTGGCGGTCAAGGCGGTGGCCAAGACCGTCGCCGTGGTGATGGCGACGAATTGCCACGCCACATCGATCCTTTGAAGACGACGCAGTTTGCACGTCTGGACTTGCCCAACCGCAAGCCTGTGCGCACCAGCGGTCAGCCCGACCCGACCCGCACCAGCATTGACAGCCTGGCCAGCAGCGGCCGTCGCCATGGCGGTGGTGGTGGTTACGGCGGTGGCAATGGCGGCGGCAAAGGCGGCGGTGGCCGCGGCTTTGGCGGCGGTGGCGGTGGCAACCGCGGCGGCTTCGGTCGCTGATCAGCACCCCACATGACAGGAGCCCGCAGATGCGGGCTCTTTTTTTGGCATGTGCCTATGGCAGCGCCAGCAAGCTCGGCGCTTGAGCCCCGACATGGCGCCTGCGGCGCAGCTGGCATTCAGTCACGCACAAACAAGGTCACCAGCGGATCGGGGCCGACTTGGCGGCTCCAGTGGCCATGCACCGTGGCATCAAAGGTCGCCCCCTCGGGCAAGGTGTCGGCCGAGTAGAAAAACTCGCCGGGGCCAAAGATGCGCGAACTGCCGTCTTGCAAAAAGATCTCCATCTGGCCGCTGAGCACGAACAACCATTGCGTCGCGCCGGTGCAATGAAAGCTGCTGCGAAAACCCACCGGGCTTTGGCGCAACTGGTAACCGCCGCTGGGCAGCAGGGGTGAGAGCTGGCTTTGCGGTGTGCCTTCGCTCAACGCCACCCATTCGTCACGGAAACGGGCGCGGCCATCGGTGTCGGTGAAGAGGATGACTTTTTTCAGTGCGGTCATGGCAAGCGTTTCAGCAAAAAATAAGAAGCGCCCATTGTCGCCGAGTCAACAGGCGTTCAGGCCCTGTCTGGCATAGTTGGTCGCCATAGACACTTGCTCTTTTGGGCATAGAACGCAGAGACCCGATGAACACCCAGCCTTTGAAAATTGTTTTCCACGGCCAAAATGCGGCCAATTTCCGCCACGGTTTTGAGGCCCTGATCGCGCCCGAGCACGAGGTACTGGATCTGAGCGATGCGCTCGATCAAACCGGTGAGCGCGCTCACTATGAAAGCGCTGATGTGGTGATTGGCATCAAGCTGAACGCTGACATGCCCCAGTCCCTCAAGGCCCGGCTGTTTCATGCGCCGGCTGCAGGCACCGATGCGGTCAACACCGCCCTCTTGCCCGCGCACTGCACGCTGGCCAACTGCTTTGGGCACGAGAACGCGATTGCCGAATACGTGATCGCGGCCCTGCTCATGCGCCATGTGCCGTTGGCGCGGGCCGACCAAGATTTGCGCGCCCAGCGCTGGACCTATTGGGCCGGTCGCCCCACCGCTTTGCGCACCGAGCTGGGCGAGCAGACTTTGGGCCTGGTAGGCTTTGGCCACATCGCGCAGACCGTGGCCGGGCGCGCCAAGGCCATGGGCATGCGGGTGCACGTGGCCAACCGCAGCCCGATCTCGCACGCGGTGGTGGACCAAAGCTGGACACTCGATGGCCTGCATGACTTCATGGGGTCTTGTGACGCGGTGGTGGTGTGCTTGCCCTTGACCGAGAACACCCAAGGTTTGATCGATGCGACGGCCATCGCCGCCATGAGGCCCGATGCGGTGCTGCTCAACGTGGGGCGAGGCGCGGTGATCGAGGAACAGGCTTTGTACGAGGCGCTGAAAAACCGTCAGATCGGTGGCGCGGTGATCGACACCTGGTACCAGTACCCCACGCCCACGCAGGCCGAATGCGCGCCATCGCGCTTTGATTTCGCATCGCTGGACAATGTGCTGATGACGCCCCACATGTCGGGCTGGACCTCGGGCACGGTGCGTCGCCGACAAGAGACATTGGCCGAGAACATTGGGCGCTTGAGCCGGGGTGAGTCCCTGATCAATGTGCTGCGTGGGCCCTTGACCTGAGTTCAGCTGCTTTGCCGCTGCAATATGTCAAAACCCAAATCCAGCTGCGGTGAATCCGGCTCTTCCCCCCTCATCAAACTCAAGAGCATCTGCGCTGCTGCTTGACCGATTTGGGCGCGCGGTGTGCGCACCGTGGTCAATGCAGGCAGCATCTGGTCGCTGCCCGTCAGGTCGTTGAAGCCGGCAATCGCCACTTGGGATGGGACCGAGACGCCTAAGCGCAGTGCGGCCATCAACGCACCTTGGGCCAAGTCGTCGTTGCAAAAAAAGATCGCGTCCACCGCCGGGCGCTGCTGCATGATTTGTTCAAACAACACGCCGCCCAAGGCCAGCGATGAGGGTGCGGGGTTCAAGAATTCAAGCGTAGGTTCATACACACCCGCCTCTTGCAAAGCATGGCGCCAGCCGTACAAGCGCTGCATCACGCGGGGGTCCAGCTGCGCGGCAGCAAAGGCGATGCGTTTGCGGCCTTGGGCCAGCAGGTGCCGCGTCATGGCCGCACCCGCATCGGTTTGGCGAAAGCCCACGCAATAGGGCGCATCGCTGAGCTGTGCCGCTGGCAAGTCCATCAGGTGCACGCAGGGCACCTGGCTGCTGGCCATGAGTTTTCGGGTGGCCGCATTGTGGTCCAGGCCGGTGACCAAGAGGCCCGCTGGACGGTGCAGCAGTTGCTCGCGCAACAGTTGCTCCTCTTCGCTGGGGTCGTAATGGGTCACGCCCATCAAGGTTTGATAGCCGCCAGCGCGCAAAGTGGTCTGAGCGGCGTCGAGCAGGTCCACGAACAGGGCGTTGGACAGCAGCGGGATCAGGATGGCCACATGGTTGCTGCGCTGCGAAGCCAGCGCCCGGGCTGCGGGGTCGGGCACATAGCCAAGCTTGTCGGAGACCGCTTGGACCCGTTCGATCAAGGCCGGGTCCACCGCCCTTTCGCCCCGCAAAGCGCGCGAGACGGTGCTGGCGCTCACGCCAGCGGCTCTGGCCACATCGTTCAAGGTCACGCGGCCAGTGGCGCGGTGGCTTTTGAGGGGCTTGGGCAAAGAATCAGAGGCGTTGGGCAAGGGTTAATCCGGAGCAATATTCGGTGCGTCAGTCGATAGGATAGCGCTATCCCAAAGTTTGGAACGCTGATTTTGAAAATTCGTGGAAAACCCTGATCCACCCTGTTCAAGCCCAGATCAACGTTCTGACCCTTTTTTTGAATAACTTGGACAGCGCTGTCCAAGATCCGATTCTCGACTGGAGTGTTTGACGTGTCCAAACCCGATGTGCTGGCGGTGGCCAAGCTCCACCCCTTCTACCAAAAAGCACTGGAGTCGGCCTTCACGGTGCACGACCGCACCCACATCACCGACCCGGCTGCTTTTGCCGAACTGGCACCCCGCATCGTGGGCGTGGCCGGCACGGGCGAGGCCAGCGTGCCCCGCAGCCTGCTGGCGCAAGTGACGAACGCCAAAGTGGTGTCGGTGTTTGGCGTGGGGTATGACGGCGTGGACGTGGCCGCTGCCATCGAGCACGGCATTCCGGTGACCCACACCCCCGATGTGCTGACCGACGATGTGGCCGACTTGGCCATGGGTTTGGTGCTGTCCGTGGGCCGAACCATCCCGCAAGCGGACCAATTTGTGCGCACAGGCCAGTGGCCCGGCGGCCCGATCGCCTTGGCCCGCAAGGTCTCGGGGGCGCGGCTGGGCATTGTGGGGCTGGGCCGCATTGGCAAGGCCATTGCCCAACGCGCCCGCGGCTTTGGCATGTCGATCGCGTACACCGCCCGCTCTGAAAAAGCCGATTCCGGTTTCAAGTTCTTGGCATCGGCCGCCGAGCTGGCTGCGAATGTGGATTTCTTGGTCGTCATCACGCCCGGCGGCGCTGGCACCAAGCACCTGATCAACGCGGATGTCCTCAAGGCCTTGGGCCCACGTGGCTTCTTGATCAATGTGGCGCGTGGCAGCGTGGTCGATGAAGAGGCGCTGATCGCTGCCCTGCAAAACGGCACCATCGCCGGCGCGGGCCTGGACGTTTTCGCCAACGAGCCGCACGTGCCCGATGTGCTGTGGACTTTGCACAACGTGGTGCTGACGCCGCACATGGCCAGCGCCACCCATGAGACCCGTCAGGCCATGGCCGATCTGGCTTTTGCCAACATGCAGGCTGGTACTTCGGGCCAGCCCCTGCGCACCCCCGTGCCCGAATGCGCGGCGCTGAAGTGATCCCAGGCCAGCCCACATGAGCACCACGCCAATGCGCCTGATCGTCATGGGGGTCTCCGGTTGCGGCAAATCCACCATGGCCACAGCCTTGGGCGAGCGCTTAGGACTGGACATTGTGGATGGCGACGACCTGCACCTGCCCGAAAGCGTGGCCAAGATGCGCTCGGGCATTGCGCTGGAAGACGCTGACCGCTGGCCCTGGCTGGACCGCATTGGCGCTTACCTGTCGCAGCCCCACCCACAAGGTCGCGTGGTGGCCTGCTCGGCGCTCAAGCGGGTGTACCGCGACCGCATCCGCGCCCAAGCCGGCGATGTCTGTTTTGTGTTTTTGGATGGCGACTTCGAGCTGATCGACCAGCGCATGCGCCAACGTGTGGGCCACTACATGCAGCCGGGCTTGCTGGACAGCCAGTTCCGCACCCTCGAAATTCCCCAGGCCGATGAATCCGATGTCATCCGCCTGCCCATCACCGAACCGGTGCAGGACATGGTCGCGAAGGCGCTGGCCGCATTGCAGGCCAGAACGTCTTCGCGCCTGCACCCTGCCCTCTGATTTTTTAAAGGACCCTTCATGTTCATCCGCTGTGCATTCTTCCAAGGGAACGTCAAACCCGGCATGGAAGACGCGTTCAACCGCTACATCCGCGAAAAACTCGTGCCCCTGTGGACCCGCTTTCCGGGCGCGCAAGAAGTGCGCGTGCTGCGCCAGGTCGAAAGCGACGTGAGCGACCCGCACTTTGGCATGGTGCTGTCGGTGCGCTACCCCAGCCGCGAGTCGATCGAGATCGCCTTGGCTTCGGCGGTGCGCCTGGAAAGCCGCGAGGTGTCCAAGGATTTGATCGCCATGTTCGATGGCACCGTGTTTCACACCGTGTTCAGCGCCGACGAGTACGCGCTGCCCACCGATTGATTTTCCCGCTGACCTTTTAAACAACCTTTCAAACCAGGAGACAACACCATGAAAATTTCCCGTCTGCTTCTCGCCTGCCTGATCGCGGCCACCGGCTCTGCGGCCTTTGCCGCCAAGTTCAACCTGAAAATGGGCCACGCGGTCAACGCCACCGATGGCCAGCATGCTGCTGCGCTGAAGCTGGCCGAGCTGGTCAAGCAACGCACCAACGGCGATGTCGAAATCACCGTGTTCCCGGCCAACCAGCTGGGCAATGACGCGGCCATGATCAACGGCACACGTGGCGGCACGATCGACATCGTCTCCAGCGGCGCCTCCAACTTCAACGGCATCGTGCCCAACACCGCCGCCATGGAATTGCCCTTTGTGTTTCGCAGCGCGCAACACGCCTACAACGTGCTCGACGGTGCTGTGGGCACCGGCGTGCTCAACGAGTTGGCCCCACACGGCCTCAAAGGCCTGGCCTATTGGGAAAACGGCTGGCGCGCCTTCACCAACAACAAGCGCCCTGTCAACAAGCCCGACGATCTGAAGGGCTTGAAGATCCGCTCGACCCCCAACCCATACCACATCCAAGCTTTCAAGCTGCTGGGCATGAACCCCTCGCCCATGCCGATCGCCGAGCTGTACACCGCCCTGGAAACCGGCACCTTTGACGCCCAAGAACACCCGATCAACGTGACCTGGTCGTCCAAGTTCTACGAAGTGCAAAAGCACCTGACGGTGAGCAACCACGTTTACTCGCCCTTGGTCGTGGCCATGAACAAAGCCAAGTTCGACAGCCTGCCTGCCAACTACCAAAAAGTGGTGGTCGATGCCGCACGTGAAGCCGCCACTTACCAGCGCAGCTTGAACGCGTCCAACGCGGGCAAGGTGATTGCTGAGCTCAAGAAGTCGGGCATGCAAGTGATCGAGAACGTGGACATGGCCCCGTTCCAAAAGATCGTGTCGGCTGAAATCGCCAAGACCTTTGGCGAGAAAAACGGTCCTGCTTTGCTCAAGGCCATCGAAGACACCAAGTGATGGTTGGAGTGTGAACACGCCCCCTCTCAGGAGGGGGCTTTTTTGATGGCGATATGAAAAAAATCAACGACCTTTTCTTCAAGCTGGCGGAATTCACGCTGGTCATCATGCTGTCGGCCATGGTGGTCATGGTGTTTGGCAATGTGGTGCTGCGCTATGGCTTCAACGACGGGATCATCAGCTCGGAAGAGTTGTCGCGGTTTTTGTTCATCTGGATCACCTTCTTAGGGGCCATCGTCACCATGCGAGAAAACGGCCACCTGGGCCTGGACTCCATCGTGCGCAAGCTCAGCCTTGGCGGCAAAAAAATCGCCTTCGCCATTTCCAATGTGCTGATGCTGGGTTGCTGCGCTTTGATGTTTTACGGCACCTTCAAGCAACACGGCATCAACGCCAGCACACGCTCGGCCGTGACCGAAATCCCCATGAGCTGGGTGTATGGCGTGGGCTACATCACCAGTGTGGCGATGGGCCTGATGATCATTGGCAAGCTGGTGCAGCTGGCCAAAGGCAATTTCAATGAATCCGATTTGATCCAGGTGCAAGACTCCGAAGAAGTCGTAACCGCTCACAGCCAAGAGGCCGCCAAATGACCGTGCTTGTTTTCATTGTGTCCTTGCTTGCGGCCATGGCGCTGGGCATGCCGCTCGCGTTTTCGCTCATCGTCTCGGGCGTGGCCCTGATGCTGCATCTGGACAACTTCGACACGCAAATCGTGTCGCAAAACCTGATCAACGGGGCCGACAACTTTCCGCTCATGGCCGTGCCCTTTTTCATGCTGGCCGGTGAGCTGATGAACGCGGGCGGCATGAGCCGGCGCATCGTCAACTCGGCCATGGTCTGGGTCGGCCACTTCCGTGGCGGCCTGGGTTATGTGGCGGTGTTTGCCGCCATCGTCATGGCCAGTTTGTCGGGCTCGGCCGTGGCCGACACCGCGGCACTGGCTGCCGTGCTGATGCCCATGATGCGCGATGCGGGTTACCGCATGGACCGCTCGGCCGGACTGATTGCTGCAGGCGGCATCATCGCGCCGGTGATCCCGCCGTCCATCGGTTTCATTCTGTTTGGCGTGATCGGCGGCGTGTCGATTTCCAAGCTCTTCATGGCGGGCATTTTCCCGGGCATCTTGATGGGCTTTGCCCTGATCGTGACTTGGTGGATCGTGGCCCGCAAAGACAATGTGGTGGTGGCCGAGAGAGTGCCATTCAAACAACGGATCACCGTGACCATCAACGCGTTTTGGTCTTACCTGCTGGCCATCACCATCATCGGCGGCATGAAGATGGGCATCTTCACACCCACTGAGGCGGCGGTGGTGGCGGTGGTGTATTCCCTGTTTGTGGGCTTGTTCATCTACCGCGAAATCAAAGTCAAGGACCTGTACCGCATCATCTTGTCTGCAGCCAAAACCTCTTCGGTGGTGATGTTCTTGGTGGCCGCGGCCTTGGTGTCGGCCTGGCTCATCACGGTGGCCAACATTCCGGCCCAAATTGTCGAAATTTTGCGGCCCTTCATCGACAACAAAACCCTGCTCATGGTCATGCTGATGCTGCTGGTCATGGTTGTGGGCACGGCGCTGGACTTTGCGCCCACGGTGCTGATCCTCACGCCGGTGCTGATGCCCTTGGTGCGCGAGGCCGGCATTGACCCGGTTTACTTTGGCGTGCTGTTCATCATCAACAACGCCATCGGCTTGCTCACCCCACCTGTGGGCACGGTGCTCAACGTGGTGTGTGGCGTGGGCCGCATCCCGATGCACGACGTCATCCGGGGTGTCATGCCTTTCCTCTTGTCTCAAGTCGTGGTCATGGGGGCGTTGATCGCTTTTCCTAGTCTGGTCATGATGCCTCTCAAATGGTTGCTGATGAAATGAACGTCCTCGACACTTTCCAACTCACGGGCCGCCGCGCCCTGATCACCGGCTCTTCTGCAGGCATTGGCTTGGCATTGGCCGAGGCCCTGGCGCAAGCTGGTGCCCATGTCATCTTGAACGGCCGCACGGCCAGCAAAGTCGATGCGGCAGCACATGCCTTGCACGTCCAGGGCCTGTCGGTCAGCACGGCGGTGTTTGACGTCACCGATGCCGTCAGCGTGCGCGCTGCCGTGGACCAGATCGAATCCGAAGGCCCGATCGACATCTTGGTCAACAACGCGGGCATGCAGATCCGTGGCCCGCTGCACGAGTACCAAGATGCCGACTGGCACACGATCATGAAGACCAATCTGGACAGCGTGTACTACGTGGGCCAGGCGGTGGCCCAGAAAATGATCCCCCGTGGTCGCGGCAAGATCATCAACATCTGCTCGGTGCAAAGCGAGCTGGGGCGCCCCGGCATTGCGCCTTACACCGCCACCAAGGGCGCCGTGAAAATGCTCACCAAAGGCATGGCCATCGATTGGGGGCAGTTTGGCATCAACGTCAATGGCATTGGCCCGGGTTACTTCAAAACTGAATTGAACCAAAAGCTGGTCGATGACCCCACTTTCAGCAGCTGGTTGGTGGGCCGTACGCCGAGTCGCCGTTGGGGCGATGTGCAAGACCTGGGCGGCGCGGCGGTCTTTTTGGCCAGTGATGCCTCACGCTTTGTGAACGGCCATATCCTTTATGTCGACGGCGGCGTGACCGCCACCTTGTGAACCTCGATTGATCAAAAGCCCACACCATGAAATCCGTCATCTGCCATTCCGCCAAAGACCTGCGCGTTGAAAACACCGAATTGCCCGCTTTGGGTGAACACCAACTGCGCGTGAATGTCGCTTATGGCGGCATTTGCGGCTCGGACCTGCATTACTACCAACACGGTGGTTTTGGCACCGTTCGCATCAAGCAACCGATCGCGCTGGGGCACGAGGTCTCGGGCATCGTGGACGGTTTTGGCGCGGCCGTCACCGGTGTCCAAAAGGGTCAACGCATCGCGATCTCGCCATCGCGCCCCTGCGGCCACTGCCGCTTTTGCCAAGCGGGCCAGCACAACCACTGCCTTCACATGCGCTTTTACGGCAGCGCCATGCCCTTTCCGCACATCCAAGGTGCGTTCTCTGAGCAACTGATCATCGAGGGCTACCAGGCCCATCCGATCGCCGACCACCTGAGCCTGTCTGAAGCCGCTTTGGCCGAACCTCTGTCGGTGGGCCTGCACGCCATCCAACGCGCCGGCAGCGTGCTGGGCAAGCAAGTGTTGGTGACCGGTTGCGGCCCGATTGGCTCGCTCTTGATTGGCGCTTTGCGCCGCGCCGGTGCGGCCCGCATTGTGGCCGCCGACATCGCCGACTTGCCCTTGAAGTGCGCCAAAGAGATGGGCGCTGACGAGACCATCAACCTGAAAACCCAGGCCGATGCGCTCGACAAATACAAAGTGGACAAGGGCCAGTTCGACGCCGTCTTTGAAGCCTCGGGCAGCGAAGCGGCTTTGCGCGTCGGCTTGGACACCATCGTGCCGCGTGGCGTGCTCGTCACCGTGGGCATGGGCGGCGACATCAGCTTGCCCATGACGCAACTTGTGGCCAAAGAAGTCGATATGCGCGGCACCTTCCGCTTTCACGCCGAATTCGCCACTGCGGTGCGCTTTTTGAACGAAGGCCTGGTCAACGGCAAACCGGTCATCACCGGCATCTTGCCAGTGGACCGCGCCATCGAAGCCTTTGACCTGGCGGCCGACAAAAGCCAGTCGCTCAAGGTACAGATTTCTTTTGCCGATGCTTGAAAATCGAACCCGTTTTTGGATTCACTGAAAGTCACTTCCATGAAAAAAATTGCTCTTGTCACCGGTGCCAGCTCCGGCATCGGTCAGGCCTGCGCTCTGGGTCTGCTCAGCGAAGGCTGGCAGGTGGTGCTGGTGGGCCGACGCGCCGACGCACTGCAAGACACCCTTGCCAAAGCCGGCGCCAATGCCGCCCATGGCGTGGCCATGCCAGCCGATGTGTCCAGCGAAGAACAGGTCAAGGCCTTGTTCGAGAAAGTCCGCGCCCAGTTTGGTCGCCTGGATTTGCTGTTCAACAACGCGGGCATCTCGCTGCCCACCACCATGCCCGGTGATGTGACCGGCGACGACTGGCGCCGCATGGTCGACGTCAACTTGAACGGTGCGTTTTACTGCCTGTCCTACGCCTTCAAGCTGATGCAAGAGCAAAGCCCACAGGGTGGTCGCATCATCAATAACGGCTCGATCTCGGCCCATGTGCCGCGTTTTGGCTCGATCGCCTACACCGCCACCAAGCACGCCGTCTCGGGCCTGACCCGCGCCGCCTCGCTGGACGGCCGCGCGTTCAACATCGCTGTGGGCCAGATCGACATCGGCAATGTGGCCTCGGACATGACCGAGCGCATGGCCAAGGGCGTGGCCCAAGCCGATGGCTCCATCAAAGCCGAACCCCGCATGGACATGTCGGCCGTGGTCGACACTTTCTTGACCATGTCGCGCCTGCCCTTGTCGGCCAACATCCTGTTCACCACCGTCATGGCCACCAACATGCCTTACGTCGGTCGCGGCTGAGTGTTTGGGTCATCCAAGTCCAAGGGGCCTTGCGGCCCCTTTTTTTTCAGCTCACACGCACCACCGCATCTGGCCGCTTGTGCAGGTCGGGCAGCAACTCCAGCCCCAAGCCCGGCTTGTCGTTCAGGCTGATCATGCCGTTTTTGACCTGCGGCAATTCGGTCACCAGCTCCTTGTACCAGCCGGAGTAGAAAGCGCGCACGCTCTCTTGGATCAAGGCATTGGGCGCGTGCAGTGACAAATGTGTCGAAGCGGCCCACACCACCGGCCCAGTGCAGTCGTGCGGGGCCACGGGCAATTGCCAAGCGTCGGCCATGGCCGCGATCTTGCGTGCTTCGGTCAGACCACCGCACCAGCTCAGGTCCAACATGGCGACCCCTGCCACGCCGGTTTGCAGGTAATCCTTGAAGCCCCATTTGTAGCTGAGCGTCTCGCTCGCACAGATCAATGCTTTGCAGTCCACCGCGTACTGCTTGAGCAAATCGAGGCTGTCCATGCGGATCGCGTCTTCGTGCCAGAAAGTGTCGAACTCCTGAAGCGCACGTGAAATCTTTTGCGCCATGGGCAATCGCCACAGGCTGTGGAACTCGACCATGATGTCCATCTTGTCGCCCACCGCATTTCGGATCTTGCGGAAGGGCTCGAGCGCAGTGTTCAGGTCTTGTGGGCTGATGTACTGGCCGTGCGACTTTTCTGCGGCCACATCAAAAGGCCAGATTTTCATGCCGGTGATGCCTTCGCTCAAAAGGGATTCGGCCACCTCGTCGGCGCGGTGCAAGAAGCCTTGCAGGTCCTCGTAAGGTCCGGCGTTGTTGCCCAGTCCCCAATTGCTGCTGGTCTGGTTCACGTTGCTGCGGATGTACTGGTAGCCCGCGCAGGTGTTGTACACACGGATCTCGTCACGGCTCTTGCCGCCCAGCGCGGTGTACACCGGCATGCCCGCGGCTTTGCCAAAAATGTCCCACAGCGCGATGTCCACCGCCGAGTTGCCACGTGTTTCCACACCGGACCCACGCCAGCCCAAATAGCCTGTGATGTCGCGCTGGCGTGACTCGATCGCCAGAGGGTCTTGGCCCACCAGTTTGGGGGCCACCCATTCATGCAAATACGCTTCGACCGCTTGCGCCCCCATGAAGGTTTCGCCCAGGCCCACCAGGCCCTCGTCGGTGTGCAAGCGCACCCAGATGATGTTGGGAAATTCGCCCAAGCGGATGGTTTCGAGTTGTGTGATTTTCATGGCAGCACCCCGTTCAGTCGTTAAAAAAGCCCCACAGCGCTGGGCTGTGGAGCTTGTCGGTTCAGCAAAAAGGCTGAGCGCGTGGAATCAACCGCCGCGAGACTTCTTCAACTCGTCTTGGACGACTTTGATGGCGTCCGCACCAATCGAGTCCTTGTGCTTGTCGTACACCGAAGCGACTTTGGCACGGATGCGGTTTTGCTCGGCTGAGCTCACCTCATTGACCTGCATGCCTTTGGTCTTCAGGCTGGCCAAGGATTTCTCGTTCAAAGCGCGGTTGGCCGCACGTTGGACTTTTTGGCCTTCGATGGCGGCTTCACGCAACACCGCTTGCTCTTGAGGGTTCAGCTGGTCCCACAGCTTCTTGCTGTAAAGGATCAGGAAAGGTGTGTAGGCGTGACGCGTCACGCTCAGGTACTTTTGCACTTCATTGAACTTGGAGGTTTCAATGGTCACAAAGGGGTTTTCCTGGCCGTCAATGGTCTTGGTTTCCAAAGCGGTGAACACCTCACCAAAGGCCATGGGCACGGCGTTGGTGCCCAAAGTTTTGAAGGTGTCCAGGAAGATGTTGTTCTGCATCACGCGAACTTTCACGCCATCAAAGTCTTCCAGCTTGGTGACTGGGCGCTTGCTGTTGGTGAGGTTGCGGAAACCGTTTTCCCAATAAGCCAGGTTCACCAGGCCCACCGCTTCGAGTTTGGCGTTGAAGTATTTACCCGCTGCGCCGTCCAGCACGGCATCGGCTTCTTTTTCGTTGGCGAACAAGAAGGGCAAGTCAAACACACCCAACTCTTTGATGATGCCCACCAGCGGGGAGCTGGACGTACAGACCATCTCTTGGGTGCCTGCACGCAAGGCTTGGGTCGCAGGCAAGTCGCCGCCCGCTGCACCGCCCCAGAAGGCGGTGATTTTCATCTTGCCGCCGGTCTTAGCGTTCAAGACTTCTTGCATCTTTTTGACGCCCACGCCCACCGGGTGGTCTTCGTTCACACCGTTGGTGAACTTGATGTTGCGCTCGGCAAACTGCGCCATGGCGCTCGATGCCACCAGGAATGTGCCCGCGATCAGGGTCACCAAATTTCTGCGTTTCAACATGACTGTCTCCTTTATAAAAAACACACAGGGTTAAGAAATCAACTGAGCATCCACTTCATCGGCACCAGGACGATGGACGGGAAAGCCACCAACAAGGCCAGCACGGCAAGCTGTGCCCACAAGAACGGCAAGACACCTTTGAAGGCCGTGTCCATGTTGATCTTGGCCACGCCACACACCACGTTGAGCACCGTGCCCACAGGGGGGGTGATCAGACCGATCGCGTTGTTCATGATGAACAGCACGCCAAAATAAACCGGGTCGATGCCCGCCTTGATGACCAAGGGCATCAGCACAGGGGTCAAGATCAAGACGGTGGGGGTGAAGTCGAGCGCAGTGCCGACCACCACCACCAAGAGCATGAGCACAACCATGAGCAAGGTTTTGTTGAACATCAGCGGCTCCATCATGCGGGCCACTTCGGCCGGGATGTTGGCCACGGTGATGAGCCAGGCACTGACCATGGCCGCAGCCACCAAAAACATGATCACCGCCGTGGTCTTGCCGGCCGTCAAGGTCAGGCCATAGAGCTTGGACCACTGCAACTCACGGTACACAAAGGCCCCCACCACAAAGCTGTAAACCGCTGCCACCACGGCCGCCTCGGTCGGGGTGAAGACACCGAACTTCATGCCACCGATGATGAACACTGGCAAGCCCAGCGCCAAGATGCCTTCTCGCGTGGCTTTGAGCTTGTCTGCCAAGTTCATGCGAGGCGCAGGCTGGACGTTTTCGCGCTTGGCCAGCCACCACCAGGTCAGGCCAATGGCCACGCCCATCAGAATGCCCGGCACGATGCCCGCTAAAAAGAGCTTGGTGATGGACACGTTGGCCGCCACACCGAAGATGATGAAACCGATCGAAGGCGGGATCACCGGCGCGATGATGCCGCCCGAGGCAATCAAACCGGCCGAGCGGCCCACGTTGTAGCCGGCCCGCTTCATCATCGGAATCAACAAGGCTGCCAGGGCCGCCGTGTCGGCCACGGCCGAGCCCGAGAGGGAGGCCATGATGACCGCGGCCATGACGGCCACATAACCCAGACCGCCCCTGAAATGCCCAACCCAGGCCATGGCCAGGTTCACGATGCGGCGGCTCAAACCGCCCGCGTTCATGAACTCACCGGCCAACAAGAAAAACGGCACCGCGAGCAAGGGGAAGTTGTCCGCGCCATCCACAAAGCGCTGCGCCAGAATCTGGCTGTCAAAGGCATTGATCATGCCGTTGCTGGCCATGTAAGCCATCAGGCTCAGGCCGCACACCAACAAGGCATAGGCAATGGGCATGCCCAGGGCCATGGCACCGAGCAAGCTGAAGACAAAAACGGCGATGGTCATGCGCGGCCTCGCACTTCTGAATTCATGGCCATGTGGGTGGCAGCGGGAGGGCTCAATTCGTCCAGCACCACGGTGTCCTCGGACTCGACCACCATCACCAAGTCTTCCTCTTTCAGGCGACCGGTCAGCAGCAAGCGCAATTGGTTGAGGTTCATCGCGGCCATCACGCTGGCCGTCACGTAGCCAATGCCGTAAATCCAGATCATGGAAATGCCCACCACCACCGAGATGTTGGTGACCTGCAGATCGTGCATCTTCCAAGTGCCCCAAAAGAACAACACATTGCAGCCCAGCATCATCACTTCGCTCACGAAAAAACAAAACTTTTTGCCACCGAGCGACAAGCGCCGCACCAAGGTGTCCACGCCCAAGTGGCCTTTTTCACGCATGGCCACCATGGCCCCGAGATAGGTCAACCAAATGAAGCAGTAACGGGACATTTCGTCCGAGATGGAAATCCCAGAATTGAATCCGTAGCGCAGCACCACATTGCCAAAGACCATGATGACCATGGCCACCAGACAGGCCACCACCAAGAACTCTAAGAATTTAAAAAACCCATCAATTATTTTTGGCATCAGGCATGGACCTTTGAATTTTTTCTCAAGTGTGTCGGCGAACCCGCCACACCAGGCAACTTGCGGCGCGAAGACAGGACCTGCTCAATGTCATCGTTGGCGCCATTGATCAGCACCATCAAGGCGCGCTCGGCCTTGGCAGGTGACTGGGCGATGACCGCATCGAGCACCGCCCGGTGCAAGGGCAAAGAGCTGCGCGGACCGTCCTTGATGCGGGTGGAAATTTCAAAACTGGTGCGCAACAAAGCGCTCAGCGCCTTGCCCATCTGGACCAGCATTCGGTTGTGCGAAGCCTGCAAGAGGCCCTGATGAAAACGCAAATCGTGCACCACGTAATCTCCGCCCTGCTCGATCGCGTTTTTCATGCCCTGGTAGGCCGCTTCGATTTCAGCGATGTCTTCGTGGTTGGCTTTTTCAGCGGCCATCCGCACAGCCGCCGGCTCCACCACCAAGCGCAATTCCTGCAAATCCCGCAGGAACTCCGGAGTCAATCCCGCCTGGGCCTGCCACCGGATCACATCAGGATCAAACCAGTTCCACTGCTCATCGCTCAGGACCCGCGTGCCCAATTTGGGCCCTGTGATCAACAAACCCTTGGCGATCAGTGATTTGATGGCTTCACGCACCACGGTACGGCTCACGCCCAATTGCTCACACAGCAAAGGCTCTGGCGGCAAGCTCGCACCCATGGCATACCTGCCGGACAGGATGGCCTGACCGAGGATATCCAATGTGTGACCGTGAATGTTTTTGACCATGTTGAAAAAGTGAAGCGAGATCAATCATATGATGAATGAATCCCTGCAAAGCCCTGAGGAAAACCCTGCCTCTGTCGACTTGGCGTCAAGGGTTTTCACGGATGTCACGGGCTTTACATGGCAGGTGACGGCTTTCAATCATCATATGTTTAAAAACTGTACGCCAACCTTTTCTGACAGGCCTGAACCATGACCTCCAAACCCCGTAAAAAACCCGAAGACCTGCGCAGCCAACAATGGTTTGGCCGCCAAGACCGCGATGGCTTTGCCTACCGCAGCTGGGTCAAGGGCAAGGGCGTGCCGCACGACCAGTTCGACGGCCGCCCGGTGATCGGCATCTGCAACACCTTCAGCGAACTCACGCCCTGCAACTCGCACTTTCGCACGCTGGCCGAGCAGGTCAAGATCGGCGTGTACGAGGCGGGCGGCTTTCCGCTGGAGTTTCCTGTGATGTCTTTGGGTGAAACGCTCTTGCGCCCCACCGCCATGCTTTACCGCAACCTGGCCAGCATGGACGTCGAAGAATCCATCCGTGGCAACCCCATCGACGGCGTGGTGCTGCTCATGGGCTGCGACAAGACCACGCCCAGTTTGCTGATGGGCGCATCCAGCGCGGGCTTGCCCACCATCGGCGTGTCGGGTGGCCCCATGCTGAACGGCAAATGGCGCGGCCAAGAACTCGGCTCGGGCACCGGCGTGTGGAGCATGAGCGAACAAGTCCGCGCGGGTACCCTCAAGCTGACCGACTTCTTTGAAGCCGAAAGCTGCATGCACCGCAGCCACGGCCACTGCATGACCATGGGCACCGCCAGCACCATGGCCAGCATGGTCGAAGCCCTGGGCATCGGCCTGCCCGGCAATGCTGCTTACCCTGCGGTGGACGGCCGTCGCAATGTGCTCGCCCGCGAAGCCGGGCGGCGCATCGTCGAGATGGTGCACACCGACCAGACCATCAGCCAAGTGCTCACCCGCGAAGCCTTTGAAAACGCGATCCGCACGCTGGCGGCCATTGGCGGCTCGACCAATGCGGTGATCCACCTGATCGCGATTGCCGGTCGCTTGGGCCTGAAACTCACGGTGGACGATTTCGAGCGCTTGGGCAGCGAGCTGCCTTGCCTCTTGAATTTGCAGCCGTCTGGCGAACACCTGATGGAAGACTTCTGCTACGCCGGTGGCTTGCCGGTGGTGATGAAAGAAATCGAGCACCTGCTGCACAAAGACATCGTCACCGTGAGCGGCAAGACCGTGAGTGAGAACATCGCCAGCGCCGTGAACTACGACCCGCGCGTGATCAAGAAGTTCGACGAACCCTTCAAGGAAAAAGCAGGCATCGCCATCTTGCGCGGCAACTTGGCCCCGCGTGGCGCGGTCATCAAGCCCAGCGCTGCCACGCCTGCGCTGATGGTGCACACCGGCCGCGCCGTGGTGTTTGAAGACAGCCACGACTTCCACAAACGCATCGACGACGAGAGTCTGGACGTCGACGAAAACTGCATCCTGGTGCTCAAAAATTGCGGCCCCAAGGGCTACCCCGGCATGGCCGAGGTGGGCAATATGCCCTTGCCGCCCAAGGTGCTGCGCAAAGGCATCACCGACATGGTGCGCATCAGCGACGCCCGCATGAGCGGCACGGCCTATGGCACCGTGGTGCTGCACACCACACCCGAAGCCGCTGCAGGTGGGCCACTGGCGGTGGTGCAAAACGGCGACATGATTGAACTCAACGTGCCCGAGCGCAAACTGCAACTGCTGATCAGCGACGAAGAACTGGCCAAACGTTTGTCGCTCTGGGAAAAACCCGCCCCCGCCATGCAATCGGGCTACTGGAAGCTTTACATCGACCACGTGCTGCAAGCCGACGAAGGCGCGGACATGGACTTTCTGGTCGGCCAGCGCGGCGCGGCCGTGCCCAAAGACAACCACTGATGAAACGGCCTTCTTTTGTAGGAGCCCACCCTGTGGGCGATACAGACCTTTGTGGTCCACGCACAATCGCCCACGGGGTGGGCTCCTACAAAACACCCATCTCCCAGCGGTTGGACGGCTGCAGCTTGTGACACACCACTTTCGACACAAACAGGAAAAACCATGCGCATTTTGATCACCGGCGGTGCCGGATTTTTGGGTGCCCGACTGGCCCGCGAGATATTGAAACGTGGCCAATTGAATGGCCAAAGCGTGAGCGAATTGGTCATTGCCGACCTCTTCCCCGCCCCCGCCGACCTGTTGTCCGACCCCCGGGTCAAGGGCCATGCGGGCCCCATGCTGGAACAAGGCAATTTGTTCAAGAGCGGTTTTGACGGTGTGTTCCACCTGGCCTCGGCCGTGTCGGGCGAGTGTGAGCTCGACTTTGACCTGGGCTTGCGCTCCAACGTGGACAGCAGCCGCTTGCTGCTCGACAGCATCCGAGCCTCGGGCAAAGCTTCCCGTCTGGTGTTTGCCAGCTCGGTGGCCGTGTTCGGCCCCGACATCGGCAACCCCATGCCCGACCTGGTGACCGACACCACCTTGCCCACGCCACAAACGTCTTATGGCACGCACAAGCTGATGATCGAGCACATGGTGTCCGACTACACCCGCAAGGGCTACATCGATGGCCGCTCGGCCCGCTTGATGACTGTGGCCGTTCGCCCCGGCAAGCCCAACGGCGCAGCTTCCTCGTTTTTCAGCGGCATCATCCGCGAGCCTCTGGCGGGCGTGGACGCCGTCTGCCCTGTGGACGCCAGTGTCTCGCACCCCTTGTCTTCACCGGGCAACACGATTCACGGCCTCATCACCGTGTTTGAAGCCAGCCGCGAAGCCGTGGGGGGCCGCATGGCGCTGAACCTGCCAGGCCTGAATGTGACGGTGGGCCAGATGCTGGACGCGCTTGAAAAAGTTGCAGGCCCTGCCGTGCGTGCACGGGTGAAGTTCGAGCGCGACGAGCGCGTGGCGGGCATTGTGGCCAATTGGTCGCGTGGCTCGACCTCTGAGCGTGCCAACGCGCTGGGCTTGAAAGCCGAGAGCAACTTCGAGGCCATCATCGCGCAATACATCGAAGACTGCCAAACACGCCCCGGCTACCCGGCCGATGCCTTGAAGGGCTTGAACTGAGTCGCCATGTGCGCTGAGACCACACGCGTCAAAACATGCGACATCGTGGCCTTGGGTGAGGCCATGGTCGAGTTCAACCAGACGCAGGCGGATCCGCCTTTGTACCTGCAAGGCTTTGGCGGCGACACCAGCAACGCGGCCATTGCTGCAGCCCGCGCCGGCGCTCAGGTGGCCTACCTCACGCGCTTGGGCACAGACCGCTGGGGCGACCGCCTGATGGATTTGTGGCAAGGCGAGAACGTGAACACCCAAGCGGTGCTGCGCGATGCGAATGCCCCCACCGGCATGTACTTTGTCAGCCACGATGCACAGGGCCACCACTTCAGCTATGCCCGCGCAGGCTCCGCCGCCAGCCGCATGCAGCCTTCTGACGTGCAGACTTGGCAAGGCACGATCGAAGCCAGCCGGTGGCTGCACTTGTCGGGCATCAGCCTGGCGATTTCGGCATCGGCTTGCGACACGGCTTTGGCCGCCATGCAGACCGCACGTGCCTCGGGCACGCGGGTGGCGCTCGACTCGAATTTGCGTTTGTTGCTCTGGCCGCTGGCCCGCGCCCAAGCGTGCATCACCCACGCCATCGGGCTGTGCGATCTGTTCTTGCCCAGCTTGGAAGACATCACGGCCTTGACCGGCTTGACCGAGCCCGATGCCATCGTGGACTGGTGCCACGCACAAGGCGCGCAGCACGTGGTGCTCAAACTCGGCGCCGAGGGGGCGATCGCTTCCGATGGGCAGACACGTCAACGTGTGCCCGGCTGCGCCGTGCAAGCGGTGGACGCCACGGGTGCTGGCGACTGCTTTGCAGGCAACTTGCTGGCACGCCTGTCGCAAGGCGACGATGTGTGGACCGCCACCGCCTATGCCAATGCCGCGGCCTCGCTGTCGGTGCAAGGCTATGGCGCGGTCGCGCCCTTGCCACGCCCCGATGCCGTTTTGAAAAGCCTCCAGCCATGAGCACACGCCCATTGATCGCCGTCGATTGGGGCACCAGCAGTTTGCGCGGCGCCCGTTTGGATGCGGCAGGCCAAGTCCTGGAATCGCGGCAGTTCCCTCGCGGCATCATGACCGTGGCGAAAGGCCAGTTTGAAGCCGTGTTTGACGCATGCTTTGGTGACTGGATGCAAGCGCCCGAGGCCTTTTGCCTGATCTCGGGCATGGCGGGCAGCCAGCAAGGCTGGCAAGAAGCGCCCTACTGCCCCTGCCCTGCGGGCTTTGAAGAATTGGCGGGCGCCCTGCACTGGCTGCAAGCCGGGCGCATGGCGATCGTGCCAGGCCTGAGCTGCCAGCACCACGATGGCCTGCCCGTGCCGCAGCACGATGTGATGCGCGGCGAAGAGATCCAGATTTTTGGTGCGCTGACTTTGTCGGGGCAGCGCGATGCCACCGTGGTTCTGCCCGGCACCCACAGCAAATGGGCGCAGGTGGCGGCTGGGCGCGTGCTGAGCTTTCGCAGCTTCATGACCGGTGAAGTGTTCGCGCTCTTGAGCCAGCATTCGATCCTCTCGCGCACCCTGCAGGCCGATGCGCCCTGGCATGAAGGCGCTTTTGTGCACGGCGTGCAATTGGCACAGCGCACACCCAGTGTGCTGTCGAGCATGTTTGCCACCCGCACCCTGGCGCTGTTTGGCAGCCTGCCGCCCGAGCAGCACCCCTCATTTTTATCCGGCCTTTTGATCGGCGAAGAGCTGCGGGCCATGGCACGCCCTGGCAGTGCTGTGCTGCTGGTGGGCAGCGCCCAGCTCACGCAGCGCTACACCGTGGCTTTGCACGCCTTGGGCATGGACAGCCAATGCCTGGGCGATGAAGCCACCTGGGCAGGACACGCCGCTTTGGCCCAACCTTGGACACACACCGCATGAACACTGCCGAACAATTCGCGCAAGCGCTGGATCAACTGCCGCTGGTCGCCATTTTGCGTGGCCTCACGCCCGAAGAGGCGCCCGCCATCGGCCATGCCTTGGTGGACAGCGGCTTTGCCTTGATCGAAGTGCCGCTCAACTCACCCCGCCCTTTGGAGAGCATCGCGGCTTTGGCTGCGCAGCACCCGAACCATTTGATCGGCGCGGGCACCGTGCTCACCAGCGCGCAGGTGCGCGAGGTGCAGGCCGCAGGCGGGCGCATCATCATTTCGCCGCACTTTGATCCGGTGGTCGTGCATGAAGCCTTGCGCCTGGGTCTGGTCTGTGTGCCTGGCGTGGCCACGCCCAGCGAGGCCTTTGCAGCGCTGCATGCGGGCGCCCATGCCCTGAAACTTTTCCCAGCCGAAATGATCACCCCCAGCGTGCTCAAGGCCCTGCGCGCGGTCTTGCCCAGCAGCACCGCTTTGCTGCCCGTGGGCGGCATCACACCCGACAACATGGCCGCCTACCTGAGCGCAGGCGCCAAAGGATTTGGTTTGGGATCGGCGTTGTACAAGCCGGGCCAATCGGCGCAAGAGGTGGGCGCCGCAGCCCAGCGCTTTGTGCGAGCCTTGCGGGGCTGATCAATCAAGCCTCCGTTTATTCACCTCCGGAAATACCCACCATGAGCGATACCCCCAACACCACCGAACACCGCTACGACGCTTTGCACCTGATCACCGAGGAGGTGCTGGCGCGTTACTCGAAAACACCCGACCCACGCCTGCGTGAGCTGATGCTGTCTTTGATCAAGCACATCCACAGCTTTGCCAAAGAGGTCAAGCTCACCGCCGAGGAATGGGCCTTCACGATGAGCTTTCTCGAAGAGACCGGCAAATGGTGCTCGCCGGGCCGCAACGAGTTCATGATTTTTTCGGACGCTTTTGGCTTGTCCATGCTCACCGTGACGCAGGACTACCCCCGCCCCGAACACGCCACCGAGCCCACCCTGGTCGGCCCCTTCTTGCTTGAGAATGCGCCCCAGTTTGCGATGGGCGCAGACATCAGTGCGGGCGCGGCTGGCACACCCATGTATGCCCAAGGCCAAATTCTGGACATCCATGGCCAACCGGTGGCCAACGCGGTCATTGATGTCTGGCATTCGGACGATCGGGGTCTGTACGACGTGCAAGACGGCATCGAAGAAAACGGCCCTTGGGCGCGTGCGGTGTTGACCACCGGCGCCGATGGCCGTTACAGCTTTTGGTCGGTCTTGCCGGTGGACTACCCCGTGCCCCAAGACGGCACCGCTATCCAAATGCTCAAGGCCACCACCGGCAGAAGCTGGCGCCCAGCGCATTTGCACTTTCGCATCCAGGCGCCCGGACAGCGCCCCTTGATCACCCACATCTTTGACCGCACCAGCCAAAACCTCTACAGCGATGCGGTATTTGGCGTGCGCCCTTCCCTGATTGCGGACTTCGTGCCGCAAAAACCCGGACCAGCGCCCGATGGCAAAACCATGGACCGCGACTTCTTCACGCTGCAATACAACTTCGTGATGACCGACGCCTTGAAATGATCAGCGAAGCTCAAGGCCTAACGTTGAAATACAGCTCAGCTTCCCATCCAAAATGACGACCTCTTCCTTGCTTGAAAAATGGATCGAAGAAGAGCGCGTGATCCGCGCCCGCATGGACGCAGGCGCCGGCCCCGGCGTGGCCACACGTGAACAAATCGAGGGCAAAACCGGCCTTCAAGTGATGCAGGGCCTGCTTGCAGGCGAGTTGCCCTATGCCAGCATCGCCAAGACTTTGAACTTTGTGCTGGTGGACGTCAGTGAAGGCCAAGCCATCTTTCAGGGCAAGCCCGGGCTGGACCACATGAACCCACTGGGCACCGTGCACGGCGGCTGGTTTGCCACCTTGCTCGACTCGGCGCTGGGCTGCGCTGTGCACACCATGATGCCGCCCGGTCGGGGCTACACCACGGCCGACCTGAGTGTCAAATTGGTCAAAGCCCTCACGCCCAAAGTGCAACGCGTGCGGGCCATCGGCCAGGTGGTGCACTGCGGTCGCCAGCTGGCGACCGCCGAGGCCCGGCTGGTTGGCCCCGATGGCACCTTGTACGCCCATGCCAGCACCGCCTGCCTGGTTTTTGAAATGTCCAGCAAAACCAGTGCCTGAAGCTCCTGGTCCTGTCGCATACCGCACAGGGCCCTCTGCGCGACTTCAAAGATCAGGGGCCAACGCTGGCGAGATCTCGCTTTGGACCGCACGCCACTGGGCGTATGCCGCCCCATTCAGGTCCGGCGGCAACTGGTGCTTGGCTTGCAAATAATGGTGCGTGTACACGTCCAGATAGGCCTGCAAGGTCTGTGCAGCCGTGGGCTCACCCGCCAACTCCAAGCACAGCGATGCCACTTCGCTGGTGCACAAATGGTCCTCCCGCCTTGAGCGCCTCAGCAGGTAGCGTGACAGCTGTTCGGGCTTCAAACTGAGCACAGGCAGATGGTTGAGGTACGGGCTTTTGCGGAACATCTTGCGCGCTTCGGGCCAGGTGGCGTCGAGCAAGACGAACAAAGGACGCCGACCTTCGGGCAAAACCGGCAGCTCGTGCAGCACCCGCTCGGGTGTCACAAATTCACCCGGGAACACGACAAACGCTTGCCATTGTGGATCGGCCAGCAGCGCCAGCAAGGACGGGTCGACCTCGGTGCGGGCCCACCCAAAGGCGAAGGTGTCTGGCACCACATCGGCGATCAGCCAGCCGGTGTTGCTGGGCTTGAGGGGCTCGATGTCGGCCATCAGCAAACACATGCCCGCTTGCGTGGGCAACTCGGGATGCAGTGCGCAGATGCAATGGCTGGGCACCAGGCGACAGCCGGGACAGCGCTCGCCTTTGATGCCGCCACGGGCCATGAAAGGCTTGGCGCTGCGGGCCAGGCGCTCGGTGCGCAGGCGCGCGACAGCGTGGGGTGTTTTCAAACGAACATGTCCCATCAAGCCGCAGACTGGGCCATGCGCCATCGGCGAGCGCCCTCACCGAGGATGTGCGCCAACAGCGTGGTCGGTGCTTTCATCCAGGACGATGCAAGACGCAGATCTTGTGGCCGTCCGGATCGCGCAGGTAAGCCAGGTACAGCTTGCCAGCTGCGCCTTCACGCCAGCCGGGTGGGTCTTCGCAAGTCACGCCACCGTGGGCCAGGCCTGCCGCGTGGAAGGCATCGGCTTGCTCGATCGAAGCCGCTTTGAACCCATAGGTGCTGCCATTGCCCACGCTGGCGGCTTCGCCGTTGATGGGGGTGGTGATGCCAAACGAGCCGGCGGGGCTGCGGTAAAAATAACGGTTGTTGTTGGCCATCCCTGGGGCCTGGCCCAAGGTGCCCAAGACGGCGTCGTAAAACTTTTTAGAAGCTTCGAGGTCTTTCACCCCGACCATGACATGGCTGAACATTGCAATCTCCTTGAAGACCCGAGATGGGGCATTGATGAACAGCTGTCATGGTACTTGATGCCCACAGGGCTCACGCGCCTTGGGGCGCGTTGTGCTCAGGCGCCCAAAAGAGATGGAACTCAGTGCAGGACATCGGCCTGTCCTGAATGTGGCAGCATGGCGTGCTTGAACGCCAACCCAGCGAGGAGTCCATCCCATGTTCCCTTTGATCAATTTGAGTTTCGGTCTGCAAGGCCGCGTGGTCATCGTCACCGGCGCGGCCAATGGCATTGGCGAAGCCTGTGCTCGCCGCTTTGCCCACGAGCAAGCCCATGTGGTGCTGGCCGATGTGAACAGCGAGAGGGGCAACGCCGTTGCAGCGCAACTGCGCGAACAAGGCCACAGTGCCCGCTTCATGGCCTGTGACGTTTCGCGCAAGGCCGATGTCGACGCCCTGGTGGACCACGTGCTGGAGGCCTTTGGCCGCATCGACGTGCTGGTCAACAACGCGGGCATCTTCAAGGCAGCCGACTTTCTGGACGTGACCGAGGAAGACTTCGATGCGGTGATCAAGGTGAACATCAAAGGCTCGTTCCTGATGGGCCAGGCCGCAGCCCGTGCCATGAAGGGCACCGGGGGCGGTGCCATCGTCAACATGAGCTCGGTCAATGCGGTGCTGGCCATCCCCAACATCGCCAGCTACAACGTGAGCAAAGGCGGCATCAACCAGTTGACGCGGGCCATGTCTTTGGCACTGGCTGACTTTGGCATCCGCGTGAATGCGGTAGCCCCCGGCACGATCGCCACCGAACTGGCCCGCCAAGCGGTGCTGACGAGCGAAGCGGCCGAAAAGAAAATCATGATGCGCACCCCGATGAAGCGCCTCGGAGAGCCCGATGAAGTGGCCAAGGTGGTGGCCTTTTTGGCCAGCGACGCGGCCAGCTACATCACGGGGGAAATCGTCACCGTGGATGGCGGTCGCATGGCGCTCAACTACACCGTGCCTGTTTGAAAAAACCCCTGGGTGTGAACACATCCCTACCCCACATCGGCTGCGGCTTGGCGCAGGCGCAAGGGGTGCACAGCATGGTGAAGCCGAGTCGCGGACGCACCACGGCCGATGCCCCGCCGGTCGGGCTGGATGGTACCCTTTAGCCTCATGCCCGACAGGCCTGCCCTGTTTTTGAAATGCCGACTTTGACCCCTGGAACCCGACCATGAGACTTCTTCACACCATGCTGCGCGTGGGCAACCTGCAACGCTCGATCGACTTTTACACCCAAGTGCTGGGCATGACGCTGCAACGCACCTCGGAAAACCCCGAGTACAAATACTCGCTGGCATTTGTCGGCTACGGCACCAACCCAGACCATGCCGAAATTGAGCTGACGTACAACTGGGGCGTGGACAGCTATGACATGGGCAGCGCCTATGGCCACATCGCTCTGGGTGTGCCGGACGTTTACGCCGCCTGTGACAAGATCAAAGCCGCTGGCGGCAACGTGACGCGCGAGCCTGGCCCGGTCAAAGGCGGCAGTACCGTCATTGCCTTTGTCACCGATCCCGATGGCTACAAGATCGAGTTGATTCAGCGGCCGCAATACGCGAACCTCTGAGCCTTGGCATCAGCGCCAAAGGCGATCATTTTCAGGAGTCCTCACATGGTCAACTTGTCTGGCAAACGCATCCTGGTGACCCAGGCCAAAGACTTCATGGGCCCGGCCTTGTGTCAGGCCTTGGCGCAATGTGGCGCGGAGGTGATCGCCGACGAACGCTTGCTCACCGCACCGCACGATGCCCAGGCCCTGATCGACACGGCTGGCCCACTCGATGCGCTGGTGATCAACCTGGCGCTGCCTGCGCCATCCACCCCCGTGACGCAAATCGACGAAGACGAATGGCGCCAGGTGTTTGAGGTGATGGTCGACCCACTGCCCCGCTTGGTGCGGGCGGTCGTGCCCGGCATGAAGGCCCGTGGCGGCGGCAAAATCATTGTGATGGGCAGTGCCTCGGCCCTGCGCGGCATGAAGCGGGCCGCCACCTACAGCGCCGCACGCGGTGCGCAACTGGCCTATGTGCAGGCTGCAGGCGTGGAACTGGCGCCCGACAACATCCAGCTCAATGCCGTGGCGCAAAACTTTGTCGACAACCCCACCTACTTCCCAGCCGAAGTGCAGGCGAATCCGAGGTTTCAAGAGCGCCTCAAGCGCGAAGTGCCGCTGGGCCGCTTGGTCAAAGCCGAAGAAGACGCGAGCTTTGTGGCCTACCTGTGCAGCGACGCTGCCAGCTGCTTTGTCGGCCAAGCCTTTCCCATGTCGGGCGGCTGGGCGGTGCGCTGATCAAATGTCGGACCAGAAGGTACCGACCTGCCCATCAACGTGCCAGCTGAGTCGCCTCACGCGCCAATTTTTCGATACGCGCCCAGTCGCCTTGGGCCATGGCGTCAGCAGGCACCAACCACGATCCCCCCACACAAGCCACATTGGGCAAGCTCAGCAGCTCGTGGGCGTTTTGTGGGGTCACGCCGCCTGTGGGGCAAAACTTCACATCAAAGAACGGGCCACTCCAGGCCTTGAGCATGGCGGGGCCGCCCGCTTGCATGGCCGGGAAGAATTTGAGTTCGGTGTAGCCACCCTCTTGGGCCATCATGATTTCGCTGCCGGTGGACACACCCGGCAACAAAGGCAGACCTAAGTCTTTGCAAGCTTGGCCCACTGCCGGGGTGTAGCCGGGGCTGACTGCAAAACGGGCACCGGCTTTGACGGCAGCGGCGGCGTCTTGCGGGCTGCGCACCGTGCCTGCACCCACCACGGCGCCTTCGACTTCGTTGGCAATCGCTTCCATGCAAGCCAGGGCCTGCGGCGTGCGCAGCGTGATTTCGAGCATGCGGATGCCACCGGCCAGCAAGGCGCGGGCCATGGGCACGGCGTGGGCCACGTCGTTCAACACGATCACGGGGATCACGGGGGCGTCCTGCATCACTTGCAGGGAGGTCAAATTCACAGCCATGTGCAGGCTCCTTCTTCGGCTTTGAGCGCGTTGCGGCGCAGGTTGGCAAACAGTTCACGGCCCATGCCCACGCCGTTGGCAGCACGCAGCTCGGCGGGCATTTGGGCCAGTGGGCGGGCGGCCCATTCGGCCTCGCTCACCAGCACTTGCAATGAGCCGGCCACGCCATCGAGGCGGACCCAATCCCCATCCTGCACTTTGGCCAGCGGGCCACCGGCTGCGGCTTCGGGCGACACATGAATGGCGGCGGGCACTTTGCCCGACGCACCGCTCATGCGGCCGTCGGTGACCAGCGCCACTTTGAAACCCTTGCCTTGCAGCACGGCCATGGGCGGGGTGAGTTTGTGCAGCTCGGGCATGCCGTTGGCCTGCGGGCCTTGCCAGCGCACCACACACACGACATCGCGGTCGAGTTCTCCGGCCTTGAACGCTTGCTGCAATTCGTCTTGCGAATTGAACACGCGGGCTGGGGCTTCGATGACGTGAAAGGCTTCCGGCACGGCCGAGATCTTGATCACGCTGCGGCCCAGATTGCCTTGCAGCAATTTCAGCCCACCCGAGGCGCTGAAGGGGCTCGTCGCGGGGCGCACCACGGTGTCGTCTTGACTGGCACCGGCGTCCTGCCAGACCAGCTGGCCATTTGGCGCAGAAGGAATGCGCGTGAATTCGCGCAGGCCGCCAGGGCGCACCGTGAGCACATCGGCGTGCATCAGGCCTGCATCAAGCAGTTCGCGGATCACATAGCCCGGGCCGCCTGCGGCCTGGAACTGGTTCACATCGGCGCTGCCGTTGGGGTAGACACGCGTCAGCAGCGGCACCACGTCGGACAGGGCCGAGAAATCGTCCCAGTCGATCACGATGCCGGCCGCACGCGCCACCGCCACCCAGTGGATCAGGTGGTTGGTCGAGCCGCCCGTGGCCAAGAGGGCGACCATGGCGTTGACGATGCAGCGCTCGTCTACCACGCGGCCAATGGGCGTGAAGTTTTGGCCTTTGACCAGCGCCAGCACGGTGCGAGCGGCTTCGCGGGTCAGTTCTTGGCGCACGCCTTCGCCCGGGTTGATGAAGGCGGTGCCGGGCACATGCAGGCCCATGGCTTCGAGCAGCATCTGGTTGCTGTTGGCCGTGCCATAGAAGGTGCATGTCCCTTCGCCATGGTAGGCCTTGGACTCGGCCTCCAAAAGCTCGGGGCGACCAACCAGACCTTGTGCGGCTTGTTCACGCACCTTGGATTTTTCGCTGTTGGACAGGCCGCTGGTCATGGGGCCTGCGGGCACAAACACCGTGGGCAAATGGCCAAACTGCAAAGCGCCAATCAAGAGACCGGGCACGATCTTGTCGCACACGCCCAGCATCAGGGCAGCGTCAAACACGTCGTGGCTGAGCGACACCGCTGTGGCCATGGCGATCACGTCGCGGCTGAACAAGCTCAGCTCCATGCCCGGTGTGCCCTGGGTCACGCCGTCGCACATGGCGGGCACGCCGCCAGCCACTTGGGCGGTGGCGCCGAGTTTGCGGGCTTCGTCCTTGATGAGGTCGGGATAGTGTTGCAGCGGCGCGTGGGCCGACAGCAGGTCGTTGTAGGCGTTGACGATGCCGATGTTGGGGGCACGCGGTGCCACCACTTTGATTTTGTCGAGCGCGGTGGCGCGGCTCTTATCGCCCTCGGGCATGGCGGCAAAGGCGTGGGCCACGTTGGCGCAGCCCAGGCGCTGTGCGCCGGGGTCTTGGCTGGCCGCAGCATCCACCTGGGCCAAATAAGCTTGGCGCGTCGGACGGCTGCGTTCAATGATGCGGGCCGTGACGGCCACCAATGTCGGGTGAAGGGTCATGAACTTGGGCCTTGAAAGGCTTGGTAACAAAATTACATCACCGATGGTAACCGCCTTCGGCCGCTTTGGACCGTTCAGGCGGTTACAGATGGGGTACAACTCGACAGGAGGCGGTTTTTGGACGGCTTTCGGATGGTTTGAGGCGTAAAAAAACCCGCCGAAGCGGGTTTTCAATGGGCCTAGGGCCAATCACTTGGCGGCCGAGGCTTCCGCTGCAGGGGCCACAGCGGGAGCCGATGCGTCCGCAGCTGGGGCAGAAGCTTCAGCGGCTGGTGCCGTCACGGCCGCAGCAGGCGCGGCTTTTTTGCTTTTGGCAACGCCAAAACCAACGGCCAGGCCAATGGCCAGCACGATCACGGCCACCAAAACGGCCCACACGACAGCTTGGTTGTCATCTTGAGGATTCGACATGTTTCTTTTCTCCGAAAATGGTGGGCAGATTGTAATGGGGCCTCATGGCACATGACTGACACCACCCACACCGGAAAAACCATCGACAAGGCAGGCGAGCCGAGCACAAGCCCGTTGACGCCCTATCGAAGCGATTTGCTGGAGCGCTTTCGGGCGGAGGCGGCAGACCAAGATTTGTGGGTGTTTGGCTATGCGTCCTTGCTTTGGCGCCCTGAATTCGATGCGCAAGAGCAACACGCCAGTCGCGTCTGGGGCTGGCACCGCGCCCTCAAAATGTGGAGCCGCCTGAACCGAGGCAGCCCCGAATGCCCGGGTCTGGTGTTTGCGCTGCTGCCCGGCGGCAGCTGTCAAGGCGTGGTGTACCGGGTCGCGCCCAACGAAACCGACGAAGTGCTGCGGCGGCTTTGGGCACGCGAGATGCCCATGGACGTTTACACCCCGAGCTGGCTGACCTGTCAAACCGCCCAAGGCCCGGTCAAAGCGCTGGCCTTCACCTTGCCGCGCAGCAGCCCCAGTTTCACGGGTCATTTGCCCGCCGAAACCTACCGGCAAATTTTTCAACAAGCCAGCGGACGCTTTGGCTCTACGATCGATTACGCGCGGCAAACCTACGAAAGCCTAAAGGCCCACGGCATCCACGACCGGGCTTTGGCGGCCTTGCTCAGGCATGCGGATTGACGGGCATCCTGCAGGACCTGCCTATACTGGAAGGCATGAACATCGCCGACCTTCGCAAAAGCTACGAAAAAGCCGAACTCAACGAGAACGCCTCGCATGCCGACCCCTTGAAGCAATTCGAACAGTGGTTGCAAGAGGCCATCGCCGCCGAAGTACCCGAGCCCAATGCCATGACACTGGCGACCGTGGGCAGCGACTTGCGGCCCAGCACCCGGGTGGTGCTGATCAAAGGCTGCGACGCGCGCGGCATCGTCTGGTACACCAATTACGACAGCCAAAAAGGCCGTGAGCTGGCGGGCAACCCTTTTGCCGCGCTGCAGTTTCATTGGGTCGAACTCGAACGCGTGGTGCGCATCGAAGGCCGCGTGGAAAAAGTCTCTGACGAAGAAAGCGACACCTACTTCCACAGCCGGCCTCTGGATTCGCGCATCGGGGCCTGGGCCTCACCACAAAGCCAGGTGATTGACAGCCGCACGGTGTTGGTGACCAACGCCGCGAAATACGCGGCGCAATTCATGCTCAAACCCCCTCGCCCACCCCACTGGGGCGGCTACCGCCTAGTGCCCGACAGCTGGCAGTTTTGGCAAGGCCGCAAAAGCCGCCTGCACGATCGCTTGCGCTACACCTTGCGCGACGATCAGTGGCTTCGCGAGCGGCTGGCGCCTTGAGCGTGACTGCCGCCTGAACCCGTTCAGACTGTGGGCAGCAAAGGCAACACCGCCATCACCAACGACACACTGACCAAGGCCATGGCGGTGGAGACGGCCACGCCGGCGGTGACGGTGTCTTCCTCTTTGCGGTAACGCTGCGAGAACAAAAACACATTGGCCCCGATGGGCAAAGCGGCCACCACCACCATCACCGACAGGTGCAGGCCGCGCATGCCCAGCGCCCATCCGACACCGGCCATGAGCAAGGGGTGGACCACGGTCTTGACCAGAGACAAACGCAGCGCCTCTTTCAGCCGCACCCCGATCGCCGTTTGCGACAAGGTGATGCCCACCAAGACCAGGGCCACCGGGCCGAAAGCGCTGCCCAGCAACTGCAAGGGCTTGTCGACCACCGGATGCAAGCCCCAGCCGGTTTGGGCATAGAGCAGGCCTGCCAAGATGGGCAAGGGCACCGGGTGAAAAATCGCGCTGCGCATGGCCTGCAGCACGGTGGCCAGCATGTGGCGTTGCTCGCCACTTTGGGCCGCTTGTTCGTGCGCCATTTGCAACTCCAGCACCAAGGTGGCCATGGTCAACAAGACCAAAGCGTGCAAGGAGATCAAGGTGAACAGCAAGACCAGGCCCTCTTGCCCATAGGCCAGGCCGATCAGCGGCACGCCGATCATCAAGGTGTTGCTGAAGATGCCCGCCAAGGCCAGCACCGAGGCCCGCGAGTCTCGGCCGTAGACCATCAGCATGGCGAAAAACAAAGCCGCTGCCACCGCGAAATACTGAAATACAGGCCGCAGCTCCAGCAGCTCCAAATGCACCGAGCTCATGGTGCGAAACAGCATGGCTTGGGTCAGCACCAGAAACACCAAGTTGGACAGGTCCCGCACGGCTTCCGGGCGCACCAGCTTGGCGCGCCCGGAAATGAAACCGATGAAGATCAGCAAGACCACGGGCAGCAGCGACGACAGGACGGGGTGGTCAAGGTTCATGCTGCTGATTATCGAGGCCCCTCATGGCGGTAACCCATCGGGTACCACGTAGAGCTGCCGCCCAGCCCTCAGAAGCTGGCCTGCACGCCCAGCTTGAGGCTGCGGCCCGGCAATGGCGATTTGCCAAATGCGGTGGTGGTCAAGATCGAGCTGGCGCTGTAGGCCAGCTGGTGGGTCAGGTTGTCCAAACGGGCAAACCACTGCAGCACCGTGGTGTCGAGCTTTTGACGATAGGACACACTGGCGTTGACCAAGGTGTAGGCCCCGGTGGCCACACTGCCATCGGGCACGCGCTGTTGCGCGGCATGCCAGTCGGCACCCACTTTGGCGCTCCAAGGACCTTGACCATAAACCAGCGTGGCCCCCAAGCGCATGGGTGCGATGCGTGGCAAAGGTTCCCCCGTGCGGATGTTGGTCGCCCGCACGGTGTCGGCACGCCAGTCGAGGTCCAGCGTGGACGCGTTTTGCCACAAGCGCTGACGACCGTTGGCTTCGATACCCCTGAACTGGGCCTTCACGCCTTGGTAATGTTGAACAGGCAAGTCTTCCTCGATCGCGCTGGTGTTCATCAAGCCAATGTAGTTGGCAAACTGGCTGGCAAATGCCGTCACCGCCATGCGGTTCGGACCCGACTTCCACTGCAGACCCCAATCCATGCTGTTGGATTTTTCAACGCCCAAGCTGCTGCTGCCCACTTCCCAAGCATGGGTCGCCAAGTGGGGGCCGTTCGCAAAAAGTTCGTAATCCTTGGGGGCACGCTGTGTCATGGCGGCGTTGCCGCTCAGGCTCCAAGTGGGCGACAACTTGAGCACCGCACCCGCTGCAAGGCTGAAAGGCGAGAAATCGCGGGTGCCGACCTCGAAGCGGTCCAGCGCGGGGTTGCCCAAAGACTGCACCCGCACCGATTCCCAACGCGCGCCGGCATTGAATTGCCCCCAAGTGGTGGGCAACTCCTCGTGCACAAACACGGCCTGACTGCGCGTGCGGCTAAAGGGTGCAAAGGCTTCCTCGCCCACGGCTGAAAAACGGCCCGATTCCACCTGAAAGCCCAAGACACCCTGCCAGCCGGCCACCGGGCGATGCCGCGCCTCCACACGCAGGTCTTGCCCCTTGTTGGCAAACAAGGTGCCCGCCGCACCGTTGTCAAACTCGGTGTGTTGGTAATCGGTGTGGCTCAGGCGGGCTTTGACACGGTCAAACCAGCCCGGCAGTTGGCGCACTTGCCCTTCAAGCGCATAACGGGTGGTCTTCATGCCGATCGTCACCTGGTCTTCGGCCACTGTGCCGTAATCGCTTTGGTAAGTGTTGACCGAGGCGCCCAGGTAGCCATGGTCCCAGAAGGTGCTGGCCCCGATGGCGCCGCCACGGGATTCGCTGGCCGAATTGCAAATGCGACGGGCTTGGGCGGGTGAGCCCGGCTTGTCGCAGGCCAAGGACACGGGCACCCGCACATCGCCGGTACGGCGATCGAAGCCGTCAGCATGCACAGCCCAGCGTTCATTGCCCGATTCCAAAAGGGCTGCGGCGCTTCGCTCTGCATTGCCTGTGGCCGCTTGCAACTGCGCCTTGCCCGACACGCCAGACAAGCCCTCACGCGGGATTCGGTTGTCGATCACATTGACCACCCCGCCCACCGCGCTGCCGCCGTATTGCAAGGCCGCCGCGCCGCGCAAAACCTCGATGCGCTCTGTGGACAACACATCGAGCGGCACCGCATGGTCATAACTCAGGGCCGACACATCCAGGCTCGAAGCATTGTTGTTCAGCACGCGGATGCGGTCGCCGTCCAAGCCGCGGATGATGGGGCGGCTGGCGTTGGGGCCGAAGTAGGTGCTGGCGACGCCCGGCAAGCCGTTCAGGGTTTCGCCCAGCGTGCTTTGCCCGCGTTCGAGCAGATCGCTGCGGCCCATGGCGCTGGCAGGAACGGCGGTTTGCGCGCTGCCCAAAGGGTTGCCGGTGATGATGACTTCGCCAGGCGCGGTTTGCGCCATGGCCGAGCACAGGGCGCAAGCGCCAGCCAGTGCCGAAAATTTGAAATGTGTCTGCATGGTCTGAATTTGAAAAACAAGAACGCGTCTGATCGCCACACGGGCAGATCAGACGGGGATCGTGGGTTCAAATCCAGACAGGGGGTGCGCGCGCCTGTGTGGGCCACCAGGGTTCGGCCGAAAACGTCGATGCTTCTCGAAACACCAGCGCAAGCGCCGGCAGTTGCACCAACACGGGGACCGCAGGCCAGATGGGCAGTGCACTGGCATGGGCCAAATGGTCCAGCACCTGGCACAAACCGGAGCCCATGGCATGGCCATCGTCTTGATCAGCGGCAGCTGCGGACACCGCCGTGACTTGCTGCACCTGGTGCGCGATGCCGTGCCACTGCCCCCAGATCGGCGCCCACAGCAATGCCGCGACCAGCCAAAGGGTCAAGGCAAATCGGCTGCGAAACAAGCGACTGATCATGCGAGGGGGTAGCTAGAACTCAAACAGGCTGAGCTGTCTGACGGGTTGGGCGAATGCTGATTTTATGCCCGCACCAAACGGGCAAAGGTCTGGCGGAACTTGGCCACTTTGGGCGCGGCCACGGCCAGGCAATAGCCTTGGTCAGGGTTGCGCTCGAAAAAGTCTTGGTGGTAGTCCTCGGCCGCGCTGTAATTGGCCAACGGCAACACTTCGGTCACGATGGGCTGGCCAAAAGCTTGCGCGGCGGTCAGCTCGGCGATCAAGGCATGGGCCACCTCGGCCTGCGCGGGTGTGGTGAAGTAGATGCCGCTGCGGTACTGCGTGCCGCGATCGTTGCCCTGGCGGTTCAGTGTGGTCGGGTCGTGGATGACAAAAAGAATCTCCAGCAACTCGCGGGTGCTGACTTGGGCAGGGTCGTATTGCAGCTTGACCACTTCGTTGTGGCCTGTGGTGCCTGTGCAAACGTCCTCGTAGCTGGGGTTCAGCGCGTGGCCGTTGCAATAACCCGACTCCACATCGGTGACGCCACGCACCTTAACGTACACCGCTTCCGTGCACCAAAAGCATCCGCCGCCGAGCACCAATGTCTCTGTCATGTCATCTTCCTTGTCTGATACAGCTGGGCCATTATCCGGCTCGGACAAAGTCGGCGCTGACCGCCTGCACGAAGTCCTTGAGCGCCATCTGGTCGCGGCCGCTGCGCCACAGGCAGCGGGTGTCGTAGCGCACATCGGCCTGCGCCAAGGGCACAAAGGCCACGCCCGCCAGCGCCGACTTTTGCAAAGCCTGCGGCACCAGCGCCACCCCCAGGCCCTGGGACACCAAGGACACCACGCTCAGCCAGTGGCGCAACTCGTGCACGGCGGGGGGCAGCCAACCGGCCTGTTCGCATTCGCTCAAGATGCGGGCGTGGTAGTCGGGCGAGACGGTGCGTGAAACCACCACCAAAGGCTCTCCGCGCAACTGGTCCAGGCCCAAGCTGCTGGCCTGCGCCAAGGCGTGCGATTGCGGCAAACAAGCCACCAAGGGCTGGCTGACCACCAAGACCTGGTCAAAACCGGGCGGCACGCGGGGGGTGTGGACAAAGCCCACATCCAAGCGGTCGCGCACCAGCTCGGACAGCTGCTCGCTGGAACTCATCTCCAACAGCACCAGCTTCAGGCGCGGGTGGCTGGCCTGAAAGCGCGCCAGCAACTGCGGCAGCCCGCAATACAGCATGGTGCCGGCAAAGCCGATGTGCAGCTCACCGGCTTGGCCCTCGGCCACCTCGCGCGCTTCGCGGGCGGCGTCGCTCGCCTGCGCCAGCAGGGCGCGGGCTGCAGGCACAAAGGCCTGCCCAGCGGCTGTGAGCTGCACGCCCCGGCTGTTGCGGGTGAACAGCTGCGCTCCCACCGACGCTTCGAGCTGCTGGATGTTGAGCGACAGCGGTGGCTGCGAGATCGACAGCCGCTGGGCCGCCCGGCCAAAGTGCAGCTCTTCTGCCAAGGCCAGAAAATAACGGAGGTGACGGAATTCCATGTATTAAAAATTTATATTGATGAATCCATAATCAATATTAGACAGCTATTCATGGTGCCCTGACAATCGGGCTCAGGACTTTTTTACGGAGACACCCCATGGCCAACCCCAAAAACACCTTCAACTGGGAAGACCCCTTTCACCTCAGCGCCCAACTGACCGACGACGAGCGCCAGGTCAGCGAAGCCGCCCGCGCCTATTGCCAAGAGCGTTTGCTGCCCCGCGTCAAGGACGCTTTTCTGAATGAAACCACCGACCGCGCCATCTTCAACGAGATGGGCGAGCTGGGCCTCTTGGGCGCGACCATCCCCGAACAATACGGCGGTGCGGGCCTCAACTACGTTTGCTACGGCTTGGTCGCTCGCGAAGTCGAGCGCGTGGACTCGGGTTACCGCTCCATGATGAGCGTGCAGTCGTCCCTGGTGATGGTGCCGATCAACGACTTTGGCACCGAAGCGCAAAAACAGAAATACCTGCCCAAGCTGGCCCGTGGCGAGTGGGTCGGCTGCTTTGGCCTGACCGAACCCAACCACGGCTCCGACCCCGGCAGCATGATCACCCGCGCCAAGAAAGTGCCCGGTGGCTACAGCCTGTCGGGCGCCAAGATGTGGATCACCAACAGCCCCATCGCTGACGTGTTCGTGGTGTGGGCCAAGGACGATGAAGGTGCGATCCGCGGTTTCATCCTTGAAAAAGGTTGGAAAGGCCTGTCGGCCCCTGCGGTGCACGGCAAGGTCGGTCTGCGCGCTTCGATCACGGGTGAAATCGTCATGGACGAGGTCTTCTGCCCCGAAGAAAACGCCTTTCCTGAAGTGCGTGGATTGAAAGGCCCCTTCACTTGCCTGAACAGCGCGCGCTACGGCATCGCTTGGGGCGCCTTGGGCGCTGCTGAAGACTGCTTCTTCCGTGCCCGCCAGTACGTGATGGACCGTCAGCAGTTTGGCCGCCCCTTGGCCGCCAACCAGCTGATCCAGAAAAAACTGGCCGACATGCTGACCGAAATCAGCTTGGGCCTGCAAGGCTGCCTGCGCCTAGGCCGAATGAAGGACGAAGGCACCGCCTCGGTGGACCTGACATCGATTCTCAAGCGCAACAGCTGCGGCAAGGCACTGGACATCGCTCGCCTGGCGCGTGACATGATGGGCGGCAACGGCATCAGCGCCGAATACGGCGTGGCCCGCCACCTGGTGAACCTGGAAGTGGTCAACACCTACGAAGGCACACACGATGTGCACGCCCTGATCTTGGGCCGCGCCATCACGGGCATCGCAGCGTTCTCCAACTGAGCACGCTCACGACCTGCCAAACCCAGGGGCTTCGGCCCCTTTTTTTCGACCTGCGCTTGACGCCAACGTGCGGCGCAACACCTTGACGCTGTGGGACCCAGGCTTTACATTACTAACCAATCAGTCATTAATTGATTTTTTGTGAACGCCACAGAAACCCACGCTCCCCACAAACGCGAACGCCGCAAACAAGACCGCCCCGGAGAACTCCTGGAGGCGGCTTTGGATTTGTTCGTCGAAAAAGGCTTTGCGGCCACGCGTGTGGAAGAAGTCGCCGCCCGCGCCGGTGTGTCCAAGGGCACCTTGTTTTTGTACTTCCCCAGCAAGGAAGAACTCTTCAAGGCGGTGATCATGGAAAACGTGGCCCGCCCCGTGGCCGAGGGCATCAGCGAGGCCGAGTCCTTTGAAGGCAGCAGCGGCGATTTGCTCGAATGGATGATGCTCGAATGGTGGCGCCGCTACGGGGCCACCAAAGCTTCGGGCATTTCCAAACTCATGATGAGTGAGGCGGGCAACTTCCCCGCCTTGGCCGACTTTTTCCGCAACACCGTGATCGAGCCCTCCCACGCCTTGGTGCGCTTCATCTTGCAACGCGGCATCGACCGCGGTGAATTTCGCGCCATGGATATCCATGCGGTCATCCATTCGGTGATCTCCCCCTTGATCTTTTTGGTCATGGAAAAACATGCGCTGGGCGCTTGCGGACAAAGCCCGCATGCGCTGGTGCCCGAAACCTTTTTATCCAACCACGCCGACCTGTTGGTCCGCGGCTTGAAGCCTGAAACCCCATGAAAAAATCTACCCTCTGGATCCTGTCGGGCGTGACGCTGGCTGTGCTGGTGGCAGGTGGTGCCCGCCTGATGAGCCAGCGCAAAGCGGCCACCGCAGCCGCGCCTGCCGTGGTCGTCCCCACACTGGAATTGGCCAAGTCCGACGTCTTCACCGTCAAGACCCAAGCCCTGGCGCTGGGTTTGCCGGTGTCGGGCGCACTCAAAGCCAGCCAAAGCGCCTTCCTCAAGGCCCGCGTGGCCGGTGAACTGGTGAGCCTGTCCGTGCGCGAAGGCGATACCGTGCAAGCCGGCCAAGTCGTGGCACGCGTGGACCCGGTGGAATACCAGGCCCGCCAGCGCCAGGCACAGCAACAAGCTGACTCGGCCAAAGCGCAGGTGGACATTGCCCAGCGCCAATACGACAACAACAAGGCTTTGGTGGACCAGGGCTTCATCTCGCAGACCGCGCTGATCACCTCGCAAGCCAGCTTGAACGGCGCCAAAGCCACCCACATGGCCGCGGTGGCGGCGCTGGATGTGGCCAACAAAGCCATGGACGACGCCAACTTGAAGGCCCCTTTCACCGGGCAGATTGCCCAGCGCTTGGTGCCCCAAGGTGAACGCGTGGCGATCGATGCCCGCATCGTCGAGATCGTCAACCTCTCGCAACTCGAACTGGAAGCCGCCCTGCCCGCCAACGACGCGGCCCAGGTGCGCGTGGGCATGAAAGCGCAGCTGCAAGTCGAAGGGCTGAGCCAGGCGGTCGAAGCGCGCGTCTTGCGCATCAATCCCAGCGCCCAAGCGGGCAGCCGCAGTGTGTTGGTTTACCTGGGCGTGGCCGGTCGCGAAGGTTTGCGCCAAGGCCTGTTTGCCGAAGGCGCTTTGGGCACCCAGACCGTGCAGGCCATGGCCGTGCCCTTGACCAGTGTGCGCACCGACAAACCCCAGCCCTATGTGCAGGTGATCGATGGCCAGGCCGTGCGCCATGTGGGCGTCAAGACCGGCGCCCGCACCGAAGTGCAAGGCCGTGCGATGGTGGCCGTAGAAGGCCTGACCGAGGGCATGCAAGTGCTGGCCGCCAGCGCAGGCGCGGTGCGCGAAGGTGTGCAGATCAAATTCACGGCTGCGGCCCAATAAAAGGCCTCCAGCATGTGGTTCACCCGTGTCAGTCTGAAAAACCCCGTTTTTGCCACCATGGTCATGTTGGCCTTGGTGGTGCTGGGCCTGTTTGCCTACCAGCGCCTCAAAGTTGACCAGTTCCCCAACATCGACTTTCCGGTGGTGGTGATCAGCACCGAATACCCCGGCGCATCGCCCGAGATCGTCGAGAGCGAAGTCTCCAAAAAGATCGAAGAAGGCGTCAACTCGATCGCCGGCATCAATGCCCTGACCTCGCGCAGCTACGAAAACCAGTCGGTCGTGGTGATCGAGTTCCAGCTGCACATTGACGGTCGCAAAGCCGCCGAAGACGTGCGCGAAAAAGTCGCCTCGATTCGCCCGAACCTGCGCACCGAAGTCAAAGAACCCAAGGTGCTGCGATTTGACCCCTCCAGCAAAGCCATCTGGTCGCTGGCCGTGGTGCCCGACACCACCCAGGCCAAAGCCCCCACGGCGGTGGAGATGACCAACTGGTCCGAACAGGTGCTGAAAAAGCGCCTCGAAAACGTGCGCGGCGTGGGCTCGGTCACCTTGGTGGGCGGCACGCGCCGCGAGATCAACCTGTACCTGCAACCCTCGGCCATGGAAGCGCTGGGCGTCACCGCCGACCAGGTGGTGGCCGCCGTGCGCAACGAAAACCAGGACCTGCCGGTGGGCGCGATCCGCTCGCTCGAGCAAGAGCGCATGGTGCAAGTCGAGTCGCGCATGAAGCGCCCCGAAGACTTTGGCCAGATCATCGTGGCCCGCAAAGGCGGCTCGCCGGTGCGCCTGTCGCAAGTGGCGCGTGTCCAAGACGGTGCTCAAGAGGTCGAGTCGCTGGCGCTCTACAACGGCCAGCGCACCTTGCTCTTGTCGGTGCAGAAGTCGCAAGACGAGAACACCATCCAGGTCATCGACGGCTTGATCAAGACCGTGGCCGAGCTGAAAACCCAGCTGCCGGCGGGCATTCGCCTGGAGCCCATCACCGACAGTTCACGGCCCATCCGTGTGGCGGTGGACAACGTTCGCCGCACCCTGATCGAAGGCGCCATCCTGACGGTGCTGATCGTGTTCCTGTTTTTGAATTCCTGGCGCTCCACCGTGATCACCGGCTTGACGCTGCCGATCTCGCTGATCGGCACCTTCATGTTCATGAACATGTTTGGCTTCACCATCAACATGATCACGCTGATGGCGCTGTCGCTGTGCGTGGGCTTGTTGATCGATGACGCCATCGTGGTGCGCGAGAACATCGTGCGCCATGTGCAAATGGGCAAGGACGCCTACAAGGCCTCGTTGGAAGGCACGCAGGAAATTGGCCTGGCCGTGCTGGCGACCACGCTGTCCATCGTGGCGGTGTTTTTGCCGATCGGTTTCATGGAAGGCATCATCGGCAAGTTCTTCCACGAGTTCGGCATCACCATCGTGGCGGCGGTGGGCATTTCGATGTTCGTCAGCTTCACACTCGACCCCATGCTCTCGAGCATCTGGCACGACCCCAGCATTGAGGCGCACGGCAAGCACCACGCCCCCGTGACCCTGTACGACAAAACCATCGGCCGCGTGACCGGCTGGTTTGACACCGGCACCGACAAGCTGTCGGACGCTTACCAAAAAATTCTGGCTTGGTCGCTGGTGCACAAGCGCAAGACCGTGCTGATGGCCATTGGCGTGTTCGTGACCAGCATCTTCATGGTGCCGCTCTTGGGCACCGAGTTCGTGCCCAAGGCCGACTTTTCAGAAACCAGCGTGAGCTTCCAGACGCCCGTGGGCAGTTCTTTGGAAGCGACCGAGGCCAAGGCCCGCCAAGTGGAAGCCATCGTGCGCGAGTTCCCTGAAGTGCGTTACACCGTGACCACGCTCAACACCAGCAACGCGCTGGGCAAAAACAACGCCAGCATGTATGTTCGCCTGGTGGACCGCAAAGACCGCCAACGCAGCGTGGACCAGATGTCGGCCGCCTTGCGCGAGCGTTTGCTGCAAGTGCCGGGCATCACCGTCACCCATGCCGGTTTGCTCGACAGCGTGGGCGGCAACAAACAAATCGAGTTTTCGATCCAAGGCCCTGACCAGCGCGAACTTGAACGCCTGACCCTGCTGGCCATGGACAAGCTGCGCGCCATACCGGGACTGGTCGATTTGGACTCCAGCGTCAAAGCCAACAAGCCCACCATTGCCGTGCAAATGCGCAGCACCGCTGCCTCGGACCTGGGCTTGGGCACCGCGCAAGTGGCTGGCCCCCTGCGCACCTTGGTAGCAGGCCAAACCGTGGGCAACTGGCGTGCGCCCGATGACCAAACCTACGACGTGAACGTGCGCCTGTCGCCCGATGCGCGCAACAACCTGCAAGACCTGGAACGCCTGCCCTTTGCCCTGAGCGCCGCCGATGGCAGCACCCGCACCGTGCGCCTGGGCCAGGTGGCCAAGGTGAGCGAAAGCACCGGCTCCAACCAGATCAACCGCCGTGACCTGACGCGCGAAGTGGCCATCAATGCCAACGTGTACCAACGGGCCGCAGGCCAGGTCTCGGGTGACATCAAGGCCGTGATGGAAGGCCTGAACCTGCCCCCGGGCTACCGCTATCAGTTCAACGGCTCCACCAAGAACATGGCCGAATCCTTTGGCTACGCCCTGTCGGCCCTGGCGTTGGCGGTGATCTTCATCTACATGATCTTGGCCAGCCAGTTCAAGAGCTTTCTGCAGCCCCTGGCCCTGATGACCGCCCTGCCCCTGACACTGATCGGTGTGGTGCTGGCCCTGATGGCCTTCCACTCGACTTTGTCGATGTTCTCCATCATCGGGGTGATCATGCTGATGGGCCTGGTGACCAAGAACGCCATCTTGCTGGTGGACTTTGCCATCCGTGCCCGCGAAGATCAGACGGACACGGACGGCCGCCGCATCCCCGGCATGGAACGCAGCCAAGCCCTCTTGATGGCCGCCAAAGTGCGCCTGCGCCCGATTTTGATGACCACCTTGGCCATGATTTTTGGCATGGTGCCGCTGGCTTTTGCCCTGACCGAGGGCTCTGAGCAACGCGCCCCGATGGGCCAGGCCGTCATTGGCGGGGTGATCACTTCTTCGCTGTTGACGCTGGTGGTGGTGCCGGTGGTGTACTGCTACATGGATGATCTGGCGCAATGGCTGCGCCGAAAAGCCGGTTTGGCCCCTGCGCGTCAGGGCTCTGTGGGCACAGGCCAGTAAAATCGGCCCGATATTGATAAACCCCTCAGGAGTAGAAAAAATGGATTTGAACCAGGCCCGCTTCAACATGATCGAACAGCAAATCCGCCCTTGGGAAGTGCTGGACCCTCAGGTGCTGGACTTGTTGTCGGTGGTTCGCCGCGAAGACTTTGCCCCGCTGGCCCACAAGGCGCTGGCTTTTGTGGACATGGAAATCCCACTGGGCACAGCCGCCAACCAGGTCATGTTGGCCCCACGTGTGCAGGCCCGTTTGCTGCAAGAGCTGGCCCTGAAAAACACCGACAAAGTGCTTGAAATCGGCACCGGCTCCGGCTTCATGGCCGCTTTGATCGCCAGCCAAGCCGCCAGCGTGCTGTCGCTCGAGATCGACGCCGACCTGGCCACCCGAGCCCAAGCCAATTTGCAAAAAGCCGGCATGCACAACGCCACCGTGCGTGCGGCAGACGGCACCCAAGGCGCTCCCGCCGACGGCCCGTTTGACGCGATCTTGCTCAGTGGCTCGGTGGCCCAAGTGCCCACCGCCTTGCTGCAACAACTCAAAGTCGGTGGTCGCCTGGTCGCCATCGTGGGTGACGAGCCCATGATGCGTGCCACCGTGGTCACCCGCAGCAGCGACAGCAGCTTCACCACCGCCGAGCCTTGGGACGTCAACGCCCCCCGCTTGAGCGGTTTCACCGAACCCTCTCGCTTTAGCTTCTGAGCCCCATGCAACAGATCACCCCCGCACAATTGAAGGACTGGGCTGCCGAGCAAAGTCAGCGCCCGGTGCTGCTGGACGTGCGCGAAGCCTGGGAACTCCAAACCGCGAGTGCCCGGCCTGACAGCCTGGACCTGGTGCACATGCCCATGCAAACCATTCCAGCCCGTTTGGACGAACTGGACCGGACACGCCCCATCGCTTGCCTGTGCCACCACGGTGCGCGCAGCCAGCAGGTCGCCCACTTCTTGGCCCAGCAAGGCTTTGAGGTGGTCAACGTGGCCGGCGGCATCCATGCCTGGTCCATGCAGGTCGACCCTACAGTGCCCGTGTACTGAACGCCCTCCTCGCGCTTCGCCTTTTTCAGGTTACCCAGAAAGATCTCCATGCAGACACAACGCGCTTCCTCCTTGTTCCAACGACTGCCGCTGGCCGTGCTTTTGTCTCTGGCTTTTGCCGGCACCAGCCAGGCCCAAAGTCTGGTGGACATGTACGAGATGGCCAAGGGCTATGACGCGGGGTACCAGGCGGCCAAAGCGCAATACCTGGCCAACCAAGCCAAGGCGGATCAGGGTAAATCGGCTTTGTTGCCGACTTTGGGGTTGAATGGCGGTGCAACGCGTTCAGATCGTTCATTGACACCCCAATCCAGTTCCTCCGACTACAGTTACACCACCCAAACAGCGGGCCTCAATGCAAGCCAGCCCCTTTACCGTCCTGCCAACTTTGCCGCTTACCAGCAAAGTCAAAAAACACTCGAGATTGCGCAAGCCGCGTTGAACCAAGCAGAACAAGACCTGATCGTGCGCACGACACAGGCTTACTTCGAAGTCCTGGCTGCCCAACAAAGCCTGACCTTTGTGCAAGCGCAAAAGTCTGCTGTGGCCGAGCAATTGGCCAGCGCCAAGCGCAACTTCGAAGTCGGCACCTCCACCATCACCGACACCCGCGAAGCCCAGGCCCGCTATGACCTGGTCATCGCCCAGGAAATCGCCGCCGACAACGATTTGCGCGTCAAAAAAGTGGCACTTGAATTGCTGGTCGGCAAATCCGGCATCACCCCTTTGAGCTTGAGCCCCCAAGCCAAGCTGCCCCCCGTAACGGGCGCCAATGCCGACGAGTGGATCGCGCAAAGCCTTCAATCTCACCCTGGCATCCAACAGGCCCGAGTGAACCTGGACATTGCCAAACTGGAGACCACCAAGGCCGAAGCCGGCCACAAGCCCACGGTGGATTTCACGCTGGGCTACAACGTGCAGAAGAACATTGGCGGGACATCGGTCACCCCCATTTCAGGCCAAAACCAGATCACCATCGCCAGCGCCGGCATCACCGCCAGCATGCCGATCTTTGCTGGCTTTGCCACGCAAAACCGCATCCGTGAAACCGTGGCCTTGGAAGACAAAGCCCGCAACGATTTGGAAGGCGCGCAGCGCCAAGTTGCCCAAGCCACGCGCACCGCCTATTTGGGCCTGCAATCGGGTCTGGGACAGGTCAAGGCCCTCGAAGCGGCCGAGTCCTCCAGCCAAGCGGCCCTGGATGCCAACAAACTGGGCTACCAAGTCGGTGTGCGCATCAACATCGATGTGCTCAACAGCCAAAGCCAGCTCTACCAGACCAAGCGCGACTTGGCCAAAGCCCGCTACGACGTCTTGCTCGGCCAGCTCAAACTGCGCCAAGCCAATGGCACGCTGAAGGCCGAAGACCTGCAAAGCATCAACGCCTTGCTGCAGAAGTAAACCGCCTCTTCAACCCTCAGCCCTGTCCATCCCCTGCGGTGGGCGGGGCTGAACTGTTTTTGAAGCACTGGATTGCCGCGCTTCGCTCGCCATGACGAATGACAAGATTTGCGGCAGTTTCAAGCGCCGTGGCTCAAGCCGCCGACTTGTGAATCGCTGAGTTGGCGGACGATCTCTTGCGCATAGCGATCGGCTGCACCCCGCCCTTGCGCCACCATGTCCAGCCCCGCTTGCTGCGCCTGCGCCAGAGCGGCGCGGTCGCTCAGCCAAGCCAGCGCCTGGTTCAGGGCACCGTCCATGTCGGCCACGCGCTGCGCAGCTCCAGCGGATTGGGCTTGTTCAGAAGCCTCTGCAAAATTGAAGGTGTGTGGCCCCATGATGATGGGGCAGCCAAAGGCCGCCGCCTCGATCAGGTTTTGCCCGCCCAAGGGCATGAAGCTGCCGCCCAACAAGGCCATGTCGGCCGCATGGAAGTACTGCGGCATCTCCCCCAAGCTGTCGCCCAGCCAAACCTGCGCATCCGTGGCCTGCGCAGGCCAAGCCCCATCGGCAGGCAAGGCGCTGCGCCTGAACACCGAGCAGCCCTTGGCCACCACCTGTTGGTGCACTTCGTCAAAGCGTTGGGGGTGGCGCGGCACCAAAAGCCATAGAACCCCCGCATCGGCAAAGGCTTGCATCCGTGCTGCGTTGGCGGCCAACGCCTCCAGCCACAGGGCTTCTTCGCCTTCTCGCGTGCTGGCCAGCATGATCACGGGGCGCGGCTGGCCCAGGCGTGACCATTGGCTTCGCCACCGCTGCGCGTTGGCCTGCGCCACAGGCTGGGGCTGCACGTCAAATTTGAGGTTGCCCAGCACCGCATCGACCCGCGCACCCAAGGCCCGCAAACGCTTGGCATCGGCATTGGACTGCGCCAGCACGCCACGCAAGCCTCGGTAGGCCGGGCCAGACAACCAAGACCAACGCTGGGCCGAGTGAAACGATTTGTCGTTGAGCCGGGCATTGGCCAAAAACAGCGGCACACCATGAATGCGGCAAGCCTGCACCAGCGAGGGCCAAACTTCCGTCTCCATCAACACCCCGCAGTGCGGCTGGTGGCGTTGCAAAAACCGACGGGTGGCCTCGGGCGTGTCCCAAGGCAGCCAGGCTTGGACATCGCCGGGCTGGAGCAGGGCTTGGCCCTGCGCCCAGCCGGTGGCGGTGCTGTGCGTCAGCAGCAAGCGCATGCCGGGCATGTGCTGGCGCAAGGCGTGGACCAGCAAAGCAGCCGCACGGGTCTCGCCCAGTGACACGGCATGCACCCAGACAGCGCCCGCCTTGACAGGGGTGTCATACACGCCAAAACGCTGGGGTACCTGATGCAAATAGCCGGGCTCTTGCTGACCTCGGCGCTGCAATTTACGGCGCAGCAGAGGCTGCAAAGCCCCCATCAACAGGCCGTAGACGGCCAAAGCACCGCGCTCTCGCCAGGACAAGTTCACTGGTGACAAGGTCGTCAAAACTCAGGCACCTGCAAACAGCTGGGCATACACGCGGCCAATGCCTTCGGCTTCTTTGGCCAAAGAAAACTGGTCCACCACGCGCTGACGCGCCGCTTGGCCCATGCGCAGGGCTTGCTCGCGGTCGCTCAAGACTTGGCGCACGGCTTGTGCCAGACCGGGCGCATCGCCCGTGTCCACCATCTCGCCGGTTTGTCCGGGAATGCTCAGCTGGTCAAACGCGCCGGTGCGCGAGCACACCAGGGCGCATTCGGTGGCGGCCGCCTCAAAAGGCGTCAAGCCAAAGGGCTCGTAACGCGGACAGGCCACACACAGCAGGCAGCGCTGGTACCACAGGTGCACCTGCCCCGCTGGCACTTCGCCCAAAAAGACGATGCGCTCGGACAAGCCTGCGGCGGCGATTTTGGCCTTGAGCGCGTCTTGATACGCCTGGTGCTTGGGCTGGGCCAAACCGGCGATCACGGCAGTGGCGCCGGGCAGGTGGGGCAAGGCCTCAATCATCGCGTCCACAAACACATCGCTGCCCTTGTCGGGGCGCACACGGCCAAACACGCCAATGCCGTACTCACCGGGCAGGCCGGAATCTTTCCAGGCCGTGCGCTTGTCGGCGGGTGGCGAAAAACGCGACAGGTCAATGCCGTGGGGCACCACCGCCGTGGTGTTGGGCACAAACGATGCGGCCAAGGGCGTGGTGGAGATCACCGCGTCCATTTTGGAAATCAACCAACGCGGAAAGGCCCCATGCAGGTGTTGCGCCGCCGAAGTGAAGACCAACTTGATGGGCAAACGCAGCACATCGCGCGCAAAAATCGCGGCCATCATTTCCGGGTCGCGGCGCACATGCCAGATCCGAAACGCTCGCCCCTCAGGCGGCTTGCGCGAGAGATGGATGGCCTCGCGCAGCGTCATGCCGTCGATGCCGTTGGACATGCGGGTGCCGCAAAAACCCAAGCGCCACTGGTGCGCCTGCAGCGGCACCAAGGCGTTGATGGTGGCCGACACGCCGGTGTAGCGTTCCTTGAGGTTGAACACAATGACCTCAGGGTCTTGGCTGAGCACGGCGTTGGCGGGATGCATCTCGGGCTTTCGAAAAAGACGGGGTCAGTGCGCAGCAGCGCCGATCTGCGCATCGGGCTTGACCGAGCGCAGCAGTGCCAGCATGTCGGCTTCGATGCGGTGCAGCGCCGCTTCGGTCTGGCCTTCAAAGCGCAGCACCAGCACCGGCGTGGTGTTCGACGCCCGGATCAGGCCAAAGCCATCGGGCCAGTCCACACGCAGGCCGTCGATGTCTGACACTTTGGCGGGCGCGCTGAAGGTGCTGCCGGCTTTGGCTTGCAGGGCACGCGTCACGCTGTGTGGCTCGCCTTCGGCGCAGGCCACGTTCAGCTCAGGCGTGCTGAAGCTGCTGGGCAGCGCGTTGAGCACCGCGTTGGCATCGGGACGCTTGCTCACGATCTCGAGCAAGCGGCAACCGGCATAGGTGCCGTCGTCAAAACCGTACCAACGTTCCTTGAAAAAGATGTGGCCACTCATCTCGCCGCCCAATGGGGCTTGGCCGCCTGCGGCCTCCACCTCTTTCATCTTGGCCTTAATGAGCGAATGACCGGTCTTGTACATCAGCGCTTGGCCGCCAGCGGCTTCGATGGCCGGGGCCAAGCGCTGCGAGCACTTCACATCAAACAAGATCGTGCCGCCGGGCACGCGCTGGAGCACGTCTTCGGCAAACAGCTGCATCTGGCGGTCGGGGTAGATGTTGTTGCCGTCTTTTGTGACGATGCCCAATCGGTCGCCGTCGCCGTCAAAAGCCAGGCCCAATTCGGCACCAGTCGTTTTGAGGGCTTGCATCAGGTCTTGCAGGTTTTCAGGCTTGCTGGGGTCGGGGTGGTGGTTGGGGAACTCGCCATCGACCTCGCTGAACAACTCGATCACCTCGCAGCCCAGGGCACGGAAGATGCCAGGCGCCGAAGCACCTGCGATGCCGTTGCCCGAGTCCACCACGATCTTCATGGGGCGCGACAAGCGGATGTCGCCCACGATGCGCTGGGTGTAGTCGGCCAGCACGTCCAGGTGTTCCACGCTGCCACCGGCTTGGAGCTGCCAGGTCTCGGCCTCGATCATTTGGCGCAGGGCTTGGATCTCGTCGCCATAAATGGCGCGACCGGCCAGCACCATCTTGAAGCCGTTGTAGTCCTTGGGGTTGTGGCTGCCTGTGACCTGGATGCCGCTTTGGCAGGCGGTGTTGGCCGCAAAGTAGAGCATGGGCGTGGTGGCCATGCCGATATCGATCACGCGGATGCCCGCCGCCACTAAACCGCGAATGAGCGCTGCCGACAAAGCAGGGCCACTCAAACGACCATCGCGCCCCACCGCCACGGTGGTATGCCCTTCGGCCCGCGCAGCGGTGCCAAAAGCCTTGCCCAGGCCCTCGGCGACTTGTTCGTTCAGGGTGGCAGGCACGATGCCGCGGATGTCGTAGGCTTTGAAAATCGAAGGGGTGACTTGCATGGGGACAAAGAGGTGAAAAGAATTGAAAATCAGCGAGAGGCTGATCTAGACATTCTGACTCCATTGTAGGCGGCGGCGGTTCGAAACCGGCCCGAAACCGAGCCTGAGCGGCGCCACAGACGCCCAGCTTCCGCCCCAAGATCTGCCCTTAACATGGACACCATGACGCCTTTGCAAAGTTTGCGCATCGACAGCCCCTTGGGGCCCATCACCTTGGCCGCCACCCCCAGGGGTCTTTGCGGCCTGTGGTTTGACGAGCAGCGCCATGGCCCCAGCGCGGCAACCATTGCGCTTTGGCCGCAGACACCTGAAGCCCCGGTGCTGCAAAGCGCAGCCCAGCAGGTGCAGGCCTACTTGGCAGGGCAGCCCCAGCGCTTTGACCTGCCGCTGGACCTGTCGCATGGCACGGCTTTTCAACAAAAAGTCTGGCAAGCCTTGCTGCTCATCGACGCTGGCCAGACCGCAAGCTATGGCGAGCTGGCCCGACAATTGAACAAACCCCAAGCCGTGCGGGCGGTGGGCGCTGCGGTGGGCCGCAACCCCATCAGCCTGATCGTGCCTTGCCACCGCATCGTGGGCTCACAAGGCCAGCTGACCGGCTATGCTGGCGGGCTTTGGCGCAAAGAAGCGCTGCTTCGTCTTGAAGGCCACTTGGCCAGCTGAACCTGCATGAACACACCCAACGCCAAAGGCTGGCTGGCCGATTTTTTGATCCTGTCCGCCATCTGGGGCTCCTCGTTTTTGTTCATGCGCCTGGCCTCTGCCGAACTGGGCGCCCTGCCCACAGCCGCCTTGCGCGTGACCATCGCCGCTTTGTTCCTGCTGCCCCTGCTGTTGGCCAAGGGCCATGGGCCGACCTTGCGGCAACACTGGAAACCGATTTTCTTTGTCGGACTGCTCAACAGCGGTATCCCGTTTGTGCTGTATTCCTTTGCGGTCTTGCACATCAGCACGGGCTTGTCCTCGATCTTGAACGCCACCGTGCCTTTGTTTGGGGCGCTGGTGGCCTGGGCCTGGCTGGGCGACAAACCCACTGTTTCGCGCAGCGTGGGCCTGGCCATCGGTTTTGGCGGCGTGGTCTTGCTGGCGGGTGGGCAAGCGAGCTTCAAGCCCAATGCCTCGGGCATCGCGCCAGCCTGGGCCGTGCTGGCCTGCCTGGCCGCCACCACCTGCTACGCCCTGTCGGCCAGCTTCACCAAAAAGCACATCCCCAGCTTGCCGCCGCTGGTGACGGCCACGGGCAGCCAGCTGGGTGCCAGCCTGGCCTTGGCCGTGCCTGCCCTGTGGTTCAGGCCCGAGCACCTGCCCAGCGCCACCGCCTTGTGGTCGCTGATCACGGTGGGCGTGCTGTGCACCGGGGTGGCTTACATCTTGTATTTCAAGCTGATTGAAAATGCCGGCCCTGCCCGGGCCCTGACGGTGACCTTCTTGGTGCCGGTTTTTGCCATTGCCTATGGCGTGCTGCTGCTGGGCGAGTCGGTCACCGCCTGGATGGTCGCTTGTGGTGCCGTGATTTTGGTGGGCACGGCGCTGTCCAGTGGGCTGGTCAAGCTGCCGGGGCGTTGGACAGGGAAAAGTCGGACCTGAAGGTACCGACCTACGGGGCAGTGGGAGTCGCCAACTTCAGCCCCGCAATGGCAATTTTCACGGGCTGCACGCGCTGCACATCCCGCGCCCGCAGCTGGCCGCAGCCGCCGTCCACATCCTGCCCCGCTGACTGGCGCAGCTTGGTCAGCACGCCGCGCTGGTGCAAGGTGCGGGCGATCTCGGCGGCGCGCTCCCAGCTGGGCCGGGCATAGGGCAAGTCGGGCACTGCGTTGTAGGGGATCATGTTCATCAGCGCGTATTTGCCCTGGAGCAAACGCACGATGCCTTCGATTTCTTCTTCGCTGTCGTTCACGCCCTCGATCAGCGTCCACTGGTACTGGATCGGGTAGCCGGTCGCACGGGCATAGGCCTCACCGGCTTCCACCAAGTCTTGCGGGTCAAAGCGTGGCGCACGCGGCAACAGCTGCGCCCGCAGATCGGCCCGTGTGCTGTGCAGCGACAGCGCCAGCGCGGGCTTGACACGGCCTTGCGGCAAACGCGCGAACACCCGCTCGTCACCCACCGTGGAAAACACCAAATTCTTGTGCCCGATGTTGCCCACCGTACCCAAAAGGTCGATGGCCTCCATCACTTGGTCCAGGTTGTGCGAAGGCTCACCCATGCCCATGAAGACCACTTTTTTGACCGGCCTGAGTATGCGGGCCAAGGCGACTTGCGCCACGATCTCAGCACTCCCCACCTGGCGAATCAAGCCCTCGCGGCCGGTCATGCAAAACACGCAGCCCACCGCGCAGCCCACTTGGCTGGACACACACAGGCCATCGCGGGGCAGCAACACGCTCTCTACCGTCTGACCATCATTCAGCCCCACCAGCAAACGGGCCGAGCCGTCTTGCGCGGGGTGCTGTTCACGCAAGGTGGCCAGGCCTGCCAAGGTGTCACTGAGCGAGGGCAAGGCATCGCGTACGGTCGTGGGCATGAAGCTTTCCAGCGGCCTGCGACCGCTGTTTTGGGGCTTGGCTTGCGTCCACAGGCGCAGCACACGCTGCTCGTGACGTTCGTTCGCACCCAAGGCGCGCAAATGGTCACGGATGTCCTGAATGCTCCACATGGCAGGGCTCAGTAATGTGGCGGGATCTCGTCGCGCAGGTTGCGCACTTCAGCGCCGCCACCCGACTCGGGCAGGCGATCACGCATCTGTCGCAGCTCCTGAATCAGCGCGTCAATCTGTTGCTGCTGGCGATACACCTGCGCGTTGAGCTGATCGAGCAAGTCTTCGGTAAAGCCCGCCTTGATCTCCAGATCAACCAGGCGGTTTTCAATAGGGGTTGGAATGTCCATGGGCTGTATTGGACCTGATTTTTGCAAGGCCCTGCACCCAAGGATAATCACACCCCATGATCAAACTCCTGGTTGGCCTGGGCAATCCTGGCTCTGAATACGAAGACACCCGCCACAACGCCGGTTTCTGGTGGATCGACGCGGTGGCCCGCGAGCTCAAGGTCTCGCTGGTGCCCGAGCGCAGCTACCACGGCCTGATGGCCCGCACCACCGTCAAGGGCCAGACGCTGTGGCTGCTGGAACCTCAGACCTTCATGAACCTGTCGGGCAAATCGGTCAGCGCATTGGCGCGGTTTTTCAAAATCCAGCCACAAGAAATTTTGGTGGCGCACGACGAGCTGGACATCGCCCCCGGCGAAGCCAAGCTCAAACTGGGCGGCAGCCATGCGGGGCACAACGGTTTGCGCGACATCCACGCCCAGCTGGGCACAGCCGACTATTGGCGCTTGCGCATTGGGGTGGGCCACCCGGGCGTGAAATCCGAAGTGGTCAGCTGGGTGCTCAAAAAACCCATGGCCGAGCACCGTAACGCCATCGAAGACAGCATTGCGCGCTCGGTGAAAGCCTTGCCTTTGCTGCTGGACGGCGAGATGGAAAAAGCCATGGCTCTGATCCACACCAGCAAGCCGCCGCGCCCCAAACCACCCAAGCCCCCCAAAGCGGTGCCGCCTGAGGCCACAGACGCGGCTTGATCGCTCACTGACCCTGCAAGCGGCGGTACTTGGCCCAGAGGGACTCTGGCGCTTCGATGTGCTGCGGGTTCACTGGAATGCAGGCCACAGGGCAGACCTGCACGCACTGGGGCTCGTCGAAATGGCCCACGCACTCGGTGCATTTGGCGGGGTCGATTTCGTAAATCTCCGGCCCCAGATAGATCGCCTGGTTCGGGCACTCGGGCTCGCACACATCGCAATTGATGCATTCGTCGGTGATCATCAAAGCCATGTGCTTGGCTCCTCAGGGGTCGCATTCGGGTTCATGTCCCCCATTATCGGTCAGGCCCTGCGACCCGCCCAGCGGCAGGGCTGTTGGCAAGGCCTAAAATAGACGCGTGAAAACCTACATGAACGCAGACCTGCACTGCCATTCCGTTGTCTCTGACGGCACCCTCACCCCCGAAGTTCTGGCCGAACGCGCCAAAGCCAATGGGGTCGAGCTCTGGGCCTTGACCGACCACGACGAAGTGGGCGGCCAAGACCGGGCCCTGGCCGCCGCCCGCGCTTGCGGCATGCCCTACCTCACCGGCACCGAGATCTCGGTCACCTTCGCCAACCAAACCGTGCACATCGTGGGCCTGGGCTTTGATGCCCACCACACGGGCCTGGTCGAAGGCCTGCGCCGCACGCGCGGTGGCCGCAGCGAACGCGCCCAAGAAATGTCCGATGGCCTGGCCAAAGTCGGCATCTTGAACGCCTATGAAGGTGCCCTGCAGTACGTGGGCAACCCCGAATTGATCTCGCGCACCCACTTCGCTCGCCATCTGGTCGAGACCGGCGTGTGCTCAGACACCCCCGAGGTGTTTCGCAAATTCTTGACCGAAGGCAAGCCGGGCTACGTGCCGCACCGCTGGGCCCGCCTGCAAGACGCGGTGCAGTGGATCACCGATGCCGGCGGCATGGCCGTGATCGCGCACCCTGCACGCTATGGCTTCACGCCCAACGAAGAGTACGCATTGTTCAGCGAATTCAAGACGCACGGCGGACGCGGCGTGGAGGTCATCACCGGCAGCCACTCCTCGCAAGAAGCGGTGCGCTACGCTGAAACGGCTTTGGAGTTTGGCCTGGCTGCATCGCGCGGCAGCGATTTCCACAGCCCCACCGAAAGCCGGATCGATCTGGGCACCTTGCCCCTGCTGCCTGGCCAGTTGACCCCTGTGTGGGAACTGCTGGCCGATCGCATCCAGTGAGAAGGCCCACCCACAACACCTTGCAAGGCATCGGCCTGGTGGTCTTGGCTTTGGCCTGTTTTGCCACGCTGGACACCACCACACGGCACATCAGCGCCAGCATTTCTTTGATGGTGGCGCTGTGGTTTCGCTACGCCATCCAGGCCTTGATCACCACCGTGGCGGTTTGGCCCAGCCGTGGCCGCAGGGTGTTCTTGACGCGTCACCCCCGCTTTCAACTGGCCCGTGGCCTGCTGCTGTTTGCCTGCTCCATCCTGGCGTTTTTCAGCCTCAAGTACATGCCGGTGGGCGAGTTCACGGCCATTGCTTTGCTCGCCCCTTTGGTCATCACCGTGTTTGCCGCGTGGAAGCTGAAAGAAAAAATCCGCCCCATGCGTTGGGCGCTGGTGGCCGGCGGCTTCATCGGCACCTTGGTCATCATCCGGCCGGGCACGCACCACTTTGACTGGACAGTCCTGTTGCCCCTGATGCTGGTGGGCACCAACTCGGCCTTCCAGATCCTGACCAGCCACATGGCCAAGACCGAAGACCCGATCACCATGCACTTTTACACCGGCTGGATCGGCACCACCTTGGCCACCGTGGCCCTGCCCTTCGTGTGGGAGATGCCCGCCGACTGGACCGTCTGGTTGCAGCTCTTGATCATGGGTGTGCTGGCCTCGATTGGCCACTTTCTGTTGATCTTGGCTTATGCCCGCGCACCTGCGGCCACGCTCACGCCCTACATGTACGCGCAGATCGCTTTTGGCGTGATCGGCGGCTGGGTGGTGTTCAACCATCTGCCTGACCAGTGGACCTTTGCCGGCATGGCCCTGATCGCAGTCTGCGGTGGGCTGGGGGCCTGGCTCACCGTGCGCGAGAGCCGCGTGACCATCGAACCGATTGAATCCTGAATTGCCATGGCCCAGTTTTTCAGCGTCCACCCCGACAACCCTCAAGCCCGTTTGCTCAAGCAAGCCGTGCAGTTGCTCAACCAAGGCAGCGTACTGGCGGTGCCCACCGACTCCAGCTATGCCCTGGTCTGCCACCTGGACGACAAGGCTGCGGCCGACCAGCTGCGGCGGGTGCGCGGCGTGGACGACAAACACCACCTGACCTTGCTGTGTCGCGACCTGAGCGAGCTGGCCAATTACGCCCGCGTGGACAACAAACAGTTCCGCATCATCAAGCAAGCCACGCCTGGGGCCTTCACCTTCATTTTGGAAGCGACCAAAGAAGTGCCCCGCCGCGTGAGCCACCCGCAGCGCAAAACCATCGGCCTGCGCGTGCCCGATCACAAAGTCCTGCAAGACCTGCTCGAGCTGCACGGGGCCCCCCTGCTGGCCGCCACCTTGATCCTGGCCGGCGATGACGGGCCGCTGAACGTCCCCGAAGAAATCCGCGAACGCCTGGAACACCAAGTGGGCGCCGTCATCGACGCCGGCGCCTGCACCCTGGAGCCCACCACCGTGGTCGACATGACCGGTGACAGCCCCGAAGTCTTGCGCCAGGGACAAGGCGATCCGGCGCTGCTGGGGCTGTGAGCGGCTTGAGGTCTGAGACAATCGGGGAGTGAACATTTCTGACCTCATTCAAACCGTCCTGATCTACGCCCTGCCGGTGATCTTTGCCATCACCCTGCACGAAGCCGCACACGGCTACGCCGCGCAGCGCTTGGGCGATTCGACAGCGGCCATGTTGGGGCGTGTGACGCTCAACCCGCTGCCGCACATCGACCCCATGGGCACGATCTTGATGCCACTGCTGCTGTACTTCAGCACCGGGGGTGCATTCCTGTTCGGTTATGCCAAACCGGTGCCGGTGCGCTTTGACCGATTACGCCACCCCAAGCGCGACATGGTCTGGGTGGCCTTGGCCGGACCTGCGGCCAATTTGCTGCAAGCGCTGCTGTGGGGCATCGCGCTGTATGTGCTGGCGGGTGCCGGCATCACCGAGCGCTTTTTCATCGAGATGTGCAAAGCCGGCATGCTGACGAATGTGGTCATGTTCGCCTTCAACCTGTTCCCCCTGCCCCCGCTGGACGGTGGCCGCATCTTGGTGGGCTTGCTGCCCTGGCGGCAGGCGCTGTTGGTGTCCAAAATCGAGCCCTGGGGCTTTTTCATCGTCATGGCGCTGGTCATCTCCGGTGTGGTCAACAGCCTGTGGATGCAACCGCTGATCGGCATCACCTTTGACCTGCTCAAACTGACCCTGAGCCCCTTGGCCGCGCTGATCCGCTAAAGCCTGAGCCCTGCACCTTATTTGTTGACATTCACCATGACCACTTCCAACCGCACCCGCGTCCTGACGGGCATCACCACCACCGGCACGCCCCACCTGGGCAACTATGTGGGCGCCATTCGCCCCACCGTGCAGGCCAGCCGCAACGCCAACACCGATGGTTTTTATTTCCTGGCCGATTACCACGCGCTCATCAAGTGCGATGACCCGGCCCGCATCCAGCGCTCCACGCTGGAGATTGCCGCCAGCTGGATCGCCTCAGGCCTGGACACCGACAAGGTCACCTTCTACCGCCAGTCCGACATTCCCGAAATCCCAGAGCTGACCTGGTTCCTGACTTGCGTGACAGGCAAAGGCGTACTCAACCGCGCCCACGCCTACAAGGCGGCGGTGGACAAAAACAACGCTGCGGGCCACGACACCGATGCCGACGTGACCGCAGGCCTGTTCATGTACCCTGTGCTCATGGGCGCCGACATTCTGATGTTCAAGGCGCACAAAGTGCCGGTGGGCCGCGACCAGATCCAACACATCGAGATGGCCCGCGACATGGCGTCCAGTTTCAACCACTTGTACGGCGAACACTTCGTCTTGCCCGAAGCCGTGGTCGAAGAATCCGTCGCACTGTTGCCCGGTCTGGATGGCCGCAAGATGAGCAAGAGCTACGACAACACCATCCCGCTTTTTGCACCCGCTGCGCAAATGCGCAAGCAGATCGCCAGCATCGTGACCGACTCCAAGGCGCCTGGCCAAGCCAAGAGCACCGAGGGCTCGGCCCTGTTCCAGATTTACCAAGCCTTTGCCAGCGCCGAAGAAACCGCCGCACTGGCCCAGGCCTTTGCCGACGGCATCGCTTGGGGGGATGCCAAGCAAGTGCTGTTTGAACGCATCGACCGCGAAATCGCGCCCATGCGCGACCAGTACCAAGAACTGATCCACAACCCCGCCAAGCTCGATCAAATCTTGCTGGCCGGCGCTGACAAAGCCCGGCAGATGGCGACGCCGTTCATCCAAGAACTGCGGCATGCCGTGGGCTTGCGCGCTCTGGCCTCTGGCAGCCGTGGTGCGGCCGTCAAAGAGGTCAAAGTGGCCTTGCCCAGCTTCAAGCAATACCGCGAAAAGGATGGGCTGTTTTATTTCAAGCTGGTCGATGCCCAAGGGCAAGTGTTGTTGCAAAGCCATGGCTTTGCATCGCCCAAAGACGCCGGACAGACCATTGGCCGCTTGCAGTCTGAGGGGATAGATGGCCTGCCCGCTTTGAGCGCTTGGCTTGAACCCCTGAGCCCGCAAGCACAATCTCTGCTGGCAGAAAACCTCGCGTTGTTGCAAACTGCCAACGAAAAAACAAAGAAATGATTTTGTCGATTTCAACAATATTTCTGCAAAACTACGAAATAACTGCTATCCTTATACTTTCCGACTAACACCGAGATTCAAATCATGACTGTTTACGTCATCGACGACCATCCACTGATGCGCGACGCGCTGACCATGCTGGTTCATCGCGTCAAACCGGGCCTGAAAATCATCCCCATTCCCAAGCTGAACGTGGTCGAATCCACGGTCGAAAAAAACGGAGCGCCGGAATTGTTTTGTTTGGATTTGCAATTGCCAGACACACTGGGCATGTCCGGCGTTCAACTGATCAAAGCCAAATACCCCGATGTACCCTTGGCCGTCGTGACCAGCTCCAGCGCCAGTGAATTCGAAGAACGTTGCATGCAGGCCGGTGCCGACGTGTTCATCGAAAAATCCAACAGCCCAACGCAAATCATTGCTGCACTGCGTGCCTTGCTGGTCACAGATGAAGCGTCTGCAGACGAGGCCGCCAATCCTGCCGCTGGGCCCACGAAGCTGTCCAAGCGTCAAAAGCAACTGATTTTGATGTTGGACCAAGGCCTGTCCAACCGCGACATTGCCGAAAAGCTCGACATCAGCGAACACACGGTGAAGGTCCACTTCTGGCGCCTGTTTCGCCGCCTGGGCGTCAACAGCCGCACACAGGCGCTGCACTTTGCCCGCACCAACGGCTGGTTGGGTATATAAACCCTGGCCATCGGCCTCAGAAAAAAGCCCCGATCTTCGGGGCTTTTTTTATTTCTTGTTGATGATGTCCGGCGTCACTGCATCGAGCACATTCACGGTGGTCTTGACACCGTACACCACAGCAGAGCCTGCCGCATCGGCGATGGCCAGCAATGTGCAGCCAGACAAAGCCAAAGCGCAGAGCACCACAGCCAGCGATTTCAAAAATTTCATGGTCAATACCTTATTTGTTCGTCGTTGTTTCGATTCAAATTTGCCAAGAAAAAACCCCGCATGGCGGGGTTTTTGTGTTGGCGGAGCAAGAGGGATTCGAACCCTCGATACGGTATAACCGTATACCGGATTTCGAGTCCGGCGCATTCGACCACTCTGCCATCGCTCCTGAGTATCTTGTCGAGCCTGTGATTCTATCAGACCCCTCAGGGCTTTTTGGGCGACATCACTGGGGCATTGCGTGGTGCCATGGTCAAGATGACTTGGCTGTTGACCAGCATGCCGCCATCGATCAATTCCACCGTGGCAGTTCGCTCTTGGCGGGTCAAGACCAGCAAACTGGTTTTGCCACGCACTGCTGAGACCACCGTCCAACCCTGTGCAGGGTAGGTGTCCAAGAAGAAGGCATAAGCCGCATCTGGGTTGCGCCCCACATCGAGCACCACACGCCCGACCCAGCTGTCCCCCGAACCGATGATGAGCGACTGATCGCCCAGCAAGCGAGCGCCTGTGGGCAAACTGAGTTGCCCCAGCAACTGGTTGGCATGGGGGACCTTGCCATCTGCACCCAGGCTGACAGAAGGCGCAGGTGGCGCGCTGGAGCAAGCCGACAGAAAAACCACCAGCAACGCCGCAGCGATGAAAGTCAAACGTGAGGTCACAGGCAGTCTCCTTGAAGGCATTCGTCTGAGGTCAAGCGCTCAAGAGCGCCTGCCCCCCCATGTAGGGGCGCAGCACCTCGGGCACCGTCACGGAGCCATCGGCATTTTGGTAATTCTCGAGGACCGCCACCAGCGCACGGCCCACGGCCAGGCCAGAACCGTTCAAGGTGTGGACCAGTTCGTTCTTGCCTTGCGCGTTTTTGAAACGGGCCTGCAAGCGGCGCGCCTGGAAGGCCTCGCAATTGGACACCGAGCTGATCTCGCGGTAAGTTTGTTGCGCCGGCACCCAGACCTCCAGGTCGTAGGTCTTGGTCGCGCCAAAGCCCATGTCACCGGTGCACAAGCTCATCACGCGGTAAGGCAAGCCCAGCTTTTGCAAGATGGCCTCGGCGTGGCCGGTCATGGCTTCGAGGGCTTCATAGCTTTTTTCGGGGTGCACGATCTGCACCATCTCGACTTTGTCAAACTGGTGCTGACGGATCAGGCCGCGCACATCGCGCCCGCCGCTGCCGGCTTCCGAACGGAAGCAAGGCGTGTGCGCCGTCAACTTGATCGGCAAGTCGCTCTCGGCCACGATTTCATCGCGCACCACATTGGTCAACGTGACTTCCGAGGTCGGGATCAAATACAGGGCCTGGCTTTCCTCGCCCTCTTGGCCGCCTTTGTTGGCAGCAAACAAATCGGCTTCGAACTTGGGCAACTGGCCGGTGCCGCGCAAGGTGTCGGCATTGACAATGTAGGGCGTGTAGCACTCGGTGTAACCGTGCTCACGGGTTTGCGTATCGAGCATGAACTGCGCCAAAGCGCGGTGCAGTTGCGCAATCGGGCCGCGCATGAAGGTGAAGCGCGAGCCTGACAATTTGACACCCGTGTCAAAGTCCAAGCCCAGCTTCTCGCCAATGTCCACGTGGTCTTTGACTTCAAAGTCAAACGCACGCACGGCACCCCAGCGGCGCACCTCCATGTTGCCGTGCTCGTCCTCGCCCACAGGCACGCTCTCATGCGGCAAATTGGGCACCGCCAAGAGCAGGCTCTGCAACTCGGCTTGCAGCACATCCAGGCGTTGGGCCGAAGCCTCCAGCTCGTCTTTGATGGCGCTCACCTGGGCCATCACCGCATCGGCTTCGGCGTGTTGGCCTTTGCCCTTGAGCATGCCAATTTGCTTGGACAGGCTGTTGCGCTGGCTTTGCAACTCTTCGGTGCGGGTCTGCAGCGTTTTGCGCTCGCCTTCCAAAGCGCGGAAGGCGTCCACATTCAGGAATGGCTGGGGATTTTTACGGGTCTGCAAACGCGCTACGGCAGCGTCCAGATCTTTGCGGAGAAGAACAATATCAAGCATCCCCGCATTGTAGTGAACCCCGCTGGCACTCACGTTTGGGGACAGGATCGTCAGGCTTGGCCCGCGATGACATCAGCGCTACATGGGCAGGAGCGCCGCGACAAAGTCTTCCCGTTTTTCAATCCAGCTTCAGACCTTTGGGCAGAGGGAACTTGATGGTTTCCTGGATGCCATCCAAGGTGCGCACCGACACCGCACCCAAATCGCGCAGGCGATGGATCACCGCCTGCACCAGCACATCGGGGGCCGAGGCACCTGCGGTCAGGCCCACTTTGTTCTTGCCGTCAAACCAGGCGGGGTCCAGATCGGCCGCGCTGTCCACCATGTAGGCGGGTGTGCCCAAACGGTCGGCCAGCTCGCGCAGGCGGTTGCTGTTGGAGCTGGTGGGGCTGCCCACGACGATGACCACATCGACCTGCGGGCTGAGCAATTTGACCGCGTCTTGGCGGTTCTGCGTGGCGTAGCAAATGTCTTGCTGCTTGGGCTCGCGCACCTGCGGAAAACGCGCTTTGACCGCCGCCACGATCTCGGCCGCATCGTCCACGCTCAATGTGGTCTGTGTCACCACCGCCAGTTTCTCGGTCTGGGCCGGCTGCGCCTTGGCCACATCGGCCACGTCTTCCACCAAGTGGATGCCGCTGTCGAGCTGGCCCATGGTGCCTTCCACCTCGGGGTGGCCCTTGTGGCCGATCATGATGAACTCGTAGCCTTCTTTGTGCAACTTGGCCAGCTCCACATGGACTTTGGACACCAAGGGGCAGGTCGCGTCAAAAATGCGAAAGCCACGGCGCTCGGCCTCTTGCTGCACCGCCAGGCTCACGCCGTGGGCGCTGAAGATCAGCGTCGCACCTGGCGGCACTTCGGACAACTCTTCAATGAAAATCGCGCCCTTGTCTTTGAGGTCGTTGACCACATAGGTGTTGTGCACGATCTCGTGGCGCACGTAAATCGGACGCCCGAACTTGACCAGCGCGTGCTCGACGATGTCGATCGCCCGGTCCACGCCTGCACAAAAGCCACGCGGCTCGGCCAATAAAATTTCAGAAGTCATCACAGCACCCCGATCAGTTGCACTTCAAAGGTCACGGGCTGACCCGCCAGTGGGTGGTTGAAATCAAACAACACCGCGCCGTCATCGCCCACCTGCACGACCGTGCCGGCATAGGTGCCCATGCCATCGGGCGTGGGGAACTGCACCACATCACCAGCGGCATATTTTTCCATCGGGTCACCCAGCTCGTTGAGCAGCTTGCGCGCCACCCACTGCTGCATGTCGGGGTTGTGGTCACCAAAGGCCTCGCCAGCGGGCAACTCCAGCACCGTGCGGGTGCCCTCGGCCAGGCCCATCAGGCGCTGCTCCATGGCCGGGGTCAGCTCGCCCGAGCCCAACGACAAGGTGGCGGGCTTTTCCAGGAAGGTGTTGATGATGTCCCCCTGTGGCCCTGCCAGGCGGTAGTGAAGCGTCAAAAAAGAACCGGGTTGGACTGTGGACATAAGGGTTTTCTGGAATGCCGCCGAAGCGGGCAAACGGGCATAAAGAAGCCACTATTGTAAAAAGCCAGGCTGACCCGTCCCCTTCATGGGGGCTTGTGGGCCCCAAGGCTGCGCCAGGGAGGGGTTTCAAATGGGCATCAAGGACCTGCCGCCAGATGCGCGGCCACGTGAAAAACTGCTCGATCGTGGCCCCCAGGCCCTGAGCGATGTGGAACTCTTGGCCATCTTGCTGCGCACCGGCATGGCCGGCAAAAACGTGTTCGAGCTGGCGCAAGAGCTGCTGTCTGGCGGTGGCATTGCCGGCCTTTTGCAGGCCACACCGGGCTCGCTGAAAGTGGTCAAAGGCCTGGGGCCGGCCAAACAAGCCGAACTGCTGGCCGTGTTTGAAATCGCCCGCCGCGCCCTGAGCCAGCGCCTGCAAGAGCGCGAAGCCTTTCACACCCCCGACGCGGTCAAGCAATACCTGCAACTGCAGCTGGGCCACAAAAACCACGAAGTCTTTGCCGTGCTCTTCCTGGACAGCCAAAACCGCATGCTGGCCATGGAAGAGCTCTTTCGCGGCACGCTCAGCCAAACCAGCGTCTACCCGCGCGAAGTCGTCTTGCGCGCCCTCCACCACCAAGCTGCCGCCGTGGTGCTCTCGCACAACCACCCCAGCGGCTCGGTCCAACCCAGCCGGGCCGACGAAGCCTTGACCCAAAACCTCAAAGCTTCCTTGGCCTTGGTGGATGTGCGCGTGCTGGACCACATCATCGTCGGCCAAGGGCAATCGCTGTCGATGGCCGAACAAGGCCTGCTGTAAGAAACCGCGCTCGGATGGGGCCGGTAAACTCACGGCTTTTGATATTCTGAGCCGACCATGTCCCATTACCACCTCTACGCCATCGGCAATGCCTTGGTCGATACCGAATACGAAGTCTCTGACGCTTTGTTGCAGACCATGGGCGTGAGCAAACGCCACATGACCTTGATCGACACCGCGCAACGCGCCGAACTGCTGGGCCATGTGCAAGGGCTGCACGCCCGTCGCACCGGTGGTGGCTCGGCCGGCAACACGGTGGTGGCGCTGGCCCAGCTGGGCGGCAAAGCGTTTTACTCTTGCCGCGTGGCCGATGATGAACTCGGCGCTTTCTACAGCCAAGACCTGCAAGCCAACGGCGTGGCCACCAACCTGACCCACACCGCCGCCCAAGAAGGCCAGACCGGCAGCTGCATGGTGCTGGTCACGCCCGATGCCGAGCGCAGCATGTGCACCTTTCTTGGCGCGACTTCGCAACTGGACGCGAGCGCCTTGCACCCGCAAGACATCGCTAAGTCCAAAATCTATTACATGGAAGGCTACCTGGCCGCTTCGCCCACGGGCCTCGAAGCCGGTGTGAAAGGCCGCCAAATCGCCATCGAGCACCAAGTGCAAACCGCCTTGACCCTGAGCGATGTGAGCATGATCAACTTCTGCCGCCAAGGTCTGGAAGCCATGATCGGCAACGGCCTGGACTATTTATTTGCCAATGAAGAAGAAGCGCAAACCTGGTGCGGCACGACCGATCTGGACACCATCATCGGCCAGCTGTCTCAGCTGGCCAGCACCGTGTGCCTGACACGCGGCCCCAAAGGCTGCATCGTGGTGCAAGGCGAGCAGCGCATCGAAGTGCCCGCCGTGCCCACCAAGGCCGTGGACACCAACGGCGCAGGCGACATGTTTGCCGGGGCCTTTTTGTACGGCATCACGCATGGCCAAAGCCCGGCGCAAGCCGCCGCATTGGCCAACCGAGCCGCCGCTGCCGTGGTCAGCCAGCACGGCAACCGCCTCACAGCCGCACAACTGAAAAGCATCGCCACACAGGCTTAAGCCTGAATCAGGCCATCCACCACCTGGATGGTCTTGTCACAGCGCTTGCCCAGTTCGGGGTTGTGCGTGACCAAAAGCACCGTGGTGCCCTGCTCCTGGTTGATGCGGCGCAGCAGCGCAAACACCGCGTCCGCGCTTTTGGTGTCCAGATTGCCGGTCGGCTCATCGGCTAAGAGCAAGGCCGGGTTCATGGCCAAAGCCCGTGCCAAAGACACGCGCTGCTGCTGCCCGCCGCTCATGTTGCCGGCCATGTTGTTCTTCCAGGGCGTCAGGCCCACGCTCTCCAGCAGGGCTTCGGCCCGCTCGCGCATGGCTGGATTGGGGAAACCCGCCGCACCCAGCAGGGGCAGCATCACGTTCTCAAGAGCCGTGAAGGCCGAGATCAGGTGGTGGTACTGGAACACAAAGCCAATGTGGTGCCCGCGCAAGCGCGTGAGGGCCTGGTCGGCCAACAGCGTGGTTTCTTCGCCCGCCATTTGCAACAAGCCTGTTGTCGGCCGGTCCAGCAAACCGATGATGTTGAGCAAAGTGCTCTTGCCCGAGCCCGACGGCCCCATGACCGCGCAAAAGTCGCCCCGGTGCAGCGTCAGGTCAATGCCGTGCAGCACCTCGGTCTCGATGCCGGTGCCCACATTGAAAGCCTTGCGCACCCCCTGCAAGCGCACCACCACCTCCGAATCATCCATGAATGGCCTCCACCGGGTCCAGCCGCGCCGCCCGCAAGGCTGGTGCGTAAGCCGCAGCCAAGCCCGTCAGCGTGGCCAGTCCCAGCGCCAGCACAAACAAGGTCGGGTCGAGCACCAGCGCAAACAGCGGCGTGCCATCGGCATTCAAGGCCATGTGCTGCCACAACACCAAACCCAACGCCCCCACCGCACAGCCCAGCACCGCGCCGCCCCAGCCCAGCAAACCGCCTTGCAGCAAAAACACCCGCAGCACCTGCCCGCGTGAAATGCCCATGGCCCGCATGATCCCGATCTCGCGCGACTTTTGCACCACCGACACCACCAACACACTGGCAATGCCAAAGGCCACCGACAGCCCTACAAAAAAACGGATCGCCGTGTTGGCTGTGCTCTGCGCACTGACGGCCGCAAAGAACTGCGCACCGGTCTTGATCCAGCTGTCGGCCTGCACCCCGGTGGCCGCCTGAATGCGCTGAGCGATGACTTCGGCCGCATACACATCGCGCACCGTGACTTCGATGCTGCTCACACCGCCCAGCAAGCCCAGCAGGCTTTGTGCCGTGCGCAAGCTCACAAAGGTACTGCGCTGGTTGGCACCCTTGTTGCCCAGGTCAAACACGCCGCTGATGGTCAAGGTGGTGGCCACGCCCGCCGCATTGGCCACGCGCAGCTTGTCGCCCACATCCACGCCCAAGTCGCTGGCCAGATCGGTGCCGATCAGCATGTCCTGCCCCGTCAAGCGTGGGGTGCCGCGCACGATTTTTTCGGGCAACTTGACGATCTGGAAATACCCCTCGGGCTCTACCCCCGTCAGGCTGATGGCTCGGCTGGCACTGCCGCGCACCGCCAGCGCCGAACCGCTGACCACCGGAGCCACCACGGTCACGTCGGCCATCTCGCGCACATGCGTGATCAAGGACTGCCACTGATCGATCGACTTGAGCCTTTGCAGTGGCGGCTGCACGATGGCGGCATCCACCTCGCTGGGCGTGGCCGGGCGCAAAGTGCGCGTGACCTCTTTGGGTGGCAAAAGCTGAATGTGCGACTGCGCCGACAAGACCCGTGCGATGAAGTTGCCCTGCAAACCTGCCAGCAGCGCCGACATGAACACGATCACACCCACCCCAATGGCCACACCCACCAAAATGAACACCGTCTGCATGCGGCCTTCACGCAAAAATCGGATCGCCACAATCCATTCAAAAGGCAACCAGGGCTTGAACATGCTCACGCCTGCTCAGGGCTGAGTCCGCACGCGCTGGCCTTGGCGCAAGGTATAGGGCAAAGCGATCACCGCATCGCCCTCGCTTAAACCGTCCAGCACCTCCACCCACGCGCCACCGCGCAAGCCAAGCCGCACCGGGCGGCGCACCGCATGACCTTGCTCGCTGAGCCAAACCCAGGGAGCTGCCAAGTTGATGTCGTTGACATGCCCCACTGGCAGCGCCAGCGCTTGCGGCTTGCGCGCCACCTCCATGTCCACCGACACCGTCATGTCTTGCTTGAGGAATGGCACCGGCTCGGGCAGATCCAGCTTGACCTCCGCCGCGCCCGTCTGGGCATTGATGCCGGGGTTGATGAAAGCCACCTGAGCTTTGAATTTTTGCTGCGGATAGGCATCGGCCGAGGCCAGCGCCTGCTGCCCCACTGCCATCAAGCGCAAATTCTTTTCATCGATCTGCACCACCAGCTGCATGGCCCCCTCGGGCGACAAAGTCATCAACACCTTGCCCGCTTGCACCACATCACCCACCTCCACGCTGCGGCCAATCAGCTGGCCACTCACAGAAGCCTTGATCACCGCATAGCGGGCCTTGGCGCTGACCACCTCGGCGTTGGCCTGCGCCTCGGCCACAGCGCCCACGGCCAAGCTGTGCTCAGCGCCACCAGCCTGGGTCGAGGCCACTTGTTTTTGTGCAGCCAACACCTGGGCATCGGCCAAGGCCAAGGCCTTGCGCGATTCGTCCAGCGCCGCCTGGCCAATGAAGCCCTGCTCGAACAAAGTCAGATTGCGTTGCCAGCTGGCCCGCGCCGTGTCCAGACTGGCCTGCGCCTGCCGCAGGGTCTGCTGCAGCACCGGCCCTTGCACGTCGTTCAACTGCCGCAACCGACCCTGCGCTTGCATCACGGCCAGCTCGGCCTGCCGCTTTGCAGACTGCAACTCGGTGCTGACCAATTCGATCAGCACATCCCCCACTTTGACGGCCTGTCCTTCGGCCACAGGCACACGCGCCACGGTGCCGGTGATTTGCGCACCAATGTCCACCCGGTGCGGCGTCTCTACACGGCCACTGGCCACCACCGTTTGCAGCAAATCACGGCGTTGCACCGCCTCGGTCTGCACATGCGGACCCATCCACCAGCGCAGCAAAGCCACGCCCAGCAACAGGGCGAGTAAGCCCAACCACAATTTGCCGCCATGTCGGCGCATCCAAGTCCAAACAGCATTCATGCGAACCATTGTGGGAAGCTGCTTGGCGGTTACACATGATGCAGGTCAAGAACACCGCATGTGCAGGTTGTGTGTCAGGCAACTGAGCAACAATGGTGTTGTCCCCTTATCTACCCCTTTACCCTTATGAAAAAAATACTGCTTTTGGGTTCCGGTGAACTCGGCAAAGAATTCGTCATCAGCGCCAAGCGCCTGGGCTGCCACGTCATCGCCTGCGACAGCTATGCCGGCGCCCCGGCCATGCAAGTGGCCGACGAGTTTTGCGTGTTCAGCATGCTCGACGAAGCGCCACTGCGTGCAGCCATCGCCAAATACCAACCCGACCTGATCGTCCCCGAGATCGAAGCCATCCGCACCGAAGTGCTGCTCGATGTGGAAAAACAAGGCTTTGAAGTCATCCCCAGCGCCCGCGCTGCCAACCTGACCATGAACCGCGACCGCATCCGCGACGTGGCCGTGGGCCTGGGGGTGCGCACCGCCAAATTCAGCTATGCCGAATCGGCCGAAGAGTTGATGGCCCGCGCCACCGAAATCGGCTTTCCCGTCGTCATCAAACCCGTCATGAGCTCGTCCGGCAAAGGCCAAAGCGTGGCCAAGACCGCCGCCGACATCCAAGCCAGCTGGGACTACGCCTGCGCCGGCATGCGCGGCGACCGCCAGAAAGTCATCGCCGAAGAGTTCATCCATTTCGAATTTGAAATCACCCTTCTCACCGTGCGCCAACGCCATGGACAAACCCTGTTTTGCCCGCCGATTGGCCACGTGCAAGAGCGCGGTGACTACCAATACAGCTGGCAACCCCAAGGCATGAAGCCCGAGCAAATCCAAGCCGCACAAGACATGGCCGAAAAAGTCACCACCGACTTAGGGGGAGCGGGCTTGTTTGGCGTGGAGTTTTTCGTCACGAAGGACGAAGTCATCTTCAGCGAACTGAGCCCCCGCCCGCACGATACCGGCATGGTCACGCTGATCAGCCAGAACCTGAGCGAGTTCGACCTGCACGCCCGTGCTGTACTGGGCTTGCCGATCCCCGTGATCGAGTGCGTCGAAGGCGCCAGCGCCGTGGTGCTGGCCGACAAGGAAGGCAAAGACCCGAAATTCACTGGCGTGGAAGCCGCGTTGAGCGAACCCGGCGTGGACGTGCGCATCTTCGGCAAGCCCACCACCCGGCCCTATCGCCGCATGGCCGTGGCCTTGGCCAAAGGCCCAGGCGCCCTTGAACGTGCCCGAAATGCTGCCGCCCAGATCCACGTGCTGGTCTGATCCCGCACCAACGCCACTCGGTTCAGCGCTTACGGGCGCTCAGGCAGATCACGGCAGATGCAGGCTCAGGCGTGCGGCTAACGCCCCATCAGATGGGCGCCGACGAACCAAATCGGCGGTCACGGTGCTGAAACCAGTCGATGGCCTTGGTCAAGCGCTTGGGGGTGAAGTCGGGCCACAGGTCATCGGTATAGAAGAGCTCGGCATAGGCCGCTTGCCAGAGCATGAAGTTGCTGATGCGCGACTCACCGCCGGTGCGGATGAGCAAATCCACCTCCGGGGCATAAGAGGTGCTCAGGTGTTGCGCCAAGGCTTCTTCCGTCAAATCTTGCAGACTTTGACCGGGGTGGGCGCTTTGCCATGCCTGCGCAGCCTGGATCATGTCCCAGCGGCCACCGTAGTTGGCACACACCGTGAGGGTGATGGCTTGGTTGGCCGCAGTCATGGTCTCTGCCCGAACAATGAGCTCTTGCAGCGCTGGAGAAAAGCGTGATTTGTCACCGACAACTTTGAGGCGAACGCCGTTCTCATTCATGCTGTCAACCTCTTTTTGCAAGTAGGTCATGAACAAGCTCATGAGGCTGGAGACTTCTTCTTCAGGGCGTTTCCAGTTTTCGGTGCTGAAGGCAAACAAACTCAGATGCGCAATGCCCTGCGCCGCGCAGCTGCTGACGATGTCGCGCACCCGCTTGGCCCCTGCTGCGTGGCCCAGGGCTGCAGGCAAGAAGCGTTTTTTGGCCCAACGACGGTTGCCGTCCATGATGATGGCAATGTGCTGAGGCAGTGGGTTATGGGGCGTGGGCGTGGACAAAGGACGAATACAAGTGAATGAATATAGATTTTAGTGGCCTTGCCTGACGGTGGGTTTAAACAGGGGACCGGCGCACCGGGCTCACGCCATCCAGGCAGAAACTGCGGGTGGAGACACGGCAGCCCTTGCGTGAAAAGCAACGCGATGGCCCCCAGTCAAACGTCGGTCACTTCGACCTGGTGGTGCTCCACCTGGACCACGGTAGGGCGGCCAAGGATTTCAAAGAGAACGGCGACGCGTTTGCTGGACACACTTTGGATCAGCCCTTCCACATCACCCAAGGCCGTGTGTTTGAGGCGCACGGTTTGACCGGCCTTGAGGTTGCTCAATTCAACAAGCGTGGCTTGGTTGCGGTCTTCTTCCATGAGGCGAATGCGTCGCACGAGGTCATCATGGAGCAAGGCCGGCTCAAACCCAAAGCGGACGATTGTGGCCACGCCTTTGGTGCTCCGCACGACCGAGATGCTTTGCTCTGCCCGACGGGGTCGAAAAAGGATGTACCGCGGGAACATGGGCTCAAACAACGCGACAGGACCTTGCTCGGTTTTTTTGAACTTCTTGTAGCGGGGCAAATAAGCTTCAAATGACTGCTGCTCGAGATTGAGCTGAGCGATTTGCTCTTGCCTTGGTTTGGTATAGGCCAAATACCAACGGTTTTGCTCTGGATTTTCTTCAAGGTTCGGCAGATGGGATGGCACAAGGGACATGAATCAAGAGAAGGGGCAATATTTCAGATGGATTTTGATCGACTTTATCACTGCTTTTGAAAAAGTTTTGCGTTTTAAAAAACCAATAAAAAACCCCGCCTGGGCGGGGTTGGTGACACCAGTTTAGTCGTGTCTGTGAGGGCAAGGCCGGAAAGTCAGGCGATCAAAAACTGATTGCGGTCTTTGCCGTCGATCCATTTAGGGGCTTTGCCACGGCCAGTCCAAGTTTGACCGGTGGCAGGGTCACGGTATTTGGCAGCCACTTTGCTGGCAGGCTTGCTGGCAGCTTTGGCACCACGACCTGGAAAAATGTCATTGGCCGTCAAGCCATACTCGGCCACCAGTTCGCGCACTTTGGCGACGGCTTCCGAGATTTCGCGCTGACGGGCAGCGGCAATCGCTTGTTCGAGGGCTTCACGCTGTTGCAAAAGATCTTTGTAGCTTTGGCTCATCACAACTCCTGAATAAATAATAAAGATGCTTGAATATACCCGATTTAATTGAATTCACATGTGATTTTCAATTAAATCGAATGAGCACAAAAGATTATGAAAAAAGCATTAATGCTTTCGGGTGGCCAACACTTTGTCAATACGCCTGCCATCCAAATCGACGATTTCAAATACCCAGTCGTCCAATTCAATGCATTGGGTCACCACGGGCAGTTGTCCCAATACATACAAAAGCAATCCCGCCAGCGTGTTGTAACGGCCTTTGTCCTCGGCAGGTAAATCCTTGATGTCCAAACGCGATTTGAGCTCATTGACAGGCATCAGACCGTCCAGCAGCCAGCTGCCATCGGCCCTTTGGTTAGCCCAGGCATCGGTTTGGGTCTCGGGTTTGAGCTCTCCGGTGATGGCTTCAAGCAGGTCAAGTGGGGTCAACAAGCCCTGCACTTCGCCATATTCGTCCACCACAAACATCATGCGGCTGGGCTGGTCGCGCATTTGCTCGAGCAGTTCCATGCCGGTCAAGGTTTCGGGCACAAAGTGTGCGGTCTGCGCGTGGTGATCCAAGGTGAGCGCATCGTCGGCAGGCAAAGACAGCAATTGCGACACACTGATCACGCCCTGCACGTGGCCGAGGTTTTCGCGGCAAACGGGGTACCACGAGTGATTGCCCTCGACGCGCATCTGGTTGATGCGCTCCATGGCTTGGCGGGTGGTCAAGCTCGCTTCTAGCCACTGGATGTCACCACGCGGTGTCATCATGGAAGTCAACGGCCGGTCGTCCAGGTGGAACACATTGCGCACCATCTGATGCTCGTGCTCTTCGATCAGGCCCGCGCTCACGCCTTCGGCCAGACTGGCGGTGATTTCTTCTTCGGTGACTTCCTGGCTGCCCTTGCTGTCGATCCGCATGAGTTTGAGCATGCCTTGCGTTGACAGCGAAAGCAGCTTCACAAACGGTCCAGCCACCTTGGCGAGCCAGGCCATGGGGCGAGCGACCACACGGGCTACAGGCTCGGGGTAGAGCTGCCCGATGCGCTTGGGCACCAGTTCCCCAAAAATGATGGTGGTGAAGGTGATGAGGGTCACCACAATGGCCGTGGCACTGACGCTGGCCGCCGAGTCGCTGAGGCCCCAACCGACCAGCACCTGCGCCAACGATGCGCTGAATGCAGCTTCGCCCACAATCCCGTTGAGAACACCGATGGAGGTGATGCCCACCTGAACTGTGGAGAGGAATTGCGTGGGTTCTTCTAGCAGCTTCAATGCGGCCTGCGCACCTTTGTCACCGCTTTCTTCCAAGACCGCCAAACGCGCCTTGCGACTGGAGGCCAGCGCCAACTCCGACATGGCAAACACGCCGTTGAGCAAGGTGAGAAAAGCGATCAGCAAAAAGTCCATACCGCCATTGTGCCAAGGATGTGCGGCAGCCCCCCTTTGCGGTCATTTTGCGTGGCGGCCAGGGCGATAGGTCCAGTGCCATCTGATCGCCATTGCGCGCGATGCATGACGGCAAAGCGGTGGATCACGCCGCTTGCTGAGCCTGGGGACAGTTGACCTGAATCAGTTCGTGCGCCCCACTGGCCTGCCAACGCAAGGCGCTCAGGCAGCCGCCCCAGACGCAACCGGTGTCCAGCGCCAGCACATCCATGCGGCCCAGCCAACCCAGCGTGGACCAATGACCGAAGGCGATGGGCACCTGCGCGGTTTGCCGACCCGGCACATCGAACCAGGGCATGAAGCCTGCAGGGGCAGCGTTGGCGCCTTCTTTGGCCTTGAATTCCATGACGCCATCAGCCGTACAAAAACGCAGGCGCGTCAACGCATTGACGATCACGCGCAGACGGTCGATGCCTTGCAGATCGTCGCGCCAGGCATCGGGCTGGTTGCCATACATCTGGTGCAAAAACTCGGTCAACAATGGACTGCGCAAAACGTCTTCGAATTCTGCCGCGAGGGCCAATGTTTGATCGACTGACCATGCTGGCAAAACACCCGCGTGGACCATCAAGATGCCGTGGGCATAAATGGCCATGCGCTGGTGACTCAGCCAATCGAGCATGGCGCTGCGATCTGGGGCTTGCAGCAAGTTGTCCAGCGTGTCTAGGCGCTTGTAGGGGCTGGCCCCAGCGGCCACGGCCAGCAGGTGCAGGTCATGGTTGCCCAACACGCACTGCACCGATGAGCCCATGGCCATCAGGCGGCGAAGCACGCCGGCTGAATCAGGTCCGCGGTTGACCAAGTCGCCCAGCACATACAACTGGTCTCGGCTGGGCGAAAACGCCACTTGCTGCAGCAAGCGCTCAAGGGGCCCGTCACAGCCTTGGATGTCACCGATCAAATAAACAGACATGGAGAACTCAGCCGATCCAGTGGTTCAACCTGCAGGCTTGAGCAGCACCACCAAGGCGCCTGCACCGCCCTCAGCGGGTTTGGCTTGCACAAAGGCCATGACCTGGTTTTTTTGCACCAGCCAGCTGTGCACCTTGGACTTGAGCACCGGCGTCTTGCCGGGTGAGCCCAGACCTTTGCCGTGCACCACGCGCAGGCAACGCAGGCCATGGCGATGGGCATTGCGGATGAATTCGGCCAAAGCCACACGCGCCTCCTCGGTGCGCAGGCCGTGCAAATCGACCTCGCCTTGTATGGCCCAGTCGCCTTTGCGCAGTTTGTGCGTCACATCGCGCCCGATGCCGGGGCGGCGAAAGCTCAGCATTTCATCGGTGTCGAGCAAAGTGCTGGCGTCGAACTCGTCGCTGAGTGCATCGCGCAGCACAGCTTGCTCGTCTTTTTGGCGCTGCTTGGCCACAGGTGCGACGATGGTTTTGGGAGCCGGTGCCCTGGCCGACTCGGGCATGCGCTTGACTGTACCCACCGCCCGCTCAAACAGCTTGGTTTCGGCCTCGCGCTGACGCTCCGCTGCAGCGCGGGCAACGGCTTCGGCCTGCGCCTTTTCTTGGGCCACGGCCAGTTGTTTCTGGACCTTTTTGAGGTCTTGCAGCGAGTTGATTTTCACCAGATGTCCTGTGTGCTTGAGGCGTGGCGATCAAGCGCCACGGTTGCGCATCCAGTCGGCGGTCTGGAAGAAACTTTTGACCAAGCGTTCACGCAAGACCGGGTCGACACCGGTTTCGCCCATGGCCTGGTCCATGCAGGCGAGCCATTGGTCGCGCTCGAGGATGCCGATTGAAAAGGGCATGTGCCGCATGCGCAAGCGCGGGTGGCCAAAACGTTCAATGTAATGATCGGGTCCGCCAAGCCAGCCAGACAAAAACCAGCTCAGTTTGTCTCGAGCGTCTTGCAGCGTGCTGCCGTGCGCAGCCCGCAATGCGGCGTAGGCCGGCTCCAAATCCATCAGGTCATAAAAGCGGTCCACCAGAGCCCGAACGCGGTCTTCACCGCCGATCCATTCAAAGGGCGTGTCGAACGGCGGTTTTTCTTCGATTTGCATAGGTGGCTATTGTGCCGCTTCACAGCGCACGCAAAGTTTGCATCACAGGCTGGCGCAGCACCCCAGACAGACTCAGACTGCCAGCCACCCAAGCCAATAGGGCACCCAGCGCCCCTCCGGCCAGTGGCGCCCAAAGTGGTGGCGCCCAAGCGAATTCAAAGGCAAAGCGGGCCAGCGCCCAGCCCACCACCAGCGCCATGCTGCTGGCCATGAAACCGGCCAGCCAGCCAATACCCAACAACTCGGTGCGCTGCACTTGCGCCAGCAGCTGCCGGCTGGCACCCAGCGCACGCATGATGGCGTATTCGTGCTCACGCGCCTGCCGGCTCGCGCCCACAGCCGCCAACAAGACCATCACACCTGCCGCCAAAGTAAAGCCAAACAAATACTCCACCGCACGGATGACTTGGTCCATCACACGCTGGACTTGGGCCAGGGTGCTGCGCATGTCCACGCTGGTGATGTTGGGAAACTGCTTGACCAAGGCGTTCTCAAAACCATTGGCACCTTCAGGGCTGCGAAAAGCGGCCATGTAGGTCATAGGCAAGTCGGGCATCTGCGCCTGCGGAAACAACATGAAAAAGTTGGCCCGCATGGACGCCCAATCCACCTTGCGCAACGAGGTGATGCGGGCCTCGCGCGATTGCCCAGCGATGTCAAAGCGCAAGGTGTCGCCGAGCTTGAGGCCCAGGGTCTCGGCAATGCCTTGCTCGACACTGAGCCCATCGGCTTCGCCGCTGACCCAGCGACCGGCCGTGAGGGGGTTGTGTTCGGGCAAAGTGTCGCTGTGCGAGAGGTTGATCTCGCGGTCGATCAAGCGTTTGGCGCGGTCCGCGGTGAAATCGTTGGGGCCCACTTCGCGCCCGTTGATGGCCACCAGCCGCCCACGGATCATGGGGAACCAGTCGGGCGATGACACACCCGAGGCTTGCAAGCTGGCCAAAAAATCCTGCGCTTGTTCGGGCTGCACGTTGATCACAAACCGGTCGGGCGCATTGGCCGGTGTGGCCTGTCGCCAGCTGGCCACCAGATCGGTGCGCAGCAGCACCAGCAAAGCCAGGGCCAACAATCCAACCGACAAAGCGCTGACCTGCACCACCGCAAACACCGGCCGCGCCGCCACCTGGCGCGTGGCCAAGCGCAGCCAAGCCGGGGCTTGCTCGCCAGGCACTGTGCGGCGCAGCAAGCCCAGCGCCAAAGCCGCCAGCCCAGCAAAGACCAGCAAGGCCAGCGCAAAGCCGCTCACCGTGATGAGCCCCAAGGTCAAGCTGCGGCTGACCATGAGCAGCGTCAAGGCAAAACCGGTAAGCCCCATGGCCAGCACCAGCACGGAGCTGGTTTGCAGGCCCCCCAGGTCACGGCGGATCACGCGCAGGGGCGGCACCTTGGCCAATTGCAGCACCGGGGGCAAGCCAAAGGCCACGAGCAAGGTCAGGCCCATGCTCATGCCCATGAGGGCAGGCCAGGCGGTGGCGTTGGGCAGTTGCGTCTCGACCAAGCCAGCCAAGAGCTGCACAAAGCCCAGGTGCACGCCGTAACCGATCAACACGCCCAGTGCGCTGGCGATCAGGCCTGCGCCCAAAAACTCCAAGCCGTAGCTCAAGCTGAGTGTGCGCTGGCTTTGACCCAACACCCTCAAGAGGGCACAGGCGTCGAGTTGCCGCTCGGCGAAACTGCGCGACGCCAGCGCCACAGCGACCGCACAGAGCAATGCCGCCAACAAGGCCACCAAGTTCAAAAACTGCGAAGCGCGGTCCAAGGTCTGGCGCATTTCGGGGCGGCCGGTGTCCAGCGACTCGATCTGCACGCCGCGCACATGGCGGGCATCGACCTCGGTCTTGGCCCAGGCCACAAACGCATCGGCTTGGGGCCCCGCCACAGCCATGCGCCAGGTCACGCGGCTGGCCGGTTGCACCAGTCCAGTGGAGGGCAAATCGGCCGCGTTGAGCATGACACGCGGCGCAAAGTTCATGAATCCCGCGCCACGGTCGGGCTCGCGCACGATGGTGGCGCTGATGCGCAACTGGCGATCGCCCAAGCCCAGCATCTGGCCGGTTTGCAGGTTCAAGGCTTCAAGCAAGGCCGGGTCCACCCAGACCTCTCCGGCGGGTGGGATGCGGACTGGGCTGGCACTGACTTCCAAGCGACCGCGCAATGGGTAACCGGGCTCCACGGCCTTGAGGGCGACCAGCCGACTGGCACCGCCCTGCTCGGGCAAGGCCCGTGCCATGGTGGGGAAGCTGACGTTGGTGTTGGTTTGAAGGCCCAGCTGACGGGCTTGCTGTGCAAAGGCTTCGGGCGTGCGTTGGTCACTGACCACGACCGCGTCACCGCCGAGCAGTTGCCGCGCGTCGCGCCACAAACCGCCTTGCAGGCGATCGGCCAAAAAACCCACCGCTGTGAGCGCGGCCACCGCCAAGGCCACCGAGAGCATCAACAGCCGCAATTCGCCAGCCCGCAGGTCGCGCCACAACTGCCGGGCGCCCAGCGCGAGTCCGTGTTTCCATCCTTGTGAGTTCATGCAGCGACCTTACCGCACATTGCAATCACGGCAAGGGCCAATGGAATTGGCAAGGCCATACCATCACCCGGCACGTTCGACTGCATCCACCGAGGGAACGTCAGCAGCCCAATCGCTGAACCGTGCTCAGCGATTCAGCTGACTTGGACCAGCTCGGGTTGCCAAATCAGGCGCTCGGGGGCGCTGAAGCACAAAAAGCGTTTATTGGTGGCGCGGCCGATGGCGCACAGGCCCAGGCGCTTGGCCACATCCAGCCCCATTTGGGTGATGCCGCTGCGCGAGACCACCACCGGGATGCCCATTTGGGCGGACTTGATGACCATCTCGCTGGTCAGGCGACCGGTGGTGTAGAACACTTTGTCTTGGCCACTGATGTCGTTCATCCACATCCAGCCCGCAATCGTGTCCACCGCGTTGTGGCGGCCGACATCCTCGACAAACTTGAGCATCTCATCGCCCTGAAACAAGGCACAACCATGCACCGAGCCAGACGATTTGTAGGTGGTTTCCTGCAAGCGGATGGCATTGACCAGACCGTACAGCTGGCCTTGGGTGATGCGGGCTTCGGGTAAGGCGATCTCGTCGATGTGGGCCATCAGATCGCCAAAGACGCTGCCTTGGCCGCAACCGGTGGTGACCACGCGATCTGCGCTGCGCTGCGGCGCCAGTCTGGCACCTGGTCTTGTTTTGACAGCGGCCACGCCGGGTTCACCGGTTTCGCCCACGCCGATCGTCCAATCGACCGTGATGGACTCGATCTGCTCGACCGCGTCGATCAAGCGCTGGTTGCGCAAAAAGCCCAGCACCAGGTGCTCGGGCTCGGCGCCCAGGGTCATCAGCGTGACGAGCTCTTTCTTGTCGAGGTAAATCGTCAGCGCCCGCTCTGCGGGGATGGCGGTGTCTGAATGTTCGCCAAATTCGTTGCACACCTGCACCGTCCGCGTGAGGGACTCATGCGATTGGGTGATGCGGGGTTTGAGGGCCACAGGGGCCTCGGTGGATTCGGTCAAAACAGCAGGCATGGCAGGAGCCTAACGCAAAAATCCCCCGCCGGTGAGGACGGGGGACAAACAGGGATGGGCTCGAAAAAAGATCAGCCTTTTTTGGCCGGTGCGGCTGCAGGCGCTGCGGGTGCGGCAGGGGCTGCGGGGGCCGCTGCTTGCTCGGCTGGCTTGTAAGCACCTGGGTCCACACAAGCGGGTGTCGCGGTGGGTGGGTTGGTTTTGGCACCGGTCGTTTTGGCCGTCTTGTAGTAGTGGGCCGCGACTTTTTCTCGCGACTTGCACAGCTGGAAGTCGGCCACTTTGTTGCCGTGGGCAGTTTTGGCAGCCGCTTCGGCGGCCTTGGCCTTGGCTTCGTCGCTGGGTGCGGGCAGTTTGGCAACAGCGCCAAAGCTCAGGGCCAGCGCGGACAAAACAAGCAGGGTCTTTTTCATGGTTTTGCTCCTGTTCAAGCCGATGCGGCCTTGGAGGTGGCAGCCGGTGCTGCCGCTGTGGGGGGCGTGCGTTGGGCCGGGATCTTGCCGGCTTTGATGTCGTCGTACCAAAGCTCGTGGTGTTCTTTGGCCCAGGTCTCGTCCACATAGCCTTCGCGCATGGCGCTGTAGGCGCCGCGCATGCCGATGGTACCCATGTAGATGTGTCCCAAGAACATCGCCATCATCAAGAAAGTGGCCACAGCGTGCACCATGTGGCTGATCTGCATGGTGGCGCGCTCATAGACCAAGCCAGGGATCAGATTGTCGAGCACCAAGCCCGAAGCCACCACCACCAGACCGAGGAAGAACACACCCGACCAGAACAGGATTTTTTCACCGGCGTTAAATCGGTGCGAAGGCACTTCGGTACCCGACACCAAACCACCGCCTTTGAGGATCCAGGTCAAGTCTTCTTTGCTGGGGATGTTGTCGCGCACAAAGGTCACGATGACGATCACCAAGGACACCGCAAACAGCGGGCCTGCAAAGTTGTGGATGTTTTTCAGCGCATACGTCAGCCAGCCAAACAAGGCCGTGCCGATGACAGGCAAGATGAAAAACTTGCCAAAGGCCATAACGATGCCCGAGATGGCCAAGGCGCAAAACGCGATCGCATTGGCCCAGTGGGCCGAGCGCTCAAAAGGCGTGAAGCGCTCGATCTTGCGGCCGGTCTCCTGACCATGCAATTCGATGGTGCCTTTGCGCCAGTAAAACAGCGCAATCGCGCCCAGCACGATCAAGATCAGCGAACCGCCGTAGGGGATCAGGTACTGGTTACGCACCTGGCGCCAAGCTTCACCGGCGTTGGTCAAACGCGAGCCGGGGTACTGCACAAATTTCTGAATCAAATTGCCGGCTTCAGGGGCTTCGCTCGCCGGCAAGCTGCTGTAACCCGTCACGCCCTGCCCCACCTGACGCCACATGGGCGCGTTGTTGCCGGGCTGGACCTGAGCACGCTCGGCATTGCTCTGGTGTTTGTATTTCGGATCGGTATCGGCGCTGGGTGCGACTTGGAAGATGTTGGCGCTTTTAACGCCCATACCCTCGGCTGCCGGTGCTGGGGCTGCCGTTTGGGCCGCAGCGCCCAAGGCCAACAAGCCCAGACCCAAAGTGATGATCAAGCGACGCATGATCGGCTCCTCATGCGCTCACTTGGGAGCGCGTTGGTGATCGTTCATGCCGTAATTGGCACGGGCCTTGAGGTGGTTGGACCAACTGTCGTGGTCGCCAGCCTTCCAACCTGGCTCGGTGAAGGCGGCCACACCGGTGCCTGCTTGCGCAGGTTGATCGCTGCGGATGCCCATTTTGTCTTGTGGTTTTTCGCCGCAGGCCGACAAAGCCAATGCAGCGCTCACCAATGTGGCAGAAACCAATGTGCGTTGCATGATCAGGCTCCTTGCTTGGCGGCTGTGCCGTAGGCGGTGCCCCAGCCCCAGACTTCAGCGCCCTTGCCACGCTGGACCACGCGGCTGCGGAAAATGTCAGAGACCACGTCGCCGTCACCGGCCAGCAAAGCCTTGGTCGAGCACATCTCGGCACATGCAGGCAGCTTGCCTTCGGCAAGGCGGTTGCGACCGTATTTGTCGAACTCGGCTTGGCTGCCATGCTCTTCGGGGCCGCCGGCGCAGAAGGTGCACTTGTCCATCTTGCCGCGCACACCAAAGGTGCCTTGACCTGGGAACTGTGGCGCGCCAAAGGGGCAAGCATACGAGCAGTAGCCGCAGCCGATGCAGACGTCTTTGTCGTGCAAGACCACGCCTTCGTCGGTCTTGTAAAAACAGTTGACGGGGCAAACGGCCATGCAAGGCGCGTCAGAGCAGTGCATGCAAGCCACCGAGATGGACTTCTCGCCAGGCACACCGTCGTTGAGTGTGACCACACGGCGGCGGTTCACACCCCATGGGACTTCATGTTCGTTTTTGCAAGCGGTGACGCAGCCGTTGCATTCGATGCAGCGCTCGGCATCACAGATGAATTTCATTCGTGCCATCGTGTTCTCCTCAAGCCTTCTCGATGTTGCAGATGGTGGTCTTGGTCTCTTGCATCATGGTGACGCTGTCATAACCGTAGGTGGTGGCGGTGTTGACCGCTTCGCCACGCACCACAGGGGCTGCACCCTTGGGGTAATAAGCCAGCATGTCGGCGCCTTGCCAGCGACCTGAGAAGTGGAAAGGCATCCACACCGTGCCGCTGTCCACGCGCTCTGTCACCATGGCTTGGACGTTCAAACGGGCCCCGGTGGCGCCGAGCAACCAGACGCGGTCGCCATTGCGAATGCTGCGATCGGCCGCCGTCTTGGGGTTGATCTCGACATAGGCTTCTTGCTGCAGTTCGGCCAGCCAAGGGTTGGAGCGGGTTTCTTCGCCGCCGCCTTCGTACTCGACCAAGCGGCCAGAGGTGAGGATGAGCGGGAACTTCTCGTGCGCCTTGTCGGCGATGTTTTTGTCCTGCACGGTTTTGTACAGGGTGGGCAGACGCCAGAAAGCTTTCTTGTCGTCGTGCGTGGGGTACTTGGCCATCATGTCTGGGCGGGTGCCATACAGCGGCTCGCGGTGCTGCGGGATGGGATCGGGGAAGTTCCAGACCACGGCACGCGCCTTGGCATTGCCAAAGGGGTGGCAGCCATGGTTTTGCATGAACACACGGATCATGCCGCCTGAGCTGTCGGTCTTCCAGTTCTTGCCTTCGGCCTTGGCTTTTTCAGCATCGGTCAACTCGTCCCACCAGCCCAGCTTTTTCAGCAGGATGTGGTCAAGCTCTGGATAGCCCGTGGTGATGTCCGCGCCTTTGGAGTGCGAGCCATCTTCAGACAGCAAGCTTTTGCCTTCGCGCTCCACACCGAAGTTGGCGCGGAAGTTGCCGCCGCCGTCCATGACGTGTTTGGAGGTGTCGTACAGGTTGGGCGAACCGGGGTGCTTGAGCTCGGGTGTGCCATAGCAAGGCCAAGGCAGGCCGAAGTAGTCACCACCAAAGTCGTAGCCGGTTTCTTTGTCTTTCCCGCCTTTGGCCTTCAGGGTCTTCACATCGAACACATGCATGTTCTTCATGTGCGCCTTCAGGCGCTCGGGACTTTGGCCGGTGTAACCAATGGTCCAGACGCACTTGTTGATCTCACGCAGGATGTCTTCGGGCACGGGCTCGTCCATGCCTTTGACTTTTTGCATCTTGTAGTTTTTGGACAGTTCTGTTGCAAAGCCCAGTTTGCCGGCCAGCTGATGCATGATCATGTGGTCAGAGCGGCTCTCCCACAGCGGGTCGATGACCTTCTCGCGCCACTGCAAAGAGCGGTTGGACGCGGTGCAGGAACCACTGGTCTCGAACTGCGTGGCAGCAGGCAGCAAGTACACAGCACGGTTGGGGTTGAGGTCTTCGGCTTTGCCGGGCATGGCTGCCATGGCGGCAGTGGCCGATGGGTAGGGATCTACCACCACCAACAAGTCCAACTTGTCCATGGCGCGTTTCATCTCCAGGCCACGGGTCTGTGAGTTGGGGGCATGGCCCCAATAGAAGACGCCGCGCAGGTTGCTGTCTTGGTCGATCAGTTCGTTCTTTTCAAGGACACCGTCGATCCAGCGGGAAACGGTGATGCCGTTTTTACCCATCATGGCGGGGCTGGCGAATTGCTTTTTGATCCACTCGAAGTCCACGCCCCACGCGTTGGCAAAGTGCTTCCACGAGCCTTCGGCCAGACCGTAGTAGCCGGGCAGCGAGTCGGGGTTGGGGCCGACGTCGGTTGCGCCTTGCACGTTGTCGTGGCCACGGAAGATGTTGGTGCCGCCGCCGGTCTTACCGACGTTGCCCAAGGCCAATTGCAAGATGCACGATGCACGCACGATGGCATTGCCGATGGTGTGCTGGGTCTGACCCATGCACCAGACGATGGTGCCGGGGTTGTTCTCATGCAGCATCTTGGCGATCTTGAAGACTTGCTCTTCTTTCACTCCGCAAGCTTCTTCCACTTTGTCGGGTGTCCACTTGGCCATGACATCGGCCTTGACGGCGTCCATGCCGTACACGCGGTCGTTGATGTATTTTTTGTCTTCCCAGCCGTTCTTGAAGATGTGGTACAGCACACCGAACAGGAAAGGAATGTCGGTGCCCGAGCGGATGCGCACGAACTCATCGGCCTTGGCGGCGGTGCGGGTGAAGCGTGGATCGACCACGATCATCTTGCAGCCGTTTTCCTTGGCATGGAGCATGTGCAGCATGGACACGGGGTGGGCTTCTGCGGCATTGGAGCCGATGTACAAAGCGACCTTGCTGTTTTGCATGTCGTTGTACGAGTTGGTCATGGCGCCGTAGCCCCATGTGTTGGCCACACCGGCCACGGTGGTGGAGTGGCAAATGCGGGCCTGGTGGTCGCAGTTGTTGGTGCCCCAGAAGCTCACAAACTTGCGCAGCAAATAGGCTTGTTCGTTGTTGTGCTTGGAAGAGCCCACAAAGTAGACGCTGTCAGGGCCACTGGCTTTTTTCAGCTCCAGCATCTTGGCGCTGATCTCGGTCAGTGCTGTGTCCCAGCTGATGCGCTCGTATTTGCCGTTGACCAGCTTCATCGGGTAGCGCAGGCGGTATTCGCCGTGGCCGTGCTCGCGCAAAGCAGCGCCCTTGGCGCAATGGGCGCCCAAATTGATGGGCGAATCGAACACGGCTTCTTGGCGAACCCAAACGCCGTTTTCAACCACGGCATCGACGGCGCAACCGACCGAACAGTGGGTGCACACGGTGCGCTTGACTTCGACCTTGCCTTTGCCGATGTTGTCCACACCAGCGGCCGCATGGGCTTTTTGCACAAGGCTCAGTTGCGAAGCGGCCAGGCCCACGCCGACGCCCAGACCCGAACGGCGCAAAAAGCTGCGGCGGTCCAAAGTAGGCAGCGCTTGCGACAAACCGCGGCGCAAGCTGTGGATGAAGGGGGAAGAATCGGCACCGGCTGCGGTGCTGGACTTTTTGGTCAACAACATCGAGGTCTCCAGTTGGGGGATTTGATAGATCAGATACGGGTGGTCTTGTAATACTGCTGAACGTGTTCGCTCAGCGTGTATCCACCACCGCGCTCGGGCTTGGGCAAGGCGTTTGTCGCGGGCAATTGTTTTTGAATCACGCCCGGCAAGACGCTGCTGGCCGCGGCCACAGCACCAACGGTGGCCGCGCCTGCAAACATGCTGCGGCGAGAAAGATGAGAAGTTTTGGAAGACATGAAAGACTCCAGAAAAGTTACACGAAAACCCAGCCCAACTTAGGCACTGTTTTGCATAGGCCAAATGGTAGCCAACTTGATCCAGTTTCTCAAAGTAGAAACCCTTACAAGCAGTCGCCTACAGAACTCAAATCACGCCTCGAGTCTGAAAAAAACGCGCAGCATGTTCATGCTGCGCGCTCTGGCTAACTGACTTTTTCACAATCAGATCATTTGTACAACACTTCAGGCAACCACATACCGATGGCGGGGAAAACGTACAACAAGACGATCGCGAAGACTTGGATGGCCATGAAAGGCAGCATGCCGGCGAAGATCTGGTTCAAGGTGACATGCGGTGGGCTCACACCCTTCAAGTAGAACGCCGCCATGGCCACGGGTGGACTCAGGAAAGCAGTCTGCAAGTTCAAAGCCACCAACAAACCAAAGAACAGCGGGTCGATGCCAAAGTGAGGCAACAAAGGGATGAAAATCGGCATGAAAATCACGATGATCTCTGTCCACTCCAATGGCCAGCCCAGCAAGAAGATGACCACTTGCGCCAGGATCATGAACTGCACCGGGGTCAGGTCCATGCCCAGCACCCAAGTGTTGATGATCTCCTGACCACCCAGCAACGCAAACGCCGCAGAAAAGATGCTGGAGCCTACGAACAACCAACACACCATGGCGCTGGTTTTGGCCGTCAGGTAGACCGACTCGCGCAGCACCACATAGTTCAGACGTCGGTACGCTGCAGCCAGCAACAAACCGCCCAACGAACCCATAGCAGCCGCCTCGGTGGGCGTGGCCAATCCAAACACGATGGTGCCCAGCACCGCCAAAATCATCAGCGCCAAGGGGAAGAAAGACCCCAACAGCATCTTGAAAATTTCCAGACGAACAAAGCTGAAATAGGCGTAGAAGATGGCCAGTGCCACAGCGCAGCTGGCCAGGGCAATCCAAAACGACGTTGGCGCAGGCTCGCGTTCTGCGGGGCTGACTGGACTTTCTGCCGATGCACTGACCGCGGCAGGTGCAGCGTCTTTGGCAGGCTCTGCAGCCGTCACCGCATCGGCCTTGGCCACTTCGGCCGTACCCGGTGGGGGTTTCAAACCTTCGGCTTCGGGTTCAGCCAAGCCGCTGACGTTGTCACCCTCTTCTGAAGTCTCAGCCGAATCTGCCAGCTCACCGCCCATGGCCACCACACCTTCGACGGTTTCGGGCGGCAAAGGTGCAGTCACTTTGAGGTAGATCGTGCCCATGATCAAAGCCACCGCCAAAGCAGGCAACAAGGCAATGCCCAAATGGTTGAGCAACTCACGCATCGGCACAGCCGCATTGCGCTTGCCTTTGATGGCACCGATCAGGCCTGGCAAAACATTGCTGCTGACTTCTTTGGACACCACTTGTGCAAAGGCAGGCAAAGGCACGATGCGGTCTTCAGCCGACATGGGAGGAGCCATGCTCGGTTTGATCTTGGCGATGACCACGACGTACAACACATACAAAGTGGCCAGCATCAAGCCTGGGAAAAACGCACCGGCGTACAACTTGACCACCGACACACCCGCGGTTGCGCCGTACACAATCAACATGACCGACGGCGGAATCAAAATACCCAAACAGCCCCCAGCGGTGATGGCACCTGCCGACAGCTGCACGCTGTAACCTGCGCGCAGCATGGCGGGCAAGGCCAACAAGCCCATCAGCGTCACCACAGCGCCCACAATGCCGGTGGCCGTGGCAAAGATGGCACAGGTCACGATGGTTGCAACGGCCAAGGAGCCCGGCACGCGGGCCATGGCCAGGTGCATGCTCTTGAACAATTTCTCGATCAGGTTGGCACGTTCGATGAGGTAACCCATGAACACAAACAAGGGGATCGAGATCAGCACGTCATTGGACATGACCGAATAAGCCCGCTGCACCATCAGGTCAAGGGTTTGCTGAACCGCCAAATCAGGGTTTTGGCTTTTGTAGGCGATCCACGCAAAGATCATGCCCATGCCCATCAAGGTGAAAGCCGTTGGAAACCCCAACATGATCGCCACCACCACCAAAGCCAGCATCAACAAGCCCAAGTGACCATTGGTCATCTCAGAAGGTGCAGGCAACAAAACAAAGGCCGACAACACGACCAAGGCCATGATCGTCAGGCCGAACCAGACTTCTTTTTTCATTTGTGAGTTCCCTTGCCTGCTGTCACCAGCACATCCAGCTTGGCGATGTCTTCGTCTTTGACGTTGACCATTTCTTTGAGTTTTTCAACATCGACTTCGTCCACATCATCACCACGCGATGGCCATTCACCTTGCTTGATGCAAACAATGCAACGGACGATTTCCACCAAGCCCTGAGCCAACAGGAATGCACCCGCGATGGGCAAGATGGTCTTGAAGGGGTACACCGGCGGCCCGTTGGCCGTGATGTTGGAATGCTCGTTGATGGCCCAGGATTCAGCGGCAAAACCGTAGCCAGCGTAAGCCAACGCCACGACACCTGGAATGAAGAAAAGAATGTACAAAATGAGGTCAAACCAGGCTTGCACGCGAGGTGGAAAAAATCCGTACAACACGTCACCGCGCACATGGCCATTTTTAGACAGGGTGTAAGCACCGGCCATCATGAAGAGCGACCCGTACATCATGCTCATCACATCAAATGCCCACGGGTGGGGATCGTCCAGCGCATAACGGGAGAAAACCTCCCACGAAATCATGAGCGTCAAAGCAACGATGAGCCAAGAAAAAAACTGGCCAATCCAGGTGCTGACCCTGTCGATGAAAAGCAATAAATTCTGCATAAGTCAATCACATAAATAAATCAGCCATCCGGTGTTGCCGGATGGCTGATGGGGAGGCTCAACTTAAAAAATCAGGCCTTTTTGGCGCCGAAGAAGTGGTTCACGGCCATGCGGCGGCTGATGTTGGTGTCTTGGTCCCACTTCACAGCACGTGCTGCGAATGCTTTTTGCGAAGCCACGATTTCCTTGAACAGTGGGTTCTCAGCAGACTTCTTCTCGAGGATTTCAGACCAAATTTTCAGCTGCTCTTGCAAGATCGCGTCAGGGGTTTTGTAGAACTTGACCTTGTCTTTGGTTTGCAATTCCACGTAGTCCTTGGAGTAACGATCTACAGCTTTCCAAGACATGTCAGCAGACGCCGCTTCGGTGGCGCCAGCGATCACGGCCTTCAGCTTGGCAGGCAAAGCGTCGTACTTGGTTTTGTTGAACATGATCTCGAAGGTCTCGGCGCTCTGGTGGTAGCTTTGCAGCATGCAGACCTTGGAGACGTCAGGGAAGCCCAAAATGCGGTCAGAGGTGGCGTTGTTGAACTCAGCGCCGTCCAGCAGGCCACGGTCCATCGCAGGGACGATCTCGCCGCCTGGCAGTGCGTTCACGGCAGCACCCATGGCGGTGAACAGGTCAATGGCCAGACCGTTGGTACGGAACTTCAAGCCCTTGAAGTCAGCCGATTTGGTGATCGGCTTTTTGAACCAACCCAGTGGCTGGGTGGACATGGGGCCGTACAAGAAAGACTGCACGTTGCCGCCGATGGAGGCGTACAACTTGGCCAGCAGCTCAGCGCCACCACCGTATTTGTGCCAAGCCAAGATCATGTTGGCATCCATGCCGAAAGCAGGACCCGAGTTCCACAGGGCCAAAGCGTTTTGCTTGCCGTAGTGGTAGCCCAACACACCATGACCACCGTCCAAAGTGCCTTTGGACACAGCTTCGAGCAAACCGAAAGCGGGCACCACGGCGCCAGCAGGCAAGACTTCGATCTTCAGATCGCCGCCGGTCATGTCGTTGACTTTTTTGGCGTAGTCGAGCGCGTACTCGTGGAAAATGTCTTTGGCAGGCCAAGTGCTCTGCCAACGCATGTTGATCGGGCCGGTCTGGGCTGTGGCGATCATGGGCGCGGACATGGCACCAGCGGCAATGGCTGCGCCTTTGAGCAGGTTACGGCGGCGTGGGGTTTGGTTGTCTGTCAAGATGAATCTCCATTCGTTGTGAAACTTCCAAGCCATGCGTGCGGCCCGGTCGTTTCATTATTGAATGCCGATTTCCAATGCAGCTAAGTACAAACCCGCGAAAGGCCCGTCTTATTTCTCAACAGGCTTTGTAGTTTTTTTCAATCAGGCCATCAAATCAAAGCCCTGCACTTCCACGCTCAGGAAAGCCTCTGTGAAAGCGGCCACACGGGCATAGAAATGGGCTTGCGGATGCTGCATCAAGACCTGACACAACTGCGACACCCAAGGCTGCAGGTGCTGCGAGAAAAAGGCTTGCTGATGGCTCAGGTTAGAGACCGACACGTCTTCACCTGCAATCAAAAACCGCATCACTTCCAGCACATAGGCCACGTGGTCCTCGGTCTCGGACATGTCGTCGCTGCGACCCAAACCCAGTGCGGCCAAATCGTCACGCAACTTGACCAGCGGTTTTTCATTCAAAAAACCGCTCAGGTAATGGGACCCGAACAGGTACACCTCGGGCTTGCCCACCCCCCCGAACAAAGCGGTGTACTCGGCCGCCAGCTGCGGCTGACTCAAATCGCGCGCCGATGCCACGAGCTCTCGCCAAGACTCTTCGAGAAAAGCCCCGGCATTGGGCGCCTCGGTCACGGCCACCCGAAGTTGTGACAGCAATTCAGGCGAAGGTGCTTGGTAATAAAGCGCGGAAAGCAGACCGTAAATTTCGGCACGCGCGGTTTCTTCGTCCAGCGATCGGCTGGCTGGGGACAAATGCAATTCAGAGCTCATGGCCAATCAATTCAGGGGTTTGTCGCCCGCCATGCGGACCTGGTTTTCATCGGTGAACATGTCCACCACGCGGCAGTCGCCGCACATCTTCAGTCGCTCCAATGCCGGGCCCTGGAACATGCTGTGTCCCGCCAGTCGGCCCAGCATGGTCTCGATGGCCTTGACAGTGCCAAAGGGCTTGCCGCAGCGCACGCAGCCATAAGGCGGGCTGTTGTGCATCACGCGGGCTTGGGTGCGATCGGGCAAAAGCGAGAAACGCGACTGCAAGCTGATGGCGTTTTCGGGGCAGGTTTTGGCACACAGGCCACACTGCACGCAGTTCTTTTCGATGAACTTGATCTCGGGTTGCTGCGGGTTGTCTTGCAAAGCCGATGAAGGGCAAGCGCCCACACAGCTCATGCACAAGGTGCATTTGCTGCCATCGACGGTGATGGTGCCCAAAGGCGAGCCCGCCGACGGCAAGGCGATGGCTGCAGGTGGCGAGGCCTGCGCCTTGACCGGCGCATGGGCCATCAGGTGGTCCAGCGCCAACTCGAGGTTGCTGCGCTTTTCAGCCTGCACCGCATGGCGGGCTGCAGCTGCCGGACCGGCTGGCGCTTTGACCGCACGGCCTGACAGGCGCTGCAAATCGGCATCGAGCGAGGCGGCGCTGCCCACTTGCAACAACTCAAAGTGCAAGCCTTCGTAGCCCAAGCCGTTCAAGAGGCTTTGGGCCACGGCCATTTGTTCTTGCAAGGCGATTTTGTACTGCGGTGCTTCTTCGTCGGTCAGCATGACCAGCACCTGCCGTGCACCATAGGCCACGCACGAAAGCCACAACTCCAGACCCACGCTGGCGGTGTGCCACAGGGCCACCGGCATCACACGGGCGGGCACGCCTTGCATGACTTTCAGTTGTGCACCGCGGCCCAACTCGTCAAGCATCGCCTGGCCCTTGTCTTGGCTGTGCAGCAAGAGGGCGGCATCGCGGCCGCCGGCCGCTTGGTAGGCACTCACAAGCGTGCGGATTTTTTCGCCCTGCTCTGAGGGGCGCGGGTAGGCATAGGTCAAAGCCCCTGTGGGGCAGGCTGTGGTGCAGGCCCCGCAACCCACGCACAGGTTGGGGTTGACCTTGATTTGCTGGCGCGACTTGTCCGAGCTGATGGCCTCGGCCGAGCAGATGTCCACGCAGGCATTGCAGCCGACTTGTTCGTTGCGGCTGTGGGCGCAGAGCTTTTGCTTGTAGGCAAAAAAGCGGGGCTTTTCAAACTCGCCCACCATCTCGCGCAGCTGGAGCAAGGTTTTCAGGTCCTGCCCGTCCCAGCGGAAATAGCCTTGCGGCAGAGCATGCGACGTGAAGGTGGGTGAAGCGTTGGCACCGCGCAGGTCCAGCACCACATCGAAGCGGGCGCTTTGCGTTTGGGGCTCGCGCATGAAGTTGATGGCCCCGACGGCGTCGCAGGCTTTGACGCAATCGCGGTGCGAGGTGCAGCGCGACAGGTCGATTTGGTAGTCCAGCCCAATGGCCTGCTCGGGGCAGGCGGCCACACACGCGTTGCAGCGGGTGCACAGGTCCAGGTCGATCGGGTTGCTGGCATCCCAGCGCACATCGAAAGCACCCAGCCATCCACTCAAGCTTTGCAAGCGCCCAGCCATGACTGGGTAACGGCGCTCTTGTGCGCCACCCGCCTGGCCTGCGCCTTGGGCCCAGATCGTCACTTGCATCGCATCGGCCAGCAAGGCCGCCGCCCGTTCTGCAACATCGATGGGCCCCAAGATCAGCAAGCGGCCTTCGCTTTTGTAGGTGACGGTGGGCACCGGCTCGGGTTCGGGCAAACGCGCTGCGGCCAGCAAGGCGGCCATCTTGGGGGTGGCGTGAGCGGCTTCTGCGCTCCAGCCACCCGTCTCGCGGATGTTGACAAAGCGGATCGGCGAGCTGGCGCCTTCGGTCTGCTCGGCCAGCTCGGTGAACAAACGCTTTTCTTGGGTACAGGCCACCACCACGGGCTGACCGCTTTTCACGGCACGTTGGAATTCGCCGGCTTCGCGGCGGCACAGTGTGGTGTGGAGAATGAAGTCTTCACCCAGCGCCTGGCCCAGCTTCTGGGCCTGCAGGGGCATGGTTTGGTTGCAATTGCAAATCAGGGTTGTCATGTTCGCTTGGGAGCAGATCGGGCTCAGTCGAATTGACTGGCAATGGCGCAGACTGTGCCACAAGCGAGGGGCTTTGCATGTCCGGCGCGTGCAACTCAGGGTTTTCCTCGAGCAAAGACCCTGACGTGGGGCGGGGCTCAATGATTTCAGGCACCAACTTCATGGCCTGGGCACTGACCATTTTTTCGAGCATGCCCGCCGGCAAAGGGTCGGCGATGGTGTAGTCACCGATGTAAATGTCCAAGCCATCCATCACGTTGAAATGCGGATCGGCAAACAGTTTTTTGACGGCCAGGTTGCGCACATCGGCAGGCACGCCTTGGCGCATGAACGCGCCAAACTCCGATTCAGGCGTGAGGGCTTGTGCATCTGCAAGAGTGGGCAGGGGCGCCTCAGGGACTGCTGGTGCAGGCACCGGCTCGGGCACCGCTTTCGGTGGTGCGTTGGCGTTGTGACGGCCCACAGTCTCGGGCTCTGGGAGGGGCAGGCCTTGAGCGGCTTCTTGTTTGCGGCGTGACCAGCGGCTGAAAAAGTGATCGCTCATGCGCCCTGCCCTGCGCCGCCTTTGCGCTTGTCGGTGGTGCTCACCGATGCCGGTTGGCCAAAGCGGTCGGTCAGGCCGCGAAAGCTTTGCGGGCGTTGGCGTTTTTTGACTTCGGGCACGTAGTGGTGCTGGGCAAAAGCCAAGGCCCACTGCACCACATCGGCAGGCGCTGGGATGGTCTCGACGGTTTCTTGCGCATCCAGCCAGCGCCCTGCATCGTGGTAGCTCAAGCTGACGGCTTGCGGCTCGGCGCGTGGGGCATGGCCTTCGTGATCAATCATGCGCCACATCACAAACCAGCAAGGTGTGGGCGAGGTGGCATTGAGCCAATAACCCTCAGCGTCATCGGGAAACAAGGCCACGGACCAGTTGGGGAAAAGCCATTGCGCATGGTCTTCAGTCTCGCGCAGGCAACGCACCTCGTCGCCAAAACCTGCTTCGTGCAGGACCACATCGTCCAGCACCCAGCGATGGCTTTGCCAGCGCGCCATGGGACCCTGCACCGGTTCGCGGCGCATGAGCACGGAGACTTGGACTTGTGGCGAATCAGACATCAGCGGATTGTCGCTCAGTCTTTCAAGACATATTCCGTCGAGGGCAATCGCAAGGTGAAGACCGATCCTTGACCGGGTCGGCTTAAAAAGGTCAGGGTGCCGCCATGAGATTCGACGATGGACTGACTGAGCCACAAACCCACGCCCATGCCATCGAACTTGGTGCTCTTGAAAAGACTGAACACTTCGATTTGTTTGTCCAAGGCAATGCCGGTGCCGTTGTCTTCGATTTCCAACTCGATAAAACCCTGCGTCACGATGCCGCGGATTTGCAGCAGCCGTTCACGGTGCTCGATGTCGCGCAGTGCATCGATGGCATTGCTCACCAGATTGAGGACCACTTGCTGCAACTGGGTGGCATCACCCGTCAGGCGAAAACCATCGTCAAAGGTGGTGAAGATGCGCACCTTCTGATGCACCATCTTGACTTGCACGATGTCCAGCACGTCCAGCACCAATTGCTTGAAGTCCAGTTTGGCAAATTCGCCCTTGCTCATGCGAAACAGGTTGCGCAATTTGCGGATGATGTCGCCAGCCCTTTGGGTGTCGCTCACGATGTGACCGGCCACCGCATCAACAAGGGGCAAATCGGCAGGCCCCGCACCCACGTGTAATTTTTTGATCTGAGACTGGATCAACTCGGCATGCAACAAAGTGGCCGCCAAGGGTTGGTTCAATTCATGTGCAAAGCTGGCCACCAAGGCCCCCATGCCCGCACTTTTGTTGGACAAGGTCAGCTGGCGAATGATCTCTTCGCGCTCGGCCAGCAAACGCGACAGGGCCTGTGAATGTTGCTCGGCCAAGGCGGTGTGTTCTTGTTCTCGGGCCAGCTGCGCCTGGGTCGCGATTTTTTGACGGTGCGCCTTGTCGATGAACAACTGCATGAAGCCCACGGTGAGCAGGATGATCCCCGTGAATTGCCCGGCGAAGACCACGACGTGGTCCCACGAAGCTTGGTACAAGTCGTCCGAGCCGAAGCCCGTCATCATGGCCAAGGCCTTGATGCCCAAAGACCCCGACAAAACCAAGCCCGCCCAACGGATCGAGGTGGCGCCTATGCTGTCGTGGCTTTGTGCCATGCGGCGACCTGAGCCGTAATACTCCAGACAATTGATGGCGTAAAAAGAGTAAAACAACACCATGAGGGTGCTTTCGGGAACGCCCGAAAAATGCAGGCTGTAGCTCAGCGCCAAAAACGCGACGTTCGCCAGACCCGACAGCCACAGCCAGCGCGCATCGGCGGGCCCATCGATGGAGCGCAAAGCCACTTGTCGGCCCCAATTGCCCAGCCCCATGAGCAGCTGACCCCACACCACAATCAGGTCGGTGGCCATCAGGCCCCGACTGCCCAGCACGCACAAGCTCAGCGCACTCATGATGCCCGAGACACTCCACATGACCGCCACACGGCTGCGAAAACGTGCCAGACCATACCAGAGCGCCACGTGCAGCATCAGGTACAAAAATGCATCCACCCAAAAGATGGTTTGCACATCGATTTTCAAAATGTCTCCTTGGCCCGTCGTGTGCACCACTCGGCCAAGGCCGAGTGCTTATTTCTTGCCGCTGATTATGCGGTCAAGGTCAGGGCCTGGATTTGCACCGCGCAGTATTTGAACTCAGGGATCTTGCCAAAGGGGTCAAGCGCTGCGTGGGTCAACTCATTGGCTGCCGCCTCCACATAGGCAAAGGGCACAAAGACGGTGCCCACCGGCGTGCCCTCGTCGCAGCGCAGCTGCAGCTCAATGGCCCCTCGGCGCGAGGCGACGCGCACCGTCTGTCCCGCTTGCAAGCCCAAACGGCGCAGGTCGGCCCCGCACATGGACGCGGTGGCTGCGGGCTCCAGCGCATCGAGCACCGTGGCGCGTCGGGTCATGCTGCCGGTGTGCCAATGCTCCAGCTGACGGCCGGTGATGAGCACAAAGGGGTAGTCGGCATCGGGCCGCTCGGCCGCTGAGATGAGCTCGGCGGGCACCAGCCAGACACGGCCGTCTTTCGTCGGGAAATGGTCATGGAAGACGATGGGCTGACCCGGGTCTTCGGCATTCACGCAGGGGTAAGTCACCGAGCCCGCATTGAGCCGTGCCCAGTCGATGCCGCCAATGGTTGGGGCCATGGCCTGGCGCATTTCTTCATAAACCTCGGCCACACCATCGTGTTCGCCCGCATACAGCCAGTTCAGGCCCATGCGTTCGGCGATCTGCTGGATGATCCACAAATCGGGTTTCGCATCGCCCGGCGGCAGCACGGCCTGACGGCCCATCTGCACCGTGCGGTCGGTGTTGCTGACCGTGCCGGTTTTTTCGGGCCAGGCGCTGGCAGGCAGCAGCACATCGGCCAGCCATGCGGTTTCGGTCAAGAAAATGTCTTGCACCACCAGGTGCTGCAAGCTGGCCAGCGCGTGGCGGGCATGGTTGAGGTCCGGGTCGCTCATGGCCGGGTTCTCACCCATGATGTACATGCCGCGCACCTTGTGCGGGTCAGTGTCAGGCGCGAGTGCCTTGTTCATGATCTCGACCACGGTGTAACCGGGCTGGTCGTCCAGCTTCGTGTCCCAGAATTTCTCGAACCAGTCATGCGCCGACTTGTCGCTCACACGCTGGTAGTTGGGGTACATCATCGGGATCAGGCCCGCGTCGCTGGCGCCTTGCACGTTGTTTTGGCCGCGCAGCGGGTGCAGGCCGGTACCGGGACGGCCGATCTGGCCAGTGATGCTGGCCAGGGCGATCAGACAACGCACGTTGTCGGTGCCGTGCACATGCTGGCTCACACCCATGCCCCACAAAATCATGGCGGCCTTGGCGCTGGCATAGGCCCGCGCCACTTCACGGATGGTGTCTGCGGGAATGCCGCACACCGCACTCATGGCTTCGGGTGTGTAGTCCTGCACATGGGCTTTGAGTTCGGCCACGTTGTCGGCACGATCGCGCAAGAAACTTTCGTCGCACAAGTTCTCCGTCACGATGACGTGGAGCATGGCGTTGAGCAGCGCCACATCGGTGTCGGCCTTGAACGGCAGGGTACGCCAAGCGTGACGCCCGATGTCGGTGATGCGCGGATCGGCCAGCACGATGCGTGTGCCGCGTTGGGCGGCGTTCTTCATCCAGGTGGCAGCCACCGGGTGATTGGCCGTGGGGTTGGAGCCGATGACGATGATGAGGTCTGAATGCTCGACATCGCGCACCGGGTTGCTCACGGCCCCCGAGCCCACGCCTTCGAGCAAAGCCGCGACGCTGGACGCGTGGCACAGGCGTGTGCAGTGGTCCACGTTGTTGCTGCCAAAGCCGGTCCGCACCAGCTTCTGGAACAAATAGGCTTCTTCGTTGCTGCCTTTGGCCGAGCCGAAACCGGCGAGCGACTTGGGGCCATGTTGGTGACGCAAGGCATTGAGTGGCTGGGTCGCCAGATCAAGGGCTTCTTGCCAGGTTGCTTCGCGGAAGACTTCGCGCCAGTCGGTGTGCCCGTCCATCAGCTCGAGGTCTTTGGCCACGCCCTCTTTGCGAATCAGCGGTTGCGTGATCCGGTCGGGGCTGTGGATGTAGTCCATGCCAAAGCGGCCCTTGACGCACAAGCGCCCTTCGTTGGCGGGGCCTTCGCGGCCCTTGACGCTGATGATCTTTTCATCGCGCACCTGATAAGTGACCAGGCACCCCACGCCGCAAAACGGACACACGGAATCGACTTGGCGGTCCACCTTTTGCGGCCCCATGTGGCTCTTGGGCATGAGCGCGCCTGTGGGGCAGGCCTGTACACATTCGCCGCAGCCCACACACGAGCTGCCACCCATCGGGTCGGCCAGATCAAACACCACCTGCGTGTGCGCACCGCGAAAAGCCAGGCCGATCACATCGTTGACCTGCAAGTCGCGGCAGGCCCGTTCGCAGCGGTTGCATTGGATGCAGGCATCCAGATTCACGGCCATGGCCGGATGCGACAGGTCGGCGGGCACGGCCTCACGTTTGAGCGCGGCCAGTTGCGGGCGCACCTGCACGCCGTGGTGTTCGGCCCATTGGCTCAGCTCGCCATGCGGGGCTTCGGCCCGATCGTCCAGCCATTTGTGGCCCTGCTCGGGCAGGTCGGCCAGCAGCATTTCCAGCACCATCTTTTGGCTTTTGACGGCGCGCTCGCTGTTCGTCTGCACCTGCATGCCGGGCGTGGCGCTGCGGCAGCAGCTGGGGGCCAAGGTGCGTTCACCATCAATTTCGACGACACAAGCGCGGCAGTTGCCGTCAGGTGCCAAGCCTTCTTTGTGGCACAGGTGCGGGATGGCAATGCCCAATTCTTGGGCGATGTTGAAGATGCTTTTTCCGACGGGCGCTTCAATGCTTTGGCCATTCAGCGTGAATTGAATCGTGTTCATGCCGCCCCCACTTCGTGCGGAAAGTAATCCAGCACACAACGGATCGGGTTGGGTGCGGCTTGCCCCAAGCCGCAGATGGATGCATCGCCCATGACCTGCGCCAGATCTTGCAAAGTGTCGGCATCCCAGACTTCAGCGCTCATGAGCTGCGCGGCTTTGTCGGTGCCCACACGACAAGGCGTGCATTGGCCGCAGCTCTCATGCGCAAAAAACCGCATCACGTTCAGCGCCGCTTCGCGGGCGCTGTCGTGTTGGCTCAGCACCATCACAGCCGCCGAACCGATGAAGCAGCCATAAGGCTGTAGCGTGTCAAAGTCCAGCGGCACATCGGCCAAACGCTCGGGCAAGATGCCACCACTGGCGCCACCGGGCAGGTAGGCATACAGCGTGTGCCCCTCGGCCATGCCGCCGCAGTGTTCATCGACCAGTTCGCGCAGGGTGATGCCCGCAGGTGCGAGTTTCACGCCCGGGTGCTTCACGCGCCCGCTGACACTGAAACGGCGCAGGCCTTGGCGGCCGTGGCGGCCGTGCGATGCAAAGCTGTCAGCGCCTTGCTCCAGTAGTTCGCGAACCCAGTACAGGGTCTCGAAATTGTGCTCCAGCGTGGAGCGACCGAACAGACCGACCTCGGCGATGTAGGGCGGGCGCAGGCGCGGCTCACCGCGTTTGCCTTCGATGCTCTCGATCATGGCGGACTCTTCGCCGCAAATGTAAGCGCCCGCGCCACGGCGCAGCTCGATGCGCGGCAAGGCGCAAGGCGGCTGGGCTTGCAGATCGGCCAAAGCTTGCGTGAGCAGCACACGCGCTTCGTGGTACTCGTCACGCAGGTAGATGTAAACCGCCTCGCAGCCCACCACATTGGCGGCGATCAAGACACCTTCCAAAAAACGGTGCGGGTCGGCTTCCAAACAGGTGCGGTCTTTGAAGGTGCCGGGCTCGCCCTCGTCGATGTTCACGGCCATCAGGCGCGGGCCGGGTTGGCTGCGCACGATGCGCCATTTGCGCCCGGCTGGGAAACCCGCACCGCCCAAACCCCGCAAGCCCGAGGACTCCAAGACCTGGATCACAGATTCGGCATCGCGCTGGCCCGAGGCCACTTGCTTGGCCAATTGGTAGCCTCCAGCTTGCAGGTAAGCCTCCATGCCAATGGCGTCGGGTAAATGATTGGGCGCGGTGTGGTTTTGGTCCACCCGCTGGGCGACAGATTCAGCGGTGGCATGCGCCACAGCCTGCTGACCGACCTGCGCGGCCGGAGCCTGCTCGCAGCGGCCCAGGCAAGGCACGGGCACGACCTTCACGTCCAGCAAATCGTTTTGCAATTGGCGCAGCAAGCTGTCGCTACCGGCCAAGCTGCAGCTCAAGCTGTCGCAGACCCGCACGGTGATGTGCGGGGCGGCTTCGCTGTCTTTCAAGATTTCGAAGTGGTGGTAGAACGATGCGACCTCGAACACCTCGACCACGGACAGCCGCATCTCTGCGGCCAGCGCCACAATGTGGCGCTCGAACAACCCATGGAAATGGTCGTTCAGTTTGTGCAGGTGCTCGATCAGCAGGTCACGGCGATGACCATTGGCGGGTGGTTCACCGATCAGGGCGCGCACCTCGACGCGCGCCTCTTCGGAGGCCTGACGGCCTTTGAGCTGCGAACGCGGTTGGCGCAATTGCGCGCGAACCTGGTCCAGGCCGATGCGGGTGGCGCTCGCCATGCTGGCTCAATAAGTCTCGAGGTGCAGGCGGCCTTCTTTCTTGAGCGCGCCACCGATGGCTTCCCAGTCCAGACCGGCGTTTTGGGCGATGTCACGCAGGGCCATGACCACGCCCTCTTCCATGCTCTTGAGACCACACACATAGAAACAGGTGTTGCCGTCCTTGAGCAGCGCCGCCACATCGGCCGCGCGGTCGCGCAAGGCGTCTTGCACATAGCGTTTGGTTTTGCCGGCTTCACGCGAGAAGGCAAATTCGATGTCGATGAAGTCCTTGGGTAGGTTGTTCAGCGGGCCAAAGTAAGGCAGCTCAGCCGGCGTACGGGCACCAAAGAACAGCATGAGCTTGCCGCCCTCGAACTTGCCGCTGGCACGCAGGCGGCGGCGCCATTCGGTCATGGCACGCATGGGGGCAGAACCTGTACCCGTGCAAATCATGACGATGTTGCTCTTGGGGTGGTTGGGCATCAAGAAGCTCGCGCCAAACGGCCCGATCACTTGCACTTTGTCGCCCACATTCAGGTCGCACATGTAGTTGGAGCCCACGCCGCGCACAGGCTGGCCGTCGTGGTCTTCGAGCACGCGCTTGATGGTCAGCGACAGGTTGTTGTGACCCGGACGCTCGCCATTGCGGGGGCTGGCGATCGAGTATTGGCGCGCATGGTGCGGCTTGCCTTTCGCGTCTTCACCGGGGGGCAAGATGCCGATCGACTGACCTTCGAGCACGGGGAATGGCAGGTTGCCAAAGTCGAGCACGATGTGGTGGGTGTCGTAGTCCTTACCGACTTCGGTCACACGCAGATTGCCGGTGACGGTGGCGGTGATGGTTTTCTCGGCAGCCTTGGGGCCGTAGACGTTGGTGTAGGCGTGGGCGGCCGACCAGGGCGGGATGGTCGCGCCATACTGGGCGGAGTTGAAACCCGAAGCCACTGCGGTGCTGGCAGCCGATGAGGAAGAGGCAGCGGCTTGCACAGCGGCTTGGGCTTCTTCTTGCGCAGCGGCAGCATCGCCACCACACGCCGCAGCCAGTTCTTCGGCGCTGAGTTCAGCCGGCAGTTCGTCCCACTTGAGTTGTTCTTCGATGCTGTAAGCCTTGGACTTGGGCATCATGCGCCAGTTGTCGATCGAGCCGGTGGGGCAAGGCGAGATGCAGTCCATGCAACCGTTACAGATGTCGGCCTTGACCACGTAGTTGAGCGAGTCGTGGGTGATGGCCCCGACCGGGCAGATCGCTTCGCAGGTGTTGCAGCGGATGCAGATCTCGGGATCGATGACGTGCTGTTTGATCAGGGTCGATTCGGTGGTCATGTCACGGCTTTCTTGTGGTTCTTCAGCTTTTTATCTTTTGTTTGACGAGGTCCGCAACGCCATGGCTTGGGGCCGGGCGCTTCATACTGGGGTACCAGAAATCGGCGCCCGGCCCCAAGCCATACCGTCGCTCAGCGCCCGTGCAAAAAATGCAGTCTACCGGCATTGGGTGTGCTTTGCGCACACCATGCAGTCGTCAAAGGCAGGGGCGGGTGACGATTTCTGGTACCCCAGTATGAGGAACCCGCCCCTGCCTTTGACGACTGCCACCCCAAAAATGAGGCAGCAGTCGATCAAAGAATCAACGCATCAGTTGAAGCGGACGTAATCAAAGTCCACGGGCTGACGGTTGATGCCCATGACGGGGGGAGCGATCCAGTTGGCGAACTTGCCGGGCTCGACGACGCGGCCCATCAGGCTGGCCACATAGGCGCGGTCTTCGTTGGTGGGCAGCCACTCGCCCACTTGCGCCATCCACTGCTCGTCGGTCACCACACGGCCATCGGGCGTGATTTTGGAACCCGACAATGAGCCGATGTTGCGGTGGAAAGCCTTGTGCGGTGCGGTCAAAGTGAAAGGAATGCCAGCCTTGCTGATCACACGGTTCCAACGGTCGATGCCGCCTTTGGAGTCGGTGATGTAGTCGTCGCGCAGCACTTCGTTCAAAGCGTTGAGCATCGGCACTTCTTTTTCGACCAACTTGCCTTCTTCGACGGCCAAGATCTTGTAGCTGTTGCCCTTCAAGATGTGGTCGTCGGTGCGTTTGCCTTCTTCGTAACGGCCCTTGAGGCCAGAGCTATAGAAAGTGGCGGCGTTGGACGACTCGTCGGCGCCGAACAAATCGATGGTCACCGAGAAGTGGAAGTTGATGTAGCGCTGAATGGTCGGCAGATCGATCACGCCAGCAGCACGCAGCTTGCCCACGTCGTCGGTCTTGAGCTGGTTCATCACATCCACCGTGCGCTGGATGGTGCGGCTCACGCCGGACTCACCCACAAACATGTGGTGCGCTTCTTCGGTCAGCATGAACTTGGTGGTGCGGGCCAGGGGGTCGAATGCCGACTCAGCCAAAGCGCACAACTGGAACTTGCCGTCGCGGTCGGTGAAGTAGGTGAACATGAAGAAAGACAACCAGTCGGGGGTCTTCTCATTGAAGGCTTGCAAGATGCGGGGGTTGTCTTCGTTGCCGCTGTTGCGTTGCAGCAGGGCGTCGGCTTCTTCACGGCCGTCTTTGCCGAAGTATTTGTGCAGCAGGTACACCATGGCCCACAGGTGACGGCCTTCTTCGACGTTGATTTGGAACAGGTTGCGCAAGTCGTACATGCTGGGCGCTGTCAGGCCCAGGTGGCGTTGCTGCTCCACCGATGCTGGCTCGGTGTCGCCTTGCGTCACGATGATGCGGCGCAGGTTGGCGCGGTGTTCGCCAGGCACGTCTTGCCAAGCTTTTTCGCCGATGTGGTCACCAAAGTGGATCTTGCGGTCTTGCTCGCCAGGGTTCATGAACACGCCCCAACGGTAGTCGCGCATCTTCACATGGCCGAACTGGGCCCAGCCTTGGGGGTCCACGCTCACGGCCGTGCGCAGGTACACGTCCATGTCGGTCGAGCCTTCAGGGCCCATGTCGTCCCACCAGTTGATGAAGTTAGGCTGCCACTGCTCCAGGGCGCGTTGCAGCGTGCGGTCTTCGCTCAGGTTGACGTTATTAGGGATCTTTTCGCTGTAGTTGATACCGGACATGAGAGTCTCCAGAAATGAAAAAGCAACGGTGGGGTCAAATTTCGGTTGCAGCGTGGACCACCGGGCACCGCACTGCACAACGCAAAAACATCAAACGCGGTTCAAATCAAATTGAACTTTTTCGCCTTTGCCATAGACCTTCAGGGCACCTTTTTCGCCGACGGCGTTGGGGCGCTGGAAGATCCAGTTTTGCCAGGCGGTCAGGCGACCAAAAATGCGGGTGAGCATGTTTTCTTGGCTGGCGAAACGCAAATTGGCTTCCAGACCGGTCAGCGCGTCAGGCGACATGGAAGAGCGCTCTTCCAGGGCCAAGCGAATTTCATCCGCCCAGTCGATGTCGTCAGGTGCTGCAGTCACCAGGCCCAGGGCCAGAGCGGCATCAGCATCCAAGGCCTTGCCGATGGCGCCGCGTGCAGCTTCCATGGCGGGCACTTCTTCGTAGAAGCGGCGCTGCAAACGGGTCTGGTCGTTGACCATGGGGAAGAAACCGAAGTTCATTTCGTTCAGTTGGATCTTGGGGGCCTTGGCTTCGTCATCTGGCAAGGCCAACATGTAAGCGCGGTCGGCGCAGAAAGCCAGTTCGGCGAGTGTGCCCACAAAACAAGTCCCCTCTTCGATCAGGGCGAACAGGCTGCGCGAGGTCACGTCCATGCGGGCCAAGGTGCGGCGCAGGTGGCCGATGGTCTCGCGCACAAACCAGTGGTCTTTGTTCGCCAACATCGTGGCATCGGACGCCAACACGGCTGCCGCGTCGCCCGAGGTCTTGAGCACCCAGGTGCCGATGTCGAGTTCGTTGGTGCGCATGTGCAGGATGGCGTCGTCCAGTTCGCGCACCATTTGCAGCGGCCACCAGTTCATGCCTGCGGCTTCGATGCCAGCGATGTCGGTGGGCTGCGCTGTGGCAGGGGCCTTGACGGTGAAGGTGGCGATGCGCTTGGCGCGGTCGATGTCCACGGTGACGTTGGTGTAGCTCAGCGCGTCAGCAGCAATGGTGCGGTTCAACGGTGTGAGTTCCACGCCCTTGACGCCAACAGGGCGGATGCTGCCAGCGGCCAGTTGGGTGGCACGTGCTTTGACCACATCTTTGAACACAGCGGGCTTGGCGATCGAATCGACCAGACGCCAGTCCACGGCTTTTTGACCACGCACGCCTTCCACGCTGGTGCAAAAGATGTCGGCCAGGTCGTGGCGCACATGGCGCTTGTCGGTCACGCGGGTCAGGCCGCCGGTGCCAGGCAACACGCCCAGCAAGGGCACTTCTGGCAAAGACACGGAAGATGAACGGTCATCCACCAAGACAATGTCGTCGCAGGCCAGGGCCAGCTCGTAGCCGCCGCCAGCGCAAGCGCCGTTCAGGGCAGCGACGAATTTCAGGCCGTCGTGCTTGCTGGAGTCTTCGATGCCGTTGCGGGTTTCGTTGGTGAACTTGCAGAAGTTCACTTTCCAGCCATGGGTGGAGACACCCAACATGAAGATGTTGGCGCCGGAGCAGAACACGCGGTCCTTCAAGCTGGTGACCACCACCGAGCGCACTTCAGGGTGCTCGAAACGGATGCGCTGCAGCGCGTCGTGCAATTCGATGTCCACACCCAGGTCGTAGCTGTTGAGCTTGAGCTTGTAGCCAGGACGAATGCCGGCGTCTTCGTTGATGTTGATCGACAAGGTGGCGATCTCGCCATCAAAGGCCAGGTTGATGTGCTTGTACTGCGAAGGGTGGGTTTGGTAATTGACCAACAAAGCTTCTGTCATGGTGTGTCTCCGGTTGAAATCAGGTTGAGTGGGTGAACAAAGTGGCACTTCAGCGCCGATGGGATGAAGTTTATTGCATCCCTCTGCCCAAAACAATCTGCACTTTACTGCATTTTGTAGGTGTTTACCCTAGGAACTAAACCTGCAAGGCCAAATGCTGCCTGACGGTCGCACGCAAAGCGGCGAAAGCCTGGTCTTCGGTGCGTGTGCTGGTGTTGATGGCCAGGTCGGCCTTGGAATAAAAGGCCGAGCGGCCTTCCAAAATGCGCTTGAGGTCCTCCATGGCCTCACGGCTGGCGGCCATGGGGCGCATGTCGCCTTGGGCGGCCACACGGCTCATGTGATCGGCCGCATCGGCCTGCAACCACACGGTGGTGCAGTGCGACAACAAGAGGTTGAAGTTGGCCGAATCCGAGACCAAGCCACCGGGTGTGGCGATGACCACTTCGGGGTAAATCTGAATCGCTTCTTCAAGGGCGCGGCGCTCGTAACGGCGGTAGGCGTTGGCACCGTACAGGTTGTGGATCTCGCTGATTTGGCAGCCGGCAAATTGTTCGATTTCGCGGCTCAGTTCAATGAAGGGAAAGCCCAGATCATCGGCCAGGCGCTGGCCCAGCGCCGTCTTGCCCGCTCCACGCAAGCCCACCAGCGCGATGCGGTTTTGGCGTTCCATGGCGGTGCCACCCTCGCCCAGCATCTCGCTGATCTGAAGGCGTGCGCGGCGCAAATCGGCTTCGCTGCGCTTGCCCAGCAACTCGCGAATGAGCAGCCATTCTGGCGAAGAGGTCGTCACATCGCCCAGCAGTTCCGCCAAAGAGCACTGCAGGGCCTGCGCCACTTGCAAAAGCACCAGCACCGACACATTGCCGGTGCCGTATTCGAGGTTGGCCAAGTGGCGCTCGGAGACCTCGGCCGCCAAGGCCACGGCGCGGCGCGTCATGCCCTTGCGCGAACGCAGGTTGCGCACACGCTCACCCAGGGATTCCAGAAAGGGGCTGCGTTTTTGGCCTGGCGCTTGCAGGCTTGTCTCCGTCAATTCTTCAGACGACATGGGGAACCTTTGTCTCTTTATTCGGGAATACCCTAGGATTTCCCGCTGGTCAAAACATGCACTTTATTGCATACTCCTGCCAAGCAGAATAATGCATCAACCCGTGTTTATACCGCCAACTGCGGGCCCCGAACAGATTTTTGTTGCATGTCCTGCACATGCCCATCCCTGCAACCTCTTTTGAAATGCCGTTCATGACCACTTTGCTCCCCAACTTCTTCGCAGGCCGCTGGCAAACCGGCACTGGCATTGGCACGCCCCTGTTCGACCCTGTGCTGGGCAACGAGTTGGCCCGCGTGTCGAGCAGCGGCATCGATTTGGCCGAAGGTTTTGCCTTTGCCCGCGAACAAGGCGGCGCTGCCTTGCGTGCCCTGAGTTACGGCCAACGCGCGGGACTGCTCACACGCATCACCGAGGTTCTGCAAGCCAACCGCGACGCCTACTACGAGATCGCCACCGCCAACAGCGGCACCGTGGCCAAGGACTCGGGCGTGGACATCGATGGCGCCATCTTCACCCTGGGCTACTACGCCAAACAGGGCGCGGCTCTGGGCGACGCCACGCTGCTGCTCGACGGCGAGCGCATCCGCATGGCCAAAGACCCGGCATTTCAGACCCAGCACATCCAGGTGCCCACACGCGGTGTGGCGCTGTTCATCAACGCTTTCAACTTCCCCAGCTGGGGCCTGTGGGAAAAAGCCGCACCTGCACTGCTGTCGGGCGTTCCAGTCATCATCAAACCCGCCACCGCGACCGCTTGGCTGACCCAGCGCATGGTGAAAGACGTGGTCGATGCCGGCGTGCTGCCCGTGGGCGCGCTGTCGGTCATTTGCGGCTCGTCCGCTGGCCTGATGGACCAGCTGCAAGCCTTTGACGTGGTCAGCTTCACCGGCTCGGCCGAAACCGGCCAAATCATCCGCAGCCACCGCGCCGTGACCGAGCTGTCGGTGCGTTGCAACATCGAAGCCGACAGCCTCAACAGTGCCCTGCTCTCGCCTGCTGCCACGGCCGACAGCGAAGCCTTCAAGCTGCTGGTGGCCGAAGTGACCCGCGAGATGACCGTCAAATCGGGCCAAAAATGTACCGCCATTCGCCGCGTGTTTGTGCCGCGTGCGTTGTATAAAGCAGCCGCAGACGCCATTGGCGCACGCTTGGCCAAAACCACCGTGGGCAACCCGCGCAACGAAACCGTGCGCATGGGCGCGCTGGTGAGCCAAGAGCAAAAAGCCAGCGTGCTGGCGGGCCTGGCCCAGCTGAGAACCGAAGCCACCGTGTTGTTCGATGGCAGCGCCGCTGGCTTGGTGGACGCCGATGCATCGAGCGCCTGCGTGGCCCCGGTGCTGCTGGGCACCGAGTCGCCCATGACGGCCCAAGTGCTGCACGCGGTTGAGGTTTTCGGCCCCGTGTCCACCCTGATGCCTTACGACAGCATCGACGAGGCCTACGCCATGATCCGTCGCGGCGAAGGCTCGCTGGTGTGCTCGGTGTACAGCGAAGACCCCGCCTTCACCGCGCAAGCCTCGGTGGAGCTGGCCAGCAGCCACGGCCGTGTGCATGCGATTTCGCCCGATGTGGCGGCCCTGCACAGCGGCCACGGCAACGTGATGCCCATGAGCCTGCACGGCGGCCCTGGCCGTGCCGGTGGCGGCGAAGAGCTGGGTGGCCTCAGAGCCCTTAACTTCTACCACCGCCGCACAGCGGTGCAAGGCAGTCCACTCGCCTTAGACGCTTTGACGGCTCAAGGCGGCAAACTGGCGCTGTAAAGGCATTGTCAGATCGCCCCACACACGACACACTGATCCCACAAGAATTCGACCGGAGACACCCATGACACGCCCCGTGACCCCACCGCCTGCAGCCTTCAACTTTGCACAGCACCTGATCGCCACCAACGCCTCACGTCCAGGAAAGACGGCCCTGATCGACGACTTGGGGTCGATGACCTACGGTGAACTGACCGAACAAATCCGCCGCTTTGCGGGTGGCCTGCAAGCTCTGGGCCTCAAGCGCGAAGAGCGCGTGCTCTTGCTGATGCAAGACTGCAGCGACTGGGTGGTGGCCTTTTTGGGCTCGCTGTATGCAGGCGTGGTGCCGGTGGCCGTCAACACGCTGCTCACGGCCGAAGACTACGCCTTCATGCTCAGCAACAGCCGCGCCCAAGCCGCTTTGGTGTCCAGCGCCTTGCTGCCCACCTTGCAAGCCGCCTTGGACTTGGGCAAGACCGAGGTCCAGCATGTGGTGGTGTCTCGCCCCCAAGCGCCCTTGACGCAAGGCCAGCTCAACATGGCCGATTGGGTGGCGCAAAGCACCGCGGTGTTGCCTGCCCAGACCCTGGCCGATGAACCGGCTTTTTGGCTATACTCCTCGGGCTCGACCGGCAAACCCAAGGGCACCGTGCACAGCCAAGGCAATCTCTATTGGACCGCCGAGCTGTACGGCAAGGGCGTATTGAACTTGCAGGAAAGCGACACCGTCTTCTCTGCCGCCAAGCTGTTCTTTGCCTATGGCCTGGGCAACGCGCTCACCTTCCCCCTGAGCGTCGGGGCCACGGTGGTGCTGATGGCCGAGCGCCCCACCCCGCAAGCGACCTTCAAGCGTCTGGTGGACCACCAACCCACGGTGTTTTACGGCGCCCCCACCGGCTATGGCGGCATGCTGGCCAGCCCCGACCTGCCGGCCCAAAGCCAGGTCGCGCTGCGCCTGTGCTCGTCGGCGGGCGAGGCGCTGCCACGTGACATTGGCGAGCGCTGGACGGCCCACTTTGGCTGCGAAATCATCGACGGCATCGGCTCCACCGAAATGCTGCACGTCTTCTTGTCCAACCGCCCCGGCGATGTGCGCTACGGCACCACCGGCAAGGCCGTGCCCGGCTACGAGGTGCAGTTGCGCAACGAAGACGGCAGCGTGGTCACCGGCCACAACGAGATCGGCGACCTCTACATCCAAGGCCCCAGCAGCGCCCTGATGTACTGGAACAACCGCGAAAAATCGCGCGACACCTTCCAAGGCGTGTGGACCAAGAGCGGCGACAAGTACACCCGCGACCCCGACGGTTACTACACCTACGCGGGCCGCAATGACGACATGCTCAAAGTCAGCGGCATTTATGTCTCGCCCTTTGAAGTCGAGGCCACACTGGTGCAGCACCCGGCCATTTTGGAAGCGGCTGTGATTGGCAAAGAAGACACCGACGGCCTGACCAAGACCAAGGCTTTCATCGTCCTCAAAGCCGGCCAGAGCCTGACGCAAGAAGAAGTCAAAGCCTTCGTGAAAGAGCGCCTTGCGCCCTACAAATACCCGCGCTTCATCGAGTTTGTGGCCGAGCTGCCCAAGACGGCCACCGGTAAGATCCAGCGCTTTCGTTTGCGCGACCTGGAAAAGTCAGGCGCCTGAAGGCGCGTCACGCAGGGCACAGGGAACCCAGAACCTGGCACTTAAGATAAAAAGCCACAAGTGAGCAACTTCTTGTGGTTTTTTTAACCTTGATGCCTGCAGTGTTTTACTTGTGGCTTGTCGAAAATGCCCTCTACTTTTTCTGTCAAAGACTACCTCTGCGCTTTGGGTGTGATCCTGATCTGGGGCACCAATTTCGTGGCGATGAAATTCGGTCTGAAGGACTTCACGCCATTTCAAATGGGCACAGGACGCTATCTGGCTGCGGCTTTGCCCCTGGTGTTTTTCATTCGACAACCGGCACTGCCGGTTCGATGGATTCTGCTCTATGGCGTGTGTCAAGGTTTGGGGCAATTTGGACTTCTGTTCCTGGCACTCAAACTGGGCATGACCGCTTCGCTGGCATCGGTGTTGATGCAAACGCAAGTGTTTTTCACTGCGCTCTTTGGCATGGCTCTGCTGCATGAACCTTTGGGGCGTGAGAAAAAATTCAGCCTGGGCCTGGGTGCTCTGGCACTGACTTGCTTTGGCATGGGCGTCCAGGCCGGAACATCCACAGGGGTCACCTGGCCGGGCTTGCTCTTGAATCTGGGGGGAGCCGCCATGTGGGCCATCTCGAACATCGTTGTGCGTAAAGCACAGCAATCCCACCCGTCTGGACCTGGCTACGACCCGGTGGCATTTGTGGTCTGGAGCTCGACGGTGCCCATCATTCCCTTTGCTGTATTGAGCTGGGCATTTGATCCCACGCCAGGTTGGGAGCAACTGCGTGAGATCGGATGGGTCAGCTGGGTCTCGATCCTCTACCTGGGCTGGTTTGCCACCGTGATCGCATACGCTCTGTGGACCGGCCTGCTCAAACGCCATCCGGCCAATCAAGTGGCGCCTTTGAGCCTGGGCGTGCCCGTGATCGGCCTCGCAGCAGGGGCCGTGGCTCTGAATGAAGTCATCAGTGGCTGGCAGTGGGCAGGCATTTCTCTGACACTGCTGGCTTTGCTGGCCAATTTCAGACCTTCGCTTTTTCAGCGGGGTCGGCATTGAGGCGCAACACCTGCTCAATTTTCCCGATCAACCACACGGCGGCCGGTGAAAGCACCCGCCCCTGCGCGTGGATAAGGGCAGTGGCCAAAGGCTCTGCAGCGGCATAGCGCACATGCGGCAATACCGCAAATGAATCCTGCAATGAAGCCACGGGCAAGGCTTCATGGGTGGCAAACAGAACACAGTCACTCTCTAGCATGACTTTTTGAAGCACCGCCACACTGTCACAGCTCATCCCGATGGGCAACTCTTCGTGGGAGTCCAACTGATAAACCTCCGTCAAGGACTGCCGGGCTTGCAAAGGCAATAAAGGGCCGATCAGCTTGTATTGCCGCAAAGCCATGCGCTGAGAGCGTTCGTCCAAACCGAGCAAGGGGTGGCCATGACGCACAAAAAAACCAAACCTCTGTGGTGGTAGGGGATGCACCACGAAGTCCGCGGGTGGAGGCAGGCTGTGGGTCAGTGCCACCACGAAATCGAGCTCGTTGCGCTCCAATTTGGACCGAAGCCGTTGCCAGTTACCAATGTCCACATCGACCGTCAGGCCGGGCTTTTCTTGGACCTGCTCAATCAGCACACGGGTCAGAAAAGCTTCAGCAGGAAACACCCCTACGCCGAAATTCACATGTCCGCGGTCCATGCCGACCAGTTGACGGGCCTCGCGTCGAAGGTTTTCGGCATCGCCCAACATCCGCAGGGCACGGGGCAAGAGTCGCTGCCCAGCATCCGTCAGATTCACCCCTTCCTGGGCACGATTGAACAGCAGCAGCCCCAATGAGTCCTCCAGTGTCTGGATGCTGCGCGTCAAAGCCGGTTGCGTCAGGTTCAGGCGAAGCGCTGCCTTTAAAAAGGATTTTTCCTCCGCAATGACGGCGAAATGTTCAAGTCTTCGCAGGTTAAGCATATAAAAATATTTTATTTATTTCATATTTTTTTGCAATTGTTTTTATTCAGCAGACCCCCTAAGCTGAAAGCTGAACAACCCGAAAAACCACAGGAGACAAACATGGCATTACCTTGCACGGCGTTCACACCCGGGCGCAGAAAGACTTTGGCGGGCGCGCTGCTCGCAGTCCTTTGCATGGGCCCTCTGACTGGCCTGGTCTGGGCGCAAGACGCTGTCTGGCCAACGCCTGGCAAACCGGTTCGAATCGTATTGCCTTTTCCGGCGGGCTCCGGAACGGATGGCTTGGCCCGCACGATCGCACGCAAGCTCAACGACGAGACAGGCGGGAATTTCGTCGTGGACAACAAACCCGGCGCTGGCACCTTGATCGGTGCTCAGGACGTGGCCCGGGCCAGCAACGATGGTCATACCCTGCTGTACACCATCGTGGTCACGCACACCCAAAACCCGCACCTTTACAGCAAACTGCCCTACGACCCCTTCAAGGACTTCACGCCCATCATGCAAGTGGCCCGGTCGGCCACCGTGTTGGTGGTCAACAAGGAGTCGCCTTTCAACTCGGTGCGCGACATGGTCAACTACGCGCGCAGCAACCCTGGGAAACTGAACTTTGCTTCTTACAGCCAGGGGTCCACATCGCATTTGAACGCCGAGATGCTAATGTTGCGCAGCAACACCCAAATGGTCCATGTGCCCTACAAGGGCACGCCCGACGCCACGCGGGCATTGATGGCAGGCGATGTGCAGTTTTATTTTGATGGCACAGCCACCGCCGTGGAAGGCGCCAAAGCGGGCCGATTCAAGCTGCTGGCTGTTGCCGCAGACAAACGCCTGAGCGTGCTGCCCGACTTGCCTACCATGACCGAAGCAGGCGTAGAGGGCATCGACATTGTGGGCTGGCAAGGCTTCTTTGCACCCGGCAACATGTCTGCAGCATTGGCCAAAAAAATCTCTGACACCGTGGGTCGCGCCCTGAAATCATCCGAGGTCAGTCAGATGATCGCCAACCAGGGCAATGAAGTCAGCGGCGCTGGACCCGAAGAATTTGCACGCATCGTCAAACGCGACCACGAGCGCTGGGGCAGCGTGATCAAGCGCCTGAACCTCAAACTCGACTAACCCCCAACACAAGGACAATTCCATGCACGATACCGTGATCCGAGGCGGCTGCCTCATAGATGGCACTGGTGCCCCCGCAGTGGCTGGCGACATCGCCATCGACAATGGCACCATCACCCAAGTCGGCGGCAAAGCTGGCGCAGCCCGCCGCACCATCGATGCCCAAGGTGCTTTGGTCACCCCTGGATGGATCGACATCCACACCCACTACGATGGCCAGGCCACATGGGACCCCTACCTCTCCCCCTCGACTGCGCACGGCGTCACAAGCGTGGTCATGGGCAACTGCGGCATGGGCTTTGCCCCGGTCAAACCGGACAAGCGCGACTGGTTGATATCGGTCATGGAGGGCGTAGAAGACATCCCCGGAGCGGTACTGTCCGAGGGCATCGAGTGGGACTGGGAAACCTTCCCCCAGTACATGGACGCGTTGGCACGACGCCCCAAAGCCCTTGACATTGCCACCCAAATCCCCCACTCGGCTGTGCGGGCTTATGTGATGGGCGAGCGCGGCATACAGCACGATGAAACCACGCCCGACGATTTATTCGAAATGTGTGCCATTGTGCGCGAGGCCCTCAAAGCAGGCGCCTTCGGTTTTTCTACATCGCGCACCTTTCTGCACAAATACGATCAACGCAAATACCCGCCCGGCACCTTTGCTACGGGGGAAGAGATCTCCACCCTGGGCCAAGTGCTGGGCGAGGTGGGTCACGGCGTATTCCAGATGACCTCCAACCACATCTCCATGCACCACGAGATCCCTTGGATGCGCAATTTGGCCCTCAAAAACAAGCTGCCCGTGCTCTTCAACCTGCAGCAGACCGACCCGGCCCCCGATTTGTGGAAAGACATTCTGGGGACCCTCAAGGAAGCCCATGCGCAAAACATTCCCTTGTATGGCGGCGTTTGCGGACGACCCGTGGGCCTGCTGTTTTCATGGCACAGCAGCTTGCACCCCTTCGTCGTGAGCCCGGCTTACCTGGAGATCGCCAAGCTGCCTTGGCCTGAGCGCATCGCACGGCTGCGCCAGCCCGAGGTGCGTGAAGCCATCCTGACCGGCGAACGCCTGCGCACCGATGAGCGTATGCGAACCATGTTTGGCAACTTCCACAAAATCTACCGCCTGGCCGACAACCCCGACTACGAGCCCGAAGCCAGCGAAAGCGTGCAGGCCATGATGCAGGCTCAGGGCCGCAGCGGCCTCGAAGTTGTCTACGACCTGATGATGGAGCGAGACGGCATGGCCATGCTGTATTACCCGAGCTTCAACTACTCATATGGCAATCTGGATCACCTGCATGAATGGTTGCAGACCGATGTGACCGTCAACAGCCTGTCCGATGGTGGAGCGCACTGCAACTACATCTGCGACGTGAGCATGCCCACTTTCATGCTCACCCACTGGAGCCGTTCGCGCACAAGGGGCGGCAAATTCAGCGTGGAAGCCATGGTCAAGCGTCAGACCCTGGATACCGCACGCATTTACGGCATGCACGACCGCGGCACGCTGCAAGTCGGCAAAAAAGCAGACATCAACATCATTGACTACGAAAAATTGCGCCTGTATGCCCCAGAGATGGTCTACGACCTGCCTGCGGGTGGACGCCGCCTGACACAGCGCTGCGACGGTTACTTGGCCACCCTCGTGGCCGGGCAGACCATCTTCGAGAACCAGCAAGCCACAGGTGATTTGCCGGGCCAACTGCTGCGGGCCGGTCAAAAAAGCTGACGCCTGAGGCTCGATGCAAAAGGGGCGCCTCAGGGCGCCCCTATTTCATGGACAGAACGCCGTGTTCTGGGCGCATGGCCAAGCCTCTGATCAGGTGTCCTTGCTGATCTTGATGCTGGGGAACTTGCTGGAGAAGTCTTTGGCCTTGGCCGCGATCTTGATCGCCACTTGTCGGGCCACTGCCTTGTAAATCTGAGCCACCTCGCCATCGGGGTCGGACACCACGGTGGGTTTGCCGGTGTCGGCCTGAAGTCGGATTTGCATGTTCAAGGGCAAGGCGCCCAGGTAATCAATGCCTTTGTCGGCCGCGTAACGCTTGCCGCCGTCCTCGCCAAAGATGTGTTCCACATGACCACAGTTCGTGCACACATGGACCGCCATGTTCTCGACCAGGCCCAAAATCGGCACGCCCACTTTTTCAAACATCTTGATGCCTTTTTTCGCATCCAACAGGGCGATGTCTTGCGGGGTCGTCACGATCACCGCGCCGGTCATGGGCACGCGCTGGGACAGCGTCAACTGAATGTCACCTGTGCCAGGCGGCATGTCCACGATCAAATAGTCCAGGTCTTTCCAATGGGTCTGGCGCAGCAGCTGCTCCAACGCCTGGGTGGCCATGGGGCCGCGCCAGATCATGGCTTCGTCTTGGTCCACCAAAAAGCCGATCGACATGACCTGCACGCCGTAGTTTTCCATGGGCTCCATGGTCTGACCGTCCTCGCTCTCGGGGCGGCCTTCGATGCCCATCATCATGGGTTGGCTGGGGCCGTAAATGTCGGCGTCAAGCAAACCGACCTTGGCACCTTCGGCCGCCAGCGCCAGCGCCAGGTTGACGGCGGTGGTGCTCTTGCCCACGCCGCCCTTGCCCGAGGCCACGGCCACGATGTTTTTGACCTGCGGCAACAAGGCCACGCCGCGCTGGGCTGCGTGGGCCACAATTTTGCTGGTCACATTGGCCGAGACGTTGCTCACGCCGCTCACCGATTTGGCCGCCGCGATCAGCGCCTGGCGCAAGGCCGGGATCTGGCTCTTGGCGGGGTAACCCAATTCCACGTCAAAAGACACATCGCCGCCTTCGACGGCGAGGTTTTTCAAGGCTTTGGTGGAAACGAAGTCTTTGCCGGTGTTCGGATCGATGACGGCTTGCAGGGCTTGCAGGAGTTGTTCGGTGGTGGCCATGTGGGGTTGATCAATGCTTTCCAAGGATGGCAGGCAGTTTAACGATATGCGGGCCCTAAACCTCTAAAATCGAACATTCCCCTACAAGTTGTCCCACCATGTCTGCCCCCAACGCGCCCCGCCAGCTTTTTGTCACCACCGCCTTGCCGTATGCCAACGGCAACTTCCACATCGGCCACATCATGGAGTACATCCAGGCCGACATCTGGGTGCGCTTCCAACGCATGCAGGGCAGCCAGGTCAACTTTGTCGGTGCCGACGACACGCACGGCGCACCCATCATGATCGCCGCCGAAAAGGCCGGCAAAACACCCCAGCAGTTCGTGGCCGACATCGCGGCAGGACGCAAACCCTATTTGGACGGTTTCCACATCCAGTTTGACAATTGGCACAGCACCGACGCCCCCGAAAACCACGAGCTGGCCCGCCAGATCTACCGTGACCTGCGCGACCGCGCCGATGGCTCCCTGATTGAAAGCCGCTCGATCGAACAGTTCTTTGACCCCGAAAAGAACATGTTCCTGCCCGATCGCTTCATCAAAGGCGAGTGCCCCAAGTGCCACGCCAAAGACCAGTACGGCGACAACTGCGAGGTCTGTGGCGCGGTCTATGCCCCCACCGATCTGATCAACCCGTTTTCGGCCCTGTCGGGTGCCAAGCCCGAGCTCAAAACCTCAGAGCACTTTTTCTTCAAACTGTCTGACCCGCGTTGCGTCGAGTTTTTGAGCAACTGGACGCAAGACGGCAAGCTGCAACCCGAAGTGGCCAACAAGGTCAAAGAGTGGTTCAGCGTGCGCACCAACCCCGACGGCAGCACCAGCGACGGCCTGGGCGACTGGGACATCTCGCGCGACGCGCCCTATTTCGGCATCGAGATCCCTGATGCGCCGGGCAAGTACTTTTATGTCTGGTTGGACGCGCCTGTGGGCTACCTGGCGTCCCTGAAAAACCTGCTGGACAAACGCGGCGAAGACTACGCCGCTTACATGGCCAACCCGAACTTGGAACAGATCCACTTCATCGGCAAAGACATCGTCACCTTCCACACCTTGTTTTGGCCCGCCATGCTGCACTTTTCGGGTCGCAAGACGCCCGACAAGGTCAACGTGCACGGCTTCCTGACGGTGAACAACGGCGAGAAGATGAGCAAGAGCCGTGGCACCGGCTTGGACCCCCTCAAATATTTGAGCCTGGGCATGAACCCCGAATGGCTGCGCTACTACCTGGCGGCCAAGCTGTCGGCACGCAACGAAGACATCGACTTCAACGCCGAAGACTTCATGCTGCGTGTCAACTCAGACCTGATTGGCAAGTTCGTCAACATCGCTTCGCGCTCGGCCGGTTTCATCACCAAGCGCTTTGAGGGCAAGCTGGGTACTGTGAGCGCCGACGGCCAGGCCCTCTTGGCCGCATTGAAAGCCGCAGCCCCCGGCATTGCCGCACTTTACGAAGAGCGCGAGTACGGCAAAGCCCTGCGCGAAATCATGCTCTTGACCGACAAGGTCAACGCCTACGTTGACCAGAACAAGCCCTGGGAATTGTCCAAACAAGAAGGCCAGGAAGCACGCCTGCACGATGTGTGCACCGCTTGCATCGAAGCCTTCCGCCTGCTGAGCTTGCAGCTCAAGCCCGTTCTGCCCGCCTTGGCCGCGCAGGTAGAGGCCTTCCTGAATGTGTCGCCCTTCACCTTCGGCCAAGCCCAAGAATTGCTGGGTGCGGGTCACGCCATCAACGCCTACCAACACCTGATGCAACGCGTCACCCCCGAGCAACTCGAAGCCTTGTTCGAACCACCGGCCGTGGTCGAAGAAAAGCTGATCCCCGGCGGCGAAGAGATCGCACCGACCATCAGCATCGACGACTTTGCCAAGGTGGACCTGCGCATCGCCGAAATCGTCCACTGCGAGCCGGTGGAAGGCTCGGTCAAGCTGTTGCGCCTGACCCTGAACGTGGGCGAAGGACGCACGCGCAATGTGTTCAGCGGTATCGCCAGCATGTACCAACCCGAAGACCTGATCGGCAAGCTCACCGTGATGGTGGCCAACCTGGCCCCGCGCAAGATGAAGTTTGGTGTGAGCGAGGGCATGGTGCTGGCCGCCAGCCACGCCGATGAAAAAGCGGAGCCCGGCATCCACGTGCTGCACCCCTGGCCTGGCGCTAAGCCCGGCATGCGCATCCACTGACCAAGGGGCTGTGCATGAACCGGCTGCAAGCAACCCATTTTTTCCGCCCCCGTTTGCTCGACAGCCTGGTTGGCTACAACCGCCAAAAACTCACGCAAGACATCGGCGCGGGCATCACGGTGGGGATTGTGGCCTTGCCCCTGGCCATGGCCTTTGCCATCGCTTCGGGCCTCAAGCCCGAGGCCGGTTTGTTCACCGCCATCATCGCGGGCTTTTTGATCTCGGCGCTGGGCGGCAGCAAGGTGCAGATCGGCGGCCCGGCGGGCGCTTTCATCGTCATTGTTTACGGCATTTTGGAGCGCTACGGCCTGGCCAACCTGATCCTGGCCACGGCCATGTCGGGCGTGGTGCTGTTCTTGATGGGCTTGTTCCGCTTGGGCACACTGATCCGATTCATTCCGGTGGCTGTGGTGATTGGCTTTACCAATGGCATCGCGGTGCTGATCATGCTCTCGCAGGTCAAGGACTTTCTGGGCCTGCCCGTCAAAGCCATGCCGGCTGACTTTTTCGGCATGCTGAGCACCTTGCACAGCCATCTGAACCAAACCAATCTGGCCGCCTTGCTGGTGGCGCTGGGCTCGCTGTCCTTGTTGGTCGGCTGGATGCGGCTGGGCCGCCGCCTGCTGGAAACACCCCACCAATGGATCAGCACCATCCCCGGCTCCATCATCGCCTTGGTGTTTGCCACGGCGGCCACCACCGGCCTGTCTTTGCCGGTGGACACCATTGGCAGCAAATTTGGCGGCATCCCGGCCACTTTGCCCATGTTCCATTGGCCCGAATTCAGTTGGGACAGCGCCCGCTTTTTGATCATGCCCACGCTCACCCTGGCCTTGTTGGGAGCCATCGAGTCGCTGCTGTGCGCCCGCATTGCCGACAGCATGGCCGACGACCGCCACAACCCCAACCAGGAGTTGATGGCCCAGGGCATTGCCAACTTCGTGACGCCCTTTTTTGGCGGCATGCCCGCCACAGGCACGATTGCCCGCACGGTGACCAACATCAAAAGCGGCGGCGTCAGCCCCATCGCGGGCATGGTGCATGCGCTCACGCTGCTGGGCGTGGTGCTGGTGGCTGCGCCGCTGGCCGGGCATATTCCGCTGCCTGCACTGGCGGCCATCTTGATGTTCGTGGCCTGGAACATGGGCGAATGGCGCGAATTTTGGTTGCTGCGCCAGTACCGCACGCCCTACCGCATCACGCTGTTGGCGGTGTTTTTCCTCACGGTGGTGTTTGACCTGACGGTGGCTGTCGAGGTCGGCCTGGTGGCCGCTTGCCTGACCTTCATCTACCGCATCTCCAGCCTGAGTCGCTGCGAAGCGGTCAAGGCAACCGATCACCCGAACATGGTCGGCCAAGAGGCGCACATCCAGGCCTGGCGTTTGTATGGCGCCTTGTTTTTTGGCGCGGTCAAGTTGATCGAAGAGATCGAAGACAAGCTCCACACCCCGGTGCTGGTGATCGATCTGAAAAACGTGATCTATGTGGACTCTTCCGGCGCAGACGCCCTGATGAACCTGATCCACACCTGCCGCAAGAAAAATGTCCAGCTCATCGTGTGTGGCCTGCTGCACCAGCCGCTGGACATTGCGCGTCGCTCGGGCCTGATCGAGCACCTGGATGGCCAGCTCGAAGTCGACTTGCCGGCTGGTTTGGCCCGTGCAGTCAGCCTGGCGAACCAGCTGGACCGGTAAAATGGCCCATGACCGAGTCTGACAGGCTATGCCCGAAGACCTTTTGCATTCACCGAAAAACACCATGTCCATCTTCCGCCGCCCCGACTACCAGTCCGACACCACCCAGTTCATTAACCAGCTCAAGACCCAACGCCCCGAGCTGGACGCGCAGCAGCAAGAAGGCCGTGCCCTGCTGTGGGACAAGCAACTGAGCCGCGACGAGCAGCAAGCCTTCAAGGCCGGCCGCGTGGCGCAAAAACCCTACGTTTACCAAAACCAAGCCTGAGCCGAACCCGCGCATCGACCATGAGCACCGAGCCCACCGAGCTGCCCCCCGCATTGGACAGCGCCCCCGCGCCCATGCCGCAGGTGGTGGACCAGGTGGCTTTGGCCCGCCTGTATGGTGAGCCCTTGTTTTCGATGCCCACCGACCTGTACATCCCACCGGATGCATTGGAGGTGTTTTTGGAGGCCTTCGAGGGGCCCTTGGACTTGCTGCTGTACTTGATCCGCAAGCAAAACTTCAACATCCTCGACATCCCCATGGCGGCGGTGACCCGCCAGTACCTGAGCTATGTCGATGAAATCCGCCAGCACAACCTGGAGCTGGCGGCCGAATACCTGCTGATGGCGGCCATGCTGATCGAGATCAAATCGCGCATGTTGCTGCCACCCAAAAAAGTGGCCGAAGGCGAAGAAGCCGAAGACCCTCGGGCCGAGCTGGTGCGCCGCCTGCTCGAGTACGAGCAGATGAAGCTCGCCTCGATGCAGCTCAATCAGATCCCGCACTATGGGCGTGACTTCATCAAGGCCGAAGTCTTCATCGAGCAAAGCCTGCAACCGCGCTTTCCAGAGGTGAACCTGGACGAGCTGCAATCGGCCTGGCGCGACATCATCAAACGCGCCAAACTGGTCCAGCACCACAAGATCAGCCGCGAAGAACTGAGCGTGCGCGAGCACATGAGCATCGTGCTCAAGCACCTGCAAGGCCGCAAGTTTGTGGAGTTTGAACACCTGTTCGACCCCACCTTGGGCGTTCCGGTGCTGGTGGTGACCTTCATCGCCCTCTTGGAGTTGGCCAAAGAAACCCTGATCGAGATCACCCAGGCCGAGGCCTTTGCGCCGATCTACGTGCGGCTGGCGTACACACCCAACTGAGTTTCAGACCGATTCGCCGCGTGGGCCCCGACCCATGAGCACCTGCACCGCTTCGCGCGCTTGCAGTCGGCCATCCAAAAGTGCGACCACGGCTTCGGTGATGGGCATGTCGACACCCAAACTTTGTGCCCGTTGCGCCACAGTACGGGCGCTGTAGACGCCTTCGGCCACGTGACCCAGGGAGTCCACGGCTTGTTCCAAGCTCATGCCTTGCGCCAAGGCCAAACCCACTTTGCGGTTGCGGCTCAAATCGCCCGTGGCCGTCAACACCAAATCGCCCAAGCCCGACAGGCCCATGAAGGTTTCAGGCTTGGCGCCCAGAGCCAAGCCCAATCGGGTCATTTCGGCCAGGCCGCGTGTGATGAGTGCAGCGCGGGCATTGAGCCCCAGGTCCAAGCCATCGCACAGGCCTGTGGCAATGGCCAACACGTTTTTAACGGCACCGCCCACTTCCACGCCCACGATGTCATCGTTGGCATACACACGCAGGGCCGCACCATGGAAGGCTTGCACCAGCGCGTCGCGCACGGCGGCATGGCCGCTGGCGGCCACCAAAGCAGTGGGCTGGCTGCGCGCCACTTCCAGGGCAAAGCTGGGGCCACTCAAGGCGCCCGCTTGCATGGATGGGGCCACTTGGGCCTGCACCTCGTGGGGCATGAGGCCGGTGCCGGATTCAAAGCCTTTGCACAGCCAAGCCACGGGGCCAGGCACAGTGTGCAAGGCCTGCAGGGTGCTGCGCAAGCCCGACATGGGCGTGGCCACGATGAAGAGGTCTTGGGCTTCGGCTTGTGCCACCACTGGGGCCAATGGGCCGCTCAGAATGTCAAGCTGGGAAGGCAAATCGATGCCCGGCAAATAGCGGGCGTTTTGGCCTTGGGTGCGCAAGGCATTGGCTTGCACCTCATCACGGGCGTGCAAGCGCACCTCGTGGCCGCTCAAGCGGCAAGCGGCCATGGCCATGGCCGTGCCCCAGGCGCCTGCGCCAATGACCGTGATGCGCATGCGCGGCGACCGCTTACTGCTGGGTCGCAGCGGCGGCTTGGGCTTGTTGCTGCTCGTACATGGCCTGGAAGTTGATCTCGGCCAAGTGGACTGGAGGGAAGCCAGCGCGGGTGATCAAGTCAGCCACGTTGCCACGCAGGTAGGGGTAAACGATTTGGGGGCAAGCGATGCCCATGATGGCGCCCATCTGGTCTTCGGGCACGTTGCGGATTTCAAAAATGCCGCCTTGCTTGCACTCGGCCAAGAACACGGTCTTGTCACCGATCTTGGTGTGCACGGTAGCGGTCACGCAAACTTCAAACACGCCTTCCGCGGCAGGGGTGGCTTCCACGCCCAATTGGATGTCCACGTTGGGCTGCTGCTGCTCGATCAAGATGGCGGGCGAGTTGGGTTGCTCCAGCGAAGCCTCCTTGAGGTAAACGCGTTGGATTTGAAACACAGGAGTTTCGGCTTCGGAGGTGGTGTTGGTATCGGTCATCTCAATTCCCTGGGGACACAAAAATCATGCGGCCCGAAATGGGCCGCATATGAAAGAAAACAACAGAATTATCCGCGATCAGGACGCCCATTTTGAAAAGGCACTTCCTGTGGAAACCCTAGGGGCTCAAGCGCCTTGCAACAAAGGCACCAGGCCGCCTTTGGCGTCCAGCGCCATCAGGTCGTCGCAGCCGCCCACATGGGTGTCGCCCACATAGATCTGGGGCACGGTGCGGCGGCCGGTGATTTGCATCATGTGGTCCCGCTGGGCGGGATCCAGGTCGATGCGAATTTCCTCGATCTGCGCCACGCCCTTGGCCTTGAGCACCTGCTTGGCGCGGATGCAGTAGGGGCAGACGGCGGTGGTGTACATCTTGACGGCTTGCATGGGGCTTCCTCTTTAGACTTTTTCGACAGGCATGTTGGCCGCTTGCCAAGCCTTCAGGCCACCGGCAAGCGACTGCACGTTCTCGTAACCGAGCTTTTGGGCTGTTGCGGCTGCACGGGCAGAGCGGGCACCCACTTGGCACACCATCACCACCGGGGTGGCTTTGTTCTTGACCACCTGGGCCAGCTTGGCTTCCAGCTCGCTCAAAGGCAGGTTTTTGGCACCGATCACATGGCCTTGGGCGAACTCATCGGCAGAGCACACATCGATCACAACGGCTTTTTCACGGTTCATCAGCTGCACCATGTCTTGAGGGCTCAGGCCCGAGCCTTTGCCCAAGGTGGGCACGATCAAAGCCACGCCAGAGGCCAAGGCCACGGCGATCAACATCCAGTTATCGAAGAGAAAGTTCACGAATCAGACCTTTGTAAGGCATCAAAAACATCGGCCCGTCAGCGGGCCGCCAAGCCTCGATTCTAAAATGGCGGCCTTGTCCCTTGTTTTTCACAGCTACTGCTGCCTCTCACCATGTACAAACTTGTCCTGATCCGCCACGGCGAATCCACCTGGAACCTTGAAAACCGCTTCACCGGCTGGACCGATGTGGACCTGACCCCCACCGGCGTGAGCCAAGCCATGTCGGCCGGCAAACTGCTTAAAGCCGAAGGCTGGGACTTTGACCTGTGCTACACCTCGGTGCTCAAGCGCGCCATCCGCACTCTGTGGCTGACCCTGGACGAAATGGACCGCACTTGGCTGCCCGTGGTCAAGGACTACCGCCTGAACGAGCGCCACTATGGGGGCCTGCAAGGCCTGAACAAGGCCGACATGGCCAAGCAATACGGCGACGAACAAGTGCTGGTCTGGCGCCGCAGCTACGACACCCCGCCCCCGGCTCTGGAAGCGACCGACCCCCGCTGCGAACGCAGCGACCGCCGTTACCCCAACCCCGAAGCCGTGCCCTTGACCGAGTGCCTCAAGGACACCGTGGCCCGCGTGGTGCCCTATTGGACCGAGACCATCGCCCCCAGTATCCAATCAGGCAAGCGCGTGCTGATCGCTGCCCACGGCAACTCGATCCGCGCCCTGATCAAATACCTGGACGGCATCTCCGACAGCGACATCGTCAGCCTGAACATTCCCAACGGCATCCCGCTGGTGTACGAACTGGACGAAAACCTCAAGCCCATCCGCCATTACTACCTGGGCGACGCTGCCGCTGCTGCGGCAGCCGCCGCCGCCGTGGCCAGCCAAGGCAAGGCCTGATGGCCCTCTGAGCGGCAGACTTAGCCGCCTGGGGTCTTTACTTGAAATTACAGGCCCTCCCCAACAGGGGCTGGGCCTGCGGTGTATATTGACCTGAATCTCCTACAGGGAACAGACAAGCAATATGGGACAGAAACTCAAGATCGTCGGTTGGCTGAGCGTAGGCGCTTTAGCTGGCGCACTGACCACCGTGTCACTGCAAACCGTGGCACGCGGCAATATGGCGCCATTGCCACTCGAAGAGCTGCAACAACTGGCCGCCGTTTTTGGCATGGTCAAAAGCGACTACGTCGAGCCGGTGGACGAGAAAAAACTCATCACCGAAGCCATCTCTGGGATGGTCGCGAGCCTGGACCCGCATTCGCAGTACTTTGACAAAAAGAGCTTCAAGGAATTTTCGGAAGGCACCTCCGGCAAATTTGTCGGCGTGGGCATCGAGATCAGCCAGGAAGACGGCCTGATCAAGATCGTCTCGCCCATCGAGGGCTCGCCGGCCGACCGCGCTGGCCTCAAAACCAATGACCTGATCACCAAGATCGACAGCACCGCCGTCAAAGGCCTGTCGCTGAGCGAGGCGGTCAAACGCATGCGCGGCGAGCCCAACACCAAAGTGGTGTTGACGGTATTCCGCAAAGACGAAAGCCGCACCTTCCCGGTGACCATCATCCGTGAAGAAATCAAAACGCAATCCGTCAAAACCAAGCTGATTGAACCCGGCTACGGCTGGGTGCGTGTGTCGCAGTTCCAAGAACGCACGGTGGAAGACTTTGCCCGCAAAGTCGAAGAGATGGTCAAGCAGTCGCCAGGGCTCAAAGGCCTGGTGCTCGACTTGCGCAATGACCCGGGTGGTTTGCTTGACGCCGCAGTGGCTTTGTCGGCTGCTTTCTTGCCCGAAAACGTCACCGTGGTCACCACCAACGGCCAGCTCGAAGAAAGCAAGTTCACCTACAAGGCCTCGCCGCAGTTCTGGCGCCGCAGCGCCAGCAACGACCCGATCCAACGCCTGACCCAAGCCACCGGCGGTGTGCTCAAAAAAGTGCCCTTGGTGGTACTGGTCAACGAAGGCTCTGCATCGGCCAGCGAGATCGTGGCTGGCGCCTTGCAAGACTACAAACGCGCCACCTTGATGGGCAGCCAGACCTTTGGCAAGGGCTCGGTGCAGACCGTGCGCCAGCTTGGCCCTGACACCGCCCTGAAGATCACCACCGCCCGTTACTACACCCCCAATGGCCGCGCCATTCAGGCCAAGGGCATCGTGCCCGAGGTGATGCTGGACGAGACCGCCGAAGGCAATCTGTTTGCCGCTTTGCGCACCCGCGAAGCCGATCTGCAAAAGCACCTGTCCAACGGCAAGGAAGAAGAGAAGAAAGACCCCGAGCGCGAGAAAGCCCGCGAAGAGGCCTTGAAGAAACTCGAGGAAGACTCCAAAAAATCACCGGCCGAACGCCGTCTGCCCGAGTTCGGCTCTGAAAAAGACTTCCAGCTGCAACAAGCCCTGAACCAGCTCAAAGGCTTGCCCGTCAAAGCCAGCACCACCCTGTCTGAACGCAAGGCCGAGAAAAAAGACGAGTGAGCGCGATGGATGACACCCAGCTGTTGCGCTACTCGCGCCACATCCTGCTCAATGAACTGGGCATCGATGGCCAGGAAAAACTGCTGGCCTCGCATGCCCTGATCATTGGTGCAGGCGGCTTGGGTTCCCCCGTCAGCCTTTACCTGGGCAGCGCGGGCGTGGGCCGCATCACGGTGGTCGACCATGACCAGGTGGATGCCACCAATTTGCAGCGCCAGATCGCCCACACGCTGGACCGCGTGGGGCAAAACAAAGCCGATTCGGTGCGCACCGCGATTGCCCAAATCAACCCCGATGTGCAGGTCACACCCATCACGCAGCGGGCCGATGCGGCCTTGCTCGACACGCTGGTGGCGCAAGCCGATGTCGTGATCGACTGCTGCGACAACTTTGAAACCCGCCATGCCGTCAACCGCGCTTGCGTTGTGCACGGCAAACCCTTGGTCTCGGGCGCGGCCATCCGCATGGACGGTCAGGTCTCGGTGTTTGACAGCACCCACGCCGATGCGCCCTGCTATGCCTGCGTGTTCCCACCCGAGCAAGTCCCTGAAGAAACCCGCTGCGCCACCATGGGCGTGTTTGCGCCACTGGTGGGGATCATCGGCACGGTGCAAGCAGCAGAGGCGCTGAAAATCTTGAGCGGCATGGGCAGCCACATGGCCGGCCGCCTGTTGATGCTCGACGGCCGCGACCTGTCGTGGACCGACATCCGCATGGGCCGCAACGAACATTGCCCCGTCTGCGCCGCACACCGCGCCTGAGCTTTCAATTCACAGGGGCATGGCAGCTGCCATGGAACTTGCGAAACACCGCTGGCGTCATCGCCGTCTCTGAAGCACCGAACAAGCCGCGCTTGTCTTCTTGGGCCCGCTTTTGCAGCTTGGCATAAGGCCCCGCCCCTGCGCGGTAGCGGTAAGCCCAAGCCATACCGGTGCGCACCATCTCTGCGCCCAGGTCCACCCCATCGATGCTCACTTGCGCGACCTGCCGGCCGTAATGGTCTTGGCCAAATTCACGGACCTGCACCGTTTTGCGCATGGCCAGCCGGATCATCGCGTCCCGTGCGGCCTCGCCCCCTGGCTGACAACTCTCGGGCGCATCGATGCCATCCACCCGCACCTTGACGGGCTCTTTCTGGCCTTGCGGCACCAAAAGCAAAGTGTCCCCATCCATCACCCAGCTCACCCAAGCCGTGGTCTCGGTCGGCTCCGCGAACCCGAGGGCAGGCCAAACCAGCAGGCACAGCCACAAGCCACGCGCGATCACGGCCGATCCCTTGTCAATGCCTGCTTGGGCTTGGCCGCAAGCGCTGACGCAGTCCGGCCACGGCGGCGGTCTGCCTTGGGCAAGTCGGGGCTCATGCTGGCTTGCACGGCCAAGGCCTGCACCCGCAAGCGCTCCAGCGCGTCGTCCAAACTGGCGGCTTCTTCGTGCGAGAGCACCGACAGGATCTGGCTGTTGATGGCCTGGATTTGCGGCATCAGTTGGGCGTACAGCACTTGACCCTCGGGGGTCAGGCTCACGCGCACACTGCGCCGGTCGTGCGGCAAAGCGGTGCGCTCGATCAGTTGTTTGCCCAGCAAGGCCGTGATCGTCCTGGAAGTGCGGGCCCGATCGCGGTGCATGCGTTCGGCCAACTCTGAGGGCAGCAGGCCACCCGGGTAACCGTGCAACTGCGCCAGCAAGCCCCACTCGCGCCGCGTGATGCCGTAGCCGCCTTCGCACAAACGCACCACCACCGCGCCTGCGGCAGCCGTCAAGTGGCTCAGCCGGTACAGCAGCAAATCATCCACCGAGGCGAGGCGTTGTGAAGGAGACAGCGACATCAAGGGCATCAGGGTTTTCAGGGGGGATGGTTGATTAGATCAATCACCACAAACAAGCCTACATTGTGGGGCAGTCCATGCGGGGGTTCACCCCATGCGCAGTCCAACCCCCAATGAGGAATCGCCGAACATGCTCACACTCACACGCCGCACCTTGAGCCTTGCGCTGTTGACCTTGGCCAGCCTGGGCGCGCAAGCGCAAGACAAACCGCCTTTGAAAATCCTGGTGGGCTTTCCGCCTGGGGGCTCGGCCGACGTGATCGCCCGCATCGTGGCCGATGCACTGCGCGATGACTTTGGCCCCATCGTGGTGGACAACAAGCCCGGTGCAGGCGGACGCATCGCCCTGAACATGGTCAAAGCCGCCAAACCCGACGGCCAAACCGTCATCGTGCTGCCCAGCGGACCGATGGTGCTGTTCCCGCACGTTTACAAAAAGCTCGACTACGACGCGGTGAAAGACTTCACCCCCGTCTCGCAAATCGCCCGCTTTCAATTTGGCGTGGTGGCAGGTCCTGCTTCGGGTGTCAAAAGTGTGGCCGAGATGCTGGCCAAAGCCCGGGCCAAGCCCGGCGAAAGCAGCTACGGCACGCCCGGCGCGGGCACCCTGCCCCACTTCATGGGCGTGCTGATGGAGCAGTCTGCAGGCGTGCAACTGAACCATGTGCCGTTTCAAGGCGGCGCCCCGGCCAATAACGCTTTGCTGGGCGGTCACATCGACTACAAGTTCGATGTGGTGAGCGAAACCGCCGAGCTGCACCACAGCGGCAAGGCCCGCATCATCGCCGTGACCGGCAGCAAACGCGACACGCAAGTGCCCGAGGTGCCCACACTCAAAGAGGCAGGCATCAACATGGACGCCACCGCCTGGTTTGCCATGTATGGCCCCGCTGGACTCAAGGGCGAGGCCTTGGCGCGTTTGGAAAAAGCCATGGTCAAAATCGTGCGCGAGCCGGCCATGAAAGACAAGCTGGTCAAGCTGGGCTACGAGCCTATCGGCTCCAACTCGGCCGATCTGGCCGCCGCCCAAAAAGCCGACCTGAACCGTTGGGAAAAACCCATCAAAGCCACCGGCGTGCAACTGGACTGATCACCGAAGGAAGACCCCATGACACTGCGTCGCACACTCTTGCTGGCCAGCACAACATGGATGCTGAGCACAGCGGCCTTCGCCCAAACAGCGCCCTGGCCCAACAAGCCCGTCAAGTTCATCAACAGTTTCCCGCCTGGCGGGCCGTCCGACATCCTGGCCCGTGCCGTGGGCGATGTGCTGCAAAAGCAATTCAACCAAGCCTTTGTGGTGGAAAACAAGGCCGGGGCCTCGGGCAATGTGGGGGCCGATGTGGTGGCCAAATCAGCGCCTGATGGTTACACCTTGCTCTGGGGCATTGACACCACGCACACCATCAACCCGCACATCTACAAGGTGATGCCTTTCAAGGACGCGGACCTCAAACCGCTGGTGGTGATCTCCAGCTCAGGTTTGCTGCTGGGCGTGCACCCCGGCACTGGCATCAAGTCGGTCAAAGACTTCATGCAAACCGCACGCGAGCGCAGTCTGAACTTCAGCTCGGGCGGCAACGGCTCCCCCGGCCACTTGTGGGTCAACATGGCCAACCTCTCGGCGTCCACACGCCTGGTGCACATCCCTTACCGGGGCAATTCACCGGCGGTGATGGCGGTGGTGGCCGGTGAGGTGGACGGCGGCACACTGGCCACGCCCGGCATGCTGCCGCAAGTCAAAGGCGGCAAGATCAATGCACTGGCGGTGACCAGCAGCAAGCGTTCGCGCCTGGCCCCTGAAGTGCCGACCGTGGCCGAGGCTGGTTTCAAGGACTTGGAGAGCGAAGTGCTCTACGTGGTCATGGCCCCAGGCAACACCCCCGAGCCCTTGATGCAAACCATGGCCAAAGCCATCACCGATGCGATGGCCCGGCCCGAACAACAAGCCCGGCTGAGCGATCTGGACATGGCCTACGAAGGCCTGACCGGATCGGCCGCCGCTGCCCGCCTGAAAAAACTCTCTGACCAATACGGCCGCATCATCCGCGCCACCGGCATGAAGGTCGACTGAAACCCCCATGACACAACGCCCCAACATCATCTTCATCGTGGCCGACGACCTCGGCTTTGCCGATCTTGGTTGCTACGGCGGCCGCGACGCGAAGTTCGGCAAGGTCTCGCCCGTGCTCGACCAACTGGCTGCAAGCGGCCTCAAATTCACGCAGGGTTATTCCAACTCCCCCGTGTGCTCGCCCACCCGCTTTGCACTCATGACCGCCCGCTACCAGTACCGCCTGCGCGGTGGGGCTGACGAGCCCATCAACAGCAAAAGCAAAGGCAGCACGGTGCTAGGCCTGCCGCCTGAGCACCCCACGCTGCCGTCCCTGCTCAAAGCCAGTGGTTACCGCACGGCGCTGATCGGCAAATGGCATTTGGGCTACCCGCCCCACTTCAGCCCGATCAAGTCGGGCTATGAAGAGTTCTTTGGACCCATGTCGGGCGGCGTGGACTACTTCACCCACGCCAGCAACAACGGCACGCACGACCTCTACACCAAAGAAGAAGAAAAGCACGAAGACGGCTACCTGACCGATCTGATTTCGCACAAGGCGGTGGACTTTGTCGAGCGCATGGCCCCTGGCGCTGCGCAAGGCACGCCCTTCTTTTTGAGCCTGCACTACACCGCGCCGCACTGGCCCTGGGAAACCCGCGAAGACCATGCGCTGGCGGCACAAGTCAAGGACAACCTGTTTCATCTGGATGGCGGCAACATCCACACCTACCACCGCATGATCCACCACATGGACGAAGGCATTGGCTGGGTGGTCGATGCTTTGAAAAAAACCGGGCAACTCGACAACACCCTGATCGTCTTCACCAGCGACAACGGCGGCGAGCGTTTTTCTGACAACTGGCCTTTGGTGGGCGGCAAGATGGACCTGACCGAAGGCGGCATCCGCGTGCCGTGGATCGCGCACTGGCCCGCCGTGATCGCGCCCGGCGGCACATCGACCCAGCAGTGCATGACCATGGACTGGTCGGCCACCATGGTCGAGCTCGCTGGCGCCAAGGCCCATGACGACTTGCCCTTTGACGGCGTGTCCATGCTGCCGGTGCTGCGCGACGCCCAACACGCGTTTGAGCGGCCGCTGTACTGGCGCATGAACCACCGAGGCCAGCGCGCCTTGCGCATGGGCGACTACAAATACCTGCGGGTGGACGGCAACGATTACCTCTTCAACATTCCGGCCGACGAACGCGAACGGGCCAACCTCGCCAAGCGCGAACCCGAGCGCCTGCAAGCCCTGCGCGAAGCCTGGGAAGCTTGGGACAAGACGGTGCCCGCCATCCCCGAAGACGCAACCATCAGCCTGGGCTACTCTGTCAAGGACATGCCACAGCGCTGAACCCCAGCCGACTAAGATAGGGCATGGATTTGCAACGCTTTTTGACCTACCGTACCTGGCCCAAACTGACACCTGCGTTGGCCCGCACCGAAGTGCTGGCCGGGCTCACGGTGGCCCTGGTGATGGTGCCGCAGGCCGTGGCCTATGCGGGCCTGGCGGGCATGCCGCTGGTCACGGGCCTTTACACCTGCTTGGTGCCGGCTTTGCTGGCGGTGTTGTTGGGCAGTGCCAACCGCTTGTCGGTCGGCCCCGCTGCACTGACCTGTGTGCTGATCGGGGCATCGCTCACGGGCATGGCCGAGCCCGGCTCCGCCGAATGGGTGTCTTTGGCAGTGTGGCTGTCGCTCTTGTCGGGTGGCATACAGCTGCTTTTGGGATTAGGCCATTACGGCTGGTTGATCAACCTGGTCAGTTCACCCGTGATGATGGGCTTTACCCAGGCAGCTTCGCTGCTGATCATGGCATCGCAAGTGCCGGCGCTGCTGGGCGTGAAGACCTGGCAATGGGATGTTGCCAGCTGGAGCAGCTGGCTGACGGACTGGCCAGCGCTGTTTGGCCTGGGCAGTTTGGCGGTGTTACTTTTGCTGCGGCGCTACAAGCCGCGCTGGCCGGGCGTCATGCTGGTCATGGCCTTGGCCTCGCTCTTGGGCTATGTCACAGGCTACGAACAACATGGGGCCGTGGTCGGCTTGCTGCCTTCGGGCTTGCCCGATGTTTACTGGCCGCACTGGCCGGGCCTGGAGATGCTCAACCAGCTTTGGGTGCCGGCCATGGTGATCGCCTTGGTGAGCTTTTTAGAGACCGCCTCCAGTGCCCGCATCGAGTGCCAGCGCGATGGCAAACGCTGGGACGACAGCACCGAATTGTTTGCCCAAGGCCTGGCCAAACTGGCCTCGGCTTTTTCAGGCAGCTTCCCGACCAGCACCTCGTTCTCGCGCTCCGCCTTGATGCTGTATGCCGGTGCACGCTCGGGCTGGGCGGTGGTGGCCTCGGTTGGTTTTGTTTTGTTGGCTTTGCTGCTGCTGATGCCTGCCTTGCAATACGTGCCGCGCTCGGTCATGGCAGCTGCGGTGATCGTGGCGGTACTCAACCTGTTCCAGCCGCGTCAATTCCTCAAGCTCTGGCGCATTGACCGCGTTGAGACCATGACAGCAGCGGTCACCTTCGCCATCACCTTGGCCACAGCGCCGCGGATTTATTGGGGCGTCATGGCTGGTGTGCTGGTGGGACTGAGCCACTTTTTGCACACCCGCTTGCACCCGCGCATCATCGAAGTGGGCCTGCACCCCGACGGCAGCTTGCGCGACCGGCACCTGTGGAAGCTGCCCCCCTTGGCACCCCATTTGTATGCCTTGCGCATGGATGCCGAGCTCGACTTTGCTGCGGCCAGCGGCTTTGAACGCGCCATTGCCGAGCATTTGGCGCTGCACCCCGATGTGCAGGACGTTTGCCTGTTTGCCCAGCCCATCAACCGCATCGACGCGACCGGCGTGGAAACCTTTGGTCAGCTACAGCGCCAACTGGCCAGCCGAGGCATCACGCTGCACATCAGCGGCATCAAGCTGCCGGTGGAAACCGCCTTGAAACGTGCAGGAGAACTGCCTGAAAGCGCACAGCTGAAGCTGTACCGCACCGACGCCGACGCCTTGCAAGCCCTGCGCCAATTGGCGCCCCTGCCCAATGACATCGCGGCTGCGGCCATTTGACGAGCAGATGCGCTAAGCCGCGCTCAAGCCGGAATTTCGGCCTCGACCAACAGCGCCAGCAAATTCAAAGACTCTTGCCAGCCCAGACAACACATCTCGGGCGGGATCATCTCGGGGATGCCCGACTGCTCGATGTTCAGCTCGGTCCCCACCAGCACAGGTTTGAAAGTGACCGTCGTGGTCATCTGCCCGGGCAAATTGGGGTCATCAAAGGTGTCGGTGTGGCTCAAGCGCTCTCCCGGCACCAGCTCCAAAAACGTGCCGCCAAAGCTGTGCGACTGGCCATTGCCCAGGTTGGTGAACGACATGCGGTAGCCGCCGCCCACTCGGGCATCCATCTCGTGCACCCGACCGGTAAAACCATGCGGCGGCAACCACTTGACCATGGCATCCGGATCGATGAAGGCGCGGAAAATCCGATCAGCGGGGGCACGCAGGACGCGTTGAAAACGGACGGTGTGGGTCATGGGAACTCCTTCAAAACATCAAGCGATAGCTTAATCGGTCAATGCCCAATCGACAGCGGCTTGTGCATGCAAAGCGGTGGTGTCAAACAAGGGCACCGGACTGTCTTGGGCGCCCACCAACATACCGATTTCGGTACAGCCCAAGACGATGGCCTGCGCGCCCTGAGCCACCAGATCTTCGATAACTCGGCGGTAGACACCCCGCGAAGCATCACAAACATGGCCTAGGCACAGTTCTTCGTAAATGATGCGATGCACATCGGCACGGCCATCAGCCTCGGGGACCATCACCTCCAAGGCATATGCATCTCGCAGGCGTGATTTGTAAAAATCCTGCTCCATCGTGAAACGCGTACCCAACAAGCCCACCCGCGTGAACCCTTGCGCCACGATGGCCTTGGCCGTTGCATCGGCGATGTGCAGCAGGGGCACCTGCACGGCCGCTTCGATGGCCGGGGCCACCTTGTGCATGGTGTTGGTGCAAAGCACCAGTGCTTGGACACCCGCAGTCTGCAAGGTTTGTGCGGCCTGAGCCAACAATGCCCCCGCAGCAGCCCAATCTCCGCCCCGCTGCAATGACTCGACCTCTGCAAAATCCACGCTGTACAAAATAAGCCGCGCCGAGTGCAAGCCACCCCTGTGCGCTTTTACGCTTTCATTGATGAGTCGGTAATACGGCAATGTGGACTCCCAACTCATGCCACCGATCAAACCCAACATTTTCATGGTCTGTCCTTCGGATTCATTGGTCTGCTGTATCGGCACAGCCATCGTCATTCGCCCTTCACTGATTCGTGAAGATGACTGCAAATAAGGGGGGGACAGAGGCCTCAACAACATGATGGTTCTTCCTAAAATAATTGTTATGGAAACACCTCTGTTCATGCACCCATACTCTGGATTCCCAAAAACCTTGAGCGAACTAATTCACAGCAAAGGAAAAACCTCAATTGGCACCCGCGTGATGCGGCGTGGCCCAAGCACTTGAATCCAGCTTGATTCACTGCAATTCATGAATGACATTCAAGATCACCTCGTCAAAATCGGGCTGGTTGTTTGAGCCCCCTCAGCAAGGGAAGGGCCGATTCTTCGGCTATCTCTTGGAGTACATAGTTATGGCTTGCCGTAGACAGCGTATTTCCGTAATAAGTCTCTGAGCCACTGATCAATGTCGCCATCACAACAGTCCGCCGCCCCGACTCGATGTTGACATTGAGTTCGTTGGCTCGGATTGAAATCTTGGGGCCCAAGGTCCAATTCAAATTGTTTTTGATCGACACTTTGATGACCCCTTCGGGCAAATTCTGCACTGTATATAAGCCATTGACTGTGCTGTCGTACTTATAAAGAATTTTTCCACATGGCTTGTCGTTACAGCTGACGATGACGGGCATCAGCAGCTTCACATCATCTTTTTTGGCGTTGAAAATAATGAGCTGTCCTTTTCCCGCATCGATCGACGGATATCGTTCAAAAGGCTCACCCACTGTCGTGCAAGCAGGCAAAAGACATGCAATCAATAATGCAAAAATAATTTTTTTCATAACTTCAGTCCCCCATTAAAAATCCAAATACTCAGCAGCACACGTTTGCCGTCCAGTCATATCCTGTTTGCTTTATTTCAAAGCCAAGTGATACGCCAAAAACTTTTGATCACGCCCCCAACCTTGCGATTCGTACAAAGCTTGGGCAGAAGTGTTGTCTACGGCTGTACTCAATGACAGGCGGATGGCACCCAATTGCTTCGCGTGGGCAGCTGCGGCATTCAACAGAGATTGCCCCACCCCTAGGCGCCTGGCCCTTGGCACCACGTACAAATCATTGAGCACCAACACCCTGGCCATCGATACCGACGAGAAGCTGGGATACAGCTGGGTGAACCCCACCGCCAGACCCTCCGATTCGGCCAAGAAGATGGTTGACTGCCCGTGTTCAAAACGGGCCTGCAGGAAAGCACGAGCAGCAACCACGTCGCTGGGCTGGCCATAGAACTGGCGGTAGCCGTCGAACAAGATCGCCACCGCTTCCAAGTCCTTCCATACCGCTTGACGAACGAGAATTTCACTCATGAATTCACTCCTGCTTGTGTTGAACACCATAAGCTTTCATCGCTGATGCGATTTGCGATGGCTCCGTTGTTACTTGCGGATAAAAGCGGTAACTGGGTGCGACGATGGGGGCCACTGACGTGACGCGGATGACGAGCACGCTCTGAATAACAAACCGTTGCCCCACCATGGCCAACAGCGGTGCGGCCCAGTGGGAGAAGGCCGGTTCATCGGCGCACACCGCATGCGCATTGCCTTTGAGCTTGAAGCCCTTTTGCACGAACACATCGACAAAGCTCAGGCACACCAGTGGCTGCTGCGCGATGTTGCGCGCACTCAAAGGCGAAGCAATGTGGGCGACCACCACATGCTCGTCGTCAACAATGGCCCAGACCTCTTTGGGCGAGACATTGGGCTGACCATCGGCATCGACCGTGGCCAACCAGCACAACACGCTGCGGCGGGCGGCTTCTCGGACAGCTGGATTCAAAAGAGACATGATCGATGGCGTGAATGGAAAAGCACTCTGAAGGACCGCTTTTCAGCGAACCAAGTGATGGGTCTTCATCGTATCTCTTGTTGCTGATTTTTTAATTACAAAGACATCATATTTATTCATTGTCTGATGTTTCTGGGATGCTGGCGGACTTGACGGTGGTACACCTTGGACGTGAAAACGCGATGCGCATCATCAGCTTCAGGCCCACCAGCAGTGACAAAGAATCCACCTCCATCCGCTTCGATCGGGACGCACTGGCCCCCTTTCGTGCAGAGACTCTGGCTGGCTGACCCGCATGAATACATGCGTTGCATGAGAGACTCAAGATGCGCACGACTGCGTGACGCGGCATCTGGAAATCAAGCTTCTTGTAACCTCAAAAAAACTGACATGCGGTGCAGCTCATCGTCCAGTGCCACAACAAAAGCATTCTCCTGTGGGGCTGCATTCACAAAGCCGACGTCGGGCGTCAGCACACCCGACTTGGCACTGACATTGGCCCACCCAATGACCTGATCGCGCCAGAGCAAAGGCATGGCGTAGTGGCCTCGCACACGCTTTGCAGCGGGCGTGTAGGCCTCAAAACGGTAGGCCCAACCCCACAACTGCTCAAAGCGGCGCCGATCCCACACCACCGGGTCAAAGGGTGCCAGCAATCGCACTTGATCCTCCACGCCGTCACGACCCGATGCCGGGTTTTCGCCTTCGGGCCACAGCCAAGTTGTGCCATCCACTTCGGCAGTGGGCAAGCGCAGGCGCGCTCGCTGCAGCATGGCTTGGCGGTGTTGTCGCCACTGCGGAATGCCGCCCGCCAGCAGACTGACCAACTGCCCCAGACTGGCTGCAGGCAAAGGGGCGTATTTGGCCACGATCACATCCACCAGTGCGTCCATACTGGCCTCGGGACCCTGCCCGCTCGGTTCATGCGTGCGCACGGCATACAGGCGCTGACCGCCCTCACGCCGCACCACGCGCAACAGGCCACGGTAGTGCATGCCTTCGAGCAACTGGGTGCTGGCTTTGCTGTTGCCGCCAAACCAGTTGACCACGCGGCCATGGTCAAAGTGGGCATCCACTTGCGCAGGCCGGACAACACCGGTCTCTCGCACAAAAGCCAACACCTCTTGGGCTTGCTTCATACGCGCAGCCGACCACACGATTCGGGCCGTGCGCGGGTGCATCAGGTGGTGCACGTCACGCCGTACAAAACCATAATTGACGAAAAAATCTTCCTCGATGGGCAGCTTGGGGTAGCGCGACTCCAGATCCCCGACCCGATAACCCGCCACACGGTGGCGCAGCGTCAAGTCTTGTGCACGGGCAGGCGCACGCAGTGGGTCAGCCTGCACAAAGCCCAGGCGTTGCAAGGCCTTGGGCAAGGTGGTGGGCACGAACAGGCTGCGTGCCACGGCATAGCGGCGCAACTGATCCAGAGTCAACACAGGAAATGCCATGGCCGCATCATGACGCAGACATACCGCATGGGCTGTTATTGCTTGGCCGCCATCCAATACGCCACGATGGCATTGGCATGCCCGTGGCCCATGCCGTGCTCGGTCTTGAGCCAGGCCACCATTTCCATGTGCTTCATGCCCTCGCAGGACTGGAGCAAGTCCAGCCAATGCGCGATGGGCTGACCGTACTTCTTCTCGATGGACGGGAAATACGAAGCGGGTCCTTTGGGTTTTTCGGGGGTGGTCATGCTCGAAGCTCTCCTATTTTTTCAGCATTTTCCAGCATGCCAAAGCAAGTCACGCCGTAACGATCCAGCCTTCCAGCGGGTCACAGGGCGGCAAGCCGTATTGCGGGTGCCCCGCTTCATGTTGCTGCTGCGCCCAGGCCGCTTGCATCAGGCACAGGGTGGCGTCGAGGGCGTCACCGCTGGCGTCATCGGCAAGCCGCCCCAGCAGCGCGTTGCTGGCCACCAGGCGAAGGCCTAGGCGTGTTTGACCGCGCTCCAGTGCGCCCAACAGTTCACGCCGGGCCAGCAGGCGCTCGGGGGTTTGTTTGGCTTTGTCATCGCTTTTGTAGCTGGTGTTGCCCAGCACTTCGCGGGCCAACAGGCCGGGGTAGGCCTCCAGCGCCACGCGGCGCATGTCACCCGCATGCAGGCCGGGCAGGTGCACACCAGCTTGACGCAACAAAGGCACGCCCGCATGCAGCATGTAAGCCACAGGTGGGTTCACCCATTTCATGGATGGGCTGGAGCCAGCGGGCTTGTCGGCCGCGCGGTGCGCGAACTTGCCGCCCACCGGGCGGGCGTTGCAAAACGCAGCAAACTGTTCGCGAATTTGGGCTCGCTCCAAGGCGCAGTAATGGTCCATGCAAGCGGCCCAGTCGGTGGGCCAGCCCAAGGTCTCGACCAGTTCACGCGGCAGACCAAAAGGCAAGTCAAAACCACCCACCCAGTCGGCCGGCTGCGCCAGCCAGTTGCCAAAATCGCTCAGCGTGTCAAAGGTGTGCAAGGCCTGCAGCTGCACCCGGCCCTGCCGGGCTTGGCCCAGGGCCAGCACGATGGGTTTGCGTTTGGAGGGGCTGCTGGAGAAGTCGCAGCCAATCAGCTGCATGCGTTCAGGCGCGACCGATGATGGACGCGGTGGCCATCAGCTCTTCGAGCAGGGCCAGCGAGACCTTGCCCGAGACGCTGTAGGGGTCCAGCTCGGCGCGCTCAGAGTATTTGAGCAAGATGTTGGTGTTGACGCGTGAGGCATCGACCTGGCCCATGGTCCAGCCACCAAAGCGGCGCTCAGAGATTTCTTCGTAGTGCAGCAAGACCACATCTTTGTGCCGAGGGTCTTTTTGGATGTGACCGTACAGCTCGCTCACGGCATTGCGGCCACCTTCGATGGCTTGCAAGAAGATGCCGCCGCCGTAGCACAGGATGCCGGTGATCCCGCTGGTTGGGTTGAACTGGCGGGACTTGGTCAAAATAGACTCGATGGTCTCTGGGCTCGAGTCCACCACTCGGCTGGCGTAAAGCAGGCGTACCAACATGGTCAGTTCTTTCCAGGAATCAGGGACAAAAATTCACGGCGCAGGTTCGGGTCCTTCAAGAAGGCACCGCGCATGACCGAATTGATCATCTTGCTGTCCATGTCTTTCACGCCGCGCCAGCCCATGCAGTAGTGGCTGGCCTCCATGACGATGGCCAGGCCATCGGGCTGGGTTTTGCGCTGGATCAGGTCGGCCAGTTGCACCACGGCTTCTTCCTGAATCTGGGGGCGGCCCATGATCCATTCGGCCAGGCGGGCGTATTTGGACAGGCCGATCACGTTGGTGTGTTCGTTGGGCAGCACGCCAATCCAGATCTTGCCGATCACTGGGCAAAAGTGGTGGCTGCAAGCGCTGCGCACCGTGATGGGGCCAACGATCATCAGTTCATTGAGGTGCTCGGCATTGGGGAACTCGGTGATCTCGGGACCGTCCACATAGCGGCCTTTGAACACTTCCTTGAGGTACATCTTGGCTACACGGCGGGCGGTGTCGCCGGTGTTGTGGTCGTTGACGGTGTCGATCACCAGGCTGTCGAGCACGCCTTCCATCTTGGCGGTCACTTCGTCCAGCAGCTTGTCCAGCTCGCCGGGTTCGATGAATTCGGCGATGTTGTCGTTGGCGTGGAAGCGCTTGCGGGCCGCGTGGATGCGCTCGCGGATCTTGACGGAAACGGGAACGCCCTCGTCGTCGTTCGTGGCAGCAGAAGCAGTCATGGCATCTGGGGTCTTCATTAACATGACAAGGATCGTACCAGCGATTGCACCGCGCAGTCTGTGGCCATGGCAACGCCCATGCCTGACACAAGGGCTAGGCGCTCAATAACGGTTCCCACTCAAGAGCAGCGCCAAGCGCATCAGGCCAAATGCAATCCGGTCGCGCAGCCGCTGGCCCCAGGGCCGCTGCGTGTACTGCTCGGCCACCACCGGGGTGCTTTGCGTGTCCATGGCCTTGCACAGACAACGGTGCAGTTGCTGGGCAAAGGCTTTATCGGCCACCACCACATTGGCCTCTCGGGCCAGCAGCAGGCTCAGTGGGTCCAAGTTGGACGACCCCACCGTCGCCCAGGGGCGGTCGTTGTCTGGGTCCACCACCGCGACTTTGGCGTGCAGGTAGCTGGCTTCGTACTCGTAAATCTCCACGCCTGCGGCCAAGAGCACCCCGTAAACCGGGCGGGCTGCGTGGTACTGCATGAAGTATTCGTAACGCCCCTGCAAGAGCAAGCGCACCCTGACACCGCGCCGCGCTGCATGGATCAAAGCCTGTCGCAAACGGCGACCCGGCAAAAAATAGGCACTGGCTATCACCACCTCGTGGCGTGCGTTGCCAATGGCTTTGCGGTAAGCCCGCTCGATTTGCCGGCGGTGCAGCACGTTGTCACGGAGCAGCAATCCGGCCTTGGCCACGATGTGGGATGCGCCACCGGGGAACTTGTCGCTCGTCCATGGCAAATGCAACCCCGCCGCACGGAACGAGCTGAAGGCCTCTGGAAAGTGCTGCTGGCGCACATGCTTGACGCCCTCGATGCGCCACCACAGCTGGGTCATGGTTTCCTGCACCTGTTGCACCAGCGCACCTTGGGCGCAGACCGCAAAGTCAAGCCTCGGCTCGGCAAGGGTGCCGTGGTGCGGGTCGTACCAATCGTCCAGGATGTTGATGCCGCCGCAAAAAGCCAGGTGGCCATCCACCACGCACAGCTTGCGGTGCAGACGCCGCCAACGGCTGGGGATCAACAAGCCCAAAGTGCCCAGTGGCGAATAGATCTGACACTGCACACCGGCCTTGTCAAAACGCTCGCGCCACGCCTCAGGCAGGCTGGGCGTGCCCACCCCGTCCACCACCAGCCACACGCGCACGCCGCGCAAAGCGGCACGCTCCAGCGCTTGCGCCACAGTCTCCGCTGCGCCATGGAAGTCAAAAATGTAGGTTTCCAGATGCACCTGCGAACGGGCCTCGTCCATCGCCAAGACCAGCGCTTCAAAGTAAGCCTGACCCCCTTCAATGAGCCGGATCTGGTGACCGTCAAGCAGGTTGTAGCGCATGGCCCTAGTCCCAAGCGAACTCGGCCACCAAGGGCAGGTGGTCCGACATGCGGGGCCACACGCGCCCAGAAGGGGCCATGGCGTGCACAGGCTTCAAGCCCCGCGCATACACATGGTCCAGCTGGTTCAGCGGCAAGCGGGCGGGGTAGGTTGGCGTGGGTTGCTCGCGCCACTCGGCAAAGCCTGCGGCCACCATGCGCCGGCCCAAGCCCGTGCCCCAGTCGTTGAAGTCACCCGCCACCAGCACCGGCGCATCGGCCGCGATGTGGCTTGCGATGTAGTCCAGCAAAGCCTGCGTCTGCCGCAGCCGACTGGCAGGCACCAGGCCCAGGTGCACCACGACCACATGCACCACGCGGTCCACCACCTGCACCTCGGCGTGCAAAAAACCACGTTGTTCAAATCGATGGTCCGAGATGTCGCGGTGCTGCTGCGACAAGACCGGCCAGCGCGAGAGCATCGCATTGCCATGTTCGCCATGGCGTGTGGTCGCGTTGGTGCGATACACCGCTTCGTAGCCTTCCGGGGCCAGGTAATCGGCCTGCGGCAGGCTCGGCCAGTGAGAGAAGAAGCGCTCCTCGCGGCGGTTCATGCGCCGCACCTCTTGCAGGCAGACGATGTCGGCGTCCAACTGCTCCACCGCGTGGCCGATGTTGTGGATCTCCAGCCGCCGCACAGGCCCCAGGCCTTGCACGCCTTTGTGGATGTTCCAGGTGGCCACCCGCAACGTGGGGTGTTCGTGGCGCTGAGGCATCACGCGCCCTCCACAAAGCGCGGCAGCATCAAGATCGCCTCGGCATTTGACGGCGAAAAACACGTGTCTGCCGCCTGCTGCCAATGCAACCATTGCCAGTCGGTGTGCTCGCACGGACTCAAGGTGACCGGTGTGCCTTCGGGCACCAAAAGACCAAACACCCGCTCGGTGTTGCGGCTGACCTCGGGCGCATACCGCCAGCGCCAAGCGGGGTAAATGTCGTAGGTGTTTTCCAGTTGCCAGTCTTGCAGTTGGCAGTCGGGGTGCAGCGCGTCGATGCCGGTTTCTTCGTGCACCTCGCGCACCGCGGTCTCGGCCCAGTCCTCGTGCGGGTGGTCCTTGCTGCCAGTGACCGATTGCCAGGTGCCCGCGTCCACCCGGCGGATCAGCAAGACCTGTTGGCTGGGGGTGTAGATCACCACCAGCACGGATTCGGGGATTTTGTAATCGATGGAAGTCACCACACCATTCTAGGCAGGCCGCGCCTTGCTAGGATGGCGGCATGTCTTCCTCCTCACACACTGTCATTGAGACCTCCGCATTGAGCGGCGGACCGGGTGCCCAACCCCTCATCCACAACCTGACGCACAGCTGGACCGCTGGCGTGCACGCCATTTGCGGCGATGAAGGCACGGGCAAAACCACCTTGCTGAGGCTCTTGGCAGGTGATTTGGCTCCCATGGCCGGCAGCGTGACAGTGCCCACAGGCGGCGTTTTCTGGATGGACTTGAAAGGGCCCGAGCACGACCCAACCACCGTCGAGGCCTGTTGGGCGGACCTGCGGAAACATTGGCCAGATTGGGACGAAGCGCTGCTGCAAGACTTGGCCGAGACATTGGACATGGACAAGCATCGGCACAAACGTCTGGAGATGCTGTCCACCGGCAGCCGCCGCAAGGTGATGCTCATCGCCGCCCTGGCCTCAGGCGCCGCCGTGACCTTGTTGGACCAGCCCTTTGTTTCGCTGGACCGCATCTCGATCCGCACGATCTTGGATTTCTTGGCCGAAGCCGCCGAACACACCAGCCGGGCATGGATCGTGGCGGACTACGAAGTGCCAACGGATGTTCCTTTGGCGAGTGTTTTGAACTTGTAAACCCATCGCGGTTGACACTCTGGGGGTTGGGCGATGGCGTCGCTTGCGGTCCGCAGACCGTGGCCAAACACATTTCAGCGCCTACACATCCTGGAGCATTTCAAGCTCCAGTGCAGGTCCCACAACAACAAAGCCACCCGAAGGTGGCTTTGTTGTTTGAGCGCTGGGGCTCGATCAGGCGGCTTTGACAGCGTCCGGATTGCGCAAGCGGATGTGCAGTTCGCGCAATTGCTTTTCGTCCACCACGCTCGGGGCCTGGGTCAGCAAGCACTGGGCGCGTTGGGTCTTGGGGAAGGCGATCACGTCGCGGATGGATTCGGCACCGGTCATCAAAGTGACGATGCGGTCCAGACCAAAGGCCAAGCCGCCGTGTGGAGGCGCGCCGTATTGCAGGGCGTCGAGCAAGAAGCCGAACTTGAGCTGGGCTTCTTCGGGTGTGATCTTCAAAGCGTCAAACACTTTTTGCTGCACGTCAGCGCGGTGGATACGGACGGAGCCGCCGCCCATTTCCCAGCCGTTGAGCACCATGTCATAGCCCTTGGAGATGCACTTCTCGGGCGCGGTGACCATCCAGTCTTCGTGGCCGTCTTTGGGCGCGGTGAAGGGGTGGTGCACAGCGGTGTACCGTTGGCTTTCGTCGTCGAACTCGAACATCGGGAAATCAACCACCCACATCGGGGCCCAGCGGTCTTCGAACAAGCCGTTGGCTTTGCCAAAGGCGCTGTGACCGATCTTGATGCGCAAAGCGCCGATGGCGTCGTTGACGATTTTTGCCTTGTCGGCACCGAAGAAAATCAGGTCGCCGTTTTGGGCGCCCGAACGCTCCAACACAGCATTGAGGGCCGTATCGTGGATGTTCTTGACGATGGGCGACTGCAAACCTTCACGGCCTTTGGACAGGTCGTTGACGCGGATGTAGGCCAAGCCCTTGGCGCCGTAGATCTTCACGAACTCGGTGTAGGCATCGATCTCGCCACGGCTGATGCCGCCGCCTTCGACCGAACCATGGGGCACGCGCAGGGCCACCACGCGGCCGCCCTTCATGTTGGCAGCGCCCGAGAACACCTTGAAGTCCACATCGCCCATGACGTCGGTCACTTCGGTGAACTGCAGCTTCACGCGCAGATCAGGCTTGTCCGAGCCGTACAGGTGCATCGCGTCTTGGTAGGTCATGACGGGGAACTCGCCCAAGTCCACGCCGATGGTCTTTTGGAACACGCGCTTGATCATGCCTTGGAACATGTCGCGGATTTCTTCTTCGGTCAGGAACGATGTTTCGATATCGATCTGGGTGAATTCGGGCTGGCGATCGGCACGCAAGTCTTCGTCGCGGAAGCACTTGGTGATTTGGTAGTAACGGTCATAACCGGCCACCATGAGCAGCTGCTTGAACAACTGTGGCGACTGGGGCAGCGCGAAGAACTGGCCATCGTGCACGCGGCTGGGCACCAGGTAGTCGCGAGCGCCTTCGGGCGTGCTCTTGGTGAGCATGGGGGTCTCGATGTCCACGAAGCCGTTTTCGTCGAGGTACTTGCGTACTTCCATGGCCACTTTGTAGCGCAGCATCAGGTTGTTTTGCATGTAGGGGCGGCGCAGGTCCAGCACGCGGTGGGTCAGGCGCGTTGTCTCAGACAGGTTGTCTTCGTCGATCTGGAAAGGGGGCGTGACGGAGGCATTGAGCACGATCAGTTCGTGGCACAGCACTTCGATCTTGCCGCTTTGGAGGTTGTCGTTGGTGGTGCCTTCAGGGCGGGCACGGACCACGCCTTTGATCTGCACGCAAAACTCGTTGCGCACATCTTCGGCCACTTTGAACATCTCGGGGCGATCTGGGTCGCACACCACTTGCACATAGCCTTCGCGGTCACGCAGGTCGATGAAGATCACGCCGCCGTGGTCGCGGCGACGGTTGACCCAGCCGCACAGGCTCACGGTTTGGCCGCTCAGGGCTTCGGTCACCAGACCGCAGTAGTGGGAACGCATGTTGGACATCTTGCTTGGCTTTCTAAAACTTCAATGGGTCATCGCCCGGAGGCAATCACAGTGTTCACGAGGTATGTTGGGTGGCCGTGGGTTCAGCCAAAGGGAGGGCATCGGGGCCGCCGGGCACGACCACCCCCATGGAAATGATGTACTTCAGGGCGTCATCGACACTCATGTCGAGCTCGATCACATCGGCCTTGGGCATCATCAAGAAGAAGCCCGAGGTCGGGTTGGGTGTGGTGGGCACATAAATGCTCACCATGGGCTGGTCCAGGTGTTTGGCAACTTCGCCGCCAGGCGAGCCGGTCAAAAAGGCGATGGTCCACGAACCTTGGCGGGGGTACTGCACCAACAGCGCTTTGGAAAATGCATGACCACTGCCCGAAAACAGGGTGTCGGCCACTTGCTTGACGCTGGTGTAGATGGTCCGCACCACGGGGATGCGGTTCATCAGGCTGTCCCACTGGCGCAGCATCCATTGGCCAAAAATATTGGCCACAAACACACCGGTGGAAAAGATCACGATCGCGACCAGCATCACGCCCAGACCGGGCACACCGCGCAAGCCTTCGGCCACTTTGTGCATGCCGGGGATGAGCGAATCGGCCGCGTACAGCACGGCCAAGAAGATGCTGTCGAGCAAGCCGACCAGCCAGGTCAACACCCAAACGGTGATGCCCATGGGCAGCCACACCAGCAGACCGGTGATGAAGTACTGTTTGAAGCTGCGTGTTTTCATGAAGTGGCGATCGGTTGAGGCTCAGTGGCAGGCGCAGGATGTGCCGCAGCCGCCAGCCGCAGCCGGTGTGGAGGAGTCTGTGCTTGCAGCAGGTGCTGGTTCAGAGGCGGCAGGGCTGGAAGCCGCCGCTGCGCCGGTGACGCCGCTGCCGCCTTTGAAATCGGTCGCGTACCAGCCAGAGCCCTTGAGCTGAAAGCCGGGGGCGCTGAGCTGTTTGCTGAACTTGGGCGCACCGCAAGCTGGGCAGTCGGTCAGGGGCGCATCGGAAATTTTTTGCAGAACATCCTTGGCATGTCCGCAGGACTCACACTTGTAGGCGTAAATGGGCATGAAGAGGGCTCTTTTCAGGTTGAAAATTCAAAACCCTCAATTATAGGCGGGGGGGCGGCTATGCAAGCCCCGCCAGCGCATGGCGCCCGGTTTCAGCGCCGGTTTATTCCAGCCCCGGCACTTTGTGGTGCCCCGCGTGCTGGTTGCGCAGCCACTGCGGCGCCCGTGAGCCCAGCCACATGCCCGCCAAACTGGCCAAGACACCGGCCAACTGGGCGGGGAAATCTTCGCCCCAGGGCGTGAAGGTGAACACCAGCCAGGTCAACAGACCCAGCCCAATGGCCAGCAAGGCGCCTTGGGTGGTCGCTTTGGACCAGTACAGGCCAAAAGCCAAAGGCACAAAAGCACCCACCAGGGTGACTTGGTAGGCCCCCGAGACCATCTCATAGATCGAGGTGCCCTGCATGGCGATGGCATAGGTCAGCACCAAGACGCTGAACACCAGCACCGTGATGCGCATGGCCTTGAGCTCTTGGGCGTCGGTTTGGTTCGGAAAGAACTGGCGCCAGATGTTTTCGGTGAAGGTCACGCTGGGGGCCAGCAAAGTGGCCGAGGCGCAGGACTTGATGGCCGAGAGCAAAGCGCCAAAAAACAGCACCTGCATGATGAAAGGCATCTTGGTCATGACCAGGGTGGGTAGGACTTTTTGCGGGTCTTCGGCGATCAGTCTGGCGGCCTCTTCGGGCATGATGATCATGGCGCTGACCACCAAAAACATGGGCACAAAAGCAAACAGGATGTAGAAAATGCCGCCGATCACGGGGCCTTTGGTGGCCGCGAACTCGCTGTTGGCCGACATCACGCGCTGAAACACGTCTTGCTGCGGAATGGAGCCAAGCATGATGGTGATGGATGCGGCAAAAAAGAAAACGATGTCTTTGAAGTTGGGCTCGGGCCAGAACTTGAACATGTCCTGGCTGACGGCCAGTGCCAGCACCTTGTCGGCGCCACCGGCCTGGTGGCCGGCAAATACCGCCAAGATGGCCAGACCCAGCACCAAGATGATCATCTGCATGAAGTCGGTGATGGCCACCGACCACATGCCACCAAACAAGGTATAGGCCAGTATCGACACCACCCCAATCACCATGCCCATGGGCAAGCTGATGGCCCCGTCCGACAAGACGTTGAACACCAGGCCCAAAGCCGTGACCTGGGCCGAGACCCAGCCCAGGTAACTGACCATGATGATGACCGTGACCTGCCCCCTCTGAGCCATACCAAACCGATGGAACTGAGTCCGCTAATTTTGGAGAATGGCGGATATGAAGACCACACGATTTACCGACGAGCAGATCATCGGATTCCTCAAGCAAGCT
>NZ_JASGBH010000001.1 GCF_030053395.1 Limnohabitans lacus | reverse complement strand
CAGCTTGCTTGAGGAATCCGATGATCTGCTCGTCGGTAAATCGTGTGGTCTTCATATCCGCCATTCTCCAAAATTAGCGGACTCAGTTCCATCGGTTTGGTATGGCTCAGAGGGGGCAGGTCAGAATTACTGTATGCAACAGGTTTGCGAGTGAGCGAAGCCTTGGGAGTTGAGGCGTTTCAGGTGAAACACGAACAGACCTGTTTTGTTGTCCGTGGCAAGGGCAATCGTGATCGCGTTGTTTTGTATGGACAAGAAGCGAACCATTGGCTTAGACAATATTTGACGTGGGCTCGGCCATACTTGCTTGGTGGTCATCAATGCAGCCGGTTGTTTGTGGCGACAAGAAACGTTGGTCAGAAGCTGACAAGGACGACCGTGTATAAATTGGTGAGGCGTTATGCAGCAAAGGCAAAAATTGGAGTCCCGTGCTCGCCGCACAGTTTGAGGCATGCATTTGCGACTCACTTGCTTAACGCTGGGGCAAATTTGAGGGTGATACAGCTGCTGTTGGGGCATGTATCGTTGTCCAGCACCCAAATTTATACGCATGTTGCAAGGGAAAGGTTACGTAAAGTTCTTGCACTTCATCATCCAAGATGGTATAAAGCGGATGTGGGAAGGTTTGTAAGAGTTGGTTAAATAAGCAGAAGAGCTTTTTTTTAGGTACATAAATTCGTACGATGTATATTATGTTAAGTCAATAAGAGAAGTATCAAGATTGGTACGCAGGAACTTCTGCTCAATGCGCGCCAGAGCACAGAGTCAGACAAGGCGTTCAGATACCTTTGCGGTCAATGACTTCTAGGAATCTGAACATGAAGACCAGCAACGCAGTGATCGCATCTCTCTTGGCATTGACCCAATCCGTCTGGATGGTGAAAGATGCCCAAGCGCAACATGGCCGAGAAAAGAAAGGCCATGAGCAACGCCAAGGACAAGGCGAAAAGGAAAGATCAAGCGCTCATGAAGCACCCCATGGACGTGCAATGGACCATCCTGGCAGTGTCCCGATCGGTGGATATTTTCAAGAGCACCATCGGGCTGCGGCCCATGACTACTATGGACGCCCTGAAAATCGCGGATTTTGTCCACCAGGCCTTGCCAAGAAAAACAACGGTTGTTTGCCCCTCGGTCAGTCGCGCCAGTGGCAAAAAGGCCATCCCTTGGCACGCGGCGTGGTGTTTTATGACGTACCGCGCTCTGTGGTCTTGTCGCTGGGCGTTCCGCCCTCCGGGTACCGCTATGTACGAGTGGCGTCTGACATCTTGTTGATCGCCATCGGAACCGGCATGGTGGTGGATGCCATCGAGGATTTGGTACGGTAAGCCAAAGCCGAGCCTCAGATGTGACCCCAAACCATCAAGGCATCGCGGCCCTCGGTGACCAGGTCAACCTTGGCGCCCACGGGCAACAACACCTTGGTATCGACATGGCCAAAAGGCAGGCCCGTCAGCACAGGCACCTTGATTTGGCTGCGCAGCCAGTCAACCACGGTGTGCAATTTGAAGCCTTTGTCGTGTGCAGGCACCAATTTGTAGTTGGTGAACTGCCCCAGCAAGACTGCTTTTTGCTGGCCCAAGACACCTGCGTGCAACAACTGGGTCAGCATGCGCTCTAAACGGTAGGGGTGTTCGCCCACGTCTTCGAGGAACAAAACGCCACCTTTGATTTGAGGGAAATATGGTGTGCCGAGCAACGATGTGAGCACCGTCAAGTTGCCGCCCCAAAGTGGCGCATCTTTGACCAACACGCGGCGCTCGGCCTCGGCTTTGGGCAATTGCCAGCCGGTGCCCTCCCCCTGCTCCATCAACAAATCGTCAAAGCACGCTTGCATGATGTCGTCAGGCTCGGCCGCGCAGCCGAAATCTTCACCCAGCGCAGGGCCTTGCCAGGTGATGCGCCCCGTTTTGGCCAAAACCGCCTGGTTGAAAGCGGTGAAATCGCTCAGGCCGACGAATTGCATGCCGCCATCAATGGCTTTGGCGATCCGCTTATAGGGCAAAGCGGGCAGGATGCGCGTGAGGCCATAGCCACCACGCGAAATCAGCGCCACATTGGCGCCACTGGCGGCGGCGCGGGTGATGGCGGCGACGCGTGTGGCATCGTCTCCTGCAAACCGCATGTGGCTGCTCAAAGCCGCTTCGTCCACCTCAACTTGGTGGCCTTGGGCTTGCAGTCGTTTGAGACCCCGCCGAAATGCCGCTTTGTCGCGGACGGCGCTGGAAGGAGAAAAAATATAAATGTGGGCCATGCTGTCTGAAATGTTCAATGGCCGCATCAACGCGGCCGGCATCCGACAGGGATGCGATCAACCCAAGTGTCGCACAGCCGCCTCGGCGATCGCCCTGCCCTGTTCTTGCACAAAATGGCCCGCATGGGGCAAAAGCATGGGTTCAGGGCAGCCTCGGATGCATTGCTGCAGCTGCCGCATCACGGGCTCACCCAAAACCGGGTCTTGCTGGCCGATGGCCATGAAAGATCGGCCCTGCCATTCATCGCGCCAAAAGGCCAGAGCTTGCCTTGAAATGGCCGCACCTTCGGAATCGACAAACTCCGGCACCATGGGCGGAAATGCCCTCAAAGCGGCGCGGAAGCCTTTGTCGGGAAAGGGCGCGTTGTAGGCCGCCGCTTGAGCGGCGCTCATGCTGGGATTGCCGCGCAAAAACAATTTGCCCACATCGAACTGCGGCTGACTTTGGCACCAATCGCGCCAAGCCAGAAAGCCTGGGCTCAGGGGCTGCTCACCAGTGGCCAAGGTGGTGTTCATGACCAAGAGGCTCTGGTAACGCTGGGGCGCGGCCATCGGCAGGGTAAGACCCAAAATGCCGCCCCAGTCCTGAACCACCAAGTTCACCCCTTGGAGATCGAGGCGATCGATGAAATCGAGCAATGCTTGGCGGTGTGTTTCGAAGCGGTGAAAACTGTCTTTCTTGGGCTTGTCGCTTTTGCCAAAACCCACCATGTCGGGCGCCACGACGCGGTGGCCCGCGGCCAACCAAACCGGGATCATGTGGCGGTACAAATAAGACCAAGCCGGATTGCCATGCAGGCACAGCCAGGTCACAGGGGCATCGCGTGGCCCCTCGTCCAAGTAGTGCATGCGCAAACCGTTGATGCTGGGCAAATCGCTGACGTAATGCGGCTGCCAAGGGTAGTCGGGCAAAGCAGCAAATGCAGCATCGGGCGTGCGCAAAGCGTCTTCGCGAATCGGATCGTTGTTCATGCGCTTGGGCTTGAAAAAATCTTTGAGCAACTGGGCGCAGTCTTTCGCCATAACGCCGCCAACGACCTGGGTCTGGTGGTTGAGCTGCGTGTTGGCGAACAGGTTCATGACCGAGCCCGCCACACCGGTGCGTGGATCGGGGGCACCAAACACCACCGCATCCAAGCGGGCATGCAGCATGGCGCCGCTGCACATGCTGCAAGGCTCCAGCGTCACATACAAGGTGCAACCCTCGAGGCGGTAGTTGCCGAGCACCTTGGCGGCCTCACGCAGCGCGACCACTTCGGCATGCGCTGTCGGGTCATGCGTCGCAATCGGTGCATTGCGTCCTGTGGCGATCAGCTGTCCATCTTTGACCACCACCGCACCCACGGGGACTTCGCCCTCAGCCGCAGCCGATCGGGCATGTTCCAGGGCCAAGCCCATCCAGTGTTCGTGACGAGGGTTCACACCAGCCCCAACTTACTCATCCAGCCGGCCAAGGCTTGTTCTTGCTCATTGCCTTGGGCATACGCCGCGTGCATGGCGGCATGGGCTTCGGGTCGGTGCTGGTTGAGTTTGACCGCACACTGCAGGCTGACGATGTTCAGCTCAAACGCTTGGATCGCGGCAAGCATCTTGACGGTGTAGTCTTCAGGCAAGGTGCGCCACTGCGCTGCATAAGCCGGTTCATGGTCAGAAATCAATTGTTTGAGCAAGGCGTCTTTGGCTTCTTCGCCCTCCAGCAAGCGGGCCTGCACGCGGGCTTGGACCGCCAGATACGTCCAGGTCGGCACGCGTTGTTTGTCGGCATACACCCGCGGCGACATATAGGCTTGCGGCCCCATGAAACTGGCCAAAGCCTCAGGTCGTTCTGTGAGGTAACGGGCCAGGGGATTGCCTCTGGCGCAATGCCCCAACAAGCGAACAGCCTGCCCCCCCTCCTCTTCCAGTTTGAGCGGCAGGTGCGTGACAAACGGAAAACCCGTGTCGTCTGTCGTGATCAAACTGGCAAAGGGGTGCCCGTGCATGATCGCGCAGGCATGCTCAGGCTTGTCAAACTGTTGCGGCAAATACATCGCTCAGCCTTTGACCATGCAAAAAGCCGCCAGCTTGTTGCCATCCAAATCGCGGAAATAGGCGCCGTAAAAATTGGACCCACGAGCCCCAGGTTGACCTTCATCTTGGCCGCCCAATGCCAGCGCCTTGGCGTGCAAGGCTTGAACTTGCTCGGGGTTGGCTGCAGACAAAGCCACCATCGCACCATTGCCCACGCTGGCGGACTTGCCATCAAAGGGCTTCATGACGCTGAACATGGGCTGATCGGGCGCTGTGCCCCAACCCACACCGCGGTCGGATTTGAAAAAGACTTTGGCACCCAAAACGCCCAGCAAATCGCTGTAAAAAGCGACGGCTTTGTCCAGGTCGTTGGTGCCCACGCAGGTGTAGCCAATCATCCGAGTCTCCTTGTACTGAAGACCCGAATGTACACCGGCTTATTCCCACTCAGTAGTAGCCCACAAATAAAATTCAACAAAATCAACAACTTGTAACTCAAAATTGTGAGTTGTGTAACTTTTGCGTAACATTTTGTTAACTTAAGGATTCTTAATTAATTTTGTGAGTAGCAGTATACATAGGAAAAAAGGGCTTTGTTACACATTGTGTAACATAAAAACAAAAGAATTTAAGCCCCTCACTGTGTACATAACAGCTACCAAAGTTATTTCTTCGCAAACAACGAAGGAATGATAGAGTCCTTTGGCATAAGCGTTTTACCGTTTAATTCCTTAACAGCTACAAAGTTTTTATCTTTGTTTTTGACAAAGAACTCCTCAGTAACCATTTCCGAACGACACTTAGGACAACGCATCAAAGTAAACTCAATTTTAACATCACAATCACCTTTACCTGTGCTTTCTATAGCACTAGCGTAATCTTCAACAGTTCCGCTTCTAATCTTATCTAATATAGTTTGTGCTGTATCACTATTAGGTTGTAAGTTTTCTTTAACGCCAATCTTCTTAAAGTAGACATCACAATCGCTACAAACTGGCAACTCTTTTAGGCTAGCAAAAATAGCAAAGCCACCAATTAAAACGCCTACAAATCTAATGACAAGAAGCCAATAACCAAAGCTACCAACCTCACCTGTATCATGATTAAGAGCTCTACCTACTTTCATATGAGCCTTAGTTACAACAACATCAAGATAAGTTCCAAAATCAACAACATCTTTTGCTAGTACACCATCATCCAATACAAGAGTTGAATAACCCATGTAATAAATCAAGAACATTGTAAAAGCCGCTACTAAAGTTAGAGCAATAGCATCCAACTTTGAAGGCATGATGTTAAAATATCTACAAGCTAAAAATCCACCACTAGCACCACCCATACCAATTAGTACAGCACCTACTGGGATGATTAGCCATAAGCCAAAAGAGAAAACATTTATACCTACTATATTTTCAACTAACAAGTTAGCTAATGCTGTCAATACAGATGTTATCAAAGCAAAGATAACAATTTGAATGTGTAATCCGTTCCTGTTATTCATCAAAGTTCCTCTTTCAGTTCATCAATTTTTCTATCAGTGTCAACAGCTAATTCTTTCCAAGCCATTGCTACTATTGTTCCTAAAATAAATCCAAATATGTGTGTAGCATATGCTACATGTTGACTTCCATCTTCCAAAACAAGTGGCATTCCCCCAAATTAGTAGACAAATAATGATGTCAAAACTGAATTGGAGCCATGCAAATGCAACGAACGAAATATGCCGCCGAGTTCAAGTCCGAGGCGGTCAAACAAGTCATCGATAAAGGTCATGCCGTCGTCGATGTGGCCAAGCGGCTGGGAATTCCGGAGGGGGTTCTGTACAGCTGGGTCAACAAGTTCAAGAAATCAGACGCACCCCAGTCAAGCGACCTCAAAGCGCTGCAAGCTGAGATGACCAAGCTCAAGGCTGAACTCAGGCGAACAACAGAGGAGCGCGACATCTTAAAAAAGGCCGCAGCGTACTTTGCCAAGCAGTCCGGGTGAAGTACGCGTTCATGCAGGTACACCAGCGCGAGTTTCGTCTGACCAGTATGTGCCGTGTTCTTAAGGTGCACCGCAGCGGCTATTACGCTTGGCTGCGTGAGCCGCTCTCTCCAAGGGCCAAGGCCAATGAAAAGTTGACCACGCAGATTCGTGAGTTCTACGACCAAAGCATGGGCATCTACGGCAGTCCTCGCATCTTCTTTGATCTCAAGGAGGCGGGTGTGGCGTGTAGCGAAAACCGTGTTGCCCGGTTGATGCGCGCAGCGCAGATCAAATCGGTACGGGGGTACAAGAGACCCAGGTACAAGGTGGGCAAGCCTGCGCAAGTGGCTCCCAATCAATTGGAGCGTCAATTCCAGCACGATGAGCCAGACCACGCTTGGGTCACGGATATCACCTACATCCGCACGCATGAGGGCTGGTTATATTTGGCTGCCGTGCTGGATTTGCACTCGCGTGCGGTCGTTGGCTGGAGTATGGGCGCACGAATGCAGACGAGTTTGGTGCTGGATGCACTGACGATGGCGGTTTGGCGCAGAAAACCAAAGGATTCTGTGATCATCCATTCGGATCAGGGCAGTCAATTTGGCAGTGACGAGTTCAATCGCTGGTGCAAAGACAACCGGTTGAGCCCCAGCATGAGCCGTCGGGGCAACTGTTGGGATAACGCTGTGGCTGAGTCGTTCTTCAGCAGCTTGAAGAGCGAGCAGATCAAAAAACGGATTTACCAAACAAGGGCTGAAGCCAAGTCAGAAATCTTCGATTACATCGAGGGTTTCTACAATCGAGTGCGACGCCACAAGCATCTCGATCAACTCAGCCCCCATGAGTTCGAGCGCCAGCGTCAAACTGCGCTATGAAAAGTGTCTACTGATTTGGGGGAATGCCACTATAAGTAGATAGTGAGCCGAAAGAACCCTAGCCTTATTCTCTAAGTCATTCAAGTCCTTCATAGCTTCTTCAATGTACTTGGGTATTGCTAATCTAAAAGCCCATACCTCTTCATCTGTAAATGATGAGCGTCTTACTGCTTCTTCTGGTGTATTGCGTATTGATATTGTTTCAAAGTCAAATCCATCAATGTAAACTTCACCTTTCTTGTGAAGCCATTTCATCATTGAGTTGATAGTGCTTTGTTCATTAGCTATCGTAGATAACGCTGTAGTCTTTGTAGCACTTGGCTTTTCTCTATCTTTAGCATAGTTAGCACAGCTATCTCTATCTAATTCTTTTAGCTTTGTGTCACGCTCAATAAAGTCTAGCCAATGCTCTAAGTGTGCCCGTATTGTTCCGTATCTGCCCTTAACAATACTCTTAGTAGTCCTGCTATCTATGTGTCCTTTTCTGTACTCCAAGTACATCAATACACCATCTTTAGCTGTTTTAGAGTAGTAAGTCTTTCCGCTATCTGTTTCGGACTTAATTTTTACGAAGTGTTTTTTTGCTATTTCTATTGCCGAAACTTGATTCTTAGTTTTTAAGCTAAGTCTTACATACCTACGCTCTTTTACAAGCCAATAGCGAAACTGCCATATGTCACCTCGTTTATAGATGACAGCCTCGTCGTAAATCAGTATCTCTTCTTCGTTAAAAGTCTTTTTTTTCAGCGACATTTTTTAGGCTTGGGTAGTTACAGTTTTTCATTGCTACTTTGCTGTGTAGCAAGTTGTGTAACTGTAACTTCAAAACGCACCTAAATACAAGTGTTAATTAGCGTTTGTGTGATTTATGTGTAACTTTAAGTCCATATAAATCAACAACTTACGCTCAATTACTACTCCCACTCAATCGTCGCTGGAGGCTTGGAGCTCACGTCGTAGGTCACGCGGTTGATGCCGCGCACTTCATTGATGATGCGGCCCGAAACTTTCTTGAGCAGCGCATAAGGCAGCTCGGCCCAGTCGGCGGTCATGAAGTCGCTGGTTTGCACGGCACGCAAGGCCACCACGTAGTCGTAGGTGCGGCCGTCGCCCATCACGCCCACGCTTTTCACGGGCAAGAACACCGTAAAGGCTTGGCTGGTCAAGTCGTACCAGGTCTTGCCGGTTTCGTCGGTGAAATTGCGCAGCTCTTCGATGAAGATCGCATCCGCACGGCGCAGCAGGTCGGCGTATTCTTTTTTGACTTCGCCCAAGATGCGCACACCCAAGCCTGGGCCTGGGAAGGGGTGGCGATAGACCATCTCGCGGGGCAAGCCCAGGGCCACGCCCAATTCGCGCACCTCGTCTTTGAACAGTTCGCGCAGAGGCTCCAGCAGTTTCAAACCCAGTTGCTCGGGCAAGCCGCCCACGTTGTGATGGCTCTTGATGGTCACGGCTTTTTTGCTCTTGGCGCCGCCAGACTCGATCACGTCGGGGTAAATCGTGCCTTGGGCCAAAAAGGTCGCCCCCTTGTGACCGCCATCTCCGGCCTTGAGTTTGGCCGCTTGTTCTTTGAAAACGTCCACAAACAAGCCGCCGATGATCTTGCGCTTGGCTTCAGGCTCGCTCACGCCCGCTAACTTGCCGAGGAACAAATCGCTGGAATCGACGCGAATGACTTTCGCGTGCAGCTTGCCGACGAACATCTCCATCACCATGTCGCCCTCGTTCAGGCGGAGCAAGCCGTGGTCCACAAACACGCAGGTCAACTTGTCGCCGATGGCGCGGTGAATCAGTGCGGCGGCTACGGAGGAATCAACACCGCCAGACAAGCCCAAGATGACCTCTTCGTCACCGACTTGCTCGCGGATCTTGGCCACGGCTTCTTCGATGTAGTCGCCCATGATCCAGTCTTGGCGGGCCTTGCAAATGTCCAGCACGAAACGGTTGAGCAGCGCCTGGCCTTGCACGGTGTGCGTGACTTCGGGGTGGAACTGGACCGCATAAAAGTGGCGGGATTCATCGGCCATGCCGGCAATCGGGCAAGCCGGTGTCGAGGCCATGACCTTGAAGCCTTCGGGCAGCTGGGTGACCTTGTCTCCATGGCTCATCCAGACCTTGAGCATGCCGTGGCCATCTGGCGTGGCGAAGTCTTCAATGCCTTTGAGCAGCTCGGTGTGGCCGTGGGCGCGGACTTCGGCGTAGCCAAATTCGCGTGTCGTACCCGCCTCCACTTTGCCGCCCAATTGTTCGGCCATGGTCTGCATGCCGTAGCAAATGCCCAAAACGGGCAAGCCCAACTCGAACACGGCGTCGGGTGCACGGTCATCGACCTCGTACACGCTGGCATGGCTGCCAGACAAGATGATGCCTTTGAGATTGCCGTCCTTGGCGTACTCGCGCACCCAATCGCTGCTGACATCACAGGGATGGACTTCGCAAAACACATGCGCTTCGCGCACACGGCGGGCAATCAGCTGGGTGACTTGGGAGCCGAAGTCGAGGATCAGGATCTTGGAATGCTGCATGGCAAGCGGTTTCTATGAATGGAAAAGGCGTCTGGGATGTCCAGACGCCTTGGTTCGGAATGCCGTGATTTTAACGGCGCTCAATCAGCGCGGTAGTTCGGCGCCTCTTTGGTGATCTGCACGTCATGAACGTGGCTCTCGCGGATGCCCGCAGCGGTGATCTCCACGAACTCGGCACGCGTGTGCATGTCGTCGATGGTCGCGCAGCCGCAGTAGCCCATGCTGGCCCGCAAGCCGCCCGCCATTTGGTAAATGATGGAGACCACAGAGCCTTTGTAGGGCACACGGCCTTCGATGCCTTCGGGCACCAGTTTGTCGGCGTTGGGGTTGCCGGTGCTGGACTCCTGGAAATAGCGGTCAGCACTGCCTTGCTGCATGGCGCCAATCGAGCCCATGCCGCGGTAGCTCTTGTAGCTGCGACCTTGGTACAGGATCACTTCGCCCGGGGCTTCTTCGGTGCCTGCAAACATGCCGCCCATCATCACGGTGCCTGCACCTGCGGCAATGGCTTTGGCGATGTCGCCGCTGTAGCGGATGCCGCCGTCGGCAATCAAAGGCACGCCGGTGCCTTGGAGTGCTGTGGCCACGGAGTCCACCGCCATGATTTGCGGCACGCCCACGCCCGCCACGATGCGGGTGGTGCAGATCGACCCAGGGCCAATGCCCACCTTGACGCCATCGGCGCCGGCTTCAACCAGTGCCAAAGCAGCCGCACCGGTGGCGATATTGCCGCCAATGACTTCAATGTGCGGGTAGTTTTGCTTGACCCAGCGCACGCGGTCGATCACGCCTTTGCTGTGGCCGTGCGCGGTGTCCACCACGATGGCGTCCACGCCTGCACGGGCCAGCGCTTCAACGCGCTCTTCGGTGCCCTCGCCCACGCCCACGGCGGCGCCCACGCGCAGTTTGCCTGCGCCGTCGCGTGCCGCGTTGGGGAAGTTCAGCTGTTTGGTGATGTCCTTGACGGTGATCAAGCCCTTGAGCTCAAAGGCATCGTTGACAACCAGCAGGCGTTCGAGTTTGTGTTTGTTGAGCAGGTGTTTGGCCTGCTCAGGCGTGGTGCCTTCGGGCACGGTCACCAGGCGCTCACGCGGGGTCATGATCTCGCTGACCTTTTGGTCATAGCGGGTCTCAAAACGCAAATCGCGGCCGGTCACAATGCCGACCACTTTGCCGCCGTCGCACACGGGGAAACCCGACACGCCCAGCTCATCGCTCAGGGCCATGACTTGGCGCACAGTGGTCTCGGGGGTGATCACGACCGGGTCGCGCAGAACGCCGGATTCGTAGCGCTTGACCTTGGCCACTTGAGCTGCTTGCTCTTGGGCCGTGAGGTTTTTGTGAACAATGCCGATGCCGCCCTCTTGCGCGATGGCAATCGCCAAACGTGCTTCGGTGACCGTGTCCATGGCGGCGGACACCAGGGGCAGGTTCAGGCGGATGTTTCGGGTGAATTGCGTCGCAAGCGACGTGTCCTTGGGCAGGACTTGGGAGTAGGCGGGGACGAGGAGAACGTCGTCAAAAGTAAGGGCTTTACCGAGTAGGCGCATAAGCTAAGGCTCCAAAAAAAAGATTGTACCCGCGCCAACCAAGGGATTTCCCTGCTCACCTGTCAAAAAACACGGAGCTGCGCCAGATCAGGCGTTCTGAAAATGCAAGACCTTGAGCGATTTCTCAGGGGACACATCGACAAACACTGCCGGATTGGCCAAACGCTCAATGAATCGCAGGCTGGGCGCCGCCTCGGCTACCTGGCTGTGCAAAAACTGCGTGTCCAGCTCGGGGGCATTCAGGCACAGCAGGACATGGCCTTGCGGCTCCAGCAGGTCTTGCAGGCGACGGATCAACTTGATGTAGTCCTTGGTCGCGATGAAGCTGCCCTTTTGGTAGCTGGGCGGGTCGATCACGATCACACCATACGGGCCCATCTTGCTGATCTTGCCCCAGGTCTTGAAGATGTCGTGCCCCAAAAAGCGGGATTTGGGCGGCAAATCGTTCAGGCGGTGGTTTTGCTGGCCCACGGCCAGCGCGCCTTGGCTCATGTCCACATTGACCACTTGTGCGGCCCCGCCCTGCAAAGCCACGACTGAAAACGCGCAGGTGTAGGCAAACAAGTTGAGGATGTTTTCGTGCAGGGCGTGTTGTTTCAGCCATTCCCGGCCGTTGGCCATGTCCAAAAACAAGCCGTGGTTTTGGCCACGTAAAACGTGGACCAGGTATTGAGCGCCCTGCTCTGTCACCACATGTTTGTCAGGCACGCTGCCGGCCATCAGGCGTGTTTCGGTGTGACCTGCGGCGCGGCATTGGAACACCCAATTGAGCGGTTCACCTGCGGCCAGGGTTTGCCAGCGCTGCTCAAACGCCATCTGGCATTGCGTCAATTCTTCTTCGGTGACAGGCTTGAAGCTCGTCAGCACCCAGACCGGCGCGAACCAGTCGAGCGTCCACTGCTCGCTGTCCGGATAAACACCGCCACGGCCGTGAAAGACCCGATGCGCATCGGCAGTGTTGACCATCTGCGAGATGGCATTCAAAAGGGCTTGCATGGCGTGTTCAGTAGCCTGCGGCCACACCGCTTTTGCGGTTGGCAAACAAACCTGTGCGGCCTTTGCCTTGGCGTTTGAAGCGTTGGCGACGGGCCACTTTGGGGTCGACCTTGAGGTCGCGGTAAAGCTCAAGGCGGTCGCCTGCTTGAAGTCGGTGACCCCAAGTCACCTTGCGCCCCCAGATGCCCGGTTGCATGAAGGGCAATTTGGCCAGATCCGCTGGCAAGGCCTCGGGAGCGCCGGCCGCCATCAGCTGTTCAATTGCCGACTTCACGGTGCTGCCCACAGGCACTTCCAATGGGCATTCAAACACCTGTCTGGGCTGCGGACTCCAGCACACAAAAATGTTCAGGCTGCCGGAATCAGGCATAGACCACTTCGGCACGTTTGACAAAGGCATCGACCAAGCTGGCGGCGATCTTGTCGAACACCGGCCCCACCAAGGCGGCCAAGGTGCTGCTCGAAAAGCCGTACTGCAAATCCAGCTCAACCTTGCAGGCCCTTTGGCTGCCATCGCCCACGGGCACAAAGCGCCAAGTGCCACTGAGTTCGGAAAATGGTCCTTTGACCAAGCGCATGCCAACCGTGCGACCTTCTTCATGCGTGTTGCGGGTGGTGAAACTTTGGTGGATACCGCCCAGGCTGATGCCGACTTCGGCCAGCATGCCTTGGGCATCCGACTCCAGCACACGCGACTGGTCGCACCAAGGCAAAAACTCGGGGTAACGGGCCACGTCGGTCACGAGGCGAAACATTTCCTCGGGCGAGTACCAGATGAGGACGGACTTGTGGATATTCTTCATACAATGCAATGTTGCTGGGATTGTAGTTTTATCCCGGCCTTCGGATTGCAGCTTGCCTGCACCTGACTTGCGAACGGCGCGGCCGTCCTCATCTGCTCACCATGGCCACGAACAAAAAGTCCCCTGCTGCCCCCACATTTGCCAAGATCGCCGAAAACAAAAAGGCGGCCTTCGACTATTTTTTCGAAGAGCGCTACGAGGCAGGCATGGTGCTCGAAGGCTGGGAGGTCAAGGCCATCCGCGAAGGCAAGGTACAACTGACCGACGGTTATGTGGTCATTCGCGATGGTGAGTTGTTCATCATTGGCTGCTTGATCAACCCGCTCAAGACGGCCTCGACCCACATCAACCCTGAAGCCGCCCGCACACGCAAGCTGCTGCTGAACAAAGAAGAGATCAAACGCCTGATTGGCAAGATCGAGCAAAAGGGCTACACCCTGGTGCCGATCAATTTGCACTGGAAATCAGGCAAGGTGAAATGCGACATCGCGCTGGCCAAAGGCAAGGCCGAGCACGACAAGCGCAACACCATCAAGGACCGCGAAGGCAAACGCGAGGTCGAACGCGTGATGAAAAGCCGCCACCGCTGATCAGTTCAGCTCACGCAGTGGGTGCGCATGGGCTGGCCAGGGGCTCACAAAAAACGCGGCCACTTCGGCAGCATCGACGTCTTCGGAACGAGCAGGCTTCCATTGCGGGCTGTGGTCTTTATCGACCGCCAAGGCGCGGATGCCTTCCACGGTTTCACTGTCACTGACTGGGCGCAGGGCAAAGCAGTGGCGCACCAGATCGCGCTCCATGCGCAGGTCATCGGCCAGGCTCATGCCTCGGGCACGGCGAATTTGCTCAAGCACGACATGCAGCATCAAGGGTGAACGGTGGCGCAAAGTTTGGGCCGTTTGCACAGACCATTCGTCGCTGGCCGATTCAAGCTTTTGCAAGATGTCGCCCACACTGTTCAAGCCGAACACCGCATCCATTTCCGCGCGGTTCGACAAGCCGGATTTTTCAAGACGGTCAAAGCGGGTGGTGACCCAGCGCTCGACGGCTTCGCCATTTTCAAACGGGGTCTCGATCAGGGTTTGCCAAAGGTGGGCCAGCTTGCCCGAGGCGACCATGCCATCGGCCAAGCCCGCGTGGACCGCGTCTTCGCCGTGCAGCAAGTGACCCGTCAAGCCCAAGTACTCGCCCAGACGACCGGCGCAGCGGCTCAAGAAATAGCCGCCACCCACATCGGGGAAAAGGCCAATGTGGGTTTCGGGCATGGCCATCTTGCTGCGCTCGGTGACCACGCGCACGCTGGCGCCCTGACTGATGCCCATGCCACCGCCCATGACGATGCCATCCATCAGCGCGATGTAGGGCTTGGGGTAGGTGTGGATCAGGTGGTTCAGTCGGTACTCTTCGGTGAAGAAGTCTTCCAGGCTGGGGTCCCCCGCCTTGGCCGCTTGGTGGAAATAACGGATGTCACCACCTGCACAAAAGGCGCCAAATGGGCCTTCTTTGTGGGTGCCGCGCACAGCCACGGCCAGGACTTGCTCGTTGTGCACCCAAGCCAGCAAGGCGCTGGTGATCTGACGCACCATGTCCAGCGACAAGGCATTGAGCGCCTTGGGGCGGTTCAAAGTGATGCAGCCGATGCGGCCTTCGATGGTGGCGATGACGTCAGACATTGTTTTTCCAGGCTAAAAATTCATTCATGAGCAAGGCGCTCAACACCAAGGCGCCCCCCAGCAAGACACTGGGCTGGGGTGCCTCGTTGGCGCCCCACCAAGCCAGTGCAATGCCGAACACGATTTCAAGCAAGGCCAAAAGGGACACTTCAGGTGCTTTGAGCACGCGGGCGCAGACCACCGACAAGGCACAAGGAATCGCCAGCTGAAACAGCCCCAGCATGGCCAGCAGGGCCACATCGTGGACCGAGGCTTGAAACGGCCAGGCCAGTGGCAAAGTGAACAAGGAGGAAAGAACGGCACCCAGCAACACCGAGGGCACCAAGTCGAGGTCCAGACCGTCGGCATGGCTTTTTTGAACCAAGGTCCATTGCACTGCGCCTGCGATGGGCACGCACAAAGCGACCATGGAGCCGAGCAAAAAGTTGGGGGCACCCAAACTCAATTGGCTGCCGTACATCCAGGAGATGCCCACGCCGGCCAGCACAATCGCGGCCCAGGTGCGCAAAGGCAAGCGGTGCCCCAAAAAGACACGGGTGACCAGCGCGGTGAGCAAGGGCCCGATCGCCATGGTAATCAAGACATTGGCCACCGCCGTCAGCATGAGGGCCAACATGAAGGCGGTGAACATGACGCTCCAGCACACGCCAGAGAGCCAAAAATAGGGGCTGCGCCAAGGCATACGGGACAGGACGCCCCTGCCCTGCCACAGCGGGAGGATGACCAGCAGCGACAGCACCGTGAAGAAACTGCGCCAGAACGTCACCTCAAAACTGCGGGCCTGCTCCAGATGGCGGGTCACAACGCCGGCGATGGACCACAAGGCTGTGATCCCCACCATCATCGCGACCGCCTGACCGTGCCTGAGTTTCATGTCAAGCCGCGTGGTTCAGATCACTTGTTGCGCTTGCGGTCATGCTCTTTCAAGAAGCGCTTGCGCAGGCGAACGCTCTTGGGCGTGATTTCGACCAACTCGTCGTCCTCGATGAATTCGACGCCGTATTCCAGGGTCAAGTCGATCGGTGGGGTGATCTTGATCGCGTCTTCCTTGCCGGACACGCGGAAGTTGGTCAGCTGCTTGGTGCGCGTGGCGTTGACCACCAGGTCGTTGTCACGGCTGTGGATACCCACAATCATGCCTTCGTACACCGGGTCGTTCGCTTTGACGAACATGCGGCCACGGTCGTCCAGCTTGCCCAGGGCGTATGTGAAGATTTCACCGTCGTCCATCGAGATCAGCACGCCGTTCTTGCGACCACCGATGTCACCTTTGTGGGGCTCGTAGCCGTCAAAGATGTTGGAGATCAGGCCAGAGCCACGGGTCAGGTTCAGGAATTCGTTGGAGAAACCGATCAGGCCACGGGCGGGGATGCGGTATTCCAGACGGACGCGACCGCGGCCATCGGGTTCCATGTTGACCAGCTCGCCTTTGCGCTCGCCCAAGGCTTGCATCACGCCGCCCTGGTGGTTTTCTTCGATGTCGGCTGTGACCAACTCAATAGGCTCATGGCGCTCACCGTCCACATCGCGGAACAAAACACGGGGTTTTGAAACCGCCAGCTCGTAGCCTTCGCGGCGCATGTTTTCCAGCAAGATGGTCAGGTGCAGTTCACCACGGCCAGCGACTTCAAAGATACCGTCTTCGTCGGTTTCTTTCACGCGCAAAGCGACGTTGTGCTGCAATTCTTTTTGCAGACGGTCCCAGATTTGGCGGCTGGTCACGTACTTACCTTCACGGCCGGCCAATGGTGAAGTGTTCACGCAGAAATTCATGGTCAGCGTGGGTTCGTCCACTTTGAGCATGGGCAGTGGTGTGGGGTTGACTGGGTCGGTCACGGTCACGCCAATGTTCAGATCGGCAATGCCGTTGATCAGCACGATGTCGCCAGGACCGGCTTCGGTCACTTGCACACGGTCCAGACCCTGGAAAGTCAGCACCTGGTTGACACGACCTTTGACGGAAGAACCATCAGGGCCTTCCATCACAACCACGTCCATGCCAGGCTTGACGGTGCCCTGGCTGATGCGGCCCACGCCGATGCGGCCCACAAAGGTGGAGAAATCGAGCGCCGAGATTTGCAATTGCAATGGTGCTGCTGGGTCACCCGAGTTGGGCTTGACGTGCTGGAGCACGGTGTTGAACAGGGCCGACATGTCGGGGCCCCACTGCTCGCCAGGTGCGCCCTCTTCCATCGAGGTCCAGCCGTTGATGCCGGAGGCGTACACCACGGGGAAGTCCAGTTGTTCGTCGGTGGCACCGAGTTTGTCGAACAGATCGAAAGCAGCGTTGACCACTTTGTCGCAGTTGGCACCGGGTTTGTCCACCTTGTTCACGACCACGATGGGCTTGAGGCCCAAAGCCAAGGCTTTCTTGGTCACGAATCGGGTTTGAGGCATAGGGCCTTCTTGCGCATCGATCAGCAACACCACGCCGTCGACCATGGACAAAGCGCGCTCCACTTCGCCACCGAAGTCCGCGTGTCCAGGGGTGTCCACGATGTTGATGTGGGTGCCTTCCCAGCTCACAGCGCAGTTCTTGGCCAAAATGGTGATGCCGCGCTCACGTTCGATGGCGTTGTTGTCCATCACGGTGTCGACCACTTTTTCGTGGTCAGCGAAGGTACCCGACTGGCGCAGCAGTTGGTCGACCATGGTGGTTTTACCGTGGTCAACGTGGGCAATGATGGCGATGTTGCGAATTTGCTTGCTCATGCTTTCTTCCTTTAAACCTGCTCGGCCAGCAACGGCTCGTTGGCAGGTGATTTTTCCAAAATCTGTTGAATTTCGATCGGGCTCAACAATCGACCCGGAATCAATTCGCCGCCACGCACATGCGCTGTTCCCAGCAGTGCACGAGGATGTTCTCCATAAACGGCCACATGATCACAATCAACCCAAGGGCCGCGTCGGCGCACCCCACTTAAAAATCGTCCAGCGTTTTCGCTGTCCAAGCTCACATCGGTATAGCCCGGCAGCAAAACATCCACCGGCTGCAAAGCGCTCAAGCGCTCGTTTTCAGCCATTGCATCGAGCTGCTCCAGACTCACGCATTGCGCTTGGTCAAAAGGACCGGTCTGCACCCGGCGCAATGCGCTCAGATGCCCCCCACAACCCAAAGCCTCGGCAATGTCCTCGCCCAGGGTTCGGATGTAAGTGCCTTTGCTGCACGCCACGCGCAAGCGCAAAAACGGGGCATCACCTTGCAGCTGCATGTCGAGCAACTCCAGATCGTGAATCACCACATTGCGAGGCGCACGCTCGACGGTTTCGCCCTCGCGGGCGTATTCGTACAAAGCTTTGCCGTCCTTTTTCAAGGCGCTGTGCATCGGGGGCACCTGGCTGATCGGGCCCATGAACTGGTCCAGAACTTCCACCACCCTACCCGGTGTACATGACACTTCTCGTGTCTGAATCACATCACCTTCAGCGTCGGCCGTGCTGGTCTTGATGCCCAGTCGTACCGTCGTCTCGTAAACCTTGTCGGCATCCAGATGTTGCTGACTGAATTTCGTGGCTGCACCAAAACACAAGGGCAACAAACCGGTGGCCAAGGGGTCCAAAGTCCCGGTGTGTCCGGCCTTTTCGGCACGCAGCAACCACTTGGCCTTTTGCAAAGCCTGGTTGCTGGACAGTCCCAGCGGTTTGTCGAGCAGCAGCACCCCATGCACAGGGCGCCGCTGCACCCTGGTGCGTGGCGCTGCGGTCATGCTTCGTCGTCTTTGGCGCGAGAGGCCACCGCTTTGGAGATCAAGGCATTCATGTCCGATGCACGCTCTGTGGTGCGGTCAAACAAGAAGTGCAGTGTCGGCACGGTGTGGATGTGCAAACGCTTGAACAAACCATTGCGCAGAAAACCCGCAGCGGCGTTCAGGCCTTCGGTGGCTTCATCGGGGTTACCGGTCAAAACGCTGAAAAAAACCTTGGCATGGGCGTAGTCGGGTGTCACCTCGACCGCGTTGAGCGTGACCATGCACACGCGTGGGTCTTTCAACTCACGCGCGATCAACTCGGCCAGATCGCGCTGGATCTGGTCGGCCACGCGGAAACCGCGATTGGGTACGGATGAAACCTTTTTACGGGCCATTTACAGGGTTCTCGCGATTTCCTTGACTTCGAAGAATTCGAGTTGATCGCCTTCTTTGATGTCGTTGTAGTTCTTGAGCTTGATACCGCACTCGAAGCCTTCTTTGACTTCGCGCACATCGTCCTTGAGGCGCTTGAGCGAATCGAGCTCGCCGGTGTAGATGACCACGTTGTCGCGCAGCAAACGGAACTTGGCATTGCGGTTGACCATGCCCGACGTGACCATACAACCTGCAACCGTGCCGATCTTGGAAGCCACGAACACCGTGCGGATCTCGGCGGTACCGATGACCTCTTCGCGCTGTTCTGGTGCCAACATGCCCGACATGGCAGCTTTGAGCTCATCCACAGCGTCATAAATGATGTTGTAGTAGTGGATATCCACACCATTGCCTTCGGCCAACTTGCGGGCACCGGCATCGGCGCGCACGTTGAAGCCGATGACGATGGCTTTGGAAGCAATGGCCAAGTTGATGTCCGACTCGCTGATGCCACCCACGCCGGAGTACACCATCTGCACTTTGACCTCTTCGGTCGACAGCTTGAGCAAGGATGCGCCCAAGGCTTCTTGCGAGCCTTGCACGTCGGCCTTGACGATGATGGGCAAAGTCTTGACTTCGCCAGCAGACATGTCGGTGAACATGTTTTCAAGCTTCGCCGCTTGTTGCTTAGCCAGCTTGGTGTTGCGGAACTTGCCAGCGCGGTAAGTGGCGATCTCGCGGGCACGACGCTCATCGCCCATGACCATGAATTCGTCGCCAGCTTGAGGCACTTCGGTCAGACCCTGAATCTCGACAGGAATCGAAGGACCAGCCGATTTGATGGGTTGGCCGTTTTCGTCCAACATGGCCCGCACACGGCCAAAGGTTTGACCTGCCAGAACCACGTCGCCCGTGTTCAAGGTACCGGACTGCACAAGGATAGTGGCCACAGGACCACGGCCCTTGTCCAGACGCGCTTCGATCACCAGACCCTTGGCAGCAGCATCCACCGGGGCCTTGAGTTCAAGCACTTCGGCTTGCAAGAGCACTTGCTCCAGCAAATCGTCAATACCCATGCCGGTCTTGGCCGACACAGACACAAACGGCGAATCGCCACCAAACTCTTCGGGAACCACTTCTTCGGAGATCAGTTCAGCGCGCACACGCTCGATGTTGGCATCGGGCTTGTCCATCTTGTTGATGGCGACCACGATCGGCACACCGGCCGCTTTGGCGTGTTTGATGGCTTCCTTGGTTTGAGGCATCACGCCGTCGTCACCGGCCACCACCAGGATGACGATGTCGGTGGCTTGTGCGCCACGGGCACGCATGGCCGTGAAGGCCTCGTGACCGGGCGTGTCCAAGAAGGAAATCATGCCGCGTGGTGTTTCCACGTGGTAAGCGCCAATGTGCTGCGTGATGCCACCGGCTTCGCCAGAAGCCACTTTGGCACGGCGGATGTAATCGAGAAGCGATGTTTTACCGTGGTCCACGTGACCCATCACGGTCACCACAGGGGCACGCGATTTGGCCTCTGCGTGTTGATCGGAAACTTCTTCATCGGTGAAAGCTTCGGGATCGTCCAAAGCAGCCACCACGGCTTTATGGCCCATTTCCTCCACCACGATCATGGCAGTGTCTTGGTCCAGCGGTTGGTTGATGGTGGCCATTTGACCGAGTTTCATCAGGTGCTTGATGACTTCGGAGGCTTTGATCGCCATCTTGTGTGCCAATTCGGCCACGGTGATGGTTTCTGGCACGTGCACTTCGATCACGCGCACTTCTTGAGGTGCAGATTGACCATGGGAATCGTCACGGTCGCGATCGTTGCCACGGCGGCCCTTGGGGCCTGCTCGCCAGCTGTTTCGGCCCACGCCGCCACTGGTGTCACCACGGGTCGGGATGGCCTTTTTCTTGCCCGGCTCACCTGCCCAGCTGGAGGAGAGCTTGGCCGATTTGACTTCTTTGTTACCACCGGGGGCAGCCGCGTCACCGGCCTTGGCTGCAGCAGCGCGAGCGCCGGGTGCAGGTGTTCCGGCTGGTTTGTGCAAAGTGCCTTTGACAGCGGTTTTAGGCTCAACTTTGGGCTCATCCTTCTTCGCGACCAACACCTTCTTCGGGGCATTCATCATGGTGCGAATGGCCTCGGCTTCAGCCAAGGCTTTGCGGCGACGCTCATCCAAATCACGGGCGCGGGCAGTTTCTTCGTCCGCACGTGCTTTGGATTCAGCCGCTGCTTGAACGGCTGCGGCCTCGCGGGCTGCCTGAGCCGCTTGGGCTTTTTCAGCGGCTTCCAAGGCGGCCGTATCCACGACGGGCGCTTGGGCAGGCTTTGACTGGGAAGCGTTGATGCTGGCTGCTTCTGCACGGGCGAGTTGCTCGCGCTCATCGCGGCTCAATGCAGGCTTGGCTGCTTGAGCTGCCGCATCAGCCTGGGCTTGTGCGGCCTGAGCTTCAGCTTCAGCGACAGCGCGCTGCTTGGCCTCTAGCTCCTCACGAAGGCGTCGTTTTTCGGCCAACTCTTCTTCCTGACGACGGATCAACTCGGCTTGACGACGTGCTTCTTCTTCACGGCGTGCCAGCTCAGCATGATCGATCACTGACTCAGGTGTTGTTTCAGCGGCGTCTTCAGAGACGACTTCATCGTCTCGCTTGATCAAGGTGCGCTTTTTACGCACTTCAACTTGAATCGTGCGGGCCTTGCCAGAGGAGTCGGCTTGCTTGATCTCGCTGGTCGATTTCTTGACCAAAGTGATTTTTTTGCGGTCGCCGGCTTGTGTGCCGTGGCTCGTTTGCAAATAGCTCAGGAGCTTTTGCTTGTCGGCATCGGACAGTGCATCGCTGTCCGAGGTTTTGGCCACGCCGGCTGCGCTCAATTGCTGCAACAGGACATCGGCGGATTTTTTGAGTTCATTGGCGAACTCGGCAACTGTGGTGCTGGACATAATGGTGTTCAAGCCTCCGTTAACTTCAGGCCTGGCCTGCGAACCAATGTTCGCGGGCTTTCATGATCAGGGCGGTGGCTTCTTCGGCGGTTTGACCAGTGATGTCGGTCAATTCGTCAGTCGCCAGGTCAGCCAGGTCGTCGCGGGTGTGGACACCCGCTTCCACCAGCTTGGAAATCAGCTCAGGCGTCAGGCCAGGCAGGTCACGCAGGTCTTGAGAGACGTCTTCGACACTCTCTTCACGTGCGATCTCGAGGGTCAACAAAGCGTCTTTGGCGCGTGCGCGCAGCTCGTTGATGGTGTCTTCGTCGAAGCTTTCGATCTCCAGCATTTCCTGGATGGGCACATAAGCCACTTCTTCCAGGCTGGTGAAACCTTCTTCGATCAGGATGTCGGCGATCTCCTGGTCCACATCAAGCTTTTCCATGAACAGCTGACGGATACCGGAGGTTTCTTCGGCCTGCTTTTGGGCAGATTCGGCCGCGTCCATGATGTTGATCTTCCAGCCGGTCAGGTCAGAAGCCAAGCGGACGTTTTGACCACCGCGACCGATCGCGATCGCCAAGTTTTCTTCGTCCACCACCACGTCCATGGCGTGCTTTTCTTCGTCCACCACAATGGACTGCACGTTGGCGGGGGCCAATGCACCGATCACAAACTGGGCGGGGTCTTCGCTCCACAGCACGATATCCACACGCTCGCCAGCCAATTCATTGGTTACGGCATTCACTCGGGTGCCACGCACGCCGACGCAGGTGCCAATCGGGTCCACACGCTTGTCGTGCGAGAGCACAGCGATCTTGGCGCGCGAACCAGGGTCACGGGCGCAGGTTTTGATTTCCAGCAGGCCTTGCTCGATCTCGGGCACTTCCTGACGGAACAGCTCGATCATGAATTCGGGCGCCGAACGCGACAAGATGATGGGCGCGCCGCGCAGGGTCAGGTCCACGTCCATGATCATGGCGCGCACGCGGTCACCGCTGCGCAGGTTTTCCTTGGGGATCATTTCGCTGCGACGCAAGCGGCCTTCAACGCGACCGGCTTCACAAATGATGTCGCCCTTGTCCATGCGCTTGACGGTGCCGACAAAGATTTTTTCGCCGCGCGACATGAAATCGTTGAGCAGCATTTCACGCTCTGCGTCGCGGATCTTTTGCAAGATCACTTGCTTGGCCGCCATGGCGCCAATGCGGCCAATGGGCAAAGACTCGATCGGCTCTTCGATGTATTCGTCAACTTCGATGTCTGGGATTTGCTCTTGGGCTTCAAACAGCAAGATTTCCTGCTCGGGCAACTGCAAACCGGCTTCGTCGGGCACCACGTGCCAGCGGCGGAAGGTTTCGTAGTTGCCGCTGTCGCGGTCAACGGCCACGCGGATGTCCACTTCGCCTTCAAACAGCTTTTTGGTGGCTTGGGCCAAAGCGGCTTCCACAGCACCAAACACCACGTCGCGCTCCACGTTCTTTTCACGTGAGATGGCTTCGACCAACATCAACATTTCGCGATTCATGACTCGACTCTCCTGTTCCAGTGGGACTGCAATGCAATCCCGATTCAAATATTCAAACAGCCGACGCGAGCGTCAGGCTTGTGCCTTGGACTTCCGTCCTTTGAAATCCACCACGGGCGCCAAACGGGCGTCACGCAATTCGTCCAGCGTGAACCCCAAGGCATGCATGGGCAAAGGGGCACGTTTTTTACTGATTCTTTGGCCGGGTTTGACGGCGGGCTCATCGCTCCAGACGATTTGCCAGCCGGTACCGGCTGCGTCACGCTCGAGCGTGCCGCGAAATTTTTTGCGGTTGGCGCTGACCATGCCGGCCGCGTTTTCACCCATGGGGGCTTTGAGCGTCAGATCGATCAACTCGCCTGCAAAGCGTTCAAAGTCTTTTTCATGACGCAAAGGACGGTCAATGCCTGGCGATGAAATCTCCAGGCGGTTGTAGGTCACGCCATCTACTTCAAGGGCAAACTGCAACTGGCGGTTGACTTTTTCGCAGTCTTCAACCGTGATGAAAGCTTCCGAGCCTGGCGCCCACGGCCAATCGATGGTGATGCGCAGCAAACCGCCCGCAGTGCGTTCAATTTCGACCAGGTCATAGCCCAGGCCGGTCACGGTTTCTTCAACGATTTGTTGCAGTGCCACAGAACTTCGAAATATCAGACTTGAAAAATGAAAGACCAAAAAAAACGGGCGGTGAAAACCCGCCCGTTTGGTCGTGAAGTCGGTATTCTATCTGAAAAACGAGCTAAGTGTGTGATTTTTAAGCGAAATATGTGCCAACAAGCGCCCGAAGGCCAGCCCAAACTGGTGCATGCCGACAGGAAGGCACAATGGACGCTCCTGTGAAGTCTAAGGGGCATGGTTTGAACACAATTTCACGTTGGTTGGACGAAAACGTCAGGTCTTTGGCTCGCGACATGCGGTGGTCTTTCTTGCCACCCCTCATGGTTTACATGGCCGCTGGGGTGCAAGGCCTCACAGGCATCGTGGGCACCTTCTTCGTTAAAGAACATTTGGGCTTGTCGGCCGAATTCCTGGCTGCCCTGGCTTTTTGGGCCGGTCTGCCCTGGGCCTTGAAGATGCCCATTGGCCATTTGGTCGACATCTTTTGGCGCTACAAATCAGGTTTCATCCTCTTGGGTGCCGGCCTCATCGCAGCCAGTTTGCTCATCATGGCGGGCTTGGTCGGGCAGCGCGAGGCCATGGCCTCGGTCTGGAGCGTGAACCATTGGTTTGTGCTGGCCGCCTTGCTCAGCCCGGTGGGCTATGTGTTGCAAGACGCCACCGCCGACGCCATGACGGTCGAAGCCGTGCCACGTTTTCAAGCCGACGGAACACCGGTCGATCCGGCCATCCTCAAGCAAATGCACACCACCATGCAGACCTTGGGCCGCGTGGCCATCGTGGGAGGCACCATCATCGTGGCCCTGATCAATTTGGGCATGTTTGCCGATGTGCGCAATTTGAGCGCGGCGGCAAAAACAGAGACTTACCAAAATCTTTACCTGATGGCGCTGATCATCCCCTTGATGTCGGTCGCTGGACTGGTGGTGGCGCGTTTGCAACGCGGCCAACAACTGAAGCAACACATGGCCAGAGGGCTGGACCGGCATCAGGCCCTGGCCTTGCTGAGGTCCGATGAAGAAGAAACCACGCCCAATGCGGTTCTTTTGGTGGGCAGCTTGTTTTTTGTGGCCCTGACCATTGGGCTGGGCCTGTCAGGCTGGCGCTACAGCCAAGAGCTGATTTTTGTCAGCTCCATGGCCATCATTGGCACCTTGATGGCCAGGCTGATGCGCGAGCTTGAACCCTCGGCACGCCAGACCCTGCTGGGCACGGCTTTGGTCATTTTCATGTTCCGAGCGGTTCCCGGCACGGGTGCTGGGATGAACTGGTGGATGATCGATGAACTGGGTTTTGACCAGCCCTTTTTCTCGGTTTTGTCGCTCATTGGCAGCACCTTGGCCTTGGCGGGCATGTTCGTATTTCGGCGTTTCATGTCCTCGCGGTCGATCTTTTATGTGGTGGGGTCGCTCACGGTGCTGGGCACCTTGCTCAGCCTGCCGACCTTGGGCATGAGTTGGGGCCTGCACCACTGGACCGCGGCGCACACGGGCGGCGTGGTCGATGCGCGCTTCATCGCTTTGGTGGATACCGCCTTGGAGTCGCCGCTGGGCCAAATCAGCATGATTCCGATGCTGGTCTGGATTGCCAACTCCGCCCCGCCCCACCTCAAAGCCACGTATTTTGCGGTCATGGCCAGTTTCACCAACCTGGCCCTGTCGGCTGCGCAATTGGGCACCAAATACCTGAACCAAATTTTCACATTGACACGCCAAGTGCGAGACGCCAGTGGCGCCATCACCGTGCCCGCCAACTACGCAGACCTGAGCGGTTTGCTGCTGAGTGCCCTGGTGATAGGGCTGCTGATGCCCTTGGCGGCCATTGCCTTTGCCCGATGGCGCGGCTGGGGCAGTGCCTGAAAAACGCCCAGTGGCGCATGCGACAATCCCACCCAGATTTTGTTCCGAAAGAAGACTTCCATGACCACTCCAACAGGTTTCCTCACAGGCAAAAAACTGCTGATCACTGGCGTACTGTCCAACCGCTCGATTGCTTATGGCATCGCCAAAGCTTGTCACGCACAAGGCGCTGAGCTGGCCTTCAGCTATGTGGGCGAGCGTTTCAAAGACCGCATCACAGAATTCGCAGCAGACTTTGGCTCCAAACTGGTGTTTGACTGCGATGTGGGCAGCGATGAGCAAATTGAAAAGCTGTTCACCGATTTGTCGGTCCACTGGCCCAAGTTTGATGGCTTTGTGCACGCCATTGGTTACGCCCCCCGCGAAGCCATTGCGGGTGACTTTCTGGAAGGCCTGTCGCGCGAAGGCTTCAAGATCGCACACGACATCAGCGCCTACAGCTTCCCTGCGATGGCCAAGGCCTGCCTGCCTTACCTGAACGACAAATCGTCGGTGTTGACCTTGACCTACTTGGGTGCCATCCGCAATGTGCCCAACTACAACACCATGGGCTTGGCCAAAGCCAGCCTGGAAGCTTCTGTGCGCTACCTGGCCGAATCACTCGGTAGCCAAGGCCGCGGTATGCGTGCCAACGGCATTTCGGCTGGCCCCATCAAAACCCTGGCCGCCAGCGGCATCAAGGGTTTCGGCAAGATTTTGTCGGTGGTGGCCGAGACCTCGCCCATCCGCCGCAACGTCACGATCGACGACGTGGGCAATGTCGCCGCATTCTTGCTGAGCGATTTGGCCGCAGGCGTGACCGCCGAAATCACCTATGTGGACGGCGGTTTCAGCCAAGTGGTGGGTGGCATTGCTGAGCCAGCCGAAACAGCTTGAACTTTAGACGATCCATCAAAAAAGCGGCCTTGGCCGCTTTTTTATTGTCCCAACTGAAACGGACAGTCCGCTCGCAGGTTCAAGACTCTTTGACGCAATCGGCGTAGTAGCGCTTCTTGCCCTCGTCGTCCTTGATTTCGACCAGACCGTGGATGTCGGTTTCAAAGCCGGGACACTCTTGGTTGAACTGGCGGGCGAACTTGAGGTAGTCGACGATCTTCTTGTTGAAGACTTCACCGGGGATCAGCAAGGGAATGCCAGGTGGGTAAGGCGTGACCAGACCCACCGTGATACGGCCTTCGAGGTGGTCGATTTCCACGCGCTCGGTCTTGCGCTGGGCAATGTGCGCGTAGGCATCAGAAGGCTTCATGGCGGGTGCCAAATCCGACAGGTACATGTCAGTCGTCAAACGGGCGATGTCGTAACGGGCGTACATCTCGTGCACGTGCTGGCACAGATCACGCAAGCCCATGCGCTCGTAACGAGGGTGCTTTTGGCAGAACTCGGGCAAGATCTTCCACATCGGCTGGTTCTTGGCGTAATCGTCCTTGAACTGCTGCAAAGCCGTCAGCAAGGTGTTCCAGCGGCCCTTGGTGATGCCGATGGTGAACATGATGAAGAAGCTGTACAGGCCAGTCTTTTCCACCACAACGCCGTGCTCGGTCAGGAACTTGCTGACGATGGACGCAGGAATACCGGTCTTGTCGAACTTGCCGTCCAAGTCCAAGCCCGGGGTCACGATGGTCGATTTGATCGGGTCCAACATGTTGAAGCCATCGGCCAACTGCTGGCCAAAGCCGTGCCATTTGCTGGCTTTCTTGCGAGGATCGTTGCGCAAGATCCAGTCGTCAGCACGGCCGACGCCCTCTTCCGAGAATTTCTCGGGGCCCCAAACTTTGAACCACCAGTCCTTGCCGTATTCGGCATCGACCTTGCGCATGGCTCGGCGGAAGTCCAGCGCCTCGGCAATGCTCTCTTCCACCAGTGCAGTACCGCCAGGTGGCTCCATCATGGCCGCCGCCACGTCACAGCTGGCGATGATGCTGTACTGCGGGCTGGTGGAGGTGTGCATCAAGTACGCCTCGTTGAACAGCGGACGGTCCAGCTTGGTGTTTTGCGCGTCCTGCACCAACACATGGCTCGCTTGGCTGATGCCCGCCAACAGTTTGTGAATGGATTGGGTGGCATAAACCATCGACTCTTTAGGACGGGCGCGCTTTTTGCCCATCGCATGGTACGGGCCATAGAACGGATGGAAAGCCGCATGCGGCAACCAAGCCTCGTCGAAGTGCAGGTTTTCGACATAACCGTCGAGCATGCCCTTGATGGTCTCGGTGTTGTAAAGAACGCCGTCGTAAGTGGACTGTGTCAGCGTCAAGATGCGAGGCTTGACCTTTTTGGCGTCAACGCCTTTGAGCAAAGGGTTTTTCTTGATCTTGGCCTGAATGGCGGCGGGCTCGAATTCGCTTTTGGGGATCGGGCCAATGATGCCGAAATGGTTGCGCGTGGGCTTCAAGAAAACCGGAATGGCCCCGGTCATGATGATCGAATGCAGGATGGACTTGTGGCAGTTGCGGTCCACCACCACGACATCGCCTGGCGCCACGGCGTGGTGCCAAACCATTTTGTTGGAGGTGCTGGTGCCGTTGGTCACAAAGAAACAGTGGTCGGCGTTGAAAATACGAGCGGCGTTGCGCTCGCTCTCACCAATCGCGCCGTTGTGGTCCAGCAACTGGCCGAGCTCTTCCACCGCATTGCACACGTCGGCGCGCAGCATGTTTTCACCGTAAAACTGGTGGTACATCTGACCGACAGGGCTCTTCAAGAAAGCCACGCCGCCAGAGTGGCCGGGGCAATGCCACGAGTAGGAGCCGTCCTCGGCGTAATCGAGCAAAGCCTTGAAGAACGGGGGCTGCAGACCCTCGAGGTAGCTCTTGGCTTCGCGGATGATGTGACGCGCCATGAACTCGGGCGTGTCTTCGTACATGTGGATGAAGCCGTGCAACTCGCGCAGGATGTCGTTGGGCAGGTGCTGGCTGGTCTTGGTTTCGCCGTAAATGTAGATCGGTACATCGGCGTTCTTGCGGCGCACTTCGTCGATGAAGGCCCGCAGGCTGATCACGGCGGGGTCCAGATCAGGTCCTGGCGAGAACTCTTCATCGTCAATCGACAAAATGAAGGCGCTTGCACGGCTTTGCTGCTGGGCGAACTGAGACAGATCGCCGTAGCTGGTCACCCCCAGAACTTCGAAGCCTTCGCTGACGATGGCATCTGCCAAAGCGCGGATGCCCAGACCCGACGTGTTTTCGGAACGGTAGTCTTCGTCGATGATGACGATCGGAAAGCGAAATTTCATGGACTGGGTTGGGCTGGCGCCCGTTGGAAATGAGGGAAATAGCCGCGAAGTTTAAGGATAAAAAGTGACTTCCACGCGACAAAGCTCAGATTTCATGAAAAAACCTTCGCTAGCCCGGCGGCAGGATTTGCGTTGACACGTCAAAAAGCCTGATTTCCACTGCTACAATTGAAAGTTCTGGAACGGTGGATGAGTGGTTTAAGTCGCACGCCTGGAAAGCGTGTGTGGGTTAATAGCCCACCGCGGGTTCGAATCCCGCCTGTTCCGCCAGAAACGAAAAAAGCCTGCACGCAAGTGCAGGCTTTTTTTATGCCTTCAACGCCCCTGTTCGGGGCGCGTGGCATCAACGAACAACGGCCAGTTGGGCGCGCTCGCCACCTTTGTAGGTGTACAGGGTCAAAGCGCCATTTTTGATGTCGCCTTTTTCGTCGAACACGATGTCGCCAGTCACGCCCTTGTACTTGATGGCTTTCAAAGCAGGCAGGTATTTGGCGGGGTCAGCGGAGCCGGCATTGACCATGGCCGTGGCCATGACTTTGACAGCGTCATAGACGTAGGGTGCATAGACCTGAACGTCGGCATTGAACTTGGCTTTGAAGTCCGCACGGAACTTGTCCATGCCGGCTTTTTGTTCGCCTTCCACACCACCGGCTTCCGCGCAGAACACGGTTTCGTCCTTCATGGCGTCGCCAGCCAGTTTGGCCAACTCGGTGGTGCAGATGCCGTCACCCCCCATGAATTTGGCGTTGATGCCCAAAGATTTCATCTGACGCAGCATGGGGCCAGCCACGGCATCCATGCCACCAAAGAAGACGACGTCTGGTTTTTTGGCTTTCAGGGTGGTCAAGATGGCATTGAAGTCAGAGGCCTTGTCGGTGGTGAACTCGTGGCCCACGATGGTGCCGCCAGCGGCCGTTGCGCCTTTTTTGAACTCTTCGGCCACGCCTTGGCCATAAGCCGTGCGGTCATCGATCACGGCAATGTTTTTGCCTTTGAGCGTTTCAACCGCGTATTTGCCCAGAGTGCCGCCGAGGTGCACGTCGTCAGCCACCACGCGGAAAGCGCCGGTATAGCCCTGACGGGTGTACTTGGGGTTGGTGGCCGAAGGTGAAATTTGAGGAATGCCAGCGGTGTTGTAAATCTGTGAGGCTGGGATGGTGGTGCCCGAGTTCAGGTGACCGATCACGCCATTGACTTTGGCGTCCACCAATTTTTGCGCGGCAGCGGTGCCTTGTTTGGGGTCGGCGGCATCGTCTTCAGCCAGCAGTTCAAACTTGACGGGCTTGTCGCCCATCTTCAAACCAGCGGCATTGAGCTCTTCAATGGCCATGCGGGCGCCGTTTTCGTTGTCCTTGCCCAAGTGGGCGATGGCGCCACTGACGGGGCCAACGTGACCAATTTTGATGACCTGGGCATCCGATGCGGTTTCTTTCTTGCCGCAGGCAGCCAAGCCGAGTGCTGCAACAGCGAGGGCCACAACGGTCAAAGAACGGTGAGCGGGAAATGTCATGAAAACTCCGAAGAAGAAATTGCTTCAATCAAGCAAGTCGCAAAGATAAAGCAAAAAACCTTCGAAGTGTCTGAGGGAAAACCAAAAGCCCTCCCAATTTACCCTTTAGGGTGATGGAGGTTTTGGTAAATTTCAGCGCGTTTTTCCCACATGCCTTGTACACTGCGCTGAACCAACTCGGAGGCGATGCGGTCCAACTCTGGGCGCAGGTTGTTCATGAGTTCCTGAGACAAGGCAAGGACAGAGGCTTTTTCGGCTTCCCGTGCGTCCAAAGCCACCAGCAACGCTTGCGGGATCTGATCCGCAGGAACCCTAGAAGTCAAAAGCGGGATGGGGTCGGTGGGTAAATCGCCACCCGTCATCAAAGCGTTGTCTGTCATGACACCCCCAATTTGGACAAGTCGTGTTGCTTCAATTCATAGCCCTGCGCGGTGTAATGCTTCCAACGTTGCCGAGCGGTCATGCGACCATGGTCGTCCACGGCCACAATTTCAATCAATCTTTCAAAGCGATCAAAACCGTCGGGCACCTCATCGCCCAGATTGATCAGCACCTGGCGATCCGCACACACAGCAGGGTCTTCGCTGAGCAAGATGCCAGTAGCTTGCTGAAGATCGATTGCATCCGATGCGGTACTGTGCGGCAAAAAATCGACCGCCGAGAAGTTCCACAAAGCCGCGTCCAATTGGCGCAAGGCAGCGGCCGAGCCCACCACCCCAATGCGCAAATTTTGCGCACTGGCTTTGCGCAGCAAGCGGCAAGCGTATTGCAGGCGCTCTGGCGCATTGAAGTGAAATTCAATGCGGGTCATCAGGCTGCCGAGCGACTGCGTTTGGCTTTGGCAGGCTGACTAGCCTGCTTGCCGGCCTGGGTCAATACATAGTTCAAGAGCAAGGCCACTGGCCTGCCTGTCGCGCCTTTGGCCGCCCCACTCTTCCAGGCTGTGCCTGCGATGTCCAGATGCGCCCAGGGGTATTTCTTGGCAAACCGCTGGAGGAATTTGGCGGCTGTGACCGAGCCGGCCATCCGGCCCGCCACGTTCGCCACGTCGGCGAATTGGGTCTTCAAGCCTTCGGCGTATTCATCGTCCATGGGCATGCGCCAGCACAAATCACCCGATTGCTCACCGGCTTGCTGGAGTTCAAGTGCGAGCGCATCGTCACTGGTGAACAAACCTGAACGCACCGCGCCCAAGGCAATGACGCAGGCGCCTGTCAAGGTCGCAATGTCCACCACAGACTGGGGCTTGAAGCGTTCGGCATAGGTCAAGGCATCGCACAAAACCAAGCGCCCTTCGGCATCGGTGTTCAAGATTTCAATGGTTTGACCGCTCATGCTGGTGACCACATCACCCGGTTTGACGGCCAAGCCATCGGGCATGTTTTCGGTGGCGGGAATCAAACCCACCACATTGATGGCAGGCTTGAGCTCGCCCAACGCTTTAAAGACCCCCAAAACACTGGCGGCCCCGCTCATGTCGTATTTCATCTCATCCATCTCGGGCGCAGGCTTCATGGAGATGCCGCCCGTATCGAAGGTGATCCCCTTACCCACCAAGACGATGGGCGCTTGGGTGCTGGCCGCACCGTTGTAGCGCATGACGATGAAACGCAAGGGTTCCGCAGCGCCTTTGGCCACCGCCATGAAGGAGCCCATGCCCAATTTGGCGACTTCTTTGGGGCCCAACACGTCGCATTTGAAGGCCCCCGCTTTGGCAATGCTTTGGGCCGCATGTGCCAGCAAGGTGGGTGTGGCGTGATTGGCAGGTCGGTTGGCCCACTCTTTGGCCAAATCAATGCCAGCGCACAGCGCCTGAGCTTTACTGAGAGCCAATTGGTTGTCGGCTGTCACCGATGGCGCACTGAACACCAGGTGCTTCAAAGTGCGCGGCTGGGGTTTACTCAAGGTGGTGGTGTAGCTGTAGGAAAGCTCCGACAGCGTCTGGGTCACCAATTGCAGATGTGCAGATGACCACTGACCGGGCATGTGAAGCCCCAGCTTTTTGACCTTGGATGACTTGACCGCAGACCACGCGGCCCTGACCGCCGTGCGGATTTGGCTCGCTTGGTTGTCAGCGGCGTGCACCACCACCGTGGTGCGCGCCTTGAGGCCAGCATGGCCATACAGATTCAACAAAGTACCGGCTTTGTCTTCAAAGTCGCCTTTTTGGACCGCTTGCAAAACCAACTGAGACAAGGGGTCAGTGGCAGCATCGCCCTGGGGGCCCTGTGATGGCCAGAAAACAATCAAAGCGTCCAGATCGTCACGAATGACACGGGAGAGTGCGCGTTTTTGGATTTCGAAGTTCATAATTCAGCTTTTCCTTCTCGACAATGTTATTCCATTCCTCTTTACGCAAGGACCTTGCACGCAATTTCGGCGCCACCTTGGTGATTTTGATCACCATCGTGATGACCGTGATTTTGATTCGCACCCTGGGTCAAGCCAGTCGGGGCAGTGTCAACCCTTCTGAAGTGTTGCTGGTCATGGGTTTCAGTGTCTTGAGCCAGATGACCACCATCATCACCCTCAGTTTGTTCATTGCTGTGGTGTCGACCCTGTCGCGCATGTACAGCGACAGCGAAATGGTCATTTGGTTTTCCAGCGGCCAAGGCCTGGCGCATTTTGTGCGGCCCTTGCTGCGCTTTGCTTGGCCTGTTTTGCTCATCATCGTCTTGCTCGCGCTGTTTGCCTGGCCTTGGAGCAATTTGCAAATTCAAGAACTTCAAAACCGTTATGAAAAACGCAACGACCTGGAGCGCGTGGCGCCGGGTCAGTTTCAGGAGTCATCGGGTGGCAAACGCGTTTTTTTCATCGACAAAGACAGCCCAGATCAGCGCTTGGGCAACCATGTGTTCGTCTCCAGCATCGACAAAGGCATCGAAAGCATCACCACAGCCCAAACAGGGCGCGTTGAATTGGTAGGCAATGAACGATTCTTGATGCTCGACAAAGGCCAGCAATGGCTGACCAATCTGGAAACCGGCGAAACCCGGTTGACCCAGTTTGAACACTACGAAGTGCTGATGGACGACGAAGTCATCCCTGCCAACGATGGACTGACCAGCCGGCACACCTCGAGCTGGCAGCTGCTCCAAAAACCCACAAAGGAAAACCTGGGTGAATTGGCTTGGCGCCTGGGCTTGGGCCTTTCGGCCATCAATCTGGTCTTGCTGGCTTTGGCTGTTTCGGCGATCAACCCACGCGTGGGCCGCAGTTACCACTTGGGTTTGGCCCTGTTCATCTTCATCGCCTACTACAACATGCTCAACGTCGGGCAAAGCTGGATCACGTCAGGACGCGTGCCCTTCGCCAGTTTCCTGTTGACCTTGCATGGGGGCGTTTTTCTGTTGGCTTTGAGCTGGCTGTATGCGCGTCACATGAATTGGTCCTGGCGCTCTCTTTGGCCTGGCCGAGACACGTCTGTGAAGGCGGTCGCATGAAAACCGTTCGTCGTCTGCTGCATGGCGAGATCATCACCGCCGTGACCTTTGTGGCCGTGGGCTTTTTGGCCTTGTTCATGTTTTTCGACCTGGTCGATGAGCTGCAGTCTGTGGCAAGGCATGCCGCTCAGGGTTACCAATTGCAGCAAGCCCTGCTCTACATCGCCTTTAAAATCCCTGAGCATCTGTACCAGTTGCTCCCCCTGTCGGTCCTGATTGGCAGCATTTTTGTGATGGCCCGCTTGGCCCAAAGCTCCGAATACACCATCTTGCGTACAGGCGGCCTCGACCCCTTGCGCGCACTGAGCACCCTGCTGCGCCTGGGTTTGGTCTTTGTCGCGACGACCTTCCTGATTGGGGACTATTTGGCGCCTTGGGCCGACAGGCAAGCCATTCAAATCAAAGCCATCTACCAGGGGCACCTGACCTTGGGTCAAACGGGCGCATGGCTGAAAGAAAACCAAGATGGCCGGCGATTTGCTGTCAATGTACGCAGTTTTGACGGCATCGAGCACATGCGACAGATCCGCATCCACGAGTTCAACGACCAAGGCCAACTGCTGGGCATCACCACCGCTGAAACCGCCGACATCCAAAGCGATACATGGGCCCTCCAAGGCGTGGTGAAAAAAAGCATTTATCCGGACAAAGCCTCAGGCAGTTTGAAGTTGGAGTCCATCCCCTTGAAAAACCAAACATGGAAGACCGAGATCAGCGCCGACATGGTGGCCGCCGCTTTGCTGACCCCTGACCGCATGCGAACTTGGGAGCTGTTCAAGTACATGCGCCACCTCTCTAACAACAAACAAAACTCGCAGCGCTACGAAATCGAGTTTTGGCGCAAAGTGTTTTACCCTTTGAGTTGCCTGGTCATGCTGGTGCTGGCCCTGCCTTTTGCCTACTTGCACTTCCGCTCTGGCCAGATCGCAGGCCATGTCTTTGGTGGTGTTTTGGCGGGCATCAGCTTTTCCTTGCTCAACAACGTCTTCCGATTTGTGGGTGACCTTCAAAACTGGGAGCCATGGCTGACTTCGGCGGCGCCCTCCTTGATCTACAGCGCCATTTCTCTGGCCGCTTTTTGGTGGATGGTGCTCAGGCGATGAACAATTCAAATACCGGCGTGATCTTGTTTGCTCATGGCTCGCGCGACCCTTTGTGGCGCTTGCCCATCGATGCCGTGGCCCTGCAAATGCATCAGCAATGGCCGCAATTACCCGTGCGTTGCGCCTTTTTGGAGCTCACGACACCGGCATTGCCCGAGGTCGTCGAGCAGATGGTGATGCAGGGCATGGATCACTTGCGCATCGTGCCCATGTTTTTAGGGGTTGGGCGCCACGCCCGAGAAGACCTGCCGCAACTGGTGGCCGATTTGCGTCAGGCTTACCCCCAGGTTCAGTTTGAATTGACCGCCTCCATCGGCGAGCACCCGGCCATGACGCGTTTGATGGCTGAGATCGCAGCGGGCACCCAGACATAGACTCATAAAGCATAATGGCGTCAATCAATATGACGATCTGCATATGAATCTGCACCAATTTCGTTTTGTTCAGGAAGCTGCACGCCGCAACTTGAACCTGACAGAGACGGCCAAAGCCCTGCACACGTCCCAGCCTGGCGTGTCCAAAGCCATCATTGAACTTGAGGAAGAGCTGGGCATTGAAATCTTTGCCCGGCATGGCAAGCGCCTCAAGCGCATCACCGAACCCGGACAACACGTGCTGCAAAGCATCGAGATCATCCTGCGTGAAGTGGGCAATCTGCGCAAAATCGGCGACCAATACAGCGCGCAGGACAGCGGCACCCTCTCGATCGCCACCACCCACACCCAGGCACGCTATGTCTTGCCCATGCCAGTGGCCAAGTTGCGCGAAAAGTACCCCTTGGTCAACATCAGCTTGCACCAAGGTGCGCCGGACCAAGTGGCCAAGATGCTGCTGGACGACACCGCCGAGATCGGCATTGCCACCGAATCACTGTCCGCTTACGAGGAACTCGTCACCCTGCCCTGCTACGAGTGGCAACACGTGCTGGTTCTGCCACTGGACCACCCCTTGGCCAGCAAAGAGAACATTTCGCTGGAAGACATTGCCGGTGAATCCATCGTGACTTACCACCCTTCCTTCACCGGTCGGGGGCGCATCGATCAAGCCTTCGCAGCCCGAAAACTGCACCCGCGCATTGCGCTCGAAGCCATCGATTCCGACGTCATCAAGACCTATGTCCGTCTGGGTCTGGGCATTGGCATCGTCGCAGAGATGGCGGTCAAGGACGACCCCGTCCAAGACTTGGCCGTCAGGCCCCTGGGCGGTTTGCTGGGCATGAACGTGGCCCGTGTGGCCTTCAAGCGCGGCGCTTACCTGCGCCACTTTGTTTACCATTTCGCCCAATTGCTGAGTGACCGGCTCACGCAGCCCCTCATCACCAAGGCCATGAGCGGCCATGTCAACGATTACGAGCTCTGAACCATGAACGCACGCACTCCGAACCTGGTCTCCAAAGCCCCCAACATGGGCACCACCATCTTCACGGTCATGTCCGCCTTGGCCGCTGAAAAAGGCGCCGTCAATCTCGGGCAAGGCTTTCCAGACTTTCCCTGCGACCCGCATCTGCTGGATCTGGTCAATGACGCCATGCGTGAGGGCTTGAACCAATACCCCCCGATGACCGGCGTGGCGCCCCTGCGCGATGCGGTCTCGCAAAAAATCAAGACGCTGTATGGCCGCCAGTACGACCCCGTGAGCGAAATCACCGTCACAGCCGGCGCCACCCAAGCCATCTTGACCATCATATTGGCCATCGTGCATCAAGGCGATGAAGTGATTGTTTTGGAGCCCTGCTACGACAGCTATGTGCCCAACATCGAATTGGCAGGCGGAACCGTGGTTCGGGTGCCGCTGACACCGGGCACCTTCAGGCCCGACTTTGACAAAATCCGCGCGGCCATCAGCCCCAAAACCCGTGCCATCATGATCAACTCACCGCACAACCCCAGCGGCATGATTTGGTCGCGTGAAGACATGTTGAGCTTGCAAGAGATCTTGGCGCCAACAGACATCATCCTGATCAGTGATGAGGTCTACGAGCACATGGTCTATGCCCCCAACCAACACTGGAGTGCCGCGCATTTTGATGGTCTGGCAGCACGCGCTTTCATCGTCTCCAGTTTCGGCAAAACCTACCATGTGACCGGCTGGAAAATTGGCACGGTGGCCGCCCCGGCCTCGCTGACAGCCGAGTTCCGCAAAGTCCACCAGTTCAACGTGTTCACGGTGAACACGCCCATGCAGCATGCGCTGGCGCGCTACATGATGGATGCCAAGCCCTATCTGGAGCTGCCTGCTTTCTACCAACGCAAACGAGACCTCTTTCGCCAAGGCTTGGCGCAAACCAAATTCAAATTGTTGCCCGGTGAAGGCACCTATTTCCAGTGCGTGGACATTTCAGAGCTGGGCGTGCCCGAGAAAAACCTGAGCGAAGCCGATTTTTGCAAATGGTTGACCACCGATATCGGTGTGGCGGCCATTCCACTGTCCGCCTTTTATGGCGGCGGTTTTGACCAAAAAGTCATCCGCTTTTGCTTTGCCAAGCAAGACCCCACGCTGCAACTGGCACTCACCAAACTCCAGCGCCTTTGAGGCCTCAGTCGTCGGTGTTGTCGTCCAGCCCCGGAAACAACACCGAGGTGAAGCCAAACTTGCTGAAGTCCCGCACCCGCATCGGGTAAAGCTTGCCGATCAGGTGGTCGCATTCGTGCTGCACCACTCTCGAATGGAATCCATCCGCCATGCGGTCAATGACTTTCCCCCTGGCATCCAGCCCCGAGTAACGGATGCGTTGCCAACGTGGCACCACAGCGCGCATGCCGGGCACCGACAAACAGCCCTCCCAGCCCAATTGCTCTTCGTCGTCCAATGGGGTGATGACCGGATTGATCAAAACGGTTTGCGGAAACGGCGCCTCTTGCGGGTAGCGCGGGTTGACGGCGCCTGTCCCGAAAATCACCACTTGCAGGTTCACCCCCAGCTGAGGGGCAGCCAGTCCCGCACCGTTGACTGCGGCCATGGTCTCCAACATGTCGGCCACCAAGGCGTGCAATTCGGGCGTGTCGAACTCGGTTACCGCTTGGGCCATGCGCAGCAAGCGCTCATCGCCCATTTTCAGAATTTCTCGAACCGTCATGGCTTGTCTCCGTTCAACAAAAGTGCCAAACCCGCATCGTCGAGCACCGGCACACCCAAGGCCTGCGCTTTGTCGAGCTTGCTGCCCGCCTCGGCGCCTGCCACCACATAACTGGTTTTCTTGCTGACCGAGCCTGCCACCTTGGCACCCAAGGCTTCCAGCTTGTCTTTGGCCTCATCACGGCCCATGCTTTGCAAAGTGCCCGTGAGCACCACCGTGATCCCGCTCAAAGGCATCTCGGTCGGGGCCAAGGCTTCGCCTTCGGCCCAGCGGACGCCCGCATCGCGCAGGGCCTGCACCACTTCGCGGTTGTGGGCTTGGGCAAAGAAGGTGTGGATGCTGTGGGCCACGATCGGCCCCACATCAGGTACTTGCAAAAGCGCGTCTTCGCTGGCCTCCATGATGGCCGCCAGCTGACCAAAATGGCGGGCCAGCTCTTTGGCGGTGGCTTCGCCCACATGGCGGATGCCCAGGCCAAACAAAAACCGAGGCAGCGTTGCTTGTTTGGACTGCTCCAAAGCTTCGAGCAAATTGATAGCCGATTTTTCCGCCATGCGGTCCATCGCCGCCAAGGTTTCAAGCTTCAGGTGGTACAAATCGGCCAGTGTGTTGACCTGTCCTGAGTCGACCAGTTGGTCCACCAGCTTGTCACCCAAACCTTCGATGTCCATGGCGCGACGGTGCGCAAAGTGCCACACCGCCTGCTTGCGCTGCGCACTGCAAAACAAGCCCCCCGTACAGCGGTGGTCGGCTTCGCCCTCCTCACGCTCGGCCAAACTGCCACACACTGGGCAGTGGCTCATCATGGTGAACAGCAGCGCATTTTGCGGGCGTTTGTCCAGCACCACAGACACCACTTCGGGGATCACATCGCCAGCTCGGCGCACGATCACGGTGTCCCCCACCCGCACATCTTTGCGTCGGGCTTCCAGTTCGTTGTGCAGCGTGGCATTGGTCACGGTGACACCGCCCACAAAGACGGGCGCCAGTTTGGCCACGGGCGTGAGCTTGCCGGTGCGGCCCACTTGCACATCGATGGCCAAGACCTGGGTCATTTCTTCTTGCGCCGGGTATTTGTGGGCCACCGCCCAACGTGGCTCACGGGTCACAAAACCCAATTGCTGCTGCCAATCCAGACGGTTGACCTTGTACACCACCCCATCGATGTCGTAAGGCAAAGCATCGCGCTCGGCGGCCATGCGCTGGTGAAAACCCACCAAACCAGCAGCACCCCATACACATGAAGTCTGCTCCGCCACCGGAAAACCCCAGGCCTTGAGTTGCTGCAAAGCTTGGTAATGCGTCGTCCAAACTGGGCCCCCTTTGGCCTCCGATATATCGCCCCAACCATAAGCAAAAAAGCTCAAGGGCCGCTCAGCGGCAATGCCCGAGTCCAATTGGCGAACTGCTCCGGCGGCCGCGTTGCGCGGATTGACGAATGTTTTTTCGCCCTTTAGGCCCGAGGCAATTCGGGCACGCTGGCGTTCGTTGAGTTTTTCAAAATCATCGCGGCGCATGTACACCTCGCCACGCACCTCCAGCACCGCTGGCGCATCGCTTGGCAGTCGCAGCGGGATCTGGCCAATCGTGCGGATGTTGGCGGTGACGTCTTCGCCGGTTTCGCCATCGCCCCGGGTGGCCGCCTGGACCAGCACACCGGCTTCGTAGCGCAAACTCATGGCCAGGCCATCGAATTTCAGTTCGGCCACGTATTCCACGGCGGGATCGCCATCACTCAAACTCAATTCCTTGCGCACTCGGGTGTCAAAAGCTTCTGCGCCGCTGGCCTCGGTGTCGGTCTCGGTGCGGATGCTCAACATGGGCACGCGGTGCGCCACCGCCGCAAAGGCATCCAGCACACGCCCACCGACGCGCTGCGTGGGGGAATCGGGCGTCAGCAGTTCAGGATGCGCGTCTTCAAGGGCTTGCAACTCGCGAAACAGCCGATCGTATTCGGCATCTGGCACTTCGGGGGCATCCAGCGTGTAATAGCAATGCGCATGGTGGTGCAAGCAGTTGCGCAACTGAGCAGCCCGGGCGATGGCAATCGATTGGCTGCTTCGGTCTGCAGATTCATCCGCAAACAAGTCCATTGTGGACATGGAAACTCCAATACGTTCAGGAGAACAAGCGACGCGCCTGAGGTGACCCCGCAGACAGCTCACGCTGATCCAGAGCTTCGTAGAGCTGACTCAGGTCATGGGCAATTTGATCGAGCATTTCGTCGCTCAGCACATTGCCAGCACCGTCGGTGATCACACCGTCCATGTCTTTGGCCAAGAGATGGGCCGATTGACGCAAGCGCTCGAAAGCCATGTCCTCGCGCGCGATCTGAGGCAAATCCAAGCTCAACGTCACTTCTCGTATCGCGGACAGCGCGGGGTCATCGGCCATGGCCGCTTGGGTGTCAAAGGTCAATGACAAGACAGGTGGTAGGCCCTGCACTGCCGATGGCAAAACCATGCGCCCCGGAATGACACCCGCCACAAAGCCTTGGCGGGAAGCGTGCTGTTGGATATAGCCGGGGCTCCAGGCCGCCGCGCGGGCACAAAGCGTGAAGCTCAGCTGGGCATCATGATCGCTGGCGAATTGGTCCAGTTCGCGGGCACGGGCCACTTCTTCGAGCATGTCGCTGAAAGTGACGGTGCCATTGACCGCATCGGCAAAGGCCTGCGTCTTGACGACAAATTCAGAGAACTCGATCTCATTGAGGGCCCCCATGCGGTTGGCCAATTGAACGCCCGCTTGGAAGGCCGAATACCGCCGCCCAGGGAGCAATGCCTCCCATTGACCATTGACTTGGCTGCAGCCCTCTACATTGAAAGGCTTGGTTCCCACCCGACGCGTAGCAGGCAAGGCAGCCAAGGCGGCATCTCCGGAGACGGGCATATCGACTTCAACGGTGGCGATAACATCGATCAAGGCATCGATTTGAGCCTTGCGCTCTGGCTGAGGTAAGCCTGCAAAATCATCACTCAACACCGGCTCTTGGGGTTCACTTGGATCCTGTGCCAAAGACTCACCCGAGGTGGATTCGTCCATGGGCTCAGCTTGGCGAGGCTGATTTTTACGAGATGTCCAGTAGTTGTAAGCCACCACAGCCAACAAGGTCAGAAAACCCAACCCGAACAGGCTCAATTGCAAGGAACTCAAGGAATCCAACATAGATCAAAACCTCAGGCCACATCGGCCAAAGACACTGCAGACTCCATGTCCACAGCCACAATGCGTGAAACGCCCTGCTCCTGCATGGTCACACCGATCAACTGCTCAGCCATTTCCATGGCGATCTTGTTGTGGCTGATGAACAGGAACTGCGTTTCTTTGCCCATGCCCGCGACCAGCCTGGCATAGCGTTCGGTGTTGGCGTCGTCCAGCGGCGCGTCCACCTCGTCCAGCAAGCAAAACGGAGCCGGGTTGAGCTGAAAGATGGCAAACACCAATGCAATCGCCGTCAGAGCCTTTTCGCCACCCGAGAGCAAATGGATGGTCTGGTTCTTCTTGCCGGGCGGCTGGGCCAGCACTTGCACGCCAGCGTCCAGAATCTCGTCGCCCGTCATCACCAAACGCGCATTGCCGCCCCCAAACAGCTCAGGGAACATGCGGCTGAAATGTTCGTTCACGATCTTGAAGGTACCCCCCAGCAATTCACGGGTTTCACCGTCAATCTTGCGAATGGCGTCTTCCAGCGTGTTCATGGCCTCGGTCAAATCGGCGTTTTGCGAATCCAGGAAAGTCTTGCGTTCACGCGATGTGCTGAGCTCTTCCAGCGCCGCCAGGTTGACCGGGCCCAAAGCGGTGATCTCGCGGTGGATGCGGTCGATTTCACCTTGCAAACCGGTCACGCGGACTTGGCCAGTTTCAATGGACAGAGCCACGGCCTCCAGATCGGCCTGGGCATCGGCCAGCAGCTGGGTGTACTGCTCCAGCCCCAGGCGGGCGGCTTGCTCCTTGAGCTGCAAGTCGGTGATGCGCTGGCGCAGGGGTTCGAGCTCACGTTCAAAGGCCACGCGCCGCTCGTCGCTGGCGCGCAGTTTGGCGGTCAGGTCATCGTAGGCACTGCGGCGCGCCGCCAAGGCTTGCTCGCGCTCCATCTTGACGGCCAAGACGTTTTGCAAGCCGGCCTGCGCAGCGGCATCGGTCAAGCGGCTGAGTTCGTCGCGGGCGCGCTGCATTTCGTCGTCGATGCTGGCCACTTGTTGCTGCGCCGTCTCGATCGTGCGGTTCAACTCCGCACGGCGCGCATCTAAGCTGCGCTGCGAGAACTGCGCCTCTTGGGCACGGCGCTCCAGGCTGCGCTGCTGTTCGCGGCATTCGGCCAATTTGCGCTCGGCTTCGATGACGCGTTCGTCCAGTTGGGCATGACGCTCTTGGCTGTCGGCCAATTGCATGTCCAGCTCCTCAAAGCGGGCCTCGGCGGTCACGCGGCGCTCTTGCAACTCATCCAGCAAAGCATCCACTTCGGCCAAGTCATTGCTGATCTGCTCGCTGCGGGCACGGGTTTGCTCCACCAATTGCGACAAACGCAAGGTTTCAACTTGGAGCTCATGGGCGCGAGACTGGTGCTCAGCCGCTTCGCGGCGCACGGTGATCAGGCGCTGAGAAGCGTCAGCATAAGCCGCTTCAGCACGCACCAAAGCGCTGCGGCTTTCTTCAGCAATCAAGGTCTGGGCTCGCTGCTGCTTTTCAAAGTTTTCAATGTCCTGGGCACGGGCCAGCAAACCGGCCTGCTCGGAGTCTTGCGCGTAAAACACCACGCTGTTCAGATCGACCGCGTGGCCGGCTTGCACAAACAGGGTCTCGCCGGGCTTGAGCTGGCTGCGCCAAGCCAGGGCGTCTTCCATGTTGGGGGCGGTGTAGCAGCCCTGAAGCCAATCGGTCACCAGGGCTGACAAGCCCGCGTCCGAGATGCGCAATTTTTGCGCCAAGGGCTGGCACCCACCGGGCATGCCACTGCGTGGCGAGGCGCTGGAGGCCAATGGCGACGTGAAGAAAGACAGTTTGGCCGGTGGGGCATCGTTGGCAAATGATCGCACCATGTCCAGACGGGACACCTCGAGGGCCGACAGGCGTTCGCGCAAGGCGGATTCCAATGCGTTCTCCCAGCCCGCCTCGATGTGGATGCGGCTCCACAACCCTTCCAACCCATCCATGCCGTGCTTGGAGAGCCAAGGCTTGAGCTTGCCGTCGGTGCGCACTTTCTCTTGCAAGGCCTTGAGCGCTTCGATGCGGGCACTCAGATCGGCCAAACGGGCCGATTCATCGTTGACGGCTTGTTGGCGCGTGCGGCGGTCTTCGTCCAGCGCGGGCACTTGCTCTTGCAGGTCGTGCAAACGGGCTTCAGACTCGGCTGCCAAACCTTCAGCAGCGGCCAATTGTTCTTGCAAGCCGTTCAGTCGCGCCTCATCGGGCGCGGCCAAGGCATTGCGGTCGGCCAGCAAACGCTCACGGCGGTTTTCAAGCTGACGCGATTGCTCTTGCACATTGCGCTGGTCTGCGGCCAGCACACCGATTTGCTGCTGCACCTGCACCACGCTGGCGCGTTGGGCGGTGGCATCGTTTTGCGCTTTGCGCAGGGCCTCTTCCAAATCAGGCAAGGCCATGGCTTGGTCTTCCACCTGGGCGGCCAGCGTCATGCTCTGGTCTTCGGCCATGGCCGCTTGCTCGGCCAGGGTTTCCAGCTCGGCCTGAGCATCTTCGCTGCGGGTGCCCCATTGGGCGGTTTGCTCGATCAACTGTTGCAGGCGCTGTTCTGCGCGCTGGCGGCCTTCGACCACAAAACGGATTTCGGCTTCCAGGCGGCCGACTTCGGCGCTGGCTTCGTACAAAGCACCTTGCGCCTTGTTGACTTCATCACCTGCGTCGTAGTGCGCCTGGCGGATGGTCTCCAGATCCGACTCCACATGGCGCAGATCGGCGATGCGCGATTCGAGCGCATTCACGGCCTGGTCCACATCGGTCTTGACCTTGCCCTGGTCGCTTTCAGCGTCGCGGCGTTTCAAGAACCACAGCTGGTGCTGCTTGAGCGTGCTGTCGGCTTGCAGATTGTTGTAACGCTGCGCGACCTCGGCCTGCTTTTCCAGCTTTTCAAGATTGGCGTTCAGCTCGCGCAAGATGTCTTCGACCCGGGTCAAGTTCTCACGGGTGTCCGACAGGCGGTTTTCCGTCTCCCGGCGGCGTTCCTTGTATTTGGACACGCCCGCTGCTTCTTCCAAAAACAAGCGCAGCTCTTCGGGGCGCGACTCGATGATGCGGCTGATGGTGCCCTGGCCGATGATGGCGTAGGCGCGTGGTCCCAAGCCCGTGCCCAAAAACACATCCTGCACATCGCGGCGGCGCACCGGCTGGTTGTTGATGTAGTAGCTGCTGTTGCCGTCGCGGGTGAGCACGCGCTTGACGGCGATCTCGGCAAACTGGCCCCACTGGCCGCCCGCACGGTGGTCGGCATTGTCAAACACCAGCTCCACACTGGCCCGGCTGGCCGGTTTGCGGGTGGTGGTGCCGTTGAAGATCACGTCCTGCATGGATTCGCCACGCAACTCCGACGCCTTGGACTCGCCCAACACCCAACGCACCGCGTCCATGATGTTGGATTTGCCGCAACCGTTGGGGCCGACCACCCCCACCAGCTGCCCTGGCAGCAGGAAGTTGGTCGGCTCGGCAAACGATTTGAAGCCGGAAAGCTTGATGGAATTGAGGCGCACGGCGGTCGACTTGATCGAATAAAAGAATACGAAATGACGCAATCAATGAGGCGTCCGTTCGATGAATTGGGCGTTCCAGCTGATCCAGGACGCTGTTCAATATTAACTCAGCAACACGTCTCAGATGATCCCGGATAATCGAGGGATGAATCCCCTTCTTGCCAAGCTGCAGCCCTACCCCTTCGAACGGCTGAAACAACTGTTCGCCGCTGTCTCACCCAACCCGGATTTGAAGCCGATCAGCCTGGGCATTGGCGAGCCCAAACATGCCACACCCACCTTCATTCAAGAGGCCCTGAAGGCCTCGGTGGCCAACGGTTTGTCGGCTTACCCCGCCACCGCAGGCGAGCCCGCTTTGCGCCAAGCCTGTGCGGCCTGGCTCCAAACCCGCTACGCCCTCAAGCTGGATGCGGCCACCCAGGTGCTGCCAGTCAATGGCTCGCGCGAAGCTTTGTTTGCCCTGACGCAAACCGTGATCGATCCGAGCCGCCCTGGCGCCACCGTGGTCAGCCCCAATCCTTTCTATCAAATCTACGAAGGTGCAGCCTTGCTGTCAGGGGCTGAGCCGTATTACGTGCCCAGCAACCCAACGCGCAACTTTGCCAACGACTGGGACAGCGTGCCCGCCGATGTCTGGGCCCGCACCCAGCTTTTGTTTGTTTGCTCGCCCGGCAACCCCACGGGCGCCGTCATGCCGCTGTCTGAATGGGAAAAACTCTTTGCCCTGTCCGACCGACACGGCTTTGTGATCGCGTCCGACGAGTGCTACAGCGAGATTTATTTCCGCGAAGAAGCGCCCTTGAGCGGTCTCGAAGCCGCCCACCAGCTGGGCCGCACAGACTTCAAGCGCCTGATCGCCTTCACGAGTCTTTCCAAGCGCAGCAACGTGCCTGGCCTGCGCAGCGGCTTTGTGGCCGGTGATGCGGCCATCATCCAACAGTTCTTGCTTTACCGCACCTACCACGGCAGCGCCATGAGCCCGGTGGTGCAAGCAGCCAGCGTCGCTGCTTGGGGCGACGAAAGCCATGTGGTGGACAACCGCAACCAATACCGCACCAAGTTCGCCCAGGTCACGCCCGTGCTGGCCGAGGTGCTCGATGTGAAACTGCCCGACGCCAGCTTTTACCTGTGGGCCGGCGTGCCTGCCGGCTGGCAAGGCGACGACGCGGCGTTTGCCAAAGCGCTGTACGAAGCTGAATGCGTGACGGTGCTGCCCGGCAGCTATTTGGCGCGTGACTTCAACGGCAGCAATCCAGGCCGTGGTCGCATTCGCATGGCCTTGGTCGCCGAAACCGCCGAGTGCCTGGAAGCGGCCGAGCGCATTGCCCGTTTTGTGCGCGCCCACCCCAGCAAAGCTTGAACATGAGCACTTGTCACGACACCCTTCGCCTGGCCGAGCAGCTGATTGCCCGTCCTTCCGTCACGCCCGACGATGCGGGCTGCATGGATCTGATCACCAATGCCTTGAAGCCCTTAGGATTTGAATGCGAATTCATGGACTCCGGCCCCGAGACCTTTCGCGTGCGCAACCTGTGGGCCAAACGCGCCGGTACATCAGGCCAGACCCTGGCCTTTGCCGGTCACACCGACGTGGTTCCGACCGGGCCGCTGGCGCAATGGGACAGCGACCCCTTCACGCCCACCCACAAAGACAGCAAGCTGTTTGGCCGTGGCGCAAGCGACATGAAAACCTCGCTGGCGGCCATGGTGGTGGCGGTTCAGGAATTTTTGGCCACCAACCCCCATCCGGCATTGGGGCTGGCCTTTTTGCTCACCAGCGACGAAGAGGGCCCGGCGCTCGACGGCACCGTGGTGGTTTGCGACCAGCTCAAAGCCCGTGGCGACGCGCCGCAGTTTTGCATCGTGGGCGAACCCACCTCGGTGCAGCAAACCGGCGACATGATCAAAAACGGCCGACGCGGCACCATGAGCGGCAAGCTCACTGTGAAGGGCGTGCAAGGCCACATCGCCTACCCGCACTTGGCTAACAACCCCATCCACCGCTTGGCCCCGGCGCTGGCCGATCTGGTGGCGATCCGCTGGGACGAAGGCAACGCCTTCTTCCCCCCAACCAGCTGGCAGGTGAGCAACATCCATGCGGGCGCGGGCGCGAGCAATGTGATCCCGGGCGACTGCGTGGTGGATTTCAACTTCCGCTTTTGCACCGAATCCACACCCGAGCGCTTGCAGCAGCGATTGACCGCCGTGCTGGACCAGCATGGCCTGCAATACGACTTGAAATGGACCATTGGCGGCCTGCCGTTTTTGACCACACCGGGCACCTTGGTGGCCGCTGTGCAACAAGCGATTGCCGACGAGACGGGCCTGACCACCGAACTGTCCACCACCGGCGGCACCAGCGATGGCCGCTTCATCGCGCAGATCTGCCCCCAGGTGATCGAGTTCGGTCCGCCCAACGCGACCATCCACAAGGTCAACGAGCACGTGGCATTGGCCGACATCGCGCCGCTCAAAGCCATTTACCGCCGTACATTGGAACAACTCAACCTGGGCCTGTCGGCATGAGCGCCATGACCCTTTTGAGCCTGATCGAACAATCGGCTGAGCGACTGACCCAAGCCGGTGTGTCCTTCGGTCACGGCACCCTGAACGCTTTTGACGAAGCCGTCTGGCTGGTGCTCTGGCGCTTGGGTCTGCCGCTGGACACCGATCTCCAGGATGTGGCCGAACAAGCCGTGCCGCCCGAGCAACAAAACGCTTGCGCACAGCTGATTGAAGAACGCATCACCTCCCGCAAACCCGCCGCTTACCTGACGCAAGAAGCCTGGTTGCAGGGCGTGTCGTTTTTCATCGATGAACGGGCCATCGTGCCGCGCAGCCTGATTGCCGAGGTGTTGGCCGACGGGACGATTGATGCATGGCTGAGCGATCAGACCACCCGCGTGCTGGACCTGTGCACCGGCAACGGCAGCCTGGCCGTGCTGGCGGCGTTGGCCTGGCCAGAGGTGCAGGTGACTGGGGCCGAGATTTCTGACGACGCGCTGGCCGTCGCCGCCATCAATGTGGCACGCCACGAACTGGATGAGCGCGTCACACTGGTGCACAGCGATGGTTTGTCGGCCCTGCCCGGCCCATTTGACCTGATCTTGTGCAACCCGCCTTATGTCTGCCAAGCCAGCATGGACGCGCTGCCCGCAGAGTTCCGCGCTGAGCCCGTGCTGGCGCTGGCCGGCGGCACCGATGGCATGGACTTTGTGCGCCAGTTGTTCAAAGATGCGCCTTCGCGCATGAGCGAACACGCGGTGCTGGTGCTGGAGATCGGCAACGAAGTGGATCATTTCACGGCCGCTTTTCCCGAACTTGAAGTGGCCTGGCTCGACACCAGTGCAGGCGATGATCAGGTCCTGCTGATCACCCGTGAAGCCCTCTTGAACTATCTTTGACTTTCATGGTCGGACTTCGGTCACGGCCCACACCCCGGATCGGTTCCGGGGCATTTTGCTTTCATGATCAACCTCAAAAACGTCACCCTCCGCCGCGGCACCAAAGTGCTGCTGGACCAAACTTCGGTCACCCTCAACCCCGGAGAAAAAGTCGGCTTGGTCGGGCGCAACGGTGCGGGCAAATCCACCTTGTTTGCCTTGTTCAATGGCACGCTGCACGAAGACGGCGGCGACTTCGAGATGCCCAAAGCTTGGCGCATGGCGCAAGTCGCACAAAACATGCCCGAGACCGACCAGCCGGCATCTGAGTTTGTGCTGGAAGGCGACACCCGCTTGGCCGAGCTGCGCCAGCGCTTGGTGGCCGCCGAAGAAAGCGGCGACGGCATGGAGATGGCGCACGTCTACACAGACCTGGCCGACGCGGGCGACCACGACGCCCTGCCTCGCGCCGAGGCCTTGATTTTGGGCTTGGGCTTTCGGGTGGACGAACTGAACAACCCTGTCAACAGCTTCTCGGGCGGTTGGCGCATGCGTTTGCAACTGGCGCGGGCCTTGATGTGCCCGTCGGACATTTTGCTGCTGGACGAACCCACCAACCACTTGGACTTGGACGCCTTGGTTTGGCTCGAAGCCTGGTTGCAGCGCTACGCTGGCACCATGATCGTGATCAGCCACGACCGCGAATTTTTGGATGCGGTGACCAACGTCACTTTGCACATCGAACACGCCAAGCTGACCCGCTACGGCAGCAACTACAGCGGCTTTGAAATTTTGCGCGCCCAGCAGATGGAGCTGCAACAGGCCTCGTTTGCCAAGCAGCAAGACAAGATTGCCCACCTGCAAAAGTTCATCAACCGCTTCAAGGCCCAGGCCAGCAAGGCCAAGCAAGCACAAAGCCGGGTCAAGGCGCTCGAGCGCATGGAAAAAATCGCCCCGTTGCTGGCCGATGCCGAATTCACCTTCGGCTTCAAAGAACCCAACAACCTGCCCAACCCCATGCTGGCCATCAGCGAGGCGAGCTTTGGCTACCTGGTCGATGGCGAGCCCAAGACCATCGTGCAAGGCGTCAGCAAATCGGTGTTGGCCGGGCAGCGCATCGGCATTCTGGGCGCCAACGGCCAAGGCAAATCAACCTTGGTCAAAACCATTGCCCGCACGATGCCTCAGCTGTCGGGCACCTTGACCGAGGGCAAAGGCCTGAACATTGGCTACTTTGCCCAGCAAGAACTCGATGTCCTGCACCCGCAGGACAACCCGCTGGAGCACATGATCCGCCTGGCCAAAGAGCTCGGTCCCAACAGTGGCGAGCCCAGCCGCGAGCAAGATTTGCGCAACTACCTGGGCACCTTCAACTTCAGTGGCGACATGGTCAAGCAGACCGTGGGCACCATGAGCGGCGGTGAAAAAGCCCGCTTGGTGCTGGCCATGATCGTTTGGCAGCGCCCCAACCTCTTGCTGCTGGACGAACCGACCAACCACTTGGACTTGGCCACCCGCGAAGCGCTGTCCATGGCTCTCAACGAATTCGAAGGCACCGTCATGCTGGTCAGCCACGACCGTGCTTTGTTGCGTGCCGTGTGTGACGAGTTCTGGATGGTGGGCCGGGGCAAGGTCGAGCCCTTTGACGGCGACTTGGACGACTACCAGAAGTATTTGCTGGAAGAATCCAAGCGCTTGCGCGAAGTGGCCAAAAACGCCGCCCGCGACGCCAACCCAGCCCCCGAGCCCATCGCACCCGTTGTGGTCATCGAAGAGAAAAAGCCAGTGGTCATCGAGGTGCCCGCCAACAACTTGAGCAGCGGCGAACAACGCAAATTGGACGCACAACGCCGCCAGCAACAAGCCGCACAAACACGCCCCCTGAAAAAGGAGCTGGAGCAAAACGAGCAGCGCATGGCCGCTGTTGAGAAAGAAAAAGCCGCCCTCGAAACGCTGCTGACCACACCGATCACACCCACCGAAATTGCCGACGCGGGACGACGACTCAAGGCCCTGAGCGACGAGGTGTCCAGCCTGGAAGAGCGCTGGTTGGAATTAACGGCCCAGCTGGAAGCCATGGCCTGAGCCAAACGGCCAGAAAAAAAACCGGACTGCTGTGAAGCGGGTCCGGTTTTTGGAGGTGTTGCAGGCTTCAGCCCCCAACCACTGACCAGCCTGCATGCTGGTCGGCTTTGTTGTTTTCGTATTCCCAGCTGGTGCCGCATCGGTCGCAGCGGTAACGCGTGATCGTGACCGAGGTGCTGTCACGCAACTCTTTACGGTTAGCCCCCTGCACCAATTCAGCATGGCCGGGCGCACGGCGCCAGTTGCGCTGGATGCCTGAGCAAGGCTCGCAAAGCGTCATCTTTTTCAACTCATTTTGAATGTTCTGTTTGGCGCTCATGGCGATGGGCTTGGAGTGGGTTGGTGAAAGGCGTGTTGGGCCAAAGAAAAAAGCACTTTGTATTTTCATACAAAGTGCTTTTCGTATTGGTGGGACCAGCGGGGGTCGAACCCACGACAAACGGATTAAAAGTCCGCTGCTCTACCAACTGAGCTATGGTCCCTATGCTCCAGAGCGGTGCACTGCAGCAAGCCTTGAATTATAGCGTCATTTTTAGGGCTTCGAAAAGCCACCGGCCAAAAAGTTCAGAATTTCAGAGGCCGCACACATGCCAAAAGTGGCCGTCACGCTCACCACCGAGCCATAGCCGTGGCAGTTGAGCGAACCGTCGCCTTCGATGGCGCAAGACGCATCGGGAGGCGCCACCGATTCCCGGCTGAACACGCCCTGGACGCCGATGCGCTTGTCACCTTTGGGGGCGCCGTGGTGCTTGCGCAAGCGGTAACGCAGCTGGGCCAACAAGGGGTCATGGGTGATTTTGGACAAATCGTCCACATCCACCTTGTGCGCCATACGCTTGCCACCAGCAGCCCCCACGGTGATGAAACCGCACCGTGTTTGCAAGGCCCAGTGCGCCATGGCGACTTTGGCTTTGACTTGATCACAAGCATCGATCACCGCATCCGGCATGGCCGGCAAAATCGCAGGCCAGTTGTCAGGGCCCACAAAATCATCGACCGCATCGACCTTGCACTGAGGGTGGATCAAGGCGATCCGGTCGCGCATGGCCTGCACTTTGGCTTGTCCGGTGGTGGTGCTCAGCGCATGGATCTGGCGGTTGATGTTGGACTCTGCAATGTGGTCCATGTCCACCAGGGTCAGCCGCGCCACACCGCTGCGGGCCAAGGCCTCCGCAATCCAAGAGCCCACGCCACCGATGCCCACGACCACCACATGGGCCTGACGGATGCGCTGGGCACCGTCCATGCCATACAGCCGCTGCAAACCACCGAAACGGCGTTGCTCTTCTTCGCTGGACATCATCATGATGACGCTTGTGCTCGGTGGATTTGCCATTGCAAGGTGAGCACGGCCCCCAACACGATGCCCGCCACCGCCAACATGCTGGCCCAACTGAGCGTCGACAGACCCGACAAGCCCTGCCCCACGCTGCAGCCCATGGCCATGACCGCGCCCACGCCCATCAAGGCACCGCCCAGCAAATGCAGTGACAAATCTGAGATCCGCGTGAAACCTTCCCAGCGCAAAGAGCCCTGCTGCCAAGCACTGACCCATGCCCCGAACAGCACACCCGCCGCCAAGGCCATGCCCAAGTTGACACGCTTGCTGCCATCGCTGAAGTACATGAAGGCATCCAGGGTATAGGCCATCGGTGCCGTGAAGCTCAAGGACTCCATGCGGCCGCTGGCGCTTGTCAAAAACACAGCCTCCAGGGTTTCCGGATGCTCGGGCACAAAGCCCACCACACCACTGAGCCACCACACCACCAGCACGACCAACGCACTGGCCAAACCAGGCCACCACTGAGCTGCTTGCCGGAAGTCACGGTCCTTGAAGACCCACACCAGCAAAGCCAAGGCCACCAGGGCCGATGAGGTCGCCACGCCTACGCTCAAAGGCCAACCGGCCAAGGCACTGAGCGATTGCCCCGCAAAGGGCGAGGCCAGGTCGAGGGAAACTTTGTCGAGCACCTGCACCCGAAAAACACCTGGAAGGCCGCGCATGGTGGCCAAGGCAAAGATGCCCATGCTGATGAGCACCACCAAGGATTTCAAGTTACCGCCGGCCAACCGCACCAAATTTTTGCTGGTGCAACCCGAGGCCAGGACCATGCCCACACCGAACAGCACGCCACCCAAAACAAGCGTCAAGCCGTTCAAGGGTGTGCCGCCATAAATGGTGTTGAGCGGGCTGATCCAGCCCATGGCCGTCATGAAGCCAAAGCCTAAAGCCGAGAGCGCCACCGCCAAGACCCATTGGCGCAATCGTGTGCTGCTGCCCATGATGAGCACATCGCTGATGGCGCCCATGGTGCAAAAATGGCTGCGGTGCAAGACCACGCCCCACACTGCAGAAACGAAAAAAGAAAGGCCCAGCACCCACAGGGTCTGGGCCTGCAATTGCGCCATCGTCATCGGCTCAACCTTGAGTTAACGCAAGCGCGTCAAGCGATCACGGGCCGTATTGGCCGCTTCAGATGCAGGAAAAGCCTTCACCAAGTCCTCCAGCGATTTTCGTGCACCTTTGAGGTCCTTGAGCTCCAGCTGGACATTCGAGATGGCCAGCATGGCTTCAGGGGCGCGAGCATGGGTCGGCGCCACCGTCAGCAATTGCTGGAAATTGGCCATGGCGTCTTTGTAACCCTTGTTGGCGTATTGGGCATTGCCCAGCCAAAACAGGGCCGAAGGCGCGTAACCGCTTCTCCCATTTCGCTGCAAAAACTGAACCAAGGCCGTTTGGGCGGCCACAAAGTCGCCTTTGCGGAATATCTCCATGGCCGATTCGTAATCTCGTTTTTCTGCCGGCTCGGCCAAAAACTCCAAACCATCAACGCTGACCTTGATCGGCTCGAACTTGCGCAAACGGGCATCCACACCCGCAGCAACATCCTTTTGACGTTGCTGCACTTCAGAAACATCACGGACCAAGGTTTCCTGAGCACCACGGGTTTGAGACACATCACTGCGCAGACTCTCGATTTGCGACTGCAAGTCGAGCAAAGAGCGGCGCAATTGCGCGTTTTCTTCACTCAAGCTTTTGTTGGATTGGTCCAGACGTTGGCGCAAATCCAAAATGGCACGACGGGCCTCGTCGTCTTCAAACAGGGCCGCTTGTGCTGTGCAAGCCACACCTGCCCATGCCAGCATCACGGCCAGACGGGACAAGAACTTCAAGTTCAGGATGGTTGCCATGGTGATCAGTAACGGATTTCAACGCGGCGGTTTTTGGCGTAGTCGGCTTCGCTGGCACCTTGTGCAGCAGGTTTTTCCTTGCCGTAGCTCACCGCCTCCATCTGCGCATCCGAGACGCCCAACAGCGTCAGGGCTTGGCGAACCGCTTCGGCGCGCTTTTGTCCCAAGGCCAGGTTGTACTCACGGCCCCCGCGCTCGTCTGTGTGGCCCTCGAGATTGGCCTTGCGTTGCTTGTTCGCTTGCAAGAAGCGGGCATGCGACTCGATCACAGGTCGGGCTTCGGCGCGCACCACAAAGCTGTCGTAATCGAAAAAGACGACATGGGCAACACCCGCTGGGCCTGTGCCGCCCACCGACTTGTCTGTCAAAACACCTGCAACGCTGTTTTGACCGTCACCAATGCCTTGGCTGGTCGCACCCGATGAAGATGTGGCGGTTTTGTCTTCAACTGGGACATCGTCCAATTTCACGCCAGAAGCGCAACCTGCCAGCAAAGCCACCATCAACAAACCTGCCCAAAAACTCTTTTTCATAATTTACCTCTTCTGACCCATTGAAAAAAAACAAAAACTTATTTGCGCAAAGGACCCCAATGGGGTTCGCGGATGTCACCACCTTGGCCTGACAATCGCGCTTTGATGCGGCCGTCCAGCGTGGTGGTCATCAAGGCCTCTTGACCCTGCTGCACCGTGGCATAAACCAGCAAGCGGCTGTTGGGCGCAAAACTGGGACGCTCGTCAGCGCTGGTGTCGGTCAAGGGCGTGACCTGACCCGAATTCAAATCCATCGCATGCAAGCGGAACGAACCGCCACTGCGCGAAACAAAAGCCAGCCACCGGCCATCGGGGCTGAGCGCGGGCGAAATGTTGTAGTTGCCGGCAAAGGTCACACGCTCTGCGGGACCGCCTTGCGAGGGCATGCGGTAAACCTGGGGACTGCCGCCGCGGTCACTCACAAAATACAAAGCGCTGCCATCGGGCGTGAACACCGGCTCGGTGTTGATGGCGCCCGCCTGTGTCAATTTGCGCGGCTCGCCGCCCGCCAGATCGATGCGAAACAATTGCGAGCCACCATCACGGCTCAAGGTCGCGACCAAGGACTTGCCATCGGGTGCCCAAGTCGGTGCACTGTTGGAGCCCTTGAAATTGGCCACCGCACGACGTTGACCGGACAGCAACTCATGCACATACACCACAGGTTTGCGTGACTCAAAGGACACATAGGCCAAGCTTGCACCATTGGGCGCCCACGTCGGTGAAATGATCGGCTCGGGGCTACTCAATGCCGCTTTGGACCCGTCGCCATCAGAGTCGGCAACCCAAAGGGTGTATCGCCCTGAGGATTTGGTGACATACGCGATGCGCGTGGCAAACGCGCCTTGAACACCCGTGAGCTGCTGGTACACCCAATCGGACATGCGGTGCGCAGACAAGCGCAAATCCGCAGGTACCACGGTTTCACGAAATTCTGATTTTTCCTGGCCCTTGACCGCGTCCCACAGGCGTGCTCGTATGTCATATCGGCCGTCGGCCAGACGCGAGACCGAACCAGCCACCAGCGCTTCAGCCGACTGCTGACGCCAAACAGACCAGTCCGGACGACTGAGTTCGTCAAGCTGGGTACTGCCCGCAGGCAACCCTTTGAATTGCCCGCTGCGCTCCAAGTCGGCCTGGACGATGGCCGCCAGCTTTTGCGGGGATTGGGCTTCGCCCTTGAAGGGTGCAACCACCACCGGCAATTGGGTCATGCCCACGCCCGAAACTTCAACGCGAAACTGCGCCCAAGACGGCATGGCACCACCCAACAGCAGAGCCAACGCGATCAGCCCATGGGAGCAACGGTTTTTTGGGTGAAAAGGCAACATGTCAATTAAGTGGAAAATCGCCTGGGAAGGCAGGCCCTGATCGTACACCTTTCAAGCACCATTTCTGTGCCGTAACCGCGATGAAAATGGCTGACAGATGACAGGCCTGAGGGGGCGGACATGAGCGGCTGCTTACAATCGAATCAGTCATGAACACCAAAGACACCCCCGCCTCCGCCCCCAGCATCCGCAGCCGATTGCTGAAATTGGCCCCTTATTTTGCCCGCCAGCGGGGTGTATGGGCTTTGGCGATTGGGGCCACCATGATCGCGGCCCTGACCGAACCCATGATCCCTGCGCTGTTCAAACCGCTGTTGGACCAAGGTTTTTCGGGCAATGGTATTCCGATCTGGTCGATCCCTGTGGTCGTTATTGGTTTGTTTGCCATCCGCGGCATCACGTTTTTCCTGGCGCAGTACGCGCTGGCACGCGTCACCAATGACGGCATGGAAAAACTGCGCAACGACCTCTTTGCCCAATTGATGAAGGCCGATCTCAGCCTGTTCAACCGCCAATCGGCCAGCGCCCTGTCCAACACCGTGGTCTATGAGGTCATGAATGGTGCAAGCCAATTGATTGCCGCGGTGATCGGTTTGAGCCGTGACGGATTCACCCTGATTGCTTTGGTGGCCTACCTGATGTGGCTCAACTGGAAGCTGACTTTGGTCGTGTTCATTGTGGCACCGGCACTGAGTTACATCATGAAGGTCTTGTCCAAACGCCTTTACCGCCTGACCCGTGAAAGCCAGGAGTCCACCGACGCACTGGCCTACGTGGTCGAAGAAAACGTGCTAGCCCACCGCATGGTCCGTTTGCACGGGGCTCAAGACCAGCAAATGGATCGCTTTGCGCAACTGGGCAAAAACCTGCGTAAATTGGCCCTCAAGTCCACGGTGGCTTCAGCAGCCATGTCGCCCTTGACGCAAATCATGTCGGCCATCGCCTTGTCCTTGGTGTTGGTGATTGCCTTGATCCAAAGCCGCGACATCGGCTCAGGTGCCACCGTCGGCGGGTTTGTGGCCTTCATCACCGCCATGTTGATGCTGGTCTCCCCCATCAAGCGCTTGGCGGAGGTGGCCAACCCCATCACGCGCGGCCTGGCCGCCTTGGAGCGCGGCCTGGCCTTGATGAATGATGCCCCGGAAGAAACCCAGGGCACGCACGAGGCCGAGCGGGCCAAAGGCGCCATCGAGTGGCAATCGGTGAGCCTGCAATTCAAACCGGACAGCCCCCCTGCCCTGAACCAGGTGTCTTTGAAGGTCCAGCCGGGTGAAACAGTGGCCTTGGTGGGCAGCTCAGGCGCAGGCAAGACCACGCTGATCCAGCTCTTGCCCCGCTTTTTGAAGCCCACACAAGGGCAAGTCTTGATCGATCAGGTCCCCGTTCAAGAATGGACTTTGTCCAGCCTGCGACAACAAATCGCCATGGTCAGCCAAGACGTGGTCATGCTCAACGACACCTTGGCGGCCAATGTGTGCCTGGGCATGTCCGCAGACCGTGAGCGCATCCAAAAGAGCCTGGAAGCGGCCAATTTGTGGACGCACGTGAGCCAACTGCCGCAAGGCATGGACACGGTCTTAGGGCACAACGCCAACCAGTTGTCCGGCGGCCAACGCCAGCGACTGGCCATTGCCCGCGCTCTTTACAAGGATGCACCCATCTTGATTTTGGACGAGGCCACTTCGGCTTTGGACAACGAATCAGAACGGCTTGTTCAAGATGCCTTGCAAAAACTCATGCAAGGCCGCACCACCCTCATCGTGGCGCACCGTCTGTCCACCATCGAGCATGCTGATCGTGTCGTGGTCATGGAAAAAGGGCAAATGGTGGAGCAAGGTTCGCCAGCGGCGCTGCTCAATGCCGGCGGGGCCTATGCCCGCTTGCACAACCGCGGCGAGTGGGTGAGCCCAGAAGACTTGGCACCCAAGGCCTGAAGCCACCCGGCTTAAAGCAGCACGATGTCGTACTGCTCGGGCCCCATCCCACTTTCGACTTGCAAAGAAATCGGTTTGGCGATGAAGTCGGACAAACCGGCCAAATGCTGGCTCTCTTCGTCGAGCAGCAAATCGATGACCGCAGCGCCCGCCACCACGCGGAACTCGCGTGGGTTGAACTGACGCGCTTCACGCAAAATCTCGCGCAAGATGTCGTAAGCCACCGAACGCGCTGTTTTGACAATGCCCTTGCCTTGGCAACTGGGGCAAGGCTCGCAAAGCATGTGTGCCAAAGATTCGCGGGTGCGCTTGCGTGTCATCTCCAGCAGGCCCAGCGAGGAAAAGCCGCCCGCCATGGTTTTGACCCGGTCTCGCGAGAGTTGCTTGCGAAACTCGGCCAAGACCGCATCTTGGTGGTCGGTACGCGACATGTCGATGAAGTCGGCAATGATGATCCCGCCCAGATTGCGCAGCCGCAACTGCCGGGCGATGGCTTGGGCGGCCTCCAGATTGGTTTTGAAGATGGTGTCCTCAAAATTCCGAGCCCCGACATAGCCGCCGGTGTTCACGTCCACCGTGGTCAAGGCCTCGGTCTGGTCAATGATCAGGTAGCCGCCTGACTTCAGATCGACACGGCGGCCCAAAGCGCGGGCAATTTCTTCGTCGATCGCATACAGGTCAAAGATCGGCCGCTCACCCTTGTAGTGCTGCAAACGCTCGGCCGCTTTGGGCATGAACTCGCGCCCAAACGCCACCAACTGGGCGTATTGCTCTTGCGAATCAATGCGGATGCTTTGCGTGAGTTCCCCCACCAAATCGCGCAATACGCGCTGCAACAAAGTCAGGTCTTGGTGCAAGATGGACGTAGGCGGCAATCGCATCGAAGCATCCTTGATGCGTGCCCAGGTCTTGCGCAGGTAGGCGATGTCGTCTTGCAATTCTTCATCGCTGGAGTCTTCGGCGTTGGTGCGCAAAATGAAGCCACCGCCCGCAGGTCCCACCAAGCCCTGCAAGCGTTGACGCAGCGCATCGCGCTGGTCCGAAGGGATTTTTTGCGACACACCGATGTGATCGTCTTGCGGCAAAAATACCAAGTGGCGACCAGCGATGCTGATTTGGGTCGACAAGCGAGCACCCTTGGTGCCCATCGGGTCCTTGATGACCTGCACCATGATGGCCCGGCCCTCAAACACCTGTTTTTCGATCGGCACCAGCGGCTGACCGGTGCGGGCTGAGGCATCGCCATCGGTGTGCTTTTGCCACACATCGGCCACATGCAAAAAAGCGGCTTTGTCCAGACCAATGTCGATGAAAGCCGATTGCATGCCAGGCAAGACGCGGGCCACTTTGCCCAGGTAAATATTGCCCACCAAACCGCGTTCCAGCGTGCGCTCCACGTGCAACTCCTGCACAGCGCCGAACTCCACCACGGCCACGCGTGTTTCCTGCGGGGACCAATTGACCAAAATATCTTGTTGCATGGATCGCTTCAGGTGAATGAGAAAAGTCGGCCTCGCTCAGAAGCGCTCAGCAGGCCACGCCCACCGAACGCAACAGCGCTGCGGTCTCGAACAGTGGCAAACCCATGATGCCTGAATAACTGCCGCGGATCTGTTCAATGTGCGACGCGGCCCTGCCCTGCACACCGTAGGCGCCGGCTTTGCCCATGGGCTCACCACTGGCCACATAAGCTTTGATTTGCGAAGCCGTCATGGGCGCAAATTGCACCCAGGATTCGGACACGGCCTGAACGCGCTTGCGCCCTGATTGAATGGCCACGGCCGTCAACACCCGGTGGGTTTGCCCCGACAGCTGCTGCAAGATGCGACGGGCATCGGCCTCGTCGGCAGGTTTGCCCAAAATCTCGCGGCCCAAAGCCACGGTGGTGTCGGCGCAGAGCACGGGCGCTGCGGGCAAGCCCAAGCGCTGGAGACGTGCCACGGCCGCGTCCAGCTTCAAGCCTGTGACGCGTGCCACATAACGACCCGGCGCTTCACGCCCCCGGACGACTTCGAGCGCCTCGGCGTCTTCCGCAGGATCGGGCAACAAGAGTTCATGGGCAACGCCGATTTGGGTGAGCAACTGACTGCGGCGAGGGCTTTGCGAAGCCAGGTAAATGAAGTCGCTCATTCGCGGTGGTAAGGGTGGTTGGCGTTGATGGACCAGGCGCGGTACAGCTGTTCGATCAGCAAGACACGGGCCATGGCGTGGGGCAAAGTCATGTCGGACAAACGGATGCGCTCGTGCGCAGCTTGACGAAACTCTGGCTCCAGACCGTCGGGCCCGCCAATCACCAAGGCCACATCGTCTCCCCCCAACTGCCAAGAGGTCAGTCGCGTGGCCAAAGCCTGTGTGGTGAGGTTGGTGCCGCGCTCGTCGAGCGCCACGATGCGGGTGCCACGGGGAATCGCCGCCTCGATGCGCTGGCGCTCAGCCGCATACAAGGTGGCGAGGGTTTTGGAGCCGCGCGGCTCGGTCTTCACAGCCTTGAGCTCAACCTTGAGCTCGGGCGGAAAACGCTTGGCATAGTCGTCCCAGGCGGTCTGCGCCCAGTCAGGCACACGCTGGCCGACCGCGACGATCAGCAGCTTCATGAAAAATCAATCGGCTTTTCGACGGGTGGGCACTTTCAGCGCCTTGCGAGCGGGCGTTTGGGCAGCGGCTGTTTTGGCGGCGGCTTTGGGCGATGGCTTGCCCACGGTTTTCACGGTGGGTTTGGTGCTGCTCTTGGCGGCTGCTTTGGGCGCAGCAGATTTGGCCGCAGTTTTAGCAGGCGTTTTTGCCGCAGTTTTGGCAGCAGGCTTGGCCGATTTGGCCGGTGCCTTCAAGGCCACCTTGGACTTGGGGGCTGGTTTGGCTGCGCTGGTTTTGGCTGCCGCTGTTTTGGCTGCCGATTTCTTGGCTGCAGCCTTGCGGGCAGGTGTCTTGGCCTCAGGGGTTGCGGGTTTGGGCGCACCGAACTTCAGGCGCACAGGCTTGTCACCCCAGATTTCTTCGAGGTTGTAGTAAGTGCGAATGGTGGGCTGCATGATGTGCGCCACAGCCGAGCCGCAGTCCACGATGATCCATTCACCGTTGTCTTCGCCTTCGATACGGGGCTTGCCGAAACCGGCTTCGCGCACCTTGTCGCGCACGCTGGCGGCCAAGGCTTTCGTTTGGCGGTTTGATGTGCCCGACGCGATCACCACACGTTCAAACAATGGAGAAAGGTGCTCCGTGTCAAAGACCTGAAGGTCTTGTGCTTTCACGTCTTCCAGGGCGTCCACAATGGCACGCTGGAGTTTTTGAATATCTTTTTTAGCAGCGGTATCGGTCATCAATGGGGCCTGTAGAGGTGGTGTTCGTGAATATAGCGCTCAACAGCGGGCGGCACCAGACCTTCGATGTTGCGGTCTGTGGCCACCAGCGCACGGATGTCCGTGGCACTGTGAGGCATGAGCGGCATCGACAAAGTCTGGATGCGCGCATCAAAGGGTTGGGGGGCAGTTGCCGAGGTCTCCGCGCTGGAATCACGCCACGCTGGAACGGCGCCATCGCGGCCTGCGGCACAAATTATAGCCAGCCGGGCAATTTCCTCGATCTGCCGCCACGATGGCAGGGACCTGCGCTGGTCATCGCCAATCAATAAAAACAGCTGCGCCTGTGGAAACTGCGCCTTCAACTCGCGCAAACTGTCCACCGTGTAACTGGGGCCTTGCCGCTGCAATTCGCGCTCGTCCACCACCACTTGGGGGACCTGGGCAAAAGACAGACGGGTCATGGCCAAGCGATCTGCCCCGTCAGACAAGGCTCGCGGCTTGTGCCAAGCCTGCCCCGTGGGCAACACGCGAACTTGGTCAAGTTGAAGCTGAGCAATTGCCGCTTGCACCAGTGCCACATGGGCCGTATGTGGCGGGTCAAACGCCCCGCCAAAGACGCCCAGTCGCATGGGGTGCTGTGCAGCGCTCAAACCCAGTCCTTGGGCACGAGGAAGTGGCTGAGCAGTTTTGCCTCGGGCGACCCCGGCTCATCTTGGCGTTGGTAAGACCACCGCACTTCGGGCGGCATGGACAGCAAAATCGACTCGGTCCGGCCGCCCGACTGCAAGCCAAAATGCGTGCCCCGGTCCCAGACCAAATTGAACTCCACATAGCGGCCACGGCGGTAGAGCTGGAAATCGCGCTCACGCTCGCCATAAGCCATGTCTTTGCGGCGCTCCACAATGGGCAAATAGGCTTTGAGCAAAGCATCGCCCACGCTTTGCAGCATGGCAAAGCTCTGGCCCATGCCCAACTCGGAGAAGTCGTCAAAGAAAATACCGCCAACGCCGCGCTGCTCATGGCGGTGCTTGTTGCAAAAATAGTCGTCGCACCAGGTTTTGAAACGAGGGAACAGGCCTTCGCCAAAAGGTGCCAAGGCGTCTTTGCAGGTCTGATGGAAATGCACCGCATCCTCGTCAAAGCCGTAATACGGCGTCAGGTCCAAGCCACCGCCAAACCAGGCCACAGGCGCCCTGCCCTCGGGCTTGGCCGCGATCATGCGCACGTTCATGTGGACGGTGGGCACATAGGGGTTGCGCGGATGAAAAACCAGCGACACGCCCATGGCTTCAAATGCCGAGCCCGCCAGTTCGGGGCGGTGCTGTGTGGCCGATGGCGGCAGCTGCGGCCCACTCACATGCGAAAAACCACAACCGGCTCGCTCAAAGATCGGCCCACCTTCCAAGATCTGGGTGATGCCATTGCCCTGCAATTTTTCGCCAGGGTCTTTGGTCCAGTGGTCCACCACAAAAGGCGTGCCGTCGATGTCGGTCAGAGCCTGCGTGATGCGGGCCTGCAAGCCCTGCAGGTATTGGCGCACAGCGCCCAGATCAATGGAATCGTTCATGAGTGCAAGTTTTTGTTGTTGTCCACATCGGTCGCAGACGCGGTGGATGCCAAGGCCTCGTTTCGCGCAGGAGGGCTCCACGGGATCACGGGCGCTGCCTGAAGGGCGTTGTACCCTTTGACCCCCTCAAACACCTGGGCCATGTGGGCGTAGTCGGCTTCCACATCGCCCGACAGTTTGAAAAAATCGACCAAGGACAGGGTACGCGTGCCCCAATCGAGCTTGACCATCGCCAAGGGCACATCAGCCCCTTTGGCCACTTGGTAAAAGCCGCTGCGCCAGCCGGGGGTCGGGCTGCGGGTGCCTTCAGGGGCCAAGGCCAGCCAGAGCAGGCGGCCTTGCTGCTTGTGTTGTTCAAACACCTGCACCATCTCGCCTACCACGCCTTTGGGCGAGCTGCGGTCGATCGGCACACCCCCCACCCAGCGCATCCAAGCCCCCATGATGGGAAATTTGAACAGGCTGTCTTTGCCCCAAAAATTCGCCGGAATGCCCAGGGCCCATTTGGCCAAGATGCCCACCGGAAAATCCCAATTGCTGGTGTGCGGATAAACAATTGCCACACCCTGCAGCGTGGGAAATCCTTCAAAGTTCAAACGCCAGCCAAAGGCTTTCAAAATCCAACGCGCCATGCGCGAACCTTGGAAAGTCACGGGGTGTGTCATGGGTAAGGGCCTTTCAAGGGCGCTTCAATTTTTGATGGCGCGATAGCCAATGTCTTTGCGCATTTGCATGCCGTCAAAAGCGATGGTGCTGGCGGTTTGGTAGGCCTTTTGTTGCGCTTGGCGCACCGAGTCGGCCAGGGCTGTGACGCACAACACGCGCCCACCCGAAGTCAAAATCTGACCTTCTTTTTCGGTGGTGCCCGCATGAAAGACCATGGCGTCTTCCGCGTCTTGCGGCAAGCCGCTGATCACATCGCCTTTGCGCGGGTTGAGCGGGTAACCGGCAGCGGCCATCACCACACCCAGGGCCACACGGCGGTCCCATTCCAGATCGATCTTGTCCAGCCCCTCCGAGGTGGCGGCCAGCATGACTTCCAGCAGATCAGACTTCAGGCGCATCAAGATCGGCTGCGTCTCGGGGTCGCCCATGCGGCAGTTGAATTCCAGCGTCTTGGGTTTGCCCTGCTCGTCAATCATCAAGCCGGCATACAAGAAGCCGGTGTAAGGGATGCCGTCCTTTTCCATGCCCTTGATGGTGGGCATGATGACTTCACGCATGGCGCGGGCATGCACCTCGGCCGTGACCACCGGTGCGGGCGAATAAGCCCCCATGCCACCCGTGTTGGGGCCTTGGTCGGCGTCCAGCAGACGCTTGTGGTCCTGGCTGGTGGCCAAAGCGGCGACGTTTTTGCCGTCGCACAGCACGATGAAGCTGGCCTCTTCGCCATGCAAAAATTCTTCGATCACCACGCGGGCACCACCGGCGTTGTGGGTCACACCCAGGGTGTTGTCCACCAGCATGAAGTCGATCGCTTCGTGCGCCTCGGCCAGGCTCATGGCCACGACCACGCCTTTGCCTGCGGCCAAGCCATCGGCCTTGACCACGATGGGTGCGCCCTTGCGGTCCACGTATGCATGAGCCGCCACCGGGTCGATGAAGGTTTCAAACTCGGCCGTGGGGATGTTGTGGCGTTCCATGAACGCTTTGGAAAAAGCCTTGGAACTTTCCAGCTGCGCGGCTTTTTGGGTGGGGCCAAAAATGCGCAAACCATGTGCGCGGAAATCGTCCACGATGCCAGCAGCCAGTGGGGCCTCAGGCCCCACCACCGTCAAACCGATCTGGTTGTCTTGTGCCCATTGGCGCAATTGCGGGATGTCGGTGATGGGCACGTTCACCAAATTCCTGTCGCGGGCCGTGCCGCCATTGCCCGGCGCCACATACACCTGTTGCACCCGGCTAGATTGAGCCAATTTCCAGGCCATGGCATGTTCACGGCCACCATTGCCGACCACCAAAACTTTCATCAGATGTCCTTATTCTTGAATGTCGGCGTTGTGGAAGACGTTTTGCACATCGTCCAAGTCTTCCAGAATGTCCAGAAGCTTTTGCATTTTGGCGGCGTCGTCACCGCTGAGCGCAATGGTGTTCTCCGCACGCATGGTGACCTCGGCCATATCGGCCACCAGGCCGGCCGCTTCCAAAGCGTTCTTGACCGCTTCAAAATCGGCGGGCGCGGTCAGCACCTCGATGGCGCCCTCTTCGTCGGTGATCACGTCTTCCGCACCAGCTTCCAAGGCCACTTCCATGACCTTGTCTTCGTCCGTGCCAGGGGCAAAGATCAGCTGGCCGCAGTTCTTGAACTGGAAAGCCACCGAGCCTTCGGTGCCCAAATTACCGCCATGCTTGCTGAAAGCGTGGCGCACCTCGGCCACCGTGCGCACACGGTTGTCGGTCATGGTGTCGACGATCACGGCGGCACCGCCAATGCCATAGCCTTCGTATCGGATTTCTTCGTAGCTCACGCCTTCGAGGTTGCCGGTGGCTTTGTCCACATTGCGCTTGATGGTGTCGGCGGGCATGTTGGCCGCCTTGGCCTTTTCAATGGCCAGACGCAAACGGGGGTTGGCCGAGACATCGCCACCGCCGGTGCGGGCGGCCACCATGATTTCACGGACCACCCGGGTCCAAATCCGTTGCCTTTTTTCGTCTTGTCGGCCCTTGCGGTGCTGAATATTTGCCCATTTACTGTGGCCAGCCATCGGGAATTCCTTGAATGTTGATTTAACCTATGGGTAGATTTTACTTTTCACACGCGTGAGGGAGATTTTGATGGCCGAACCCATGTTGATTGCCCAAAACAAGACGGCGCAGTGCCAGCTGCTGCCGAGCTTGGCCAACCGCCACGGCCTGATCACCGGTGCCACCGGCACGGGCAAAACCGTCACTTTGCAAACCCTGGCCGAGAACTTCTCTCGCTTGGGCGTGCCGGTCTTCATGGCCGACGTCAAAGGCGATTTGACCGGCATCAGCCAGCCAGGCCGTATCGGCGAGAAGCTGGCCGCCGTGTTGAAAGACCGTGGCATAGCCCTGCCCGAACCCCTGGCATGCCCCACCACGCTGTGGGACGTGTTTGGCGCCCAAGGCCACCCGGTGCGGGCCACCGTGTCCGACATGGGGCCTTTGCTTCTGGCGCGGATGCTGGGCCTGAACGACACCCAGGCCGGTGTGCTCAACCTGGTCTTCAAGATCGCCGACGACAACGGCTTGCTGCTGCTGGACATGAAAGACCTGCGGGCCATGTTGCAGCACGTGGGCGACAACGCCAAAAACTTCACCACCGAATACGGCAACATCAGCGCGGCCAGCATCGGCGCCATCCAGCGCGGCCTGCTGCAGATTGAGACCGAAGGCGGCGACCAGTTCTTTGGCGAGCCCATGCTCAACATCGAAGACTTCATGCAAACGGCCGACGGCATGGGGGTGGTCAACATCTTGGCGGCCGACAAGCTGATGAATTCGCCGCGCCTTTACGCGACTTTCTTGCTGTGGATGCTGTCCGAATTGTTCGAAGTCTTGCCTGAAATAGGCGACCCCGAAAAACCCAAGCTGGTGTTCTTTTTTGACGAAGCACACCTATTGTTCAAAGACGCACCCGCAGCCTTGATCGAACGCATCGAGCTGGTGGTGCGTCTGGTGCGCTCCAAAGGCGTGGGGGTTTATTTTGTGACGCAAAACCCGCTGGACATCCCCGACAGCATCTTGGGCCAGCTGGGCAACCGCGTGCAGCACGCCCTGCGCGCCTTCACCCCACGCGACCAAAAAGCCGTGGCCGCCACGGCGCAAACCATGCGCCCCAAGACGGGTCTGGACATCGAAGCGGCCATCACAGAGCTGGGCGTGGGCGAAGCCCTGGTGAGCCTGCTGGACGCTAAAGGACGGCCCACCGAAACCGAACGCGTGTTTGTCATGCCCCCGGCCAGCCAGCTGGGCCCGATCACGCCCGAGCAGCGCCAAGCCCTGCTGAAAAACTCGCTGGTGGCTGGTGTTTATGAAGCCGCGCAAGACCGCGAATCGGCCTACGAAAAGCTCAAAGGCGCGCCTGCGGCGAATGGCGCCCCAGTTCCAGCGGGTTCAGCAGACGCAACCTCCGACAGCCGATCTGGCCTCATGAACAGTGTGTCCGATTTCATCTTCGGCTCCACCGGCCCTCGGGGCGGTCAACACGATGGCGTGGCGCAAATGGTGGTCAAAAGTGCGGTCCGCACCATGGGCTCGGCCATTGGGCGAGAGATTGTTCGCGGCGTACTCGGCGGCCTGCTGGGCTCGTCAGGGTCAAAGCGAAAGCGCTGATTGACGCTGTTCACCCCCAAAAAATAGGAGGCCAAGGCCTCCTATTTTTTGGGGTTCAGCCCATTTCAGCTGGCTGCAGCCTCCTCAGGCTCAGCAGGCTCCGCACGCGCAGAGCGACTTTCCTTTTTGGGCAGCGGGGTGATGTCCAGCAACACCTCGTCCATGTCGTCCAGGTCCACCGACAAGCGGCCGCCATCGGTCAGGCGACCGAACAGCAACTCGTCGGCCAGGGCCTTGCGGATCATGTCCTGGATCAGGCGCTGCATCGGGCGTGCACCCATGAGCGGATCGAAGCCCTTCTTGGCCAAGTGTTTGCGCAGCTTGTCGGTGAAGGTAACGTCCACTTTCTTTTCGCCCAGCTGTTGCTCCAATTGCAGCAAGAACTTGTCCACCACACGCAAGATGATCTGCTCGTCCAGCGGCTTGAAGCTGACGATCGCGTCCAAGCGGTTGCGGAACTCGGGGGTGAACAGGCGCTTGATGTCGCCCATCTCGTCACCAGCCACACGTGGGTTGGTGAAGCCAATCGTGGCCTTGTTCATGGTTTCGGCGCCCGCGTTGGTGGTCATGACAATGATCACGTTGCGGAAATCGGCCTTGCGCCCGTTGTTGTCGGTCAGTGTGCCGTGGTCCATGACCTGAAGCAGCACATTGAAGATCGCAGGGTGCGCTTTTTCGATCTCGTCGAGCAAGAGTACGCAATGCGGCTTTTTGGTGACGGCCTCGGTCAAGAGACCGCCCTGGTCAAAGCCCACATAGCCCGGAGGCGCACCGATCAGGCGGCTCACCGCGTGCTGCTCCATGTACTCAGACATGTCAAAGCGGATCAGCTCAATGCCCATGATGTAGGCCAACTGCTTGGCCGCTTCGGTCTTGCCCACGCCCGTGGGGCCTGAGAACAAGAAAGAGCCAATCGGCTTGTCGGCCTTGCCCAAGCCCGAGCGGGCCATCTTGACGGCAGAAGCCAGCACTTCGAGCGCCTTGTCTTGACCGAACACCACGGACTTGAGGTCACGCTCGATGGTCTGCAACTTGCTGCGGTCGTCGTTGGACACATTGGCTGGCGGGATGCGGGCGATCTTGGCCACGATGTCTTCGATCTCGGCCTTGCCAATGGTTTTCTTGCGCTTGGACGCCACCAAGATGCGCTGCGCAGCGCCGGCCTCGTCAATCACGTCAATCGCCTTGTCGGGCAGTTGACGGTCGTTGATGAACTTGGCCGACAGCTCGGCAGCGGCCTGCAGCGCGGCGTTGGCGTACTTGACGCTGTGGTGCTCTTCAAAGCGGCTCTTGAGGCCTTTGAGGATTTCCACCGTCTCAGAGACCGTGGGTTCGACCACATCCACTTTCTGGAAACGGCGGCTGAGTGCGGCGTCTTTTTCGAAGATGCCACGGTATTCGGTGAAGGTGGTGGCACCAATGCACTTGAGCTGACCGCTGGACAGCGCTGGCTTGAGCAGGTTGGACGCGTCCAGCGTACCGCCCGAGGCGGCGCCCGCACCGATCAAGGTGTGGATCTCGTCGATGAACAGGATGCCATTGGGCTTGTCTTTGAGCGCTTTGAGCACGCCTTTCAAGCGTTGCTCAAAATCGCCCCGGTACTTGGTGCCGGCCAGCAAAGCGCCCATGTCGAGCGAATAGACCTGGGCCTCGGCCAAGATCTCGGGCACGGTGCCTTGGGTGATGCGCCAAGCGAGGCCTTCGGCAATCGCCGTCTTGCCCACGCCGGCTTCGCCCACCAGCAGGGGGTTGTTTTTGCGGCGACGGCACAGAATCTGGATCGTGCGCTCGACTTCGTATTCACGGCCGATCAGCGGATCTATCTTGCCGTCCTTGGCCGCTTGGTTCAGGTTGTTGGTGTACTGCTCCAGCGGCGAGGCTTTTTCATTGCGCTCCCCACCCGAAGATTCCTCAGCGTCTGAACTGGGCGGCGCTTCAGCGGATTTGGCCGCTTCAGGCGGATCGCTCTTGCGGATGCCGTGGGCAATGAAGTTCACCACATCCAGACGCGTGATGCCCTGCTGGTGCAGGTAATACACAGCGTGCGAGTCCTTCTCGCCGAAGATGGCCACCAGCACGTTGGCGCCAGTGACTTCCTTCTTGCCATTGCCTGTGGACTGCACATGCATGATGGCGCGTTGGATGACGCGCTGAAAACCCAATGTGGGCTGGGTGTCCACCTCTTCGGTACCTGCCACTTGGGGGGTGTTGTCCTTGATGAAGTTCGTCAAGGCGGTGCGCAAGTCGTCGATGTTGGCAGCGCAAGCGCGCAACACCTCGGCAGCGCTGGGGTTGTCCAACAAGGCGAGCAAGAGATGCTCGACCGTGATGAACTCGTGGCGCTGCTGACGGGCCTCGACAAAGGCCATGTGCAAGCTGACTTCCAATTCCTGGGCAATCATGTGATTTCCTTTTTGCCTTGCTGAGTGATTCTGTTCATGTGGGGCGTTTGGCCCACTATTCAATGGGCTCGCTGACGCACTGCAGGGGATGCCCCGCCTGCTTGGCGGCATCGAGCACCTGATCGACCTTGGTGGCGGCCACATCGCGGGAATAAACGCCGCAAATGCCTTTGCCGTCCAAGTGGATCTTGAGCATGATCTGGGTGGCCGACTCGCGGTCTTTGCCAAAAAATTCTTGGATCACCATCACCACGAACTCCATCGGGGTGTAGTCATCGTTGAGCATCGCCACCTGGTACATCTGGGGCGGCTGGATCTTCTGAGCGAGACGCTCGAGGACCACCGATTCCCCACCTTCAGGGGTGTGGGGTGTGACCGGGGGCAGCGTCGGGTTCTGCGGTTTTTTCGTTGCCATGAATTCATTCTATCGGCGCTTTCAAGCCCTTGAGGGCCAAGGCTCTAAAAGTCTTTTTTCATCAAACCACGGCTGGGGTAAACCGACATTGACAAAAACAACAAGCACGCCTCAAATTGGTGCAAACAAAGACGGAGACAAGCCATGCCCAGTGGTACGGTCAAATGGTTCAATGACGCCAAAGGCTTTGGATTCATCCAGCCCGATGGAGGTGGCCCGGATGCTTTTGCGCACTTCTCGGCCATCGTGGCCGAAGGCTACAAAAGTCTCAAAGAAGGTGCCCGGGTCAGCTTTGAGCTGACGGATGGCGCTAAGGGCTTGATGGCGGCCAACATCCGCACCGAAGTCAACTCCGAACCGCCTGGAGAGCCCATCCCCAACAGCACGCCCCCCATCTCGACCAGCAGCTGATCGAACACCTCTTGCAGGCGTTATCCTTGCCGTGTTGCGAACACTGTTTGGATGGATTTTTCAATGACCTCTCGCTCTTGTGCCCGATCAATGCACCCTGCCCTGCACTGGATCTGCGGCTTCTTGCTGACAAGCCTGTCCACTTGGGCGGCGGCCCAATCTGGCCCTCAACTGCAATTGCCCCGCACCAAGCTGACGGCAGGTATGCACATGCTGGATGTGCAAGTGGCGCAAACCTCCGAGCAACGTCAAATCGGTCTGATGTTCCGCAAAGAAATGCCGCAACACGAGGGCATGCTGTTTGTGTTTGAACAAGCGGCCACGCAGTGTTTCTGGATGCGCAACACGCTCATCCCCCTGACGGCGGCTTTTGTGGCCGACGACGGCACCATCGTGAACTTGGCGGACATGAAGCCACAAAGCGACGATTCGCACTGCTCAACCAAACCGGTGCGCTATGTACTGGAAATGAACGTGGGGTGGTTTGCCAAGCGGCAGATCAAGGCGGGTTACCAGCTGGGTGGCCAAGTTTTCGGCCGTTGAAACGTCGCCTCAGACGCCCCAGACCACGTCGGATTGCTCAGCCAAGCTGCGTGCCAAGAGCTTGAGCATGGGGGTGGCCCTTTGAGACAAGCGCACCGCGTCGAGCACCACCGCTTCATCGTTCTCTTGGTCTGATGCCGACTGCTCGGCATGCTGCTGGCGCAGGGCTTCGTCTTGCGCCACAGCCGCCTCGAGGGCAGCGATGCGGGCAGGAATGTCCGCCGCCAACACAATGCCTTTGACGGGGTCATCGCCCAACATGATCTTGAGCAATTTGCGGCCATCGGCCTCGAGCATGATCAGGTCGCTGGCAGCGGCCGATTTGAATTTGAAAAGCATGGTGCCCTCCTGAAAGCGTGTTGCAGTTTCAAAGGCCCACCATGTCCACGCTGCCGTCTTCATCGGTGTCGCCCTGAATCAATGCCTTGAATTTATGGCTGGCATGGAAGGTGGCAACACGACGTGCATCAATAGGAATCAATTCTCCTGTGCGCGGATTGCGGCCGGGGCGGGCCGCCTTGGTGCGGATCTGGAAGTTGCCAAAGCCCGAAATTTTCACATCGGTGCCTTCAATCAGGCTGTCCACCATGAGGTCAAAGAAGGCATCGACCATGTCCTTGGACTCGCGTTTGTTCAAACCGATCTGTTCGAACAACAAATCGGCCAAGTGCGCCTTGGTCAAGGCGGGGGTTTCAAGGCTTTCGACTGAAATTTCCATCACGCCAACCCATCAAGCGCGCAAACGAGCAGCAACCTGTTGACTCAGATGAGCCAACACCGCGTTCATGGCCGCATCGATCTGCGCATCGGTCAACGTGGCTTCGGCGGTGCCCAAAGTCAGGCGCACGGCCAAACTCTTTTCACCAGCGGCCAAACTGCCGCCGACTGCATCGGACTTGGGTCGGTAGATGTCAAATAACACGGCGCCTTGGAGCAAGCCCTCGGTCGGCGCAGCGTGGATGGCTTGCATCAATTGGGCATGCGTGACCGATTCAGCCACGATGACGGCAATGTCGCGCTCCACAGGCTGGTGCTTGGCTAGGCCTTGTGCGGCAGGCACCAGACGGGTGGTCACCGCATCCAAGGACAATTCAAAGACCACGGGTGCGTGTGGCAAGTCCCAAGCTTGACGCCAACGGGGGTGCAACTCGCCCACATGGCCGATCACCACACCGTCCAGTACAACTTGCGCCGAGCGACCGGGGTGCAATGCGGGGTGTTCAACGGCCAAAAACTCCGCTTGACGGGGTGCCAGCAAGGCTTCGACATCCCCTTTGACGTCGAAGTAATCCACGAGGCGAGATTTGCCTTGCCAACCCAAGGTCTCGAAAGGGCCCCAGGCCATGGCGGCCACTCGCATGGGTTGGTCAAAGCCTTCCACCGTGGTGTCGCTGTTGACCGCTTGGCCGTTGCGCAAAAACACGCGACCGAGCTCGAACACGCGCACGCGGTCGGCTTTGCGGTCGGCGTTGAACTTGACGACTTGCAGCAGCGAGCCGATCAGGCTGGAGCGCATGACGCTCATCTGGCTGGCGATCGGGTTGAGCAAGCGAATCGGGTTCTCGTTGCCGGCCAAGTCTTTTTCCCAGGATTCTTCGACGAAGCTGTAGTTGATGGTTTCCTGATAACCACGGGCTGCGATGGCACGGCGCACCGCAGATGGGCTGCGTTCGGTCTCGCGGCGCACCTTGGCCGTGATGGGGGCCAGTGGTGGATTCGTGGGCAGATTGTTGTAGCCCACCATGCGGGCCACTTCCTCGATCAAATCTTCCTCGATCTGCAGGTCAAATCGGAAACTGGGCGGCGTCACGGTGACCGTGCCCTCGCCTTCCGAGACTTGCAAGCCCAAGCCGCGCAGTGCATCGGCGCATTGTTGCTGCGTCAAAGGCATGCCGATGACTTTGACCGCACGGGCCACACGCAGTGTGACGGGCGTGATGGCGGGCACATTCAGGGTTTGGTCATCAATGGGGGCAACTTGCGTTTCGGGTGTGCCGCAGATGTCCAACACCAACTGCGTGATGCGCTCGATGTGCTCCACCGTCAGTTGCGGGTCCACGCCACGCTCAAAGCGGTGACCGGCATCGGTTGAAAAGTTGAAGCGGCGCGAACGGCCAGCGATGGACGTGGGCCACCAGAAAGCCGCTTCGATGTAAATGTTTTTCGTGTCATCGGACACGGCCGTGGCGTCACCGCCCATGATGCCGGCCAGCGACTCGACTTGGCTGTCGTCAGCGATCACACCGACCTTCTCATCCACCGTCACGGTGGTGCCGTTGAGCAGCTTGAGCGATTCACCTGGCTTGCCCCAGCGCACCTGCAGGCCACCGTGGATTTTGTCCAGGTCAAAAATGTGGGAAGGACGGCCGAACTCGAACATCACGTAGTTGGAGATGTCCACCAGAGGGCTCACGCTGCGCTGCCCGCAGCGGGCCAAGCGGTCCACCATCCACTGAGGTGTTTTGGCCTGGGTGTTCACACCTTTGACCACGCGACCGCTGAACCGACCGCACAAGTCTGTGGCTTGCACTTGCACGGCCACCTTGTCCTGGATTTGCGTGGCCACTGAAGGGAAAGACGGGGCCTTCAAGGGCGCACCGGTCAAAGCCGAGACTTCGCGGGCGATGCCGTAAACGCTCAGGCAGTGCGCCAGGTTGGGGGTCAACTTGATCGTGAACAGGGTGTCGTCCAGATTCAGGTATTGGCGGATGTCCTGCCCCAGAGGAGCGTCCAGCGGCAATTCCAGCAGGCCACCGTGGTCGTCGGCGATTTTCAGTTCTTTGGCCGAACACAGCATGCCCTGGCTTTCAACGCCTCGCAGCTTGCCAACCTTGATGACGAAAGACTTGCCATCCTCACCAGGCGGCAATTCGGCCCCCACCATGGCGCAGGGCACACGGATACCCACTCGGGCATTCGGCGCACCGCAGACGATGTTCAGCAAGCTGCCCTGCCCCACATCCACCTGGCACACGCGCAGACGGTCGGCGTTGGGGTGCTGCACGGCTTCTTTGATTTCACCGATCACGATCTTGGTGAATGGCGGGGCCACGGGCTCGAGCTCTTCCACTTCGAGACCGGCCATGGTCAAGGTGTCGGCCAGTTGCTGGGTCGTCAGGGACGGGTTGCAAAACTCGCGCAACCAGGATTCAGGAAATTGCATATCTCGATCTCGGGAATTACTGGAACTGGCTCAAGAAGCGCACATCGCCATCAAAGAACAGGCGCAAATCGTTCACGCCGTAGCGCAACATGGTGAAACGGTCCATGCCCATGCCAAAGGCAAAGCCAATGAACTGCTCGGGGTCCAGGCCCATGTTTCGCACCACGTTCGGATGGACTTGGCCAGAACCACCCACTTCAAGCCAACGGCCAGCCAGAGGCCCGCTTTGGAATTGGATGTCGATCTCGGCGCTGGGCTCGGTGAAAGGGAAAAAGCTGGGGCGAAAGCGCAGCACCAAGTCATCGCTTTCGAAGAAGGTGCGGCAGAAATCTGTGACCACGACTTTCAGGTCCTTGAAGCTCACGTTTTCACCAATCCACAGGCCTTCGCACTGGTGGAACATGGGCGAATGGGTCGCATCGCTGTCCACGCGGTAGGTCCGGCCAGGGGCAATCACGCGGATCTCGGGCATGCCCTGACCGGCGTCGATCTGGTGGCGGTAGCGCTTGACGTGCTGCACCGCGTGGCGGATCTGCATGGGGCTCGTGTGGGTGCGCAGCAGATGACCGCCTTCGACATAAAAAGTGTCGTGCATCGAGCGCGCGGGGTGGTCTTCAGGCGTGTTGAGCGCCGTGAAGTTGAACCAGTCGGTCTCGATCTCAGGGCCCTGGGCCACTTCAAAACCCATGGAGCCAAAAATATTTTCGACGCGCTCAAGCGTGAGCGAGACGGGGTGCAAGCCACCCACGGCAGCACTCCGGCCGGGCAAGCTCACATCGAGTGCTTCGGCCTTAAGCTGGGCTTGCAACTCGGCATCGGCCAAGGCCTGGCGGCGATCGCTGAGCGCGGTTTCAATGGCTTGCTTGGCCAGGTTGATGGCCGCACCACGGGTTTTCTTGTCTTCCACGCTCAGAGCGGCCATGCCCTTCATCAGCTCGGTCACGCGACCGGCTTTGCCCAGAAATTGGGCTTTGGCGTTTTCGAGATCAGCAGGTGTCAGTGCCTGCGCAAAACTCTGGCGGGCGGATTCGACCAGGGTGTCCAGCTCGTTCATGGTGGGGATTCGGTAGATGACGGAATAAAAAAGGGATTGAAGCTTTTGTGAGCCTCAATCCCTTTGATCGAATGCGCGAGGCATGGGCCCAAAAAGCCCATCTCGCTCATGAAATCAAGCTGCGGCCAGTTTGGCTTTGACTTGGTTCACGATGCCAGCAAAAGCGGCCTTGTCGTGCACGGCGATGTCCGCCAGCATCTTACGGTCGATTTCGATGGCAGCCTTTTTCAGGCCGTTGGCGAATTGGCTGTAGGTCAGACCGCATTCACGCGCAGCGGCGTTGATACGGGCAATCCACAACTGACGGAACACACGCTTTTTGGCACGACGGTCACGGTAGGCGTATTGGCCAGCCTTCATCACCGCCTGTTTGGCGATACGGAAGACATTACCGCGGCGACCGCGGAAACCTTTTGCAAGGGCCAAAACTTTCTTGTGACGGGCACGTGCCGTTACACCACGTTTAACGCGAGGCATATTTTTCTCCTAGTTCGTCAGTGAATTACAGGCCAGCCATAGGCAGCATCTGCGCCATGTGACCCATGTTGGTCTCATGCACAGCCACTGCACCGCGGAGGTGGCGTTTGTTCTTGGTGGTCTTCTTGGTCAGAATGTGACGCTTGAAGGCTTGACCGCGTTTAACGGTTCCACCTGGACGAACACGGAAGCGCTTTTTAGCACTGCTTTTGGTCTTCATCTTGGGCATATCAATGCTCCTTTATTTGTGCTCGTGAGGCGTCTGCAAAATCTTTGCAGCCTTGATGGCCCCGAGCCACTTTTACAAAAACCACCCTAAGGCGGTTTCAGACTCGACCAACCCGAGGGCCGGTCAAATTCTTCTTCAAGCCGATTCAGCAGGGGCTGCAGTGTCTGCAGCTTTGCCAGCAGGCTTTTTGCGACCTGGCGCGATCATCATGATCATCTGGCGGCCTTCCAACTTGGGAAACTGCTCGACGATGATGGAGTCGGCCAACTCGTCACGAATCCGGTTCAGCAAGGCCATCCCCAACTCTTGGTGGGTGATCTCACGACCGCGGAAACGCAAAGTGATCTTGCATTTGTCACCATCTGCCAAAAAGCGGCGGATGTTGCGCATCTTGATGTTGTAGTCACCATCGTCAGTGCCTGGGCGGAACTTGACTTCCTTGATGTCAATGACCGTTTGCTTGGCTTTGGCTTCTGCCGCACGCTTTTGCTCTTGGTACTTGAACTTGCCGTAGTCCATCAAACGGCACACAGGCGGGTTGGCGGTGGCGGCGATTTCCACCAAATCCACATCCAACTCACCGGCCATGCGAAGGGCTTCTGCCAAAGACAAAATGCCCAATGGCTCGTTTTCAGGGCCGGAAACACGGACTTCAGGAGCCATGATTTCACGGTTCAAACGGTGTTTGCGTTCTTCGCGTTGGCGACGATCACGAAATTCGGTAGCGATGACTCAATCCTTCAAGGGTAATAACTGCAACAAGCAGCCAAACCGTCTTTGTGCCCACGGGCCAAAGCAAGTGGCGAAAATCACCTTCAGGCTTTAGAAGCGATGTCGGCAGCAATGAGTTCAATGAACGCATCGATCGACATCACACCGAGGTCTTTGTTACCCCGGGCGCGCACAGCGACGGTACCAGCTGCCTTCTCTTTGTCGCCTGCGACAAGGATGTAAGGCAGCTTTTGCAACGAATGCTCGCGTATTTTATACGTGATTTTCTCGTTGCGCAGGTCCAAATCGACCCTAAGGCCTTGATTTGACACTGATTTTTGCAGTTTTGCAGCGATTTCACGACAGTAATCGGACTGAGCATCGGTGATGTTGAGGACAGAAACCTGCAAAGGCGCCAGCCAAGTGGGCAAGGCGCCGGCATGCTGCTCGACCAAAATACCGATGAAACGCTCCATGCTGCCCACGATGGCGCGGTGCAAGATCACAGGGCGCTGGCGTGAACCGTCTTCGGCCACATATTCTGCGTCCAGACGCTCAGACAGGTTGAAGTCCACTTGGATGGTGCCGCATTGCCATTCACGGCCAATCGCGTCTTTCAGGGTGTATTCGATCTTGGGGCCGTAGAACGCGCCGTCACCGTCCGAAATCACAAACTCGCAACCGGAAGCCCGCAAGCTGTCCATCAAGGCTTTTTCGGCCTTGTCCCACAACTCATCAGACCCAATGCGGGCCGCTGGGCGGGTCGAGACCTTGTAGAGGATGTCGGTGAAGCCAAAGTCGGCATACACCTTCTTGAGCACCTTGGTGAAGGTGTCGCACTCGGGCAGGATTTGGTCTTCTGTACAGAAGATGTGGCCATCGTCTTGGGTGAAGCCGCGCACACGCATGATGCCGTGCAAGCCACCGGAGGGCTCATTGCGGTGGCACTGGCCAAATTCGCCGTAGCGCAAAGGCAAGTCACGGTAGCTCTTGATGCCTTGCTTGAAGATCAGGATGTGACCCGGGCAGTTCATCGGCTTCAAGGCGTAATCGCGCTTTTCCGACTCGGTGGTGAACATGTTGTCACGGTACTTGTCCCAGTGACCGGTTTTTTCCCACAGGCTCTTGTCGATGATCTGCGGACCCTTGACTTCCTGGTAGCCGTTGTCGCGGTACACCTGGCGCATGTACTGCTCAATGATTTGCCACACGGTCCAGCCCTTGGGGTGCCAAAACACCAAGCCGGGTGCATGTTCGTCGATGTGGAACAAATCCAACTCGCGGCCGAGTTTGCGGTGATCGCGCTTTTCAGCTTCTTCAAGACGAGTCAGGTATTGCTGCAGATCGTCTTTGCTGGCCCAGGCCGTGCCATAGACACGCTGGAGCATCTCATTCTTGCTGTCGCCGCGCCAGTAGGCTCCGGCCACCTTCATCAATTTGAAATGCTTGAGTTTGCCGGTGCTGGGCACGTGAGGGCCTCGGCACAGGTCCTCGAAATGGCCTTCACGGTAGAGGCTCACGTCTTGATCCGCCGGAATGCTGGCGATGATCTCGGCTTTGTAGTGCTCGCCCAAACCTTTGAAATAGGCCACCGCCTCGTCACGCGGTAAAACGCGGCGCACCACCGGCTCATCTTTGTTGGACAACTCGGTCATGCGCTTTTCGATGGCAACCAAGTCCTCTGGCGTGAAGGGACGGCTGTAAGAGAAGTCGTAATAAAACCCGTTGTCGATCACAGGCCCGATGGTCACTTGGGCCTCAGGAAACAGCGCCTTGACGGCGTAGGCCAACAAATGCGCCGTCGAGTGACGGATGAGCTCCAGACCTTCAGGGTCTTTGGCCGTGACGATGGCCAAGTTGGCATCGGCAGCCATGCTGAAACTGGTGTCCACCAATTGACCATTGACCTTGCCGCCCAAAGCCGCTTTGGCCAAGCCAGCGCCAATGGAGGCGGCCACTTCGGCCACGGTCACGGGGCCAGGAAATTCACGCAATGAACCGTCGGGAAGGGTAATCTGAACCATGAGTTTGCAAGTAAAAAAGCGCGGCAAAGGCCGCGCTTGAAAGAGATGTCTAAACGCTGAGGACGGATTTTACGCCGCCCTCGCCTTCAGCTCCCCAAGTTGATCAGTGGAACTGCTCTTCTTCGGTGGAACCGGTCAGGGCCTTCACGCTTGAGGAGCCGCCCTGGATCACGGTGGTCACGTCGTCGAAGTAGCCTGCGCCGACTTCTTGCTGGTGCGACACGAAGGTGTAACCCTTGTCGCGGGCTGCGAATTCAGGTTCTTGCACCATCTCGGTGTAGTGCTTCATGCCTTCGCCGCGGGCGTAGTTGTGGGCGAACTGGAAGGTGTTGAACCAGTTGATGTGGATACCGGCCAATGTGATGAACTGGTACTTGTAGCCCAGTGCCGACAGGTCGTCTTGGAAAGAAGCGATCTGGCTGTCGTTGAGGTTTTTCTTCCAGTTGAAAGAAGGCGAGCAGTTGTAGGACAGCAACTTGCCTGGGCAAGCAGCGTGCACAGCTTGGGCGAATTCACGGGCAAAGCCAATGTCTGGCACACCGGTTTCGCACCAGACCAAGTCAGCGTACGGGGCGTAAGCCACGCCACGGCTGATGGCTTGCTCCAGACCGTTTTTGACACGGTAGAAGCCTTCTTGTGTGCGCTCGCCAGTCAGGAAAGGCTTGTCATTGGCGTCGTGGTCAGAAGTGATCAGGTTGGCGGCTTCGGCGTCTGTGCGGGCCAACACGATGGTGGACACGCCCATGACGTCGGCAGCGAATCGCGCAGCGATCAGCTTTTCGCAAGCTTCTTGTGTAGGCACCAACACTTTGCCACCCATGTGACCGCACTTCTTTACAGCGGCCAATTGGTCTTCGAAGTGAACACCAGCAGCACCAGCGGAAATCATGTTCTTCATCAGTTCGAAAGCGTTCAAGACGCCACCGAAACCGGCTTCAGCATCTGCCACGATGGGCAGGAAGTAGTCGATGAAGTCCTTGGAACCTGGCTCGATGCCGCGGCCCCACTGGATTTCGTCAGCGCGCTTGAAGGTGTTGTTGATGCGGCGAACCATGGTGGGCACCGAGTCGTAGGCGTACAGCGACTGGTCAGGGTACATGGTCTCGGAGGTGTTGCCGTCGGCAGCCACTTGCCAGCCCGACAGGTAAACCGCTTCCAAACCGGCTTTGGCTTGTTGCATGGCTTGGCCAGCGCTGATGGCACCGAATGCATTGACGTAGCCTTTCTTGGCGCCGCCGTTGACTTTTTCCCACAGCTTTTCAGCACCGCGCTTGGCCAGCGTGTGCTCGATTTGCATGCTGCCGCGCAGACGCACGACGTCGGCTGCAGAGTAGCCGCGCTTCACGCCTTTCCAACGGGGGTTGGTCGCCCAGTCTTTTTCGAGGGCAGCGATTTGTTGTTCACGGCTCAATTGTTGGTTGAGGTTTGCTGGCATGTCAGAACTCCTGAAGTCAAGTTGAAATCGGGCGATGTAGGCAGCGGATTCTGCTTCGTCGTTGTTCAAATCTTAACTCTTGTACAAGACTTATTTTCATTCTTATGTCTTATACAAGACTTATTTTTATTTGTTTAAAATCAATGCCTTACGAAATATTTTTCTCAATACAAAACGTCATTTCCCATATTGAGAAAATTTGATGCACTGCAACACATCAATATTTCAAATTATGAAAACATGAGTGCGCATCATGAAACTCGGTGCAAGGCTTGGCTGCTGATGACCATGCCATCGGCGTCTGCATAGAGCCAATCGCCCGTTTGGACCCGAACACCCTGAATGAAAACAGGCAATCCGGTTTGACCTTGTAATGCGCGTTGCGTGGGCATGGGGTTCAAGGCCAAGGCGCGAATGCCCAAGTCCAAAACCGCCAACTCAGCAGCATCGCGCGCGCAACCGTCAATCACAACGCCTGCCCAGCCATTGCGCTGTGCCGCTGCAGCCAAGTTGCCGCCCAAGAGCGCCTTGCGCATGGACGCACCACCATCGACCACCAACACACGGCCATGGCCTTCGGACTCCACCGCTTGTTTGACGTGGCTGTTGTCTTCGCAGCACTTGATGGTCAAAACAGGGCCTGCAAACTTCTCGCGGGCACCGTAGTTTTGGAAAACGGTGGGCACGTATCGAAAAGTGCCGCTTTCATCGGCTTTGTACTCATCACACAAGTCACAGGTCGAAAAATCCAAATGGGGCAGAGAGCTCATGCGCGTTTCCTTAAAAATGAGCGAGTGGAAAACACGCCTCTTACGCAGGCCATACGCACCACGACAGGGCAAAAGCCATAAAAATGCTCATGAGGCCTCACAAATACGCAACAACCCCTAGCAAAAACTGATTTTTCCTCTTGGAAACTGCCCTTTTCTCCAGTAGCATGCATTCAGCTGAAAACGCATTGTTTCTCAGCGGCGAACCAACTTCCGATCAAAGGAACTTAACCATGGCAACTGCGAAAAAAACCCCGGCCAAAAAAGCTGCTCCCGCTAAAAAAGCAGCACCGGCCAAGAAAGCCGCTCCAGCTAAAAAAGCTGCAGCACCTGCAAAAAAAGTAGCGGCCAAAGCCCCTGCTAAAAAAGCAGCTCCAGCTAAAAAGCGCACCCCCAACGCTGCGTTCATGAAAGCTCTGACCCCCAGCGCCGCCTTGGCTGCCGTGGTGGGCGCCACTCCCCTGCCACGCACCGAAGTCGTGAGCAAGATGTGGGTTTACATCAAGAAACACAACTTGCAAGATGCCACCAATCGCCGTGCGATCAACGCCGACGACAAACTCAAGGCTGTGTTCGGCAAGGCTCAAGTGACCATGTTTGAAATGGCTGGCTTGATCGGCAAGCACCTGAAGTGATTCGGTGACTGCCCACAAAAAACCCGCTTCGGCGGGTTTTTTGTTGCCTGTTGGCGATCAGCTGTTTCCGGTCTTTTGCTTGGCCAAGGCCGATTGGGTGATGGCGCTTAAGGTGCCTCGGGTGGTGATCACTTCGGGGTCCAGCATCACTTCAATCAAAGTGCCCTGCTCGCATTGCAAAGCGGCCAGCAGAGCCGCCTCAAACTCTTGTGTATTGTGAATGCGCGTGGCAGCGTAGCCATAGGCCTTGGCCAGCATCACAAAATCAGGGTTGCTCAGTTGTGAGCCGGTGACATGAGTGGGGTATTAGCGCTCTTGGTGCATGCGGATCGTGCCGTACATGCCATTGTTGAGCAACAAGATGATGCTCTTGCCACCGTGCTGGACAGCCGTGGCCAATTCTTGACCGTTCATCAAAAAGTCGCCATCGCCTGCAATGGTGAAGGCCAAGCGACCGGTGAGCAAATTAGCCGCAATGCCAGCCGGCACACCATAGCCCATGGCCCCTACGGTAGGGGCCAACTGTGTCTTGAGCCCCTTGACAAGTCCGTGGTGCTTGAAAAAACGGTGCATCCAGCTGGCGAAGTTGCCTGCGCCATTGGTCAAGACCGCGTCGGCGGGCAGATGCTTCTTCAAAGTCGCCACGATGGCCGGCATGTCGATGTCCCCTGGCAGGGTTTGCGGCCTCAAGTTATCGAGGTAAGCCGCATTGGCCGCTGCGGTCCAGTTTGCCCATGGAAGCGTTGGCGGCGCTGTCAGCACTTCCAGGCTTCGGGCTGCCGCGTTCATGGTCGAAAGAATGGCCAGATCGGCTTGGTAGACCCGGTTCAACTCTTCAGCGCTGCCGTGGATGTGGACCAGCTTTTGTGATGTTTTCGGGGCTTTGAGCAGTGTGTATCCGCCGGTGGTCATTTCTCCCAAACGCGGACCGATGGCCACAATCAAATCCGAGTCACGCACCAGCGCAGCCAATGCGGGGTTGATGCCGATGCCCACATCACCCGCGTACTGGGGATGGTGGTTGTCAAAGGTGTCTTGGAATCGAAACGCGTTGGCCACCGGCAATTGCCAGTTTTCTGCGAACCGCTCCAAGGCTTGGGCCGACTGCACAGTCCAGCCCCCGCCACCGCAGATCACCAATGGCTTGGTGGCCTGCAAGAGCAAATCGCGCAAGCTGCGCAATGCACCCGGATCACTCCAGGCCTGCACAGGCTCCACGCGGGGCAAGGGCTGCGCATGGACGATGGTTTGCGTGAGCATGTCTTCGGGCAGGACCAGCACCACAGGGCCTGGTCGGCCGTTCATGGCGGTGGCAAAAGCACGGGCCACATACTCGGGCAAACGTTCTGGGTCATCCACGCGCTCCACACGCTTGGCCATGCCCTTGGTCGATGGCCCAAAGAAATGGGTGTAGTCCATCTCTTGAAAAGCTTCACGGTCACGCGTGTCACTGGCCACATCGCCCACAAACAAGACCATGGGCGTGGAGTCCTGAAAAGCCGTGTGCACGCCAATCGAGGCGTTGGTGGCGCCTGGTCCCCGGGTCACAAAGCAAACGCCGGGCCGGCCGGTGAGCTTGCCTTGTGCTTCGGCCATGTAGGCCGCTCCCCCTTCTTGGCGGCAGATCACAAATCGGATCTGGTCGCGGTGCAGATGGAAACCGTCAAGAACAGCGAGGTAACTCTCACCGGGCACACCGAAAGCATGGGTCACACCTTGGGCCAGGAGGCATTCAACGAGCAGATGGCCGGCAATTTTTGAATTCATGCGCCGATTTTGCCCATGAGGCAGATGCTGGGCTGTCGCCCAGGTAAACGGTCCTCAAGCCTGTGCGAGCGTTCTCTTGCCCACGCCCAAAGCGGCCACGACACTGAGCAAAAGGACCAAGGCCGCCCCCAGCAAGGTGGCCTGGTAGTGACCGTGATCCATCAGGGCGCCGAAGAAAATGGGCGACAAGGCAAAGCCCACATCCAGCCCAGAATAAACCAAGCCATAAACACGGCCGGTTGCGCCCTTGGGCGTGGCTTTCTTGATCATCAAATCACGGCTAGGCCCCCCTACACCCACGGCAAAACCCGTTGCCGCCAGCACCCACAGGGTGCCGGTTTGACCGAAAAAGCCACTGGCGCAAACAGCCATCAGCAAAGCCGCACAAGTCATACAGATCGCCACCACACGGTCGCTCAAGCGAGGCCAACGGGCCGCCACGAAGCCACCCGCCAACATGCCCAATGCACCGCAGAGCATGTAAGCCGTCAAGGTCATGGATGCCACTTCCAAACTCACCCCATGCAGAGCTTTGAGGATGGGGACTGAGAAATTCTGAACCACCGCCAAGGTGACCGTCGACAACAAAAAGAAAGCAAAGCACCACCAAACCACTGGCAAGCGCACGAAGTTCAAATCTTGAGAAGCGACCTGCCCAGCCTGAGGGCGTGCTGACGCATCAGTGTGCAAGTCATCCCTGTAGACCCACAAAAGCAGCAACAAGGCCGCATACATCACGGCGGCCGCCACAAAGGCCTCACGCCACCCCCACAGCGCCCCCAACCCGGTGAAAAAGACGGGTGCGACAGCCCACCCCAGATTGCCGCTCAAACCATGGGCACTGAAGGCATAGCCGAGTCTGGGCGTTGAGACCCGTTGATTCAAGATCGTGAAATCCACCGGATGAAATGGCGCATTGCCAAGGCCCGCCAAAACGGCCACGCCCATGAGTGCGGCATAACCTTGCGCGACCGAAGCCAAGAGGCAGGCCAAGGTGAACAAGACCATGGAGGCAAACAAAACAGGCCGCGCACCAAATCGGTCAACCACAAAACCGGCCGAGGCTTGCCCCACGCCCGAGACCACAAAGAACAAGGTGCTGAGCAAACCCAATTCAGCATAGGACCAGCCAAAGTCCCGGATCAAAATCGGAAACAGCAAGGGCAACAAGAGGTGGGAAAAATGGGAGCTGGCATGTGCCAACCCCACCAAACCCATCACCTTGGCGTCGGAAGACAAAGGGACGAGGGGCGCTGCGTCGGAAGAAGCCGATGGCATAGGGATAACTCTTTCAGGCTTGCAGCGAACGGATTCAAGGATCTGAAGTTTCAGTCGCGCTGCAAAACTGGCAGTTTAGCCATGAAAAAAGGGGCACGGTGTCGCCACCATGCCCCGACCAAGCCAGCGGGTCAACCCAATAGGTCAAGCCGCAGTTTCAATCACCTTGAAATCGAAGTGCCCCGGGTTTTGCACTGGGTCCACAGACACTTCAATGCGGCTTTTGGGTGAAAAGCGCCCTTCAAGCAAGAGACGCGACAAGGGATTTTCAAGCCGCTGCTGGATGGCTCGCTTCAAAGGTCGCGCACCGAAAACCGGATCAAAGCCCACTTTGGCCAATTCCGACAAGGCCGCTGGGCTGACATCGAGGCTCAAATCCATGCGGGCCAGGCGATCGCGCAAAGCCTGCAACTGGATGCTGGCAATGGAGGCAATGTGTTGCGCATCCAAACCATGGAAGACCACGGTCTCGTCAATGCGGTTGAGGAACTCGGGCCTGAAATGGGCCTTCAACTCGTCCCACACCGCATCCTTGATGTCTTCGGCGGGCTGCCCCACCATGGCCTGAATGAGGTGTGAGCCCAAATTGGAGGTCATCACGATCACCGTGTTCTTGAAGTCCACCGTTCGGCCCTGACCGTCCGTCAAACGTCCATCATCGAGCACCTGCAGCAAGATGTTGAAGACATCTGGGTGGGCTTTTTCCACTTCGTCCAACAACAACACGCTGTAGGGTTTGCGGCGCACCGCTTCGGTGAGGTAGCCCCCCTCCTCATAGCCCACATAGCCGGGAGGCGCACCGATCAAACGGGCCACCGAGTGTTTTTCCATGAACTCGCTCATGTCCACGCGGATCAAGTGGTCCTCGCTGTCAAACAAAAAGCCCGCCAAAGCTTTGCACAACTCGGTTTTGCCCACGCCGGTAGGGCCCAAAAACAAGAAAGAGCCGGTTGGGCGGTTGGGATCAGACAGACCCGAGCGTGAACGCCGAATGGCATTGGCCACAGCTGCGATGGCCTCGTCTTGGCCCACCACGCGCTGGTGAAGTTTCCCCTCCATTTGAAGCAATTTCTCGCGCTCGCCTTGCATCATCTTGGACACAGGAATACCCGTCGCTCGCGAGACCACTTCCGCGATCTCTTCGGCGCCCACTTGGGTGCGCAGCAAGCGGTGCACGGGCTTTTCGCCCGGGACGGCTTCTTTGGCCTGCACGTCCTTGAGTGTTTTTTCGAGCGCTGGCAACTGGCCATACTGCAATTCGGCCACTTTGTTGAAATCGCCTGCACGGGTGAGCTCTTCGATTTGTTGGCGCAGTTGGTCTATTTGCTCACGAATTTGCTGCCCCCCCTGGGCTTGCGCTTTTTCGGCCTGCCAAATTTCCTCGAGATCGGCAGCCTCTTTCTTGAGCTTGATGATTTCTTCTTCGATCAAAGTCAAGCGCTTTTGGGAAGCTTCGTCTTTTTCTCTGCGCACCGCTTCACGCTCAATTTGCAGTTGGATCAAACGGCGATCGAGCTTGTCCATGACTTCAGGCTTGGAGTCGATCTCGATCTTGATTTTGGCCGCCGCCTCGTCAATCAGGTCAATGGCCTTGTCGGGCAAAAACCGATCGGTGATGTAACGGTGGCTGAGCTCCGCCGCCGCCACAATGGCCGGATCGGTGATGTCCACCCCGTGGTGAATTTCGTATTTTTCCTGCAAGCCCCGCAGGATGGCGATGGTGGCTTCGACTGAGGGTTCACTGACCAAGATTTTCTGAAAACGGCGCTCCAAAGCGGCATCTTTTTCAATGTATTTGCGGTACTCGTCTAAAGTCGTGGCGCCCACGCAATGCAGCTCCCCACGGGCCAATGCGGGTTTGAGCATGTTGCCCGCATCCATGGCCCCTTCGGCTTTGCCTGCACCCACCATGGTGTGCAGCTCGTCGATGAACACAATCGTCTGGCCCTCGTCTTTGGCCAGTTCACTGAGCACGGTTTTGAGCCGCTCTTCAAACTCACCGCGGAACTTGGCACCGGCCAGCAAAGCGGCCATGTCCAGGGACAAGACACGTTTGCCCCGCAGCGAATCAGGCACTTCTCCAGCCACGATGCGCTGGGCCAGGCCCTCAACGATGGCGGTTTTGCCAACCCCCGGCTCACCAATGAGCACCGGGTTGTTCTTGGTGCGGCGTTGCAACACTTGAATGGCCCGGCGGATTTCATCGTCACGGCCGATCACCGGATCGAGCTTGCCCATGCGGGCGCGCTCGGTCAGGTCGATGCAGTATTTTTTCAGGGCTTCGCGCTGACCTTCGGCATCGGCACTGCCCACGGTCTGGCCACCACGCACGGCATCCACAGCCGACTCGAGACTTTTTCGCGACAGGCCGCTTTCCTTGCACAAGCGCCCTGCTTCGGCCTTGCTGTCGGCCAAGGCCAGCAAGAACAGTTCGCTCGCCACGAAAGCATCGCCTTTTTTCATGGCCTCTTTTTCAGCCGCTTGCAACAACTTCACGAGCTCAGGGCCGACTTGTACCTGGTCTTGTCCGGTGACTTGGGGCAAACGTGAAACGGCCGCTTCGGCGGCTTGCAAGAGAGCTTGCACCTGAACGCCTGCACGTTGCAACAAGGCTTTTGGCCCTTCGTCTTGCTTGAGCATGGTCACCAGCACGTGGACGGGCTCGATGTAGGCGTGGTCTCGGCTCAGGGCCAGGGACTGGGCGTCTGCCAAGGCTTCCTGGAATTTGGTGGTTAACTTGTCTATGCGCATGAATGGTTCTCCAATGCTTCCTAACTTGGGCCGCAACTTGCATTTTCAAGCGCAGGCAGCCTTCGGGAATTTGCCTAAAATCAAATCATGAACATTCATCAGCTTTCGGTCAGTTATGAAGAGCGCCAAGACCGCATCTTGTTGCGCCTGAACACACTTGACAAGCAGGAATTCCGTTTCTGGCTCACACGCCGCATGTGTTTGCGCCTCATGCCTGCGATTGACCAGTCGGTGGTGCGTCTGGAGGCGAGCCAGCCTGGCGTGGCTGTGCCAGACCCTACGTCACAAAAAATGCTGACCGAGATCAAGCGCGAGGCATTTTTGCAAAAAGCCGACTTTTCATCACCGTTCGAAGCGTCATCTGAGCAGCGACCCTTGGGCGAAGAGCCCATGCTGATCACCGACGCCCAATTGAGTTTGCAAACAGGCGGCGGTTTGTTGGTCACGTTCCAAGAAAAAACCGTTGATGCCCCCATCAAGTCATGCCAGCTGAACCTGCAGGCCAGCTTGGTGCATGGTTTGGTGCACTTGATCCAGCAGGCCCTGGCCAAGGCCGAATGGGGCTTCACCACAGCGGCCAAAACAGCGGCCATTGTGGAGCCAGCTGAAGTGCCGAAAGACCCTGCCCCGCGCTACACCCACTGAGCGCCGGTCTTCAGCTGTTGGTGGCCGTGATGCCCCAGCGCGCCAGCGCCGCATCATCCGACACCCGCGCATCCACCCATTGGGCGCCTTGGGGTGTTTGCTCTTTCTTCCAGAATGGCGCTTGCGTCTTGAGGTAGTCCATCAAGAACTCGCAGGCTTTGAAGCTCTCGCCCCGATGGGCCGAAGTCACCACCACCAGCACAATTTGATCGGCGGGCAAGAGACGCCCAACGCGGTGTACCACGCGGGCCCCATAAAAATCAAACCGTTGATGGGCTTCATCGATCATGGCTTCGATCGATTTTTCAGTCATGCCCGGATAGTGCTCCAGCTCCATGGCTTGCACTTCGTCCTGAGCTTGCCCTGTCAGTGCGCGTGTATCGCGCACGGTGCCGACAAAACTGCACACGGCCCCCACACGCAAATCCTCAGCCCGCAAGGTTTGAATTTCGGCAGCCACATCGAAGTCTGCGGCCTGAATGGCGACGCGTTGTGTCATGCGATCAGCCTCCGGTCACCGGCGGGAAAAAGCCCACCTCACATCCGTCCATGAGGGCGGTCGCGTCGTTGGCCATGACCTGATTGACGGCCACCCGCACCGCCCGACCCGGCGCCAAGACTTGCGCATGCGCGCCACCTTTGGCGATCAATTCGCGGCGCAAACTGGCCACATCAGCGGCCTGGGTTTCCACCGTTTCATTGGACAGGCCCAAGGTCTCGCGCAAGGAGGCGAAGTAACGGATTTCAACTTTCATCACAGCCATCCTGCAAAAGGCCAAAATGGAACGACATCGCCTTGGGCAATCGTTTGACCTGCGGGGTTATCGATCACCCCATCACCCCAAACCACCGATGTCAAAACGCCAGAGCTTTGGTTGGAAAAGAGATCCAGCCCACCTTGTGCATTGCGGCGAACACGCAAAAATTCACGGCGCTTATCGGCTTTGGGTACCGCAAAATGAGCGGGCAAGTGCACAGGTGCGGGCATGGAAGGATCGGCGCCTTGCAACTGCAAAATCAAAGGCCGAACCAAGAGCAAGAAGGTCATGAAGCTGGACACCGGATTGCCGGGCAAGCCCACAAAATGGGCCGCACCACCGACCGATTCACGTTGCACATGACCATAGGCGAAGGGTTTGCCGGGCTTCATGGCGATTTGCCACAAAGACAAGGCGCCCAAAGCTTGCACGGCAGGTTTCACATGGTCTTCTTCACCGACCGATACGCCGCCGCTGGTCAAGATCAAATCGTGGTGATCTGCTGCTGTTTTCAAGGCCGCCAAGGTGGCCTCGCGCTTGTCTGGCACGATGCCCAGATCGCTGACTTCGCAGCCCAGGCGATGCAGCAATGCACGCAAGAAAAAGCGGTTGGAGTTGTAAATCGCACCTGCAGGCATGTCTTGCGGCGACACATCCCCGGGCATGACCAACTCATCCCCCGTGGAAAACAAAGCCACCCGAGGGCGCGCGACCACCCGAAGTTGCGCCAAGCCCAAACTGGCTGCCAAGCCCAACTCGGCCGGGCCCAGTTTTTGGCCGCGTCGAAGCGCGGTTTGCCCTTTCCGGATGTCTTCTCCGCTGCGGCGAATCCACTCGCCTTCAGCCGCTTGGTGGGTGAAGCGAACCTTGGGCACATCGCCGGGCTCCACAACCTCGGCTTGTTCTTGCATAACGATCGCATCAGCCCCAGGCGGGACGGGAGCCCCCGTGAAAATGCGGGCCACCTGTCCTGCTTGCAAGGGCTGCCCCACATGACCTGCCGCAATCCGCTGCGTGACCTGCAAAGCCTCACCAGTCAGCAGGTCGGCACGCCTGACGGCATAGCCGTCCATGGACGAGTTGTCAAAGGCAGGCACTTGCAGCAAAGACACCACGTCCTCGGCCAGGATCCGGCCATCGGCATCGAAGGTCGCCACCAGCTCGGAGCTGGTCAATGGGCTGATGTGCGACAGCAGTGAAGACAGCGCCTCGTCCAGAGGCATCAAGGGGGATCTTTTGCCGCTGAACATGTCTGGCCTCAATCGCAGTGTTTGGAGATGTAGGCCTTGATATCGGCCAGATCCGCTTTCATGACCGTCACGCGTTTGGGCAAGCTTTCAATGCCTTCGAACTGCGGTGGGCGATCGGGTTGACGACCCAGCGCTTCCACCAAGGTGGCTGCAAACTTGATCGGCAAAGCGGTTTCGAGCACGATCATCGGCACCCTGGGGTCCAGATGCTCTTGCGCCACTTTCACACCGTCAGCGGTGTGGGTGTCGATCATCACACCGTACTTGGCGAACACTTGCTGGATGGTTTTCAGGCGATCGGCGTGCGTGCTCTTGCCGCTTTGGAAGCCATAAAAATCTGCCGCCTTGGCAAAGCGTGGGTCAGCGGACAAATCGAAGAAACCTTGACGGCTCAAGCCCTCGCCGAAAATAGCATTGACCTGCGCGGTGTCGCGTTCGAGCAGATCGCACACAAAGCGCTCAAAATTGCTGGCCTTGGAAATGTCCATCGAGGGGCTCGATGTTTCGTGCGTGTCTGACGTGCCGCGCACTCGGTAAACGCCAGTGCGAAAGAACTCATCGAGGACGTCGTTTTCGTTGGTGGCGACCACCAGTCGGTGGATGGGCAAACCCATCATGCGGGCCACATGGCCGGCACACACGTTGCCGAAATTGCCACTGGGTACTGTGAAGCTCACGGTCTGGTCGTTGCCTTGGGTGGCCTGAAAGTAACCGGCAAAGTAGTAGACGACCTGGGCCAACAAGCGGGCCCAGTTGATCGAGTTGACCGTGCCGATTTTGTACTGGCGCTTGAAATCCAGATCGTTGGACACCGCCTTGACCAGGTCCTGACAGTCGTCAAACACGCCTTCGATGGCGATGTTGTGGATGTTTTCATCCAGCAGACTGAACATTTGGGCCTGCTGAAATGGACTCATGCGGCCATGGGGGCTGGTCATGAAGACACGCACGCCCTTCTTGCCGCGCATGGCGTATTCGGCAGCACTACCGGTATCACCCGAAGTTGCGCCAAAGATGTTGAGCTCTTCGCCACGGCGGGCCAACTCGTATTCGAACAAGTTGCCCAGCAACTGCATGGCCATGTCTTTGAAGGCCAATGTCGGGCCATTGGACAAGGCTTCAAGGTAAAGCTCTGGCTTGGCGCTGCCTGCGCTTTGCAAAGGCTTGAGCGGAACGATCTGCGCAGTGCCAAACACTTTTTCTGTGTAGGTCTTGTCGCACAAGGCTTTGAGGTCCTGCGCGGGAATGTCGTCGATGTAGAGCGACAAAATTTCAAACGCCAGCGCGGTATAGCCCTGGTTTTGCCAAACTTGACGCAAGCGGGTCAATGCAGCGGCATCCACCTTGGGGTAGGACTCGGGCAGGTACAAACCGCCATCGGGTGCCAGGCCTTCGAGCAAGATTTCGCAAAAGCGTTTGCGGTCCGCATGACCACGGGTAGACAGGTAACGCATCAGTTCAACTCTTCTTTGCGAATGCGGACGATCGGTGCCATCACGGTGGGCAAAGATTGCATCTGAGCCAACACATCGTTCAAAGTGCCTTCGCGCGTGTCGTGGGTCAAGATGATCACATCGGTCTGGTTTTCATCGGCTTGGCTGACCTGATCGGCCTCGCGCTGCAAAACGGCGTCAATGCTGATGCCCGCATCGGCCAGCAAACCGGTCAACTTGGCCAGCACACCGGCCTGATCGGCCACGCGCAAACGCAGGTAATAGCTGGTCACCACCTCGGACATGGGCAAGACCCTCAGGTCGCTCATGGCGCCGGGCTGGAAAGCCAGATGAGGCACACGGTTCAGAGGGTCAGCCGTGTGCAAGCGGGTGATGTCCACCAAGTCGGCAATGACGGCGCTGGCCGTGGGTTCAGAGCCTGCACCCTTGCCGTAGTACAAGGTGGTGCCCACAGCATCGCCTTGCACCATCACCGCGTTCATGGCGCCTTCGACGTTGGCGATCAAACGCTGTGTCGGCACCAAGCTGGGGTGCACACGCAGCTCTACGCCATGCGCGGTGCGCTTGGTGATACCCAAGAGCTTGATGCGGTAGCCCAATTGCTCGGCGTACTTGATGTCGGCAGCGCCCAACTTCGTGATGCCTTCGACATAGGCCTTGTCAAACTGAACGGGAATGCCAAAAGCAATCGCGCTCATCAAGGTCACTTTGTGGGCTGCGTCCACGCCTTCAATGTCAAAAGTTGGATCGGCTTCGGCATAACCCAGGCGTTGCGCTTCCTTGAGCACCACACCAAAGTCCAGGCCTTTGTCGCGCATTTCGGACAAGATGAAGTTGGTGGTGCCGTTGATGATGCCGGCCACCCACTGAATGCTGTTGGCCGTCAGGCCTTCACGCAGCGCCTTGATGATCGGGATGCCACCCGCCACAGCGGCTTCAAAAGCCACCATCACGCCTTTGGCTTGGGCCGCCGCGAAAATTTCGGTACCATGCACAGCCAGCAAAGCCTTGTTGGCCGTGACGACGTGCTTGCCTGCGGCAATGGCTTCGAGCACCAAGGCCTTGGCGATGCCGTAACCACCGATCAACTCGATCACGATGTCGATTTCTGGATTGGCAATCACCTCGCGGGCATCGGACACCACCTTCACGCCAGCGCCCACCACCTCTTGGGCACGTGCCACATTCAGATCGGCCACCATGGCGATTTCAATGCCACGGCCTGCACGGCGCTGGATTTCTTCCTGGTTGCGCTTGAGCACATTGAAGGTGCCACTGCCTACGGTACCAATGCCCAACAGGCCCACTTTGATCGGATTCATCGACTTCTCTTCTACAGTTGGACCCGGACTTTCCGGGTCTTGATTCAAAAAATTTCAGGCCACCAAATGGTCGGTGCCAAAACGCTTGCGTGCACCTTCCAGGAAGCGGGCCACGCGGCCAATCGCTTCGCGCAAATCATCCACATGCGGCAAGAACACGATTCGGAAATGGTCCGGGTCGGGCCAGTTGAAGCCCGTGCCTTGGACCAGCATGACCTTGGTTTCTTCCAGCAAATGCAAGAAGAAATCCTGATCATCCTGGATGGGGTAAATCTTGGGGTCGAGTTTGGGGAACATGTACAGGGCAGCCCGTGGCTTCACACAGCTGACCCCCGGGATCGCCGTGATGAGCTCGTGAGCCATGTCGCGCTGCTTGCGCAGGCGACCGCCCTCGCCCACCAACTCGTTGATGCTTTGGTGACCGCCCAGCGCCGTCTGAATGGCCCACTGGCCTGGCACGTTGGCACACAAGCGCATGTTCGAAAGCATGTTCAAGCCCTCGATGTAGTCCTTGGCGGGCTTCTTGTCCCCCGAAATCACCATCCACCCTGCCCGGTAACCGCAGGAGCGGTAACTTTTGGACAGGGAGTTGAAAGTCAAGGTCAACACATCTTGCGACAAACTGCCCAAAGGGGTGTGCTTCACACCGTCGTACAGGACCTTGTCGTAAACCTCGTCGGCAAAAATCACCAAGCCATGTTCACGCGCAATGGCCACAATGCCCATCAACAAATCGTCCGAATAAAGCGCCCCAGTGGGGTTGTTCGGGTTGATGACCACGATGCCCTTGGTGCGGGGCGTGACTTTCGCGCGGATGTCGGCCAAATCGGGCATCCAGCCATTGGCTTCGTCGCAGCGGTAATGCACGGGTGTGCCGCCAGACAAACTGGCAGCAGCCGTCCACAAAGGGTAATCGGGGGAAGGCAGGAGCAACTCATCGCCATCGTCAAGCAAGCCGTTGGTGGCCATGACGATCAATTCGCTGGCGCCGTTGCCCAGGTAAATGTCATCCAGGGTGACGCCCAAGATGCCCTGCTTTTGGGTCTCGTGCATGACCGCTTTGCGCGCCGCAAAGATGCCTTTGCTGTCCGAGTAACCCGCCGAATTGGGCAGGTTGCGGATCATGTCCTGCTGGATTTCTTCCGGCGCATCAAAGCCAAAAACCGCCAGGTTTCCGATGTTCAGTTTGATGATCTTGTGGCCGTCCTCTTCCATCTGACGTGCACGGTCCATGATCGGGCCGCGGATGTCATAGCAGACGTTGGCGAGCTTGGCGGATTTCTGAATGGGCTTCAATGGGCCTCCAAAGGCTTGGCTGTAAGGGAAAACCTATAATTTGACCACAATTTCAGGCCCATTCCCGCCGTCCACACCCGAGCCGTGACGCTCGTTTTAGAACTGTCCATGAAACTCCAACCCGACAAGTCCAATGCACCGACCATCAATGCCCATGGGCCGGGCTGGATCGAAGTCAACGGCGAAAAGCACACGCAATCGGTGGTGGTCAGCAGCCTCGATGGTGTGGCCTCATGGACCTGGACGCCCAAGCACTTCAACGAACTCAGCGCCCAAGCCTTTGAAGAGCTGGCTCAAGATGGCGTGGAACTGGTGCTTTTGGGTTGTGGCAAGAAGCTGCAATTTCCACCCGCTTCATTGTTGAGGCCCTTGATCAGCAAAGGCATCGGCCTGGAAAGCATGGACACCTTGGCCGCATGCCGCACTTACAACATCTTGGCCAGCGAAGGACGCAAAGTGTTTGCCGCCCTGCTGATCGAATCCTAAAGAATGCATTTCGCGCTGGGTTGACCGTCATGGTTAACCGGTATCAGCGCACTATTCTTTCAGAGTAAAATAGAAGGTTGTCAAGGCACGCAGCCTTTAGCGAAGCTGACGCCACCGATGGCGGCAAAAGCTCAACCAGTCTAGCGAGTTCAAAGTTTTATGGCGATCGTTCTGAACAAACCCCTTCCCGAATTTGAAGCGAACGCCACCGGCGGTCTGAAAGTTTCGAACGTATCCCACAACGGCCAAACCGTTGTGTTGTATTTCTACCCCAAGGACAACACCCCTGGGTGCACCACCGAAGCCATGCAATTTCGCGACAAGTACAAAGACTTCGCGAAAGCCGGCGCAGCAGTGTTTGGCGTCTCGCGTGACAACATGAAGTCACACGACGATTTCAAGACCAAACTTGAGTTGCCTTTTGAATTGATTGCCGACACAGAAGAAAAAATGTGTCACATGTTCGGCGTGGTCAAAAACAAAATCATGTACGGCAAGAAGGTCAAGGGGATTGAGCGCAGCACCTTTTTGATCGGCCCAGACGGCACCTTGAAACAAGAATGGCGCGGCCTCAAAGTACCCGGTCATGTGGAAGAAGTCCTCAAGGCAGTCAAAGACCTGAAAAAAGCCAAATGATTTTTCAAGACCTTCAACAGGTCTTGTCACAGGGCTCGTGCATAATGAATTCATGCCGCTGAAAATCAGCCCTTTACTCCACGAAAAAGCCGCCTTGGCCTCCAGGCGGCTTTTTCTTTTTTAGTCGGTATTTTTTCCACTTTTCAAGAGGCCTTCGACCATGCCACTGCCACCCGCCCCCACCCAACGCGCCAGCCGTCTGACCCACAAGGCATTTGACGATCAGCTCGCTGACCTCGACAGTGCTGCCCCTGAGCAACAGGCCTTACCCGCCACAGTCGAACCCTCACCCTCCAAACGCAGTTTCAAGGCCGCGCAGGCCAAGCCTGAAATTGTCCCTGCCGCCCCAGCCCCGGCGCCACAACCGAGCCAGAAGTCCCTGAGCAAAACCAAACCCGTTCGCATCAAGCGTGGAAGTGGTCCGACCAAACTGTTCGTGCTGGACACCAACGTGCTGATGCACGATCCGATGAGCTTGTTTCGGTTTGAAGAGCACGATGTTTTCTTGCCCATGATCGTGCTGGAAGAGCTCGATGGGCACAAAAAAGGCATGACCGAAGTGGCCCGCAATGCGCGTCAAGCCAGCCGTTCACTGGACGCATTGGCTTCGGCGCAAGGCGCTGATTTGGGCAAAGGCTCGCCCCTGAACACCACGGGCTACACCGATGCCCTGGGGCAATTGTTTTTCCAAACACAGGCGCTGGACCTGAGCTTGCCATTGGCACTGCCCCAGGGCAAAGCCGACAACCAGATTCTGGGCGTGGTGAAGGCGCTCGGTGAGCTGCACCAGCCACGAGATGTGGTCCTGGTCTCCAAGGACATCAACATGCGGGTCAAAGCCCGCGCCCTCGGCCTGCAAGCAGAGGACTACCAGAACGACAAAACCCTGGAAGACGGTGACCTGCTTTACCCCGGCTCTTTCGCCTTGCCTGCCGACTTCTGGACCAAGCACGGCAAGTCGGTGGAAAGCTGGCAACAAGGCACACACACCTATTACCGGATCACCGGCCCGGTGGTGCCCAGCTTGTTCATGAACCAGTTTGTGTTTTTTGAAGCCCCCGGCGAGCCAAGCCTGTATGCACGCGTAACAGAAATCCGTGGCAAAACCGCTGTGCTGCGAACACTCAAGGACTTCACCTCTCAAAAGAACGCTGTCTGGGGCGTGACCACCCGCAACCGCGAGCAGAACTTCGCCATGAATCTGCTGACCGACCCGGATGTGGATTTCGTAACCTTGGCAGGTACGGCGGGCACGGGTAAGACCTTGATGGCATTGGCTGCAGGCCTGACCCAGGTACTGGACGATCGCCGTTACACTGAAATCATCATGACCCGTGCCACCGTCAGCGTGGGCGAGGACATCGGTTTTCTGCCGGGCACCGAAGAAGAGAAAATGGGCCCCTGGATGGGCGCCTTGGACGACAACCTCGAATTCCTGGCCAAAGGCGATGGTGGCAATGCAGGGGAATGGGGGCGCGCTGCCACCAACGAGTTGATCAAGAGCCGCATCAAGATCAAGAGCATGAACTTCATGCGGGGCCGCACCTTCATGAACAAATACGTGATCATTGATGAGGCCCAAAACTTGACGCCCAAGCAGATGAAAACCTTGATCACCCGAGCAGGCCCGGGCACCAAGATCATCTGCATGGGCAATCTGGCCCAAATCGATACGCCTTACCTGACCGAAGGATCTTCAGGCTTGACCTACGCCGTGGACCGATTCAAGGGATGGGCCCATGGTGGTCATATCACGCTGGCCCGAGGTGAGCGCTCTCGCTTGGCCGACTTCGCCAGCGAGACACTCTAAGTCCGGTGGCGGCGATCAGTAGTCGTCGCTGCCCAGACCGCCAGAGGCCAAGCTCTCAAAGCGCGTCAGGTTCTTCAAGAAAGCCAAACGAACGGTCCCAGTGGGGCCGTTTCGTTGTTTGCCGATGATGATCTCGGCAACACCTGGATCCTTGGAATCCTTGTTGTAGTAGTCGTCGCGGTAAATGAACATGATGATGTCGGCATCCTGCTCGATGGCGCCCGATTCACGCAAGTCACTCATCATGGGGCGTTTGTCGGTGCGCTGCTCCACACTGCGGTTGAGCTGCGACAAGGCAATCACTGGGCACTGTAACTCTTTGGCCAGCATCTTCAAACCCCGCGAAATCTCACCGAGCTCGGTGGCGCGGTTGTCCCCGCCAGAGCCGCCGGAGCCACTCATCAGCTGCAAGTAGTCGACCACGATCAAGCCCAGCTTGCCGCACTGACGCGCCAAGCGGCGGGCGTTGGCGCGCAACTCCGAAGGGGTCAAACCAGGCGTTTCATCGATGTGCAAGGACACTGTGCGCAGTTTCTCGATGGCCTCCGTGAGGCGTGGCCATTCTTCATCGGTCAATTTGCCTGTTCGCAAATGGCCTTGGTCCACACGGCCAATCGAGCCGACCACACGAACAGCCAACTGGGATGCCCCCATTTCCATGGAGAACACGGCCACAGGCAAACCTTCGTTGAGCGCCACGTGCTCCGCAATGTTGATCGCAAAGGCGGTTTTGCCCATCGAAGGACGCGCGGCCAACACCACCATGTCGCCGGGCTGCAAACCAGAAGTCATGCGGTCCAAGTCATAGAACCCGGTGGGCACGCCGGTGATGTCGTTGGGGTTGTCGGCCATCTCCTGAACACGGTCAAGCAACTCCACCACCAAGGTATCCATGGACTGGAAACCTTGCTTCATGCGTGAGCCTTCTTCACCGATGTTGAAGATTTTTTGCTCGGCCTCATCCAGAATGCGGTCAATCGCTTTGCCCTGAGGGTTGAAGGCATTGGTGGCGATCTCGTCACTGGCAGAGACCAGTTTGCGCAGGATGGAACGTTCACGAACGATCTCGGCATAACGCCGGATGTTGCTGGCACTGGGCACATATTGCGCCAAAGAGTTCAGGTAAGCCAAGCCGCCCATCTCTTCGGCCTTGCCCTGGTTTTGAAGCTGCTCGCTGACGGTGATCACATCAGCAGGCTTGGAGGCGTTAATCAAGGCACCGATGGCACTGTAGATCAACTTGTGTTCGTGGCGGTAAAAATCATGGTCCACCAAGAGGTCACCCACACGGTCCCACGCGCCGTTGTCGAGCAACAGACCGCCGAGCACACTGGATTCGGCCTCGATCGAATGTGGGGGTACACGCAGTTTGGCCACTTGGCTGTCAGAGGACAGATCGGTGGGAAACTCATTCAGGTGGTTCGAAAAAACAGCGGACATCAGGACACAACTTAAAAGGGCATCGTACTCGGCCAAAGTTCACCCGTCACGGGATAAGTCTGTGGATAAGCAGGGGGAATCCAGTGATCAATGCGGGACAAGCAACACATGAGTACCAATGGACTGCAAGCACAATAAAAAAGCCGCCAAGCTTGCGCCGGCGGCTCTTGTCGGGATGAACCGAAGGATCAGGCAGATTCGCCGTAAACCGTCACGGTCACATCGACCACCACGTCAGTGTGCAATGCAACGGACACGGTGGAATCGCTCACAACCTTGATGGGGCCGTGAGGCATGCGGATCTGAGACTTCACCAAGGCGTAACCTTGCTTGTTGAGTTCTTCAGCGATGTCATGGTTGGTCACAGAACCAAACAAACGGCCATCAACACCGGCTTTTTGGGTCAATTTGACCACCAGACCAGCGAGTTTCTCGCCTTGGGCTTGGGCTTCGGCCAATTTAGCTGCAGCGGCTTTTTCCAATTCAACGCGGCGAGCTTCGAACTCGGCCTTGTTGGCTTCTGTGGCGCGGCGTGCGCGACCCGAAGGGATCAGGAAGTTGCGTGCGTAACCGTCTTTGACTTTGACGATCTCGCCCAAGTTACCCAGGTTCACAACCTTTTCGAGCAGAATGATTTGCATGGTTGTTCTCCTTAGACTTTGTGCTGGTCGGTGTAGGGCAACATGGCCAAAAAGCGTGCGCGCTTGATGGCGGTGTTGAGCTGACGCTGGAAAATGGCACGGGTGCCAGTCAAGCGTGCAGGAATGATCTTGCCATTTTCGGCGATGAAGTCACGCAATGTGTCCACATCTTTGTAGTCGATTTCTTCGACGCCAGTGACGGTGAAGCGGCAGAAACGCTTGCGCTTGAACAGCAGCGACTGGGTGTTGCGCTTTGGGCGCTTGTCTTTGTTGAATTTTTTGAACGTGGCCATAGGGCCTCCTGAAATTAATCTTGCTGAAACTCTTGAATGTGCAACACGACACTTTTGCCTTGTCGAGGGGTGGCCAAAAAGCCTCTGAACGTCCAAACACTGCCCACTGCCTGCTTAACCAGTCTTTCGGCGATGGCACCGATGGCCAAAGCACGGATTTTCAACTGGACTTTGCGGTTTAGCCCTGCCTCTTGAATTTCAGAGGCGTGCTCAAGGATCACGTCCAGAGCAGGTAAACCAGCGGGGGTGTATCGCAAAGCGGCTTGCTCAGCAATACAAGCGGTCAGTTCGGTTCGGTTCACTCCTCAACAGGCAAGTGTCAAGCGGCGAATTCGGCTTGTTGTGACTTGCGGGCTTCTTCGCGCTCAACAGTCTTCATCATCGACGAAGGAGCGGTGTCAGCCTTTTTCTTTTGCACAGTCAGGTGACGCAAAACGGCATCGTTGAACTTGAATGCGTGCTCCAGTTCAGCCATCACAGCCTGATCGGCTTCGATGTTCACGCACAGGTAGTGGGCTTTGCCCAGCTTGTTGATCTGGTATGCCAACTGACGGCGGCCCCAGTCTTCAACACGGTGGATGTTGCCACCGCCGGCAGTGATCATGCCTTTGTAACGCTCCAGCATGGCTGGAACTTGTTCGGACTGATCGGGATGGATCAGCAAAATGATTTCGTAATGACGCATTGAGACTCCTTGCGGTTAACCCAAAAGGTTGGAAAAGCTGCCCCCAGCGTCTGTCGGGGTGCAGCAAGGCGAAGCCAGAGATTATAGCCTGAAATCACAATCCCGGATAGCGCTCACCCTCGAGGGAGGGTTTGACTGCCGATTCGCCCTGGGGCGCTGGCAAGCACCAAGTGGCCAAGATCATGGCCACAAAGCCCACAGGAACCCCAAAAACGCCTGATGACAAGGGTTGAATCCCAAACCACAACCCGCCCACGGGATCAAGGTCCAGGGCATGACGAAAGCCCGGCGCATTGGAGACCAGGTAATAAATCGTCACAGACAAACCAGCCAACATCCCCACCACCACAGCATGACGATGTACCTTTTTCCATGCCATGCCCAGGACCATGCCCGGGAAGAAAGCTGCAGCAGCCAGAGAAAAAGACGCTGAGACCAATGAAAGAATCTGAGCGGGTTTGAAGGCCGCGACCACGGCAGCCAACATGGCCACCGACAATAGCGCGAACTTGGACAATATGACCCGGCCTTCTGCAGATTTGGGCTTGCGCGCCCTGCCCGGCCCCATGTCGTGCACCAAGGCATTGCTGATGGTCAAAAGCAAACCATCGGCGGTGGACAAAGCTGCCGCCAAGCCGCCCGCTGCCACCAGGCCGGACACCACAAAAGGCATACCGCCCAGCTCTGGGGTGGCCAACATGATCATGTCAGCCCCCAGCTTCAATTCGCCCAATTGCAAAATCCGGTCACCATTGACATCCGAGATTTCGAGCAAACCCGAATCCAGTCGAGACCACTGCGTCATCCAGGTTGGCAAATCGTCTATCGGGGTGCCCACCAAGTTGTTGAGGACTTCAAATTTGACGAGTACGGCCAAGGCAGGAACGCTCAGGTACAAAAGCGCGATGAAAAAAACAGACCAAGCCACAGACGTTCGGGTTTCAGCCACCGATGGCAAGGTGTAAAAACGGGTCAACAAATGGGGCAAGCCCGCCGTGCCGACCATCAGACAAAAGATCAAAGCCAGAAAGTTCAGCCGCGAATCGTTGTATTGAGCCACCTCTTGAGGGCTGCCCGTGGGATCGCCTTGGAATGGTTTGGCGTGCTGCGGCATGCCTCCTAAAGGCAACGATCGTTCACGGTTTTCAAGCATGGCACGCGTCCACTGCTCTTTGGCTGCAGCTGGGTCCTTGGGGACAGCCAGCAACTCTCGCCGAACTTTGGCGATCGAGGCAAAATCGGCGCCTTGCGTCTTGAGATGGCGGATTTCTTCTTCCAGCGATTGCCGCAATTCCACCATGGATTTGTCCACATCCACCAAACGGGCCTCGAACACCCGCGCACGCCTTGCGTACTCTTGCCGAACCTCGATCTCGGCTGGATCATGGATCAACTTTTGTTCAATGACTTCGATGCGGGCCAACTGGGTGCCATAGGCCAGCGGGGCCAAAGGCGAGCCCATTTGCTGGTAGGCCAACCAAGACACCGGAATCAAGAAGGCCAAAAGGAGCATGATGTATTGCGCCACCTGCGTCCAGGTGATGGCACGCATGCCGCCCAAGAAAGAACACAGCAGCACCCCGCCCAAACCAAGCAAAATGCCAATCTCGAATTGAACCCCGGTCAAACGCGAGGCAATGAGGCCAATGCCGTAAATTTGCGCCACGACATAGGTGAAAGAGCACAAAACAGACGACAAGGCGGCAATCACTCGGGGCCATCGACCGCCAAAGCGTTGGTCGAAATAATCGGGCAAGGTGTAGAGCTTCATGGCCCGCAATTGCGGCGCAATCAGAAAGGCCACCAAACAAAAGCCGCCGGTCCACCCCATCACATAAGCCAAGCCTCCAGGCTGCTGCCCACTGCCCGAGAAACCTTGCAAATACAGGGCGCCCGCCAAGCTGATGAAGGAGGCGGCGCTCATCCAGTCAGCGGCGGTTGCCATGCCGTTGTAGAGGGCCGGTATGCGCCGCCCTGCCACGAAATATTCTTCTTGATCGGAAGTGCGCCCTGATATACCAATCAAGGCATAAATCATGACCGTGCTGAACAAGAAAATGGGGCCAATCAAATTGCGTGACAAACCCCATTGCTCAGCCCAGGCCATGACGCCCATCAGAGCGACCAGAACCCCGATGTAGATGAGCACATTGCGATGAATGCGCCAGCGGTACGCAGATGAAATGCCTGCTTGCGCTGACTTGTTCATCGCCATCTTGCCCTTCAGAGGGTCAGGAACCCAAAGCCGTCCAAGTCTCGATGACCGTGTCCGGATTCAAAGAGATGGAGCTGATGCCCCGGTCCATCAACCAATGGGCGAAGTCCGGATGGTCGCTGGGGCCTTGGCCGCAGATGCCGATGTACTTACCTTGGGCCAAACAAGCTTTGATGGCCTGCTCGATCAAGGCGGTCACAGCCGGATCGCGCTCGTCAAAATCGACGGCCAGCAACTCCATGCCCGAATCGCGGTCCAGCCCCAAGGTCAATTGCGTCAGATCGTTGGACCCGATCGAAAAGCCATCGAAGAACTCGAGGAAACGCTCGGCCAAGATGGCATTGCTGGGCACCTCGCACATCATGATGAGCTTCAAATCGTCCACGCCACGGCGCAAACCTTGGCTGGCCAGCAGCTGAGTGACTTTCTCAGCCTGGCCCAAAGTACGCACAAATGGCACCATGATTTGCACGTTGGTCAAACCCATCTCGCCGCGAACGCGCTTGAGGGCTTCACACTCCATGGCAAAAGCTTCGCCAAAGTCTTCGCTGATGTAACGGGCCGCACCGCGAAAGCCCAGCATCGGGTTTTCTTCTTCTGGCTCGTAACGGCTGCCACCGATCAATTTCCGATATTCATTGCTTTTGAAGTCGGACAAACGCACGATCACGGGCTTGGGCCAAAAAGCTGCTGCGATGCTGGCCACGCCTTCGGCCACTTTGTCCACGTAAAAAGCACGGGGCGAGGCATGGCCACGGGCCACAGACTCCACCGCTTTTTTCAGATCGGCATCGATGGCGGGATAGTCCAAGATCGCCTTGGGGTGCACACCAATGTTGTTGTTGATGATGAATTCGAGGCGGGCCAAACCCACGCCCGAATTGGGCAACTGGGCAAAGTCAAACGCCAGCTGAGGGTTGCCGACGTTCATCATGATCTTGGTCTTGATCTCGGGCAGGACGCCACGCTGGACTTCGCTGATTTCAGTTTCCAGCAAACCGTCGTAGATGTGGCCTGTATCGCCCTCTGCGCAGCTCACAGTGACCAATGTGCCTTCTTTGAGTTGCTCAGTGGCCTGCCCGCAACCCACCACCGCTGGAATGCCCAACTCACGCGCAATGATGGCGGCGTGGCATGTGCGGCCACCACGGTTGGTCACGATGGCACTGGCACGCTTCATGACCGGCTCCCAGTTGGGGTCGGTCATGTCTGTCACCAGCACGTCGCCGGGCTGAACGCGGTCCATCTCGCTGATGTTGTGCACCAAGCGCACAGGGCCTGTGCCAATCTTTTGACCAATGGCCCGGCCTTCGGCCAAAACGGTGCTCTTGCCCTTGAGCTTGTAGCGCAACTCTGGTGTGCCTTTGGCCTGGCTTTTGACCGTTTCAGGTCGGGCTTGCAAGATGTAAAGCTGACCATCGGTGCCGTCCTTGCCCCATTCAATGTCCATGGGACGGCCGTAATGTTGCTCGATGATGACCGCGTATTGGGCCAACTGCTCAATCTCGGCATCGGTCAGGCTGTAGCGGTTGCGCAATTCGGTGGGCACATCAATGGTTTTGACCAATTTGCCAGATGTGGCTTTTTCCTCAGGCGTGGCAAACACCATTTCGATGAGTTTGGAGCCCAAATTACGTCGGATAACGGCGCGGTTACCTGACGCCAACATGGGTTTGTGCACATAAAACTCATCCGGATTCACAGCACCCTGTACCACCGTCTCCCCCAAGCCGTAGCTTGAGGTGATGAACACCACATCCTCGAAACCGGATTCGGTGTCGATCGTGAACATCACACCGGCTGCGCCCAAGTCTGATCGCACCATGCGTTGAACGCCAGCCGACAAGGCGACATCGGCATGGGCAAAGCCCTTGTGCACGCGGTAGCTGATGGCGCGGTCGTTGTACAAGGAGGCGAACACTTCTTTCATCTTGTGGAGCACATCTTCGATGCCCACCACGTTGAGGAAGGTTTCTTGCTGACCCGCGAATGAAGCGTCTGGTAAATCTTCTGCAGTAGCCGATGAACGCACAGCGAATGAGGCTTCGGGGTTGCCTGCTTGCAGTCGAATGAATTCTTCGCGAATGGCTTGCGCCAAGTCAGTCGGAAAAGGCTGCGCCTCGACCATGGCGCGGATTTCCGCACCGGCTGCCGCCAAGGCACGGACATCGTCGGTGTCCAAGGCATCCAAACGCGCATTGATGCGGTCGGTCAGGCCATCGAATTTCAGAAACTCACGAAAGGCGTGGGCGGTGGTGGCAAAACCCGTGGGCACCCGAACCCCTTGCGGCAACTGGGAAATCATTTCTCCCAGACTGGCGTTCTTACCGCCTACCGACTCCACGTCGGTCATGCGCAACTTTTCGAAAGGCACGACCAAAGCGGCCTGATCAAACAATACAGACATGAGAAGCTCCAAAGTTAAAAACCGGGCTCCATGCCACAGGCGGCGTCATTGTTGTTCTGGTTATGGGACCGAAAGCCTATGGGCCATGGATAATCAAATCATTTTAGGGGCTCAGCAGCCCCTGAGCTTTGAAATTTTTTGGGTACCCCATGTCCAAACGCACTGTTTTCTTTGTGTCCGACGGCACCGGCATCACGGCTGAAACTTTTGGCAATGCGATCCTCGCGCAGTTCGAGATGAAAACTCGGCACATCCGACTGCCTTTCACCGACACGATCGACAAAGCACACCAAGCGGTACGCCAGATCAACCACACCGCGGAAACCGAGGGCACCAAGCCCATCGTGTTCACCACCTTGGTCAATATGGAGGTGCTCAAGGTCTTGCAAGAGCACTGCCAAGGCATGCTGCTGGACATGTTCGGCACATTTGTTCATCCGCTGGAAGACGAACTCGGCATCAAATCACACCACCGCGTGGGACGCTTTTCGGATGTCAGCAAAAGCAAGGAGTACCACGATCGGATCGAGGCCATCAATTTCTCTTTGGCGCACGATGACGGCCAATCCAACCGGGATTTGGAGTCTGCCGACGTCATTTTGGTGGGCGTCAGCCGCAGTGGCAAAACACCGACCAGCCTGTACCTGGCCATGCAGCATGGCTTGAAGGCCGCCAACTACCCCTTGATTCCAGAAGATTTCGACCGCCGCCAGTTGCCCCCCGCCCTGGTGCCGCACCGCAAAAAGATCTTCGGCCTGAGCATCCACCCCGACCGTTTGGCCGAAATCCGCGCGGAGCGGCGCCCCGACTCGCGTTATGCCAGCATTGAAAACTGCCGAATGGAAGTCTCCGAAGCCGAAGCCATGATGCGCCGCTCGGGCATTCGGTGGTTGTCCACGACCACCAAATCGATCGAAGAAATCGCCACCACCATCCTGCAAGAAATTCGGCCCGAACGTCTCATCTATTGAGGCGCCCTCACCCGCCTTGATCCGATCAGGGTGTCAATGTAGCGGCTATTTGCTCAGCGCACAGCCGTGCCATCTCAGGATCACGCGCTTCCACCATGACCCGAACCAAAGGTTCGGTGCCACTGGCTCGAATCAACACGCGACCAGAATCCCCCAAGGCCAGCTCGCAAGCCTTGGTCGCATCCCACAAGGCTTGGTGACCTTGCCAATCGAAGCCGGGGGTCAATCGAACATTGATCAAGGTCTGAGGAAACAAATCGATGCCTTGCAGCAACTGCGCCATGGTCTTGCCACTGCCCACGCAAGCTTGCAGCACCTGCAAGGCACTGACCAAGCCATCGCCTGTGGTGTGCTTGTCCAATGCCAACAAATGGCCCGAGCCCTCACCGCCGAGGAGCCAGCCTTTGTCGTGCAAGACCTCGAGCACATAACGGTCGCCCACTTTGGCACGCACAAAAGCCACGCCCTTTTGCTTGAGCGCCACTTCGACAGCCATATTGGTCATCAAAGTCCCTACAGCGCCAGGCACGGATTCATCCCGCGCCAAACGGTCTGCCACCATCAAGTAAAGCAATTCGTCACCGTTGAACAAGCGCCCGGAAGCATCCACCAACTGCAAGCGATCGGCATCGCCATCCAGCGCCACGCCATAGTCGGCTTGCTGGTCTTTGACCAGTTGCACCAAGGCTTCGGGATGCGTCGCACCGACACCTTTGTTGATGTTCAGACCATCAGGGGAGCACCCCATCGAGATGACTTCAGCGCCCAATTCATGAAACACTTTGGGGGCAATTTGATAAGCCGCGCCGTGGGCAGCATCCACCACGATCTTCAGCCCCTTGAGGGTCAAGTCATTGGAGAAAGTACTCTTACAAAATTCGATGTAACGCCCAGCTGCATCGGCCAAGCGACGGGTCTTGCCCAAAGAAGCTGACTCGACCCAAACAGGGTCCTCCAACAGTGCTGCCTCAACTGCTTCTTCCCAAGCGTCCGACAACTTGGTCCCCTGGGCGCTGAAAAATTTGATGCCATTGTCGGCAAAAGGGTTGTGACTGGCACTGATGACCACACCCAACGATGCTCTTTGCGCACGGGTCAAATAAGCCACCGCCGGTGTGGGCACCGGACCGAGCAACACCACATCCACACCCGCCGAATTGAAACCCGACTCCAATGCGCTTTCCAGCATGTAGCCCGAAATCCGCGTGTCTTTGCCGATCAAGACGGTGGGGTGGGCTTCTTGGGACTTCAGCACACGCCCCACAGCATGCGCCAAACGCAATATGAAATCAGGCGTGATGGGCTTTTGCCCCACCGTGCCGCGAATGCCGTCTGTGCCGAAATATTGCCGAGCCATGCCAACCGTCCTGTTTTTTATACTTGATCACTGATTTTATGTCTGCACAGGGGCCAAACAGATCCCATGCCATCCCTGTGTGAGCTCAAACACTGGCTCAGCTGCTGTCGCGTACCGCTTGCCAGACCTTCAAAGCATCCACGGTTTCTTTCACATCGTGCACACGGACGATGGCTGCGCCCCGCTCTACAGCGAGCAACGCCGCGGCCACACTGGCGAATTGGCGTTGATCGGCAGCAGGCGTTTGCCCCGCTTGGGCCAATACAGCGCCCAAAGAAGATTTGCGGGACCACCCCGCGAGAATGGGCAAATCGAGGCTCAACAATTGGTCTTGACCCGCCAACAATTGGAAATTTTGCTGCACCGTCTTGCCAAAGCCAATGCCGGGGTCGAGCACCAGGCGGCTGCTTGCAATTCCCACATCCTCCAAGGCAGTGACGCGTTCTTGCAAAAAGTCGATCACAGCCGCCACCACATTCCCCTGCATGGGATGTAATTGCATGGTCTGGGGGTCACGGTGCATGTGCATCAAGCACACGCCGCAGCGCGGATGCGGTGCCACTGCAGCCAAGGCACCAGGCTGACGCAAAGCCCAAATGTCGTTCACGATGTCAATGCCCAAATCGAGCACAGCATGCATCACTTCTGGCTTGTAAGTGTCGACCGAGATGGGTATTTGCCAGCGGAGCAACTCTTGCAGCACAGGCACCAGTCGCGACAACTCTTGTTCTGCGGGCACCACTTGCGCGCCAGGCCGGGTGGATTCTCCCCCCACATCCAAGATGTCAGCTCCGGCGCTGACCAAACGCTCGGCATGCGCAATCGCGGCCTTGGCATCGTCGTATCGTCCACCATCCGAAAAAGAATCGGGCGTGGCATTGACGATGCCCATCACCAGCGGCCGGGAAAGATCAAGATCAAAACGTGTGGTTTGCCAAGGCATCCAACAACTCCTGCATCAGGGGTACAAAAGCAAAACGGGGCACAAGGCCCCGTTCAATTGGCTGATCGAGCGTCTCAAGCAGCCGTGGTGGCCGGTTCGGCCTGAACAGCTGGCGTGCCACCGCTTGATCCACCGCCAGATGGTGGGTTGCGTGGTGTCCAATCTTTGGGGGGCAGCGGATCACGCCCCGCCATGATGTCGTCCAATTGGTCCTTGTCGATGGTTTCCCATTCGAGCAAGGCTTTGGCCATGGCGTGCATTTGCACGCTGTGCTCTTCGATCAATCGACGCGCCAGCTTGTACTGCTCGTCGATGATGCGACGCACTTCAGCATCCACCTTTTGCATGGTGGATTCGCTCATGTTGGTGGTCTTGGTCACCGAGCGTCCGAGGAACACTTCACCCTCGTTCTCGGCATACACCATGGGGCCCAAGGCATCGGTCATGCCATAACGCATCACCATGTCTCGGGCAATTGACGTGGCCCGTTCAAAATCATTGCTGGCGCCGGTGGTCATCTGATTCATGAAGACTTCTTCGGCAATGCGACCACCGAACAACATGCTGATCTGGTTCAGCATGAACTCTTTGTCGTAGCTGTAACGGTCTTGCTCGGGCAAGCTCATCGTCACCCCCAAGGCACGGCCCCGAGGAATGATGGTGACTTTGTGCACTGGGTCGCACTTGGGCAAGAGCTTGCCGATCAAGGCGTGTCCAGCTTCGTGGTACGCCGTGTTGCGACGCTCATGCTCAGGCATGACCATGCTCTTACGCTCAGGGCCCATCAAGATCTTGTCTTTGGCCTTTTCAAAGTCCTGCATCTCGACCACGCGGGCATTGCGGCGGGCAGCCATCAATGCAGCCTCGTTGCACAAGTTCGCCAGATCGGCACCGCTCATGCCGGGGGTACCACGGGCGATCACATCGGCTTTGACGTCTTGGCCGATCGGCACCTTGCGCATGTGCACATTCAGGATCTGTTCACGGCCACGGATGTCGGGCAAGGTCACATAGACCTGACGGTCAAAGCGACCAGGGCGCAGCAAAGCGGCATCCAAAATATCAGGGCGGTTGGTGGCAGCCACCACGATGACGCCCAGGTTGGTTTCAAAACCATCCATTTCAACCAACATCTGGTTGAGGGTTTGCTCGCGTTCGTCGTTGCCACCGCCCAAACCGGCACCACGCTGGCGACCGACCGCATCGATTTCGTCAATGAAGATGATGCAAGGTGCGTTTTTCTTGGCGTTCTCGAACATGTCGCGCACGCGGGCAGCACCCACGCCGACAAACATTTCAACGAAGTCCGAACCGGAGATGCTGAAAAACGGGACTTTCGCTTCGCCGGCGATGCCTTTGGCCAGCAAGGTTTTACCGGTGCCGGGAGGACCGACCAGCAATAGACCACGCGGGATGCGGCCGCCAAGCTTCTGGAATTTTTGAGGGTCTTTCAAGAAGTCGACCACCTCTTTGACTTCTTCTTTGGCTTCATCACAACCGGCCACGTCGGCAAACGTGACCTGGTTGTTGTTTTCATCGAGCATGCGAGCCTTGGATTTGCCAAAGCTGAAAGCACCGCCCTTGCCACCGCCTTGCATCTGGCGCATGAAGTAAACCCAAACGCCGATCAAGAGCAACATCGGACCCCAGCTGACCAGCAAGCTCATCAGCAATGAGCCCTCTTCACGCGGCTTGACGTCGAACTTGACGCCGCTGTTGATCAGATCGCCCACCAAACCACGGTCCAAATAGGTCGCAGTGGTCTTGATGCGGCGGTCATCGTTGGTGGTCGCAACGATTTCGGTGCCGCCAGGGCTTTCCTGAATGGTCGCGGTTTTGATGCGGTTGCCGCGCACTTCTTCGAGGAAGTCCGAATAGCCAATCGCATTCGCACCGGTGGCACCACGGCTGTCAAACTGTTTGAAAACAGTGAACAGCACCATGGCGATCACCACCCATACGGCGATTTTGGAAAACCAGGGGTTATTCAAGCGAGGCTCCAATAGGAAATAAAACTGTCATCATTTTAGGCCTGTGCAGCTGATCTTCCTTGCGTCCAGAGGTGTTTTGGCCCTGTAAAACGCGGGATTTGCTCATGCGGGGGGCGAAATCAAGCCAATACCCACCAAAAACGTCTCCGAAGACTTGTCCCGTGAGGATTTGGGTTTGATCGGTTTGACCACCTTGAAAGTGGCCTTGAACAACTTGACCAACTGGCTGTAGCCGCTGCCATGGAACAACTTGACCACCAAAGCGCCTTGCGGCTTGAGGTGGTTTTGAGAGAAGTCGAGGGCCAGCTCGATCAGGTGGGCAATGCGGGCAGCATCGGTGGACTCGATGCCCGACAAATTGGGCGCCATGTCCGAGACCACCACATCGGCTTGCCGACCGGCAACCGCCGCTTCCAATTGGGCCAGGACCTCGTCTTCGCGAAAATCACCCTGAATGAATTGCACGCCTTCGATGGGCTCCATCGGCAAAAGGTCCAGTGCCACAATGGTTCCATTGAGTTCTCCTACAGCCGCCCCCGAAGGTGACAAACGGCGGCGCAGGTATTGACTCCACGCACCAGGGGCTGAGCCCAAATCCACCACCAAATGCCCAGGCCGGATCAAACCCAAGGTCTCGTCAATTTCTTTGAGCTTGTAGGCTGCGCGCGCACGGTAGCCCTCTTTATGCGCCAACTTGACGTAAGGATCGTTGACATGGTCGTTCAGCCAAGCCTTGTTGACTTTTTTACTTTGTGTTTTTACTTTCATACCTGTCCGTCCTTGCGAGGATAATAGCGCCATGCCTCAAATACAACTCACTCCCGCAGAGCGCAAAGTTTTCCGCGCCGATGCACACCACCTTGATCCTGTCGTCATGATCGGCGGCGATGGCTTGTCAGCCGCCGTGATCAAGGAAACCGAAGCGGCGCTCAATGCCCACGGCCTGATCAAAATCCGCGTTTTGGGCGACGACCGCGCCGCCCGCGAAGCCATGTTTGTACAGTTGGCCGATCAACTCAATGCAGCCCCCATACAACACATCGGCAAGCTGCTGGTGCTGTGGAGGCCACAGCCCGAGAAGATCAAAGAAATCGACGAGGACCGCAAAGCAGGCCCACGCGACTTCAAGGTTTTGAAATACAGCAAACGCGGTGGTCAGCGCCCTGAAGTCAAAACACTGCGCGTTCTGGGCAACCAACGGCTAACTGCTGGCGGCCAGATCAAGCGCGCCAAGCCCAAACAAAAGTCGGTCAAAAAAGGCCGTCTCGACTGATGACAACCCGTCAAGCCTGAAAGCTTGATTGCAACTTAGAGCCTGGTGATGCCACAGCCTCACCAGGCTTTTTTATGGGTCTCAAATGTAAGAAACGCCCACGATCTCGTAACGGCGAACACCACCGGGTGCCTGAACTTCGGCCACATCGCCCTCTTCCTTGCCGATCAAGGCACGGGCGATGGGGCTGCTGATGTTGATCAAGCCCAGCTTCAAGTCGGCTTCGTCTTCACCCACGATCTGGTAAGTCACGGGGTCCCCGGTGCTTTCGTCTTCGAGTTCAACGGTGGTTCCAAACACCACACGGCCACCGGCATCGACCGTGGCCGGGTCGATGATTTGTGCGGCTGACAACTTGCCTTCGATTTCCTGAATGCGGCCTTCAATGAAACCTTGACGGTCCTTGGCGGCGTCGTATTCGGCGTTTTCACTCAAGTCGCCTTGCGCACGTGCTTCGGCAATGGCTTGAATGACCGCTGGCCGGTCCACGCTTTTCAAGCGTTGCAACTCTTCCTTGAGTTTCTCAGCACCACGTTTGGTGATTGGGATGGTCGACATCAGGTATTCTCCAAAAGCAAACCGCCGAGAGTTGCCTCTCGGCGGTGATTTTTAGCCATTATGCCCTGCGAAACATCGCATGGCATGGGCGTCATGCGGTCAATTGGGCATGCATTTCCTGCACGGAAATGACGTCCAGGTTATCCATGCTCTTCATGCCTTGCACGGCCGCTTCAGCACCAGCGATGGTGGTGAAGGTGGTCACGCGGTTGAGCAAAGCCGAAGTGCGGATGTGGCGCGAATCGGCAATCGCATTGCGACGCTCTTCCACGGTGTTGATGACCATGGCCACTTCGTTGTTCTTGATCATGTCCACAATGTGGGGGCGACCTTCGGTGACCTTGTTGACCAATTGCACCGGCACTTGCGCCGCTTCAATCGCCGCAGCCGTGCCTTTAGTGGCCAACAACTCAAAACCCAGGTCGACCAATTGGCGAGCCACTTGCACCGCGCGCGCTTTGTCGTTGTTTTTGACCGTGAGGAAAACTTTGCCCGAACGTGGCAGCTTGGTGCCAGCACCCAGTTGGCTCTTCACAAAGGCCTCGCCAAATGTCTTGCCCACGCCCATGACTTCACCGGTGGATTTCATTTCCGGGCCGAGGATGGTGTCCACGCCAGGGAACTTCACGAAGGGGAAGACGGCTTCCTTGACGCTGAAGTAAGGGGGTGTGACTTCTTTGGTGATGCCTTGCGACGCCAAGGTTTGACCGGCCATGCAGCGGGCAGCCACCTTGGCCAACTGGATACCCGTGGCTTTGGAGACATAAGGCACGGTGCGTGAAGCACGGGGATTGACTTCCAGCACGTAGATCACATCTTTGCCGTCCACATGTTGGATGGCGAACTGCACGTTCATCAAACCTACCACGTTCAAAGCACCCGCCATGGCCGCCGATTGGCGTTTGAGTTCGGCCACCGTTTCGGCCGACAAGGAATAAGGCGGCAATGAACAAGCGGAGTCACCGCTGTGCACACCGGCTTGCTCGATGTGTTCCATCACGCCGCCGATGAAGGTCTTGCCTTCGGGGTCGCGCAGGCAATCGACATCGCACTCGATCGCATCGTTCAAGAAACGGTCCAAAAGCACGGGTGAGTCGTTAGAGACTTTGACCGCTTCGCGCATGTAGCGCTCAAGGTCACGTTGCTCGTGCACGATCTCCATGGCGCGGCCACCCAGCACATAGCTCGGGCGGACGACCAAGGGGTAGCCCAAAGCGGCTGCTTTTTCCAATGCTTCTGGCTCGGTACGCGCAGTGGCATTGGGCGGTTGGCGCAGCCCCAGGTCTTGCAGCAGTTTTTGGAAACGCTCACGGTCTTCGGCCGCATCGATCATGTCGGGGCTGGTACCGATGATCGGAACACCAGCCGCTTCCAGACCCAGCGCCAACTTCAATGGGGTTTGACCGCCATATTGCACGATCACGCCGGTCGGCTTTTCCTTGGCGACGATCTCAAGCACGTCTTCCAAAGTCAATGGCTCAAAGTACAAGCGATCCGAAGTGTCGTAGTCGGTTGAGACGGTCTCTGGGTTGCAGTTAACCATGATGGTTTCGTAGCCGTCTTCGCGCATGGCGAGCGCAGCATGAACGCAGCAGTAATCAAACTCGATGCCTTGACCAATGCGGTTCGGTCCGCCACCCAGCACCATGATTTTTTTGTTGTTGGTGGGTTCGGCTTCGCACTCACCGTCGCCATGCCCCTCGTAGCACGAGTACATGTAAGCGGTGTCCGTCGAAAATTCGGCAGCGCAGGTGTCCACGCGCTTGTAAACAGGACGGATGTTGAGTTCATGGCGGCGCGCGCGAACCACGTGCTCGGTCGTCTTGAGCAATTTGCCCAATCGGCGATCCGAAAAGCCTTTTTTCTTCAGGGCACGCAACTCGACAGCGGTGATCGCATCCAGGCTGGTTTTTTCCAACTCCAGTTCAATCTTCACGATCTCTTCGATCTGCACCAAGAACCAAGGGTCGATCTTGGTCAAGGCAAACACCTCGTCCACGCTCAAGCCCATGGCGAAGGCATCGCCCACGTACCAAATGCGCTCGGGACCGGGCTCACCCAATTCTTTTTCCAGCACTTCACGGTCTTGGGTTTTTTCGTTCATACCGTCCACGCCCACTTCCAGGCCGCGCAAGGCTTTCTGAAAGGACTCTTGGAAGGTACGCCCCATCGCCATCACCTCGCCCACCGATTTCATTTGGGTGGTCAAGCGGCTGTCGGCTGTTGGGAATTTCTCAAACGCAAAACGTGGGATCTTGGTGACCACGTAGTCGATCGAAGGCTCGAACGATGCAGGCGTAGCGCCACCGGTGATTTCGTTGCGCAGCTCATCCAAGGTGTAGCCAACAGCCAATTTAGCAGCCACTTTGGCGATCGGGAAACCTGTGGCTTTGGATGCCAAGGCGGAAGAACGCGACACGCGTGGGTTCATCTCGATGACGACCATGCGACCGTCTTTGGGGTTGATCGAGAACTGAACGTTCGATCCGCCGGTGTCCACGCCAATTTCACGGAGCACTGCCAAAGAGGCGTTGCGCAGGATCTGGTATTCCTTGTCGGTCAAGGTCTGGGCTGGGGCCACGGTGATCGAGTCACCGGTGTGCACGCCCATAGGATCCAGGTTTTCGATCGAGCAGATGATGATGCAGTTGTCCGCCTTGTCGCGCACCACTTCCATCTCGTACTCTTTCCAACCGAGCAGCGATTCTTCAATCAGCAACTCATTGGTGGGCGACGCCTCCAAGCCGCGTTTGCAAATCGTCTCGAACTCTTCGGGGTTGTAGGCAATGCCGCCACCGGTGCCTCCCAGCGTGAAACTGGGGCGAATGACGGTGGGGAATCCCACGCGCTTTTGCACATCCCAAGCTTCTTCCATGCTGTGGGCAATGCCCGAACGGGCCGATCCCAGACCGATCTTGGTCATGGCGTCTTTGAACTTCAGGCGGTCTTCGGCTTTGTCGATCGCTTCGGGCGTAGCGCCAATCAGCTCGACGTTGTATTTGTCGAGCACACCGTGGTGCCACAGGTCCAAAGCGCAGTTGAGCGCGGTCTGGCCACCCATGGTGGGCAAGATGGCGTCGGGACGCTCTTTGGCGATGATCTTCTCAACCGTTTGCCAAGTGATGGGCTCGATGTAGGTCACATCGGCCGTGGCCGGGTCGGTCATGATCGTGGCGGGATTGCTGTTGATCAAGATGACCTTGTAACCCTCTTCACGCAAAGCTTTGCAAGCCTGCACGCCGGAATAGTCGAACTCGCAAGCCTGACCGATGATGATCGGGCCCGCGCCAATGATGAGGATGCTTTTGAGGTCGGTGCGCTTTGGCATGATTATTTCGCCTCCATCAGTTTGATGAAGCGGTCAAAGAGGTAAGCAATGTCGTGTGGGCCAGGCGATGCTTCAGGGTGACCCTGGAAGCAAAACGCGGGCTTGTCGGTGCGGGCCAAGCCTTGCAGGGTGCCATCAAACAAGGACACATGCGTGGCGCGGAGATTGGCAGGCAAGGACTTTTCATCCACCGCAAAACCATGGTTCTGGCTGGTGATGGACACACGGCCGGAATCGAGGTCTTTCACGGGGTGGTTGGCGCCGTGGTGGCCAAACTTCATCTTGAAAGTTTTAGCGCCACTGGCCAAAGCCATGATTTGGTGACCCAAGCAAATGCCGAAGGTCGGAATGCCGGTTTCGATCAGCTCAGCCGCAGCTGTGATCGCGTAATCGCAAGGCTCTGGATCGCCAGGGCCGTTGGACAAGAAGATGCCATCGGGCTTGTGCTTGAGCACCTCAGCAGCAGGCGTCTTGGCGGGCACAACGGTCACTTTGCAGCCGCGCTCGGCCAACATGCGCAAGATGTTTTTCTTGACGCCGAAGTCATACGCGACCACATGGAACTTGGCCGCGGACAAGTTGCCGTAGCCTTCGCCCAGCTTCCACTCGCATTGTGTCCACTCATACGACTTGGACACGGTGACTTTTTGCGCCAAATCGAGGCCAGCCATGTGGGGCGCCGCTTTGGCTGCCGCCACGGCTTGGTCGATCACGGCTTGTGTGACTTCTTGGCCTTTGGCCAAACCCACGATCGCACCGTTTTGGGCGCCTTTGGTGCGCAAGATGCGGGTGAGTTGACGGGTGTCAATGTTGGCAATGGCGACGGTGCCGGCATCGGCCAAGTAAGACGACAAGGTTTGGCTGGAGCGGAAGTTGCTCGCAATCAAGGGCAGGTCTTTGATGATCAAGCCAGCGGCATGGACTTGGTCAGCCTCGATATCCTCCGTGTTGACGCCGTAGTTACCAATGTGCGGATACGTCAAGGTGACGATCTGCTGGCAGTAGCTGGGGTCGGTGAGGATTTCTTGGTAGCCGGTGAGCGAGGTGTTGAACACCACTTCGCCGACTGTGGAGCCGGTGGCTCCGATCGAGTTGCCGATAAAGACCGTGCCGTCTGCGAGCGCCAGGATGGCGGGCGGGAAGGTTCCCTGAAGAGACAAAAGCACTGGGTTCTCCGGAATAGTTCGGGTACGCCTCAGCGCGCATCAGAGAACGAGTCTCTTTTTGGCTGCTTGTTCGAGGAATGGGCCTGGGATGGACTGTGGCGTACGGGTTGATGCGGGAAAGCCTCTCATTATAGCCGAGGACCACCGCGAAAACCCTGACTCAGTGCCACAAGCCCTGAGGTCAAATATGTACAAAAGAACTCTTTTTAAGCCGTAGCGCTGGCATGCAGGCATATCGCAGCGGCAGTGGCCACGTTCAGCGACTCCTCGCCGCCGGGCTGGGCAATGCGAACTTTTTGGCCGGCCAGAACCATCAAATCATGGCTGACGCCCTGCCCTTCATGCCCCAAAAGCCACGCACATTGGGGCTGCAAGCGACCGCTTTTCAAAAGCTCGTGCAAAAAATCACCCTCATGCGAGCTCGTGGTCAGGATCGGCACCTTCAAAGTGGCGACGTCGTCAAGCGATGCGGATTCCACCAAATGGAGCCCAAAATGCGCGCCCATGCCAGCTCGCAGGACTTTGGGCGACCACAAAGCTGCCGTGCCTTTGATGGCCAAAACTTGGCGATAACCAAACGCTGAAGCACACCGCAAGATGGCCCCAACATTCCCTGCGTCTTGCAGGCGGTCCAATATGACCGTGGCGACGTCGTTCATGACCCGAGCGGGGTCAGACCAGGCCACCACAAAACCCATGCGAGCGGGTGACTCCAATCCGCTCAGGGTCGCGAACAAAGCATCGGGCATGACCAGCACCTGATCACACATCGATGCCCACTGCGGCCCTTGCTCGTTCCAAAAAGACTCCGTCAGCACCATCTGTTGCGGGCGAACACCCCGGTCCAGTGCAGCTTTACACAAATGATCGCCTTCCAACCAGAACTGACCCGCTTTGCGGTAAGCGGTGTTGTCCTGTGCCAAGCGACGAATGGCTTTGACCTGGGGGTTGTCACGCGAGGTGATCAAATTCATCGAACACTCCTGGCCACCGGGGCAAAAGTCAATCTGTGGCAATCGGCTGGACCATGGGCTTGCAAGGCAGCCAAATGGACCGCTGTGCCATAGCCCTTGTGCTGGTCAAAGCCATACTGCGGGTATCGGGCATGCATCTCTTCGCACAAACGATCGCGATGCACTTTGGCCAAAATCGAGGCCGCCGAAATCGCTGGCACCAATGCGTCGCCTTGAACAATGGCTTCAGCACGGATGTCCAGCGCAGGCAATCGGTTGCCATCCACCAGCACTTTGACGGGTTTGAGCCGCAAGCCTTCCACCGCGCGTTTCATGGCCAGCAGCGTCGCTTGCAAGATGTTGATCTCGTCAATTTCTTGCACCGAAGCCTCGGCAATCGAGAAACACAATGCCTTGGCCTTGATTTCATCGAACAACTTCTCGCGTCGCTTGGCGCTCAGTTTTTTGGAATCGTTCAAGCCGGCAATCGGATGCTGATCGTCCAAAATCACAGCAGCCGCCACCACAGGCCCTGCCAATGGGCCACGGCCGGCTTCGTCCACCCCGGCCATGAGGCCAGGGACATCAAAATTGAGCGCAGCTTGCTCAAGCACCCAAGACTTTTTCGAGGGCATGGGTTGCCAAAGTTGCGGTGTCACGCTGCAAGGTCTGGTGCAGCTGTTGAAAACGGATTTGCAATGCATCGACGCGATCCGGATGGCTCAACCATGCCAGCGTTGATGCTGCCAAGGCTTCTGGGGTGCACGCATCTTGGATGAGCTCTGGCACCACAAAATCTTGACACAAGATGTTGGGCAAACCCACCCAAGGCTGCAGCTTCTTGCGCTTCATGATTTGCCAGCTGACCCAATTCATGTGGTAGCCAATGACCATGGGGCGCTTGAACAAGGCGGCTTCCAAAGTGGCCGTACCACTGGCGATCATCGTCACATCACAGGCGGCCAATGCTGGGTGCGACTGGCCATTGAGCACCTTCAAGCCATTGACTGCACCTTGAGCGTCGACCAGCTCCTGCACAGCCGTCACAAGACTGGGAATGGCTGGCAACACAAACTGCAAACCCGGCTGCTTTTGCTGCATCACTTGTGCCGCTTGAATGAAGCGGGGCACCAAGTGTTCGATCTCAGAGCGGCGACTGCCGGGCAACAAAGCCACCACGGGACGGCATTGATCCAAGCCCAACACCTCGCGCGCAGCAGCCCGATCAGGTGTCATCGCGATGGTTGAAGCCAGCGGGTGCCCCACATACGTGGCATCGATTCCAGCTTTGGCGAGCAAAGGCGTTTCAAAAGGGAAAATGCACAACATGTGATCCACACTGCGGTGAATTTTTTCTATGCGTTCCGGCCGCCACGCCCAAACAGAGGGGCACACAAAATGCACCGTGGGAATGCCTGCGTTTTTGAGGCTTGCTTCCAAATCGAGATTGAAATCAGGCGCATCCACGCCGATGAAGACGTCGGGCGGCACGGCCAAAAGGCGCTGCTTGAGCTGCTCACGAATGGCCACAATGCCTCGGTAATGGCGCAGGACCTCCACATAGCCACGCACGGCCAATCGCTCGTGGGGCCACCAAGCATCAAACCCCAAGGCGGCCATTCGGGGGCCACCAATACCACGCCCCTGCGCTTGCGGCCAACGCTTGTGCAAGCCCGCGATCAAAAGCCCGGCCAACAAATCGCCAGACGCTTCGCCTGCGACCATGCCAAAGGACAAAGCCCCCGAAGGGGCCTGTGGTGCTTGTGTGTCCAAGTCAGCCATTCAGGTTCAACGCACAATGCCGCGCTGAGGTGATGTGGTTGATAAAAAGTCGAGCATCATTTTCACGTCAGGGGTGGCCTCTGGCGTCTTTTCCGTCAAGCTTGCAATACGGGCCATGGCATCCGCCAGTGATAAGCCATCGCGGTAAAGCGCCTTGTGCATGGCTTTGACCGCAGCAATGCGCTCAGCAGAGAACCCACGACGGCGCAGGCCTTCGAAGTTCATCGATCGCGCCTGTGCGGGCTGACCTTGAGCCATCACAAACGGTGGCAAATCGCCAAACAGCAAAGAGTTCATCGCCGTGAAACTGTGGGCACCAATGCGGCAAAACTGATGGACCACCGTGAAGCCACCCAAAATCACCCAATCGTCCACCACCACATGGCCGGCCAATTGGGTGTTGTTGGCAAAGATCGTGTGGTTGCCCACGGCACAGTCATGTGCCAAATGCACATAGGCCATGATCCAATTGTCATTGCCCACCGAGGTCACAGCGCGGTCGCCTGGCGAGCCGATGTTGAATGTGCAAAATTCACGGATCGTGTTGCGGTCTCCAATGGTGAGCTCGCACGGTTCGTTGGTGTACTTTTTGTCTTGTGGCACAGCCCCCAAAGAGCTGAACTGGAAAATCCGGTTATCTCGACCAATGGTGGTGTGGCCTTCGATCACGCAGTGACTGGCCACCGTGGTGCCCGCATCGATGCGAACGTGAGGGCCGATCACGCTGTAGGGCCCAACCGTCACGGAGCTGTCGAGCTGCGCGCCTGGGCTGATGATGGCCGTGGGATGGATCTTGCTCATGGTGTTCAGGCCTGAGGAATTTTCCGCATGGTACACATCAACTCGGCCTCGGTCGCGATGTCATCACCCACTTTGGCTCGAGCCTTGAACTTGAAAATACCAGCTTTCATGCGGTCGAGTTCCACCTCAAGGATGAGCTGGTCACCAGGCTCCACAGGGCGCTTGAAGCGCGCACCATCGATGCCCGCAAAGTAATACACCGTTTGATCGTCAGGCGTTTCACCCAGCGTGTCAAAAGCCAACAAGGCCGCAGCTTGTGCCAGGGCTTCGAGCATCAAGACACCCGGCATGACGGGGCGATGCGGGAAATGACCCAGGAAATGCGGCTCATTGATGGACACGTTTTTGAGCGCCTTGATCCGTACGCCCTTTTCCAACTCCAACACACGGTCCACCAACAAAATGGGATAGCGGTGCGGGAGTTGCTTGAGAATTTGGTGGATGTCCATCATGGTCAATTTTCCTTGTTATTTTGAATCTCGGATTCAAGCGCTTTGATGCGTTCTCGCAATCGTGAAAGTTGTTTGAGGCTGGCAGCGTTCTTTTCCCAGTTGGCATTGCTGTCCAAGGGAAACATGCCGGTGTACTGACCCGCTTGCAATATGGAACGTGTGACCACCGAGGCTGCAGAAATGTGCACATGATCGGCCAGGGTCAGGTGTCCCAAGACCACCGCACCACCGCCAACGGTGCAATGCGCACCGATGCGAGCACTGCCTGCTACCCCGACACAACCGGCCATCGCCGTGTGCTTGCCGATGTGCACGTTGTGGCCAATTTGAATCAGGTTGTCGAGTTTGACGCCATCTTCAATGACTGTGTCATCCAGTGCACCGCGGTCGATGCAGGTGTTGGCGCCAATTTCCACATCGTCACCGATGCGCACAGCCCCCAACTGTTCGATTTTTTCCCATTGCCCTTGGTGCAGTGCAAAGCCAAAACCATCGGCCCCGATCACCACCCCAGAATGCACCATGCAACGGGCACCAAGATGGCAATCTTCACCCACGGTGACGCGGGATTTCAAAACGGTTCCTGCGCCCACACGGGCACCCCGCTCAATGACGCACAGGGGGCCGATGACGGCATCATGGGCGACGAAGGCGTCTTCGTCGATCACTGCGCTGGGGTGGATGCGCGAACGCTGGGGCTTTTGGTGCGTTTGTTTCCACAAACGGGTCAAGCGCGCAAAGTACAGATAGGGATCATCCGTCACGATGGCGGCAGGTCGCGCGGCTACCAAATTTTCAAACGCAGGCGCGACGATGACGCACGCTGCCAAACTTTCGGCCAATTGACTTTGGTAGCGAGGATGACTGAGAAAGCTGATCTGATTGGATTGAGCCGACTGCAATGGTGCAAGACCCACAATGTCCAACTGCGCATCCCCCAGCAATCGACCACCCAGCACCTCAACGATCGAAGCCAGCTTCACGCGCTACCTCTTGAACAGGCCAAAGCCTGTTACTTACCCGCTGTGGCGTTGAGCGCCTTGATGACTTTTTCGGTGATGTCGTGCTTGGGGTTGATGTAGACGGCTTCCTGGAAAACGACATCGTATTTCTCAGACTCAGCCACCTGTTTGACTGCACGGTTGGCGCGCTCGACCACGATTTGCTGCTCTTCGTTTTTACGGGCATTCAAATCTTCTTGGAATTCACGGCGCTTGCGCTGGAACTCACGGTCTTGCTCCAGCAACTGCTTTTGACGAGCTGTGCGTTGTGACTCTGCCAAGGTGGGAGCTTCGCGTTCGAACTTTTCAGAAGCCAGTTTCAAGGCGTTACCAGCATCCACGAGTTCTTTTTCGCGGCGGGAAAATTCTTGCTCAAGCTTGGCTTGAGCCTGCTTGGCTGTCGCCGCCTCGCGGAAAATGCGTTCGGTGTTGACGAACCCCAGCTTGAATTCCTGGGCTTGCGCCAAAGAACTGAAAGTGGCGGTTGCAGCAAGCAACGCCAGGGCGATGGTGGAGCGAAACGGTTTCATTAGAAGGAAGTTCCGATTTGGAATTGAAGTTTTTGGATTCTATCGCCAGTCTGCTGGCGAATAGGGACACCATATGAAAAGCGCAAGGGGCCCATCGGCGAAATCCAGCTCAAACCGATACCGGCTGAGGCGCGAAGCTCACCAAAGGAAACCTTTTCGTCCTGACCGAATGCTTTGCCCACATCGGTGAAAGCGAACATGCGGAGTGTCTTGTCATTGCCCGCCCCTGGAAACGGTGTGATGAATTCTGCGTTGAACACCACTTTCTTGGGGCCACCTAAGTAAATGCCTGTTGTGGACGATTTGGGGCCGAGGGTGGATTGTTCAAATCCTCGCACACTGCCCAAGCCGCCCACATAGAAGTTCTTGAACAACGGATAGTCCTGCCCATTCAAGCCCTGCCCCCATCCGAGATCCGTGTTGAAAGCAAACGTGTATTTCTTGCTGAGGGGAATGTACTGCTGATACTTGTAGTTCGTTCGGGCGTAACGCACATCACCTGCCACACTGACGTCAGCGGTGAAGCTTTGCAAAGACCCTTTGGTCGGAACCAAAGCACTGTCTCGCGCGTCGTGGGCCCACCCCAAGGTCAAAGGAATCGCCGTGCTCTTGCTGCCGAATTTCAGGGCGTAGTTGGCATATTCTGTTGGCAAATTCGTGCCCGCAACGATCTGCGTCTGCTCCAAATTAGCCCCCACAAAGACCCTGTCGGTTTCGGTGATCGGCACGCCAAAACGCAAACCCAAGCCCGAATTGACAAGGCTGTAAGAGTTCAGATCGCCCAGATAAGGCCTGGTCGTCCTGTGGAACAGATCGAACGATCTTGAAATGCCATTCTGTGTGAAGTAAGGATCGGTGGTGCTGACCACATAATTGCGGTTGTACTTGCTGGTATTGACTTGCAGTGCCAAGTAGTTACCCGATCCAAAAGCATTTTCTTGCTGGATACCGAACGTCAGGGCAATTTTTTCAGTGGACGAAAAGCCTGCGCCCAGAGAAATGCTGCCGGTTGGTTTTTCCGTCACGCTGAACAACAAATCCACCTGATCGGGAGCGCCTGAGATTTCCTGCGTGTCCACATTCACATCTGTGAAATAACCCAGGCGATTGACGCGGTCGCGTGACAAGTTGATCTTGTCACCGTCGTACCAAGCAGACTCCAACTGTCGGAACTCTCGGCGGATGACTTCGTCCCGTGTGCGGTTATTGCCCGCCACCAAAATGCGGCGCACATACGCCCGACGGGAAGGTTCAGCTTGCAGGACAAACTGAACCCGGTTGTTTTGACGGTCAATGATGGGCTTGGCGTCTACCCGGGCAAAAGCAAATCCAAATTTCCCGAAATAATCAGTGAAGGCTTTGGTGGTTTCTGCCACCGTTTCCGCGTTGTACGGTTGGCCAGAAACGATCTTCACCAAGGACTTGAACTCGTCTTCTTTGTCAAGGTAATTGCCTTCGAGTTTGACCCCCGACACAACAAAGCGCTCGCCTTCCGTCACGTTGATGGTGATGGCCATTTCCTGCTTGTCAGGGGACATGGCCACTTGGGTGGACTCAATCCGAAACTCTAGGAAACCTCGAGACAGGTAATAGGAACGCAATGCTTCCAGATCGCCATTGAGCTTGGTTCTGGAGTAGCGGTTGGACTTGGTATACCAACTCATCCAGCCGCCGGTGTCAAGGTTGAACTGATCGCGCAGCGTGTCGGTTGAAAAAGTCTTGTTGCCGACCAATTCGATCTTGGCGATTTTGGCCGGACCACCTTCAGTGATGGTGAAAGTCAAATTGACACGGTTGCGATCAATCGGTGTGGCAGTGGTCACCACTTCAGCGGCATAAAGACTGCGGCTGATGTACTGACGCTTGAGTTCTTGCTCGGCCTTGTCCGCCAAAGCTTTGTCATACGGGCGGCCTTCTGCCAAGCCCACTTCCTTGAGCGCCTTGCTCAGGACATCCTTGTCAAATTCTTTGAGGCCGATAAATTCAACGGCAGCCACCGATGGCCGCTCTTCCACCACCACAACCAAAACGTCGCCCTGAGTTTCAAGACGCACATCTTTGAACAAACCCAAGGCAAACAAGGCGCGAATCCCCGAAGCGCCCTTGTCATCGGTGTATTGATCCCCCACGCGAAAGGGCAAGGAGGCAAAGACCGTCCCTGGCTCGATCCGTTGCAAACCTTCGACGCGAATATCGCGGACAGTGAAAGGATCCACGGCCCACGAAGGCAAACAAGCCATGGCCGATGCCAACAAGGTCAAAGCCGCAGGATTCATGCGCGCGCGAACGGTTGAGAAATTCATGGGTGATCCGGTGAAGATGCAAGGGCTTAAGCAATGAACCCTTGGCCACTGCCGTGGTCATCGTGATCATATCTCAGGTGTCTGGAAATACCCACTTTGAGCGGGCCACACTTCAGGTAAAAAAACCGTCAAATGTTCAGCGCTTTGACAATGGATTTCGCTGCTTCACGCCCTCGACGGTCCAGATCCATCAAATCTTCCAGATTTTGTGGCGCAGGATTGGTGATGCGGTCCAAGGTCGCGCGGTTCACCGCATGGATCTGATCAAACCTGATGTGTCGATTCAAGAATGCCTCGACCGAAATTTCATTGGCCGCGTTGAGCAAGGCACAACTGCCAGGTGCACCGTTCAATGTTTCCCAGGCCAAGTTCAAGCCTGGAAAGCGTTCAGGGTGACCATGGTCATCCATGGCCTCAAAAGTCATGGCGGCCAAAGCATGGAAATCCAACGCTGATGCGCCCGATGTCATCCGCTCAGGCCAGCTCAAACCATAGGCAATGGGCACACGCATGTCCGGCGTGCCGAGTTGAGCGACCACCGAGTTGTCCTGGTACTGGACCATGGAATGGATGACGCTTTGGGGATGAATCACCACCTCCAATTGAGCGGGTTTCATCCCAAATAAGTACCGCGCCTCAATGACTTCCAGCGCCTTGTTCATCATGGTGGCCGAGTCCACCGAGATCTTGCGCCCCATGACCCAGTTGGGGTGAGCGCAGGCTTGTTCAGGTGTCACATCCTTCAAGGTGGCAGGATCACGTCCACGAAATGGCCCGCCGGAGGCCGTCAAAATGATTTTTTGAACACGGTTTTGCCAGGTCGCAGGATCTTCCGGAAGAGACTGAAAGATCGCGGAATGCTCACTGTCAATGGGCAGCAACACGGCCCCACCCTGTTTAACAGCAGACAGAAACACATCGCCCCCCACCACCAAGGCTTCCTTGTTGGCCAAGAGAAGGCGCTTACCGGCTTTGGCGGCCGCCAAACAGGGTGACAAGCCCGCAGCGCCCACGATGGCCGCCATGACGGCATCCACAGGGGGCGCGCTGGCGACTTCATCCAAGGCCTCAGCACCCCAACGCACTTGTACAGGCAAACCTTCGGCTTTGATTCTGTCCGCCAACAACCGACCTGACAATTCTTGGGCCATCACGGCCACTTGGGGCTTGAACTGCGCGCATTGCGCCAACATCAAATCGACTTGGCTGGATGCAGTCAAGGCATAGACCGCAAACCGATCAGGGTGGCGCGACAAGACGTCCAAAGTGCTGGTCCCAATGGAACCCGTGGAGCCTAAAATCGTAATGTGGTGTTTCTTGTTCATCGTTGCTCCATCAGATCCAGGTCATGAGCATCATGGCCAAAGGCAATGTGGGCAAGAGGGCATCCACTCGGTCGAGCACACCGCCGTGACCTGGCAGCAAGCCTGAACTGTCCTTCATGCCCACGCTGCGCTTGACCAAAGACTCGACCAAATCACCCACCACACTCATGGCGCACATGAAAAGCAAGGCAGGCCAAGCCACCCAAGCGCCTTTGGCAAACAGCAACGAATAAAAACTCAAGTCTGGCAAAGCCCAGTGTTTGTCCACTTCAGCCCACACCAAAGCAACCAGCATCACCCCCAGCATGCCGCCAAACACACCCTCCCAGCTTTTGCCAGGACTGATGCTGGCGGCCAATTTGACAGACACCATTCGACCGCCCAATGCGCGACCAAAGAAATAAGCAAACACGTCAGCAGCCCAGACCAAAACCAAAACAGACAGCAGAAAATTCACACCACGTTGATGGGCTTGAGCCATGGCCAGCCAAGCCATGGTCAGCAACAGCAACCCGACCGCCCAGCGCAGCCCCTGAGGCCACAAAGCCCAAGCTGCCACACCTCGGTGGATCATCCAGGCCCCCAGCAAGACCCAGCCAGCACCGGCCAACAACCACAATTGCGGCGGGGTTGAAGTCACCCAACCCATGCGCCAAGCCAATCCGCACAAGGCCAAGGTCAAGAGCGCGCCCACCCACGACCACAGCGAGCCCATGACATTCAAGCGTCCCCATTCCCAAGCACCGGCGGCTATCATGACCACCGTCAACGCCATGAATGGCATGGGGTTGGACGCAAACAATGCGGGCAGCATCAGGGCCAACAGAACCAGTGCAGTGATGACTCTTTGCTTGAGCATGCTTTCTCCAGAAAAAAAGGCCGCCAAAGGGCGGCCATTCAGGCCGTGGGGTGCCACGGCATCGTACGCAAACTCAGACCGCCATGATCTCTTGTTCTTTGGCAGCCACCAGTTGGTCAATCTCGGTCATGCGCTTGTCGGTCAATTTTTGCACATCGGCTTCTGCGCGCTTTTGATCGTCTTCGGATGCCAGTTTGTCTTTGACCAGCTTTTTGACCGATTCGTTGGCATCGCGGCGCAAGTTGCGGATGGCAATCTTGCCGTTCTCGCCTTCGGTGCGCGCGAGTTTGGTCATCTCTTTGCGGCGCTCTTCGCTCATCGGCGGCATGGGCACGCGAATCAGTTCACCCATGGATGAGGGGTTCAAGCCCAAGTCGCTTTCACGAATGGCTTTTTCGATCTTGGCGCCCATGCCTTTTTCCCAAGGCTGCACGCTGATGGTGCGGGCATCCATCAAGGACACGTTGGCCACCTGCGACAAAGGCACCATGGAGCCGTAATAGTCGACATGGATGGTGTCGAGCAATGCGGGGTTGGCGCGTCCTGTCCGGATTTTGGTCAGGTTGTTTTTGAATGCCGCAATGGATTGCTCCATCTTGGTCTCGGTTGTTTTTTTGATGTCAGCTATGGTCATGGGGTTCTCCTCGTCAGAACGCGTTCAAGCATAAACCAAGGTGCCTTCGTCTTCGCCCATCACCACGCGCTTCAAAGCGCCATTTTTGATGATCGAAAACACCTTGATCGGCAGCTTCTGGTCACGGCACAAGGCAAAAGCGGTCGCGTCCATGATGCCCAAGTTGCGGGAAATGGCCTCATCGAAGCTGATTTCGCTGTAACGGGTGGCCGATGGATCTTTCTTGGGGTCAGCGGTGTAAACGCCATCGACCTTGGTGGCCTTGAGCACCATCTCAGCACCAATTTCTGCGCCACGCAATGCGGCTGCCGTGTCGGTGGTGAAAAACGGGTTGCCTGTTCCAGCTGCAAACACCACCACTTTGCCCTCTTCGAGGTATTGCAAAGCCTTGGGGCGCACATAGGGCTCCACCACTTGGTCAATGCCAATGGCCGACATGACGCGAGCGGTCAAACCGGCTTTGTCCATGGCGTCGGCCAAAGCCAGTGAGTTCATCACGGTGGCCAACATGCCCATGTAGTCGGCCGTGGCGCGGTCCATGCCGACCGAGCCGCCAGCGACGCCGCGAAAAATATTGCCGCCACCAATGACCACCGCCACCTGAACGCCCAGTCGAGTGACTTCGGCGATCTCTTCAGACATGCGAACAATGGTGGCGCGGTTGATACCAAAAGCGTCGTCCCCCATCAGGGCCTCGCCGGACAGCTTGAGCAATATGCGCTTATAGGCTGGCTTGGCTTCGGACATGATGGACTCCTTCAATATGGATACGAACGATGGGATGACGCGATGGATTCAAATCAAGCAGCAGCTTGTGCAGCAGCCACTTGCGCAGCCACTTCAGCAGCGAAGTCGTCCACTTTCTTTTCAATGCCTTCGCCGACCACGAACAAGGTGAAGGCCTTGACGGTAGTGCTGTTGGCTTTGAGCATTTGTTCAACGGTTTGCTTGTCGTTTTTCACGAAAGGTTGGTTGAACAAGGAGACTTCTTTGAGGTACTTCTGAACCGAACCGTCGATCATTTTGGCGGCAATGTCAGCAGGCTTGCCAGACTCAGCAGCTTTGGCGGTGGCCACAGAACGCTCTTTTTCGATCAACTCAGCTGGCACATCGGCGCTGGTCAAAGCCACGGGCTTCATGGCGGCCACATGCATGGCCACGTCTTTGGCCGCTTGCTCTTGGCCTTCGAATTCAACCAAGACGCCAATGCGTGTGCCGTGCAGGTAAGTGGCCAATTGGGCACCACCGGCCGCACGCTTGAAGCGGCGGAAGCTCATGTTCTCACCAATCTTGCCGATCAGGCCTTTGCGAACTTCTTCCAAAGTGGGGCCAAAACCGTCTTGGCTGTAAGGCAGCTCACCCAGAGCAGCCACGTCGGCGGGGTTGTGCTTGGCCACCAACTGCGCAGCAGCATTGGCCAGGGCCAGGAAGCTGTCGTTTTTGGTCACAAAGTCAGTTTCGCAGTTCACTTCGATCATGGCGCCAGTGTTGCCTTCAACGAAGCTGGTGACCACGCCTTCGGCGGTCACACGCGATGCGGCTTTGCCGGCTTTGGTGCCGAGCTTGACGCGCAACAACTCTTCAGCTTTGGCCATGTCGCCATCGGCCTCGGTCAGGGCTTTTTTGCACTCCATCATGGGAGCGTCGGTTTTTGCGCGCAGTTCAGCGACCATGCTTGCGGTAATTGCAGCCATTTGATTTCTCCGTATTCAATCTAAAAGTCAGGTTAAAAAAAAGGGGCCACAAAGCCCCTTTCACCGAGTCTTGGGGAATCAGGCCGAAGCGTCTTCCACTTCGACGAACTCGTCAGCGCCTTCGGTCACAGCCTTGACCACATCGTTGACGGCGTTGGCACGGCCTTCGATGATGGCGTCAGCGATGCCACGGGCATACAAAGCCACGGCCTTGGCCGAGTCATCGTTACCGGGAATGATGTAGTCGATGCCTTCGGGCGAGTGGTTAGAGTCGACCACACCGATCAATGGGATGCCCAACTTCTTGGCTTCGGCGATGGCGATCTTGTGGTAGCCCACGTCGATCACAAAGATCGCGTCAGGCAAAGTAGCCATATCTTGGATACCACCGATGTCTTTTTCGAGTTTTTCGATCTCGCGCTTGAACATCAGTTGTTCTTTTTTGCTCAGGCTGTCGAGGCCGACTTCTTGCTGGGCCTTCATGTCCTTCAGACGCTTGATCGAGGTCTTGACGGTTTTGAAGTTGGTCAGCATGCCGCCCAACCAGCGTTGGTCAACGAAAGGCACGCCAGCGCGTTGGGCTTCAGCAGCCACCAGCTCACGGGCTTGGCGCTTGGTACCCACCATCAAGATGGTGCCGCGGTTGGCAGACAGTTGTTTCGCGAATTTGATCGCATCCTGGAACATCGGCAGCGATTTTTCCAGGTTGATGATGTGAATCTTGTTGCGGTGGCCGAAGATGAAGGGGGCCATCTTGGGGTTCCAGAAGCGGGTTTGGTGGCCGAAGTGGACACCGGCTTCCAGCATTTCGCGCATGGTAACGGACATAAAGTACTCCAAAGGTTGTTTCTTAAATCCAACCCACTGATCACACCGAATCTGTTTCGGCGCAACACCTTGAGGGGCTGGTTTGCGGATGTGCTTGCTGCTTTTGAGTTTCTTGGACGCAAGTAGCGCATATGACAGACGCTCAGAGCAACAAAGCCTTAGGATTATAGCATCCTGACTCAGCCTCAATGGAGCCTTTGCACATGAAAGCCGACCTGATTGCCACCCGACAATCGATTTTGAATGGCGAAATCCACCCCCAAGCCGTGGCCGAAGCTTGTCTGGACCGAGCCCAAAGCTCGGCCTGCAAAGATGTGTTCCTGGAGTTGACACCCGAAACCTTGCTCGAGACCGCCGTGCAAGCTGCCCCCTTTGAAAGCCCACTGGCTGGGCTGTCCGTCTCGATCAAAGATCTTTTTGATGTGCAGGGCCAAGTCACGACAGCGGGCTCGATCGTGTTGCAAAACCGCCCCCCCGCCTCAAACGACGCCACCGCCATCAAAAGGCTGAAAGCGGCAGGTGCTGGACTGATTGGGCGCACCAACATGGTGGAGTTTGCTTTGTCTGGCGTGGGCGTGAACCCCCACCACGGCACCCCGGCCGCCTGGGATGCTCGCACCGAGCAAGCAGTAGGCCAGCAACATCAGGCCCATGTACCCGGCGGCTCCAGTTCGGGCGCTGCCGTTTCCGTGGCCACCGGGGCTGCGTTCATTGGTTTGGGCTCGGACACGGGGGGGTCCATCCGCATCCCGGCTGCACTCAATGGTCTTGTTGGTTTCAAAAACACTGCACGGCTGGTGCCCACCTCGGGCGCCCTGCCCCTGTCCACCACACTCGACACCGTCTGCGCCCTGACCCGCACGGTGCGCGACACGGTCTTGGCGCACGAAATTTTATCCAACCGCACGGTGCCCAGCGCCCACCGCCCCTTGGCTGGCTTCCGCCTGGCTGTGGTGAACACCTTGATGCAAGACCAAATGGATGCCCAAGTGGGCCGCGCCTTTGAACGCAGCTTGGCCACCTTGCGCAGCGCCGGCGCGCAAATCACCGACATAGACCTGCCTGAACTGCTCGAGTTGGCGCCCATGATGAGCACGGGAGGCTTTAGCCCCGCCGAAGGCTATGCATGGCACCGACAACTGTTGGAGAAAGACGGTGCCCGCTACGACCCGCGTGTGGCGCAACGCCTCCTGCGCGGCGAAGGCATGATGGCCTGTGAATACATCGATTTGTTGCAGGCTCGCGCCCATTGGATCGAGCGCATGACGCTTGCACTGCAAAACTTCGACGCGGTTTTATCCCCCACCACCCCCATCACCGCCCCCAAGTTCAGCGATGTGGCTCCCGGCAAAGAGCGGGATGCAGAATTTTTCAGGGTCAACGGGCTGATGCTGCGCAACACCAGCGTGGTCAACACGATGGACGGATGCGGCATCAGCCTGCCTTGCCATCAAGCGGGTGATTTTCCCGTCGGCTTGATGGCATGGCATGGCGCGATGCAAGACGACACCATTTTGCAATTGGCGCTGGTGCTGGAACCGCTGCTGAACTGATCCGCATGGAAAAACTCAGCCCTTTGAGCCACTGGCCGGTCTACCAACGAGACAGCTTGCGCGCCCTGGAGCGCGAACTGCAAGCCAGAAGCACAAAACCATTGATGGAGCAAGCGGGCCAAGCTGCCGCCCAACTGGCGCTGGCCACGGCGCCCCATGCCCGTCGCATCTGGGTGGCTGCTGGCCCTGGAAACAACGGTGGGGACGGTTTGGAGGCCGCCAAGCATTTACATCTGGCCGGCAAAGAAGTCATCGTCAGCCTTTTGCTCGACCCGGACAAACACCCAGCCGATGCCAAGGCCGCCTTGGCCCGCGCACTGCAAGCCGGCGTAGCCGTTCAAAACCAACTACCCTCAGCCTGGCTCGCCAGCATGACCGAGCAGGACTTGTGCATCGACGCCTTGCTGGGCATCGGTGGCACGAAACCTCTGAATACTGAATTGCAAAATTGGGTGAACGCGATGAACACCTCGCCAGCCCAGGTGCTGGCCATCGACATCCCCACCGGATTGGACGCAGATTCAGGGCTGGTCCCGCCCGAGAACCTGGCGGTAAATGCAAGCCACACCCTGACTTTTTTGGCGGGCAAACCCGGCCTCTTCATGAACCATGGTCGGGACGTGTGCGGGCAAATTTGGCTGGACCGCCTGGAAGGTGGATTGCCTGCCCACAGAACTTTTCAAAAACCAGCGCCCCAGGCGATGCTCAATGTGGCGACTACGCGGCACATCAAAACCCATGCCAGCCACAAAGGCAGCCATGGCGACGTCGTGATCGTGGGCGGTGCACTGGGCATGGGCGGTGCCGCCGTGCTGGCAGCCACTGCGGCCTTGCATGCGGGTGCGGGCCGTGTCATGGTCAGCTGGTTGGGCGGGTCCGCCAACACGCTGCCACCGGATGTGATGCAACCAGACGCAGCCGCGTTGGAACTGGAGCGCCTCAGTGTGGTGGCGGGCTGCGGTGGTGGGCAGGCCATCGCCGAGCGTTTACCGGACATCTTGCAACGCAGCGCCCATCTGATTTTGGACGCCGACGGCCTCAATGCACTGGCCGCTGACGAGGGTTTGAAGACACTCTTACGTTTGCGAGGTGCCGGGAAACCCACCGTGCTCACGCCGCATCCGCTCGAAGCGGCACGCCTTTTAGGCATCAGCACAGCCCAGGTGCAAAGCGATCGGCTGAAATCTGCGCAACGCATCGCAGACCTGTTTTCATGCGTGGTGGTGCTCAAAGGCTCAGGCTCTATCGTGGCGGCGCCTGACCACCTTCCGGTCATCAACACCACCGGCAATGGTCGCTTGGCCACCGGTGGCACCGGCGATGTGTTGGCAGGGCTGGTGGGCGCTCGCATGGCCCAAGGCATGAACGCCTGGGATGCCACATGCACAGCAGTCCATCAACATGGATTGATCGCTGACCAATGGCCTGCAGACAAGGGCTTAACCGCCCAGCACTTGGCCCTGCAAATTCAGTGATGCGGCCATGAAAAAGGCCATGCGATGCATCGCATGGCCTGCACAGGACTCACACCCTTCAGCGGCGAGAACGACTTGAGCGTGGTCCTTTGGGCTTGCCTGCGACCTTCTTGGTCGAGGCTTTTTTCACCGAGGCCTTGAGCGCCTGAATCGGTGAGCGGTTGCGTTCGGCATCGGCCATCCGGCGGTCTGCGGCACGGTCGCCCTTGACGGCACCTTGCCGTTTCTTGGCTTGTGGCACGTCGGCAGCAGACACGCCTTTGTCACGCATGGCGCGGGGCAGCAAATCGTCACCGGGATGGACCAAGCGGAAATCGATCTTGCGACCGTCCAGATCCACACGACTGACCTGCACTTGCACCCGTGTGCCAATGGCATAGCGGATACCGGTGCGTTCACCACGCAATTCTTGGCGCAACTCGTCAAAGCGGAAATACTCCCCGCCCAACTCGGTGATGTGCACCAGACCTTCGACGTACAAGGCATCCAGAGTCACGAAGATACCGAAGCTCGTGGCCGCCGACACGACACCGCCATACTCTTCGCCCAGGTGCTCGCGCATGTACTTGCACTTGAGCCAGGCTTCCACATCACGGCTGGCTTCGTCGGCACGGCGTTCGTTGGCGCTGCAATGCAGGCCCGCGGCCTCCCAGGCTTGCTGATCAGCAGCAGACATCCGCACGCGTGGGGCATTGGCATCCGATGCGCCTTTGGCTGCTTTGTTCTTTTCCAAGCGTTTGGTCAGCTTGGCATGGGCTTCACCGGGCACCGGCAAATTGGGCAATTTGTACTTACGGCCCAGCAAAATCGACTTGATGACCCGGTGAACCAGCAAATCTGGGTAGCGGCGGATCGGGCTGGTGAAGTGGGTGTAAGCCTCGTAGGCCAAACCAAAGTGACCACTGTTGACCGGCGTGTAAATGGCCTGCTGCATCGAGCGCAAAAGCATGGTGTGGATTTGCTGCGCATCCGGGCGGTCCTTGGTCGCTTGCGCGATCTTCTGAAACTCGCTGGTGTGCGGGTCGTCGCTGATGCTCATGCCCAAGCCCAACGCCTTGAGGTAATTGCGCAGGATGTCTTTTTTCTCGGCCGTCGGGCCTTCGTGCACACGGAACAAACCCGGGTGTTGGCCTTGTTGGATGAAGTCAGCGCTGCAAACGTTGGCCGCCAGCATGGCCTCTTCAATCAGGCGGTGCGCTTCGTTGCGCACGCGCGGCACGATTTTCTCAATGCGACCACTTTCATCGCACACGATCTGGGTTTCGGTGGTTTCAAAGTCCACCGCCCCGCGCGTCGCACGGGACGCCAGCAAGGCACGGTACACGTCTTGCAGGTTCATCAGGTCGTTCACACGGGCTTTGCGCTTCAATGCCTCTGGTCCACGTGTGTTGGCCAAAATCGCTGCCACCTCGGTGTAGGTGAAGCGCGCATGGCTGTGCATCACCGCCGGATAAAACTGGTAGGCATGCACATCACCCTTGGCATTGACCAGCATGTCGCAGACCATGCAAAGGCGATCGACATCGGGGTTGAGCGAGCACAGGCCATTGGACAGCTTTTCGGGCAGCATCGGGATCACCCGACGGGGGAAATACACGCTGGTGGCGCGGTCGTAGGCATCGATGTCGATGTCGCTTCCCGTTTGCACATAGTGGCTCACATCGGCAATCGCCACCAGCAAACGCCAGCCTTTACCGCGACCGACTTTGGCCGGTTCGCAATACACCGCATCGTCAAAGTCACGCGCATCCTCACCATCGATGGTGACCAAAGGCACGTCGCGCAAATCCACGCGGTCTTTGCGATCCTGAGCGCGGACTTTATCCGGCAAGCCCTTGGCCTGGTCCAGACAGCCTGCAGAAAATTCGTGGGGCACACTGTATTTGCGCACCGCAATTTCGATCTCCATGCCTGGATCGTCGATCTCGCCCAGCACTTCCTTCACGCGGCCCACGGGTTGACCAAACAAAGCGGGCGGCTCGGTCAATTCGACCACCACCACCTGACCCACTTTGGCCGTGCCTGTGGCCCCTTTGGGGATCATGACGTCTTGGCCGTAGCGTTTGTCCTCGGGGGCAACAAGCCACAGCCCACCCTCTTGCAACAAGCGGCCAATGATGGGCTGCTCGGGTCGTTCAACGATCTCGACAATGCGTCCTTCAGGCCGACCCTTGCGGTCTTGGCGCACGATGCGGACCTTCACGCGGTCACGGTGCAAAACCGCACGCATCTCATTGGGTGACAGATAAATGTCCGACTCACCGTTGTCACGGATCAGAAACCCGTGCCCATCACGGTGCCCTTGGACACTGCCTTCAAATTCTTCCAGCAATACGCTGGTTGGAGCTACTTTTTTGATATACAATCCTTTTATTCCTGAGGCGCCCAGATGGCGGAATTGGTAGACGCACTAGTTTCAGGTACTAGCGCTGAGAGGCGTGGAGGTTCGAGTCCTCTTCTGGGCACCAATCTTATCGAATAAGATGCATTCAAAGCCGTTGATTTCTGATCAACGGCTTTTTTGTTGCCCAATTCACAAAGCGACGAAAAACGGCCCAAGCCGTCAGCCTGGCGGCTGAACAGCATCGGCCCGAACATCAAACCGGAACCCCCACCAAGTCGTGACCTTCCACACCCACGATGCGGGCACGGATGAGTTCTCCGACTTTGAATGTTTTGCTGATTTTTTCGGGCGGCAGCAAACGCACCACGCCGTCGATCTCGGGTGCATCGCCATAACTGCGGGCGATGCCACCACGGCGGCCCATGGCTGGCGCCGAATCCACCAAGACCTGCATGCTCGAGCCCACGCGTTGGTGCAACCGGGCGATCGACACCTCTTCGGCCACCGCCATGAAACGGGCACGGCGATCTTCGCGCACCGCATCGGGCAACATGCCGGGCAAGTCGTTGGCGGTCGCGCCTTCCACTGGGCTGTAGGCAAAACACCCTGCACGGTCAATTTGCGCTTCGCGCAGGAAGTCGAGCAAATGCTGGAATTCTTCTTCGGTCTCACCGGGGAAGCCCGCGATGAAGGTGCTGCGGATGACGAGTTCAGGACACAGTTCGCGCCAGCGCTGGATCCGCTCGAGGTTTTTCTCGCCACTGGCTGGGCGCTTCATGCGCTTGAGCACATCGGGGTGACTGTGCTGGAAAGGCACATCCAGATAAGGCAGCACCAAGCCTTCGGCCATCAAGGGGATGATGTCGTCCACGCTGGGGTAGGGGTAAACATAGTGCAAGCGCACCCAGGCATCGTGCTCACGGGCCATCTCACCCAAGGCGCGCACCAACTCCAGCATGCGGGTCTTGATGGGCTTGCCATCCCAAAACCCGGTGAGGTATTTCACATCAACACCATAAGCAGAAGTGTCCTGGCTGATGACCAACAACTCTTTGACACCGCCTTCAAACAAGGCTTTGGCCTCTTTGAGCACATCGCCAATCGGGCGGGACACCAGATCACCCCGCATGGACGGGATGATGCAGAAAGTGCAGCGGTGGTTGCAGCCCTCGCTGATTTTCAAATAGGCATAGTGGCGGGGCGTGAGCTTGAGGCCTGCCTCGCCAAAACCGCCTGGCACCAGATCGAGAAAAGGATCATGCGGTTTGGGCAGATGGGTGTGCACCGCATCCATCACTTCTTGTGTGGCGTGGGGACCGGTCACCGCCAACACGCTGGGGTGCATCTCGCGGATCATGTTGCCACCGCCCTCACCCGTCTTGGCGCCCAGGCAGCCGGTGACGATCACTTTGCCATTTTCATTGAGGGCTTCGGCAATCGTGTCCAAGCTTTCCTTGACGGCATCGTCGATGAAGCCGCAGGTGTTGACGATGACCAAATCGGCACCGTCAAAAGTTTTGGAGGTTTGGTAACCCTCAGCGCTCAGTTGCGTGAGGATCAACTCGGAGTCGGTCAAGGCCTTGGGGCATCCCAGGCTGACAAAGCCCACTTTGGGGGCGGGATTGGAATTCGTTTCGCTCATGCCCCCATTGTCCCCGCAAAAACGTCTGCGTTGTGACAAAAGGCCATGTTGTCTCGATCAAGTCCTCAAACCCAGGACCCCCAGCATCTGCTCGGCGTTTTTCTGGATCTGTTTTTGCATTTGCTCCTGCATTTGGGCCATCACGTTCTGTGAAGGATTGGCCAAACCTGAAAACATGTTTTGCATCAGCGGGTTTTGCCACTGCATGAATTGCGCCCAAACCTCAGGACTCAAGGCCTGGGGGTTGGCGCCCAACTTGGATTGCCAGTCCATGAAAGACTGCACATGGTTCTCCAAATAAGACCCCATGTAACCCTGCATGGTGTGGCCATAAAAACGGATGATGTTGGACAGCACCGCCTCGCTGAACATGGGCACGCCAGCCGACTCTTCTTCCAAAATGATTTGCAACAAGATGGAGCGCGTGAGGTCTTCGCCGGTTTTGGCATCACGCACCACCATGGCAGCGCCGTTCATGACCAGCTTTTTCACCTCCGCCAAGGTCACATAGGCCGACGCTTGTGTGTCGTACAAACGCCGATTGGGGTACTTCTTGATCGTGCGCACCTCGACCGATGCGTCTGCAGTTGCATCGGGGGAATCGTTGGGAGTGGTGGACTTGGGCACAAAGGATTCCAAAAATCACAATTAACAGCAAACATGCTGCACTGCAACAGATTTTAGGCAGCCCACGGGTCACTCAGAACTCTGTTTACCCTGATAAAACTGGAAGATTCGATGCCCACTTCGCCTCTTCAGGGGTTTTTATTGTCTGCCGGTCCGATTCAGCCGCAATCCCTGCGAAAATAGATGAATGTTTACCGGAATCATCACCGGCGTGGGGCGAATCGTCGCCATTCACGACCTGGGTCGCTCTTTACTCCATGGCAAGCGCCTCACCATCGAGGCCCCCGCCGGGTACCTTGACGATGTGGGCTTGGGCGACAGCATCGCCCTCAACGGCGCTTGCATGACCGTCACCACCTTCAGCCCCGAGAGCCGTCAATTCACGATCGACATCTCGGCCGAATCGTTGGATAAAACCAGCGGCTTGGACAAAGAAGGCCCCATCAACCTCGAAAAAGCGCTGCGCGCCCACGACCGACTGGGTGGGCACATCGTGTCCGGTCACGTCGATGGCGTGGGCCACATCAGCCACTTTGCCCAGATCGGCGAAAGCTGGGAGTTGCGCATTCTGGCGCCCCATGCCTTGGCCAAATACCTGGCTTACAAAGGCTCGATCACGGTCAATGGTGTGAGCCTCACGGTCAACCGCGTGACCGATCTGGCCGATGGCTGCGAGATCAGCATCAACCTCATCCCCCACACCGTGGACAACACGGCGCTGGGCAGCTTGTCTGCTGGCTGCCCTGTCAACCTCGAAATCGACACCGTCGCCCGCTACGTTGAACGCATGCTCAGCGCTGGCCTGATCCAGAAAGACCCTTCATGAACGCCCCAGAGCAACTGAAACCCGTGGCGATCTCGCCCGTCGAAGAGATCGTGGCCGAAATGAAGGCTGGTCGCATCGTGATCTTGGTTGACGAAGAAGACCGCGAAAACGAAGGCGATCTGGTGCTGGCCTCTGACCACGTCACGCCCGAAGCCATCAACTTCATGGCCCGCTTTGGCCGAGGCCTGATTTGCCTGACGCTCACCCGCGAGCGTTGCGAGTTCCTGAAGCTCCCGCCCATGGCAGCCCGCAACGGCACCGTTTACAGCACGGCGTTTACCGTGTCGATTGAAGCCGCTGAAGGCGTGACCACCGGCATCTCGGCCGCTGACCGCGCCAAGACCGTGCAAGTGGCGGTGGCCAAGTCCAGCCAGCCCACCGACCTGGTGCAGCCAGGTCACATCTTCCCGCTGCAAGCCGTGGACGGTGGCGTGCTCATGCGCGCAGGCCACACCGAAGCCGGTTGCGATTTGGCCGCCATGGCCGGTTGCTCCCCCTCTTCTGTGATCTGCGAGATCATGAAAGACGACGGCACCATGGCCCGTCTGCCCGATTTGCAAATCTTCGCCGCCGAGCACGGCCTCAAGATCGGCACCATTGCCGACCTGATCGAATACCGCAGCCGCAACGAATCTCTGGTCGAGCGTATCGGCAGCCGAACCTTGCACACCGCACACGGCGAATTCACGGCCCACGCCTTTCGCGACCAACCCAGCCAAACCGTGCACCTGGCGCTGGTCAAAGGCCAGTGGTCGGCCGCCACCGAAGTGCCTGTGCGTGTGCACGAGCCCCTGTCGGTGCTCGACGCGCTGGAAATCAACCGGTCCATGCACTCTTGGAGCCTGGACACCAGCTTGCAGTACCTCAACGCCCAAGGCTGTGGCGTGGCCGTGCTGCTCAACTGCGGCGAATCGGCCGACCAGTTGCTGGCCCAATTTGAAGGGCGTGCCCGCTCTGCACAAGCGCCCGAGCGCGGCAAGATGGACCTGCGCACCTACGGCGTGGGCGCTCAAATTCTGCGTGAATGCGGCGTGCACAAAATGAAACTCATGGGCCAACCCCGCCGCATGCCCAGCATGACCGGCTACGGCCTCGAAATCACCGGCTACATCCCCAAGGAATAAACATGCTCGACGCGAACAAAGGTCAAGAACAAGAACTCGACGGTCAATTCCTGCACATTGGCATCGTCCAAGCGCGCTTCAACGAAGACATCACCAATGCCTTGGCGGCAGCCTGCATCCAGGAACTCGAAGCCCTGGGCGTGTCCAACATCGACCACGTCATGGTGCCCGGCGCCCTGGAAGTGCCGATTGCCCTGCAAGCCATGGCCGAGCGTGCCGAATACGATGCGCTGATTGCCTTGGGCTGCATCATCCGTGGCGAGACCTACCACTTTGAATTGGTGGCCAACGAGTCGGGCGCAGGCGTGAGCCGCATCGCACTGGACTACAACTTGCCGATCGCCAACGCGATCTTGACCACCGAGAACCTCGAGCAAGCCGTGGCCCGTCAAACCGAAAAAGGCCGCGACGCTGCCCGCGTGGCCGTCGAGATGGCTTGCCTGATGGAAGACCTCTCGGCCGACTTGGCCGAAGAACTTGACGACGAAGAGACCGCCTGATGAACGATCAGACCGCCCCCCAGACCCCCGCAGCCGCAGGCACCCGAAAGTCCTCGGCCAAGCCCGCCCGCAGCCGCTCGCGTGAATTCGCGCTGCAGGCGCTGTACCAGCACATCGTGGGCCGCAACGAAGCGTCTGACATCGATGTGTTCACGCGTGACCTGTCGGGCTTTCACAAAGCCGACTCGGCCCACTACGACGCCCTGCTCTACGGCTGCACCGAACAAGCCCAAGCCCTGGACGCCCTGATCGGCCCCAAACTGGACCGCAGCTTTGCCGAGATCTCACCGGTGGAGCACGCCGTGATGTGGATCGGCGTTTACGAGCTGCAGCATTGCCTGGACGTGCCTTGGCGCGTGGTGCTCAACGAGTGCATCGAGTTGGCCAAAGACTTTGGCGGCACCGACGGCCACAAATACGTCAACGCGGTGCTGGGCGGCTTGGCCCCCGAGCTGCGTGCTGCCGAAGTGCAAGCCGACCGCCAAGCCGGTCGCATCAAGTAAGGCCACCCGCTGAACATGCGCATCTCTCAACGCGCCGAGCGGATCGAGCCGTTTTACGTGATGGAGGTGGCCAAGGCCGCCTCGCAAAAAGCCCGTGAAGTGGCCCACACCGACCGACCGGTCGTGTTCCTCAACATTGGCGAGCCTGACTTCACCGCACCGCCTTTGGTTCAGGCGGCGGCGCAAGCGGCCATCGATGCCGGCCAGACCCAATACACCCCGGCTTTGGGCCTGGAGCCTTTGCTCCAGGCCATCAGCGACTGGTATGGCACGCGCTTTGGCGTTCAAGTGCCGGCCAAGCGCATCGTCATCACCGCAGGCGCATCGGCCGCTTTGCAACTGGCCTGCCTTGCCCTGATCGATCGCGGCGATGAAATCCTGATGCCCGACCCAAGCTACCCTTGCAACCGCCACTTTGTGAGTGCAGCAGAAGGCGTGGCCAAGTTGATCCCCACCACGGCCGATGAGCGCTTTCAGCTCAGCGCCGACAAAGTCGCCGCCGCCTGGGGGCCGCACACTCGCGGCGTCTTGCTGGCCTCACCCTCCAACCCCACGGGCACGTCCATCGATCCGGCCGAATTGCGCCGCATCCACGAGGTGGTGCAGGCACGCGGTGGCATCACCCTGATCGACGAGATTTACCTGGGCCTGAGCCACGATGAACAGTTTGGTCACAGCGCTTTGGCGCTGGGCGAAGACATCGTCAGCATCAACAGCTTCAGCAAATACTTCAACATGACCGGTTGGCGTCTGGGCTGGTTGGTGGTGCCAGAGGCACTGGTGCCGGTGCTCGAACGCTTGGCGCAAAACCTGTTCATTTGTGCCAGCACCGTGGCCCAACAAGCGGCCCTGGCCTGCTTTGAGCCCGCGAGCCTGGCCGAATACGAGCGCCGCCGTACCGAGTTCAAGGCCCGGCGTGACTACTTCATCCCTGCCCTGAACGCGCTGGGCCTGACGGTGCCCGTGGCCCCCGACGGCGCTTTTTACGCTTGGGCCGACTGCACATCCGCCTGCCAAAAACTGGGCCTCAAGGACAGTTGGGACTTTGCCTTTGCCGCGCTGGAACATGCCCATGTGGCCATCACACCCGGCCGCGACTTTGGCACCGACCAGACTGCGCGCTTCGTGCGGTTTTCTACGGCCAACTCGATGACCGAATTGCAAACGGCCATTGCGCGCCTGAAAGCTTGGTTGCACCCATGAACACGCCTTTTGAATTCCCCATCCGCATTTATTGGGAAGACACCGACGCCGGTGGCATCGTGTTCTATGCCAACTACCTGAAGTTCTTTGAACGCGCCCGCACCGAATGGCTGCGCAGCCTGGGTTTTGGCCAGCAGGTGTTGCGCGACGCATCGGGCGGCATGTTCGTGGTGAGCGAAACCGCTGTCAAGTACCATTCCCCAGCCCGCTTGGACGATACTTTGCGGGTGACCGCCGAGCTGCAAGAGGCCGGTCGGGTCAGCCTGACCATTGCCCAACGCGCTTACCTGCACAGCCCCGGCCAAACCGACCGTTTGCTGGCCGAAGGCACCATTCGCATCGGCTGGGTGGACAGCCAAACTTTGAAACCGGGCCGCATTCCGGCCACCGTTCTGGAAGCTTTGAAATGAAAGCCCCACGCTCATCACTTTGTGTAATCGCTGCCCCCCGAGGGGGCACAGGTCGCCCTTGGGGCGGCCCATCGGGAGACCTCCAATGAACCAAGACATGTCCATCGTTTCCTTGTTGCTGCACGCCAGCTTCGTGGTGCAACTGGTGGTCGGCATTTTGCTGGCCATCTCGGTCACCAGCTGGGCGGCCATTGTGCGCAAGCTCTCGGCGATCAAACGCATCAAGAACCTCAACGAAGAATTTGAGCGCGTGTTCTGGTCGGGCACCAGCCTGAACGAGTTGTTCAACGCCGCCACGCAGAACGCCAAGATGTCGGGCCCCATGGAGCGCATTTTTGCCAGCGGCATGCGCGAATACCAAAAACTGCGCGAGCGCCGCATCAGCGATGCCGGCACCTTGCTCGACGGCGCACGCCGCGCCATGCGCGCCAGTTTCCAGCGTGAGATGGATGTGGCCGAAGCCCAGTTGGCCTTCCTCGCTTCGGTCGGCTCGATCTCGCCCTATGTGGGCTTGTTCGGCACGGTGTGGGGCATCATGCACGCCTTCACCGGCTTGGCCAGCCTGCAGCAAGTGACGCTGGCCACCGTGGCCCCTGGCATTGCCGAAGCCTTGGTGGCCACCGCCATTGGCCTGTTTGCGGCCATTCCAGCTGTGCTGGCTTACAACCGTTTCTCGCACGACGTGGACCGCATCGCCATCAAGATGGAAACGTTCATCGAAGAGTTCTCCAACATCCTGCAGCGCAGCCTGGGCTCGGCCGGTGGCAGCAACTCGGCTTCTGGCCACTGAAGGAAGCAGCATGCCCGCCGTTTCATCCCGGGGTCGCGGTCGCCGCACCATCGCTGAAATCAACATGGTGCCCTTCATCGACGTGATGTTGGTGCTGCTGATCATCTTCATGGTCACCGCCCCCATGATCACGCCCAGCATGGTGGACTTGCCCAGCGTGGGCAAAGCCGCCAAACAACCCGACAAGGTCATCCAAGTCGTGATCCAAAAAGACGAACAGCTGGAGTTGGTCATCGAGGGCAAGACCATCACGGCCAGTCTGGCCAATGTGGCGGCCAGCGTGAAAACCGCCATCGGCCCGAGCGACAACACCGCCGTGGTCATCAGCGCCGACCGCACCGTGAAATACGAAACCGTGGTCAAGGTCATGGACAGCCTGCAACGCGCAGGTGTTGCCCGCGTGGGCTTGTCGGTGCAATTGGCGCCCTGAGCACCGCATGAGGAATTCGGCTGTGAGTCCACGCCCCGCACCGCATCTGGAGTTTGCGCCGCCCGCACCCGAGGGACGGCAAGGCTCCTTGCTGATCGCCATCGTGGCGCATGCGGTGTTGTTCTTGGCGTTGACGCTGGCCACCCAGTGGCGCACCCAGCCTCAGACCGTGCAGGCCGAAGCCGAGTTATGGTCCGCCACACCGCAGGCCGCTGCGCCCCGCCTGCAAGAGCCGCCACCTGCACCTCAGCCCGAACCTGAACCTCCAAAACCCGAGCCCAAGCCAGAACCCAAAGCCAAGCCCGCGCCCCCTGCCCCCGATCCACGGATCGAGCAGCGCGATGCGCAAATTGCGCTGGAAAAGAAAAAGCAGCTCGAGAAGAAAAAAGAAGCCGAGAAGCTCGAAAAAGAGAGAGCCGAAAAAGACAAGGCCGAGCTCAAGCGCAAAGAGCGCGAGAAAGAAGAAAAAGCCGCCAAGGAAAAAGCCGAGAAGGACAAGCTGGCCAAAGAAAAGGCCGACAAAGAGCTTGAAAAGAAAAAGGCCGCCGAAAAAGCAGAAGCCAAAAAAGCGGCAGAGGCCAAAGCCGATGCTGCCCGCATGGACGCACTGCGCAGTGAAAACCTCAAACGCATGCAAGGCCTGGCCGGGGCTTCGGGCGGCGAAAACGCCACGGGCAGCGCCCTCAAGTCAGCGGGCCCCTCGTCCAGTTATGCGGGTCGCTTGGTGGGCCGCATCAAACCCAACATCACCTACCCCGGCGATGTGGTGGGCAATCCACGGGCCGAAGTCGAAGTCAAAGTCAGCCCCGACGGCACCATCCTCAGCCGACGCATCGTGCAGTCCAGCGGCAACCGCGCCTGGGACGACGCCGTGCTGCGCGCGATCGACAAGACTGAAGTGTTCCCCAAAGACACCGATGGCCGCGTGCCGTCCGTCATTGTGTTGGGTTTCAGGCCGCAGGACTGACCCACGCACAGGGCTTCGAAAGCCCCACGCCCTGATGCCTCAGGGCCCCTCGGTAGAGGATTCCCAAAAGCCTTACTGCGACACTGTCCGCAGCGTCAGTATGGGGTTGTTGTCCTCGTACACAATGACCGCTTGCCCCTGATCGGCCTGCGCCATCCAGCTGGCCAGTGCCGCATCGGACGGGAAGAAACGGGCTTGCTCGCCCAGCGCCAGTTCGGCACGGGCGCCGACTTCGCCGTCGCGACGCTCGAGCTTCAGGCGCACCGGCAAGCCGCGGACCAGATCGCCCTGCTCGGTTTGCTCGCGTTGCGCCGGGAACTCTCTGACCAAACGCGCAATGTCGGGCGCACGGCCATTGACGGCCACGCGCAGGAACTTGCCATAGCGGCAACGCGCCGCGCCCAGGTCCATGATTTGCTCCATCTTCAAGCGAAAACCACCTGAAAATCGGTCCGCCTGCATCTTGGCGGTGACGATGATCAACTCATCGTCTTTGAGCAAGTTTTTGGCCGAGTTGATCAGGCCTTCGTCGGCGGTGGCTTCCATCACGCCCGATTTGTCGTCGAGCTTGAAGATGGCCACTTTGCCGCGCTGGCCGTTGATGATGCGCAGATCGCTGACGATGCCTGCCAGCACCATGGACTCTCGGCTGTCGATCAGGTCGTCGATCTTGCGGCGTGCGAACTGGCGCACCTCGCGCTCGACCGCATCGAACAAATGCCCCGACAGGTAAAAGCCCACGGCGGTTTTTTCCAGGAGCAAGCGCTCCTTGATGCCCCAGGGCAGCACATCGACCAAATCAGGCTCTTGCGTGCTCGAGCCGTGCGAATCATCGCCCAGCATGTCAAACAGCCCGCCTTGGTTGGCGTTGGCCGTGGTGGCATTCGAGAACTCAAACGCCCGGTCGATGCTGGCCGACAAAGCGGCGCGGTTCATGTGCAAGGAGTCAAAAGCCCCGGCCTTGATCAGCGCGTCGACCGTGCGCTTGTTGATACGGGTGCGGTCCACGCGCACGGCAAAGTCAAACAAGCTGGTGAAGGGGCCGCCTTCGTTGCGGGCGGCCACGATCGCTTCAATCGCCTGCTGGCCCGTGCCCTTGATGGCGCCCAGACCGTAACGGATGACCTTGTCGGTGACCGGCTCAAAGCGGTAGTGACCCCGGTTCACATCGGGCGGGTCGAAGGTGATGCCGAACTTCAAAGCGTCTTCATAAAGCACCTTGAGCTTGTCGGTGTCGTCCATTTCCACGGTCATGTTGGCGCAGAAGAACTCGGCGGTGTAGTGCACCTTGAGCCAGCCGGTGTGGTACGCCAACAGGGAATAAGCGGCCGCGTGCGACTTGTTGAAACCGTAGCCCGCAAACTTTTCCATCAAGTCAAAGACTTCGTCGGCCTTGTCCTGCGGGATGTTGTGCGTGGCCAGGGCACCGGCGCGAAACTTCTCGCGGTGCTCGGCCATTTCTTCGGCTTTTTTCTTGCCCATGGCGCGGCGCAGCAAGTCGGCGCCACCGAGGGAATAACCGCCCAAAATCTGCGCCGTCTGCATCACCTGCTCTTGGTAGACCATGATGCCGTAGGTCTCGGAGAGCATCTCTGCCACCGCCGGGTGCGGGTATTCCACCACTTCGCGGCCGTGCTTGCGGGCCACAAAGCTGGGGATCAGGTCCATAGGGCCGGGACGGTACAGGGCGTTCAGGGCAATCAGGTCTTCCAGCCGTGTGGGCCGTGCGTCGCGCAACATGCCCTGCATGCCGCGGCTTTCAAACTGGAACACGGCTTCGGTCTTGCCATCGGAGAACAGTTTGTAGGTGGCTGCGTCGTCGATCGGGATGTTCTCAAAGGCGAAGTTCTCTTGGCCCTTGTGCCGCTTCATGATGAACTCGCGGGCAATCTCCAGGATCGTCAGCGTGGCCAAGCCCAAGAAGTCGAACTTCACCAGACCCGCGGCCTCCACATCGTCCTTGTCGTATTGGCTCACAGCCGATTCGCTGCCGGGCTGCTGGTAGAGCGGGCAAAAGTCGGTCAGCTTGCCCGGTGCGATCAACACGCCCCCGGCGTGCATGCCGATGTTGCGCGTCATGCCTTCGAGCTTTTGCGCCAACTCGATCAGGGTCTTCACATCCTCTTCACGCTCGATGCGCTCGGCCAAGATGGGCTCCATGGCGATGGCGTAATTGTTCTTGTCGCCCTCTTTGGGCGTGGCCGGTGGGTATTGCAGCGTGACCGACATGCCCGGCTTGTTGGGGATCAGCTTGCTGATGCCATCGCAAAAGGTGTAGCTCATGTCGAGCACACGACCCACGTCGCGGATGGCCGCACGCGCGGCCATGGTGCCAAAGGTGGCGATCTGGCTGACCGCATCGCGGCCATACTTTTCCTTGACGTAGTCAATCACGCGGTCGCGGTTGCCCTGGCAAAAGTCGATGTCGAAGTCGGGCATCGAGACCCGCTCAGGGTTCAAGAAGCGCTCGAACAGCAAGCTGTATTGCAAAGGGTCGAGGTCGGTGATCTTGAGCGCATAGGCCACCAGCGAACCCGCACCCGAACCCCGGCCTGGGCCCACCGGGCAACCGTGGGTTTTGGCCCACTGGATGAAGTCACCCACGATCAGGAAGTAGCCCGGAAAACCCATCTTCAAAATGGTGCCCAGCTCAAACTCGAGCCGTTCCACATAGCGCGCACGCTCGGCTTCGCGCTTGGCCTCGTCGGGGTAGAGGTGGATCAGGCGTTCCTTGAGGCCCTCGTGGGAAACGTGCCGGAAATAATCGTCCACCGACATGACCACGCCATCGACGGGCGGAATCGGGAAATTGGGCAACTGCGGCTTGCCCAGCACCAGGCTCAGGTTGCAGCGCTTGGCGATCTCCAGCGTGTTGGCGATGGCACTGGGCACATCGGCAAACAAGGCGCACATTTCTTGGGCCGACTTGAAATACTGCTCGCGCGTGAACTTGCGCACCCGGCGCGGATTGGCCAGGATCTCGCCTTCGGAAATGCAGACTCGGGCTTCGTGGGCTTCGTAGTCTTCAGCCGCATGGAACTGCACTGGGTGCGTGGCCACCACCGGCAAGTGAAGGCGCGCAGCCAACGCCACCGCACCGGCCACCTGGGTTTCGTCTTCGGGCCGGCCCGCGCGTTGCAACTCCAGGTAAAAGCGGTGCGGGAAGATCGAGCCCAGCTGCAGCGCCAAGTCGGCTGCTTTGTCGTTGTCGCCCTGCACAATGGCTTGCCCCACCGGCCCGGCTTGTGCGCCCGACAACAGGATCAGGCCTTCGGAAAGCTCTTTGAGCCAGTCGACTTTGACGACCGCCACACCCTTGAGCACGTTTTGTGTCCAGGCCCGTGCCAGCAGCTCGCAAATGTTGAGATAGCCTTGGTGGCTTTGCACCAGCAAAATCACACGGGACAAAGCGCCCGCGTCGCCGCCCAAACCTTCGAGGTTGATTTCTGCGCCCAAAATCGGCTTGACGCCCTTGCCGCGGCCTTCTTTGTAGAACTTGACCCCGCCAAACAGGTTGTTCAGATCGGTGATGGCCAGGGCCGGTTGCCCGTCTTTGGCGGCCATTTTGACCACATCGTCGATGCGGCAAGTGGAGTCAACGACCGAGAATTCAGAGTGGAGGCGCAGGTGGGCAAACATAGCCCCCATTCTAGGAGACCAAGAGCTTCAATTTGACAAATTTGAGGCCTGTTTTCAGTCCCGCAAGACCTGCAGGACTTCCGAGTGGAATTCACGCCCGTAAAGGATCATGACCACCAAGGCCGTGGCCAAGACCAGCGCCAGTGGCGAGAAAAACCAGGCCATGGCGGCAAAGGAAAAATAATAGGCCCGCAAGCCATCGTTGAAGGTTTCGGCCGCTGCCCCAACCAAGCGCCCTGCCCGTTCGGCCACCTGCTGGCGGTCCTGCAAGCCTTCGTCAAAGGTTTCAGGCGGTGGCATGGCGCCAATCACCAGTGCCACAAAGGTGTACTGCCGCATGGACCACGAAAACCTGAAAAAGGCATACACAAAGATGCCCACCAGCACCAGCACCTTGAACTCGAACACCAGCATGGGCGTGGGCTGTGCAAACGGGATCTCACGCACCAACTCAGCCGCCTTGTCGGTCGTGCCCAGCAAGGCAAACAGACCGCCGATGATGATGATCGTGGTGGATGAAAAGAACGAGGGGGTGTGCGACAGGTTCTGGGTGATCAAACCATCCAGCATGCGCGGATCGCGGGCGGTGGTCTGCAGCATCCATTTGACACGGTAGGCATTGGTCGTGGCAATCAGGCTCTGGTCCAGTTGTCCACGCATCCGGGCAAACCAGGCGTAACCAGCCCACAGGCTGAAAAAGGAGACCAGCGCCAGCCAGTCACCCCAAGGCATCATCGAGAGGATTTTCATGCCTGCATCCTAGCAAGAGGCACACCCCATGCGCGCGCGGCCATGAAAAAAGCCAGACCGAGGCGGTCTGGCTTCTCAGGCTTTGCTTTTTTTTGTGAGTGGGCACGCCAGGCAGGCGACTCCCCCCCCAAAAATCAGCCGCGCAGCTTGGCGGCCACAGCGGCCACGCGCTCGCCGTAGGCTTTGGCGGTGTCCAGGTCACCTTGTGGGATGTCTTCGGCAGGGCTGGTCGGGCCCACTTGCGCCATCACGCCGGAGTTGGAGCCGATGCGGTTGATGGTGCCGTCGTTCATGGATGGCTGGCCCACCCAGACCATGCCTTGCTGCATGGCCAAGGTGATGAAGTACTGGATGGTGGACAGTTTGTCGCCGCTGGGGCTGGCCGAGATGGTGAAACCGCCAGCGACCTTGTCTTTCCAGGCACTGGTGAACCAGCGCTTGGAGGTGGCGTCGGCAAATTTCTTGAACTGCCAAGAAGCCATGCCCATGTAGGTGGGCGAGCCGAAGATGATGGCGTCGGCCGCGTCCAGTGCGGTCCAGTCCGCATCGGTGATGTTGCCATCGGCATCGATGGTCACCAGTTGGGCGTTGGCGCCCTGGGCCACGAATTGCGCCACGCGCTGGGTGTGGCCGTAGCCGGAATGGAAGACAACAACGGTTTTAGCCATGAAAAGCTCCTTGAAAAAAGTGAAGAGAAAAAAATCAGGCGGCCAGATCAAACACCAGCACTTCGGCTTCCTGGCCAGCACTCAGCGCCAGCAAGGTCTCGCCCTCGAGCATGGCGGCATCACCGGCTTGCAAGGTGTGGCCGTTGGCCTGCAAAGTGCCTCGGATCAAAAACACATAGGCCTTGCGCGCGGCGTCCAGCGCCAGCTGCGCGGACTCTGCGCCAGTGAACAGGCCTGCGTACATGCGGGCGTCGGCGTGGATCTTGACCGAATGCTCTGAAGCCTCGGGGGCCGCCACCAAAGCCAGTTGGCCGCGTTTGGCCGTTTCGGGCACGGTTTTTTGTTCGTAACCAGGGTCGATGCCGGTCACATTGGGCTCAATCCAGATTTGCAAAAAGTGGGTTTGCTCGCCCTTGGCGTGGTTGAACTCGCTGTGGCGCACGCCCGAGCCGGCGCTCATGCGCTGCACATCACCAGGCGGGATGCCTTTGACGTTGCCCATGCTGTCTTGGTGGGCCAGATTGCCCGACAGCACGTAGCTGATGATCTCCATGTCGCGGTGGCCGTGCGTGCCAAAACCGGTGCCGGGGGCGATGCGGTCTTCGTTGATCACACGCAGATTGCCAAAGCCCATGTGGGCCGGGTCGAAGTAATTGGCAAACGAAAAGCTGTGGAAGGACTTGAGCCAGCCGTGGTCGGCATAGCCCCGTTCTGCAGATTTGCGGAGGGTCAACATGGCGGGTTCCTGTTTGTGTGCTCGTGGCCCATGCCTCAAGCGAGGGCTCAACTGTACCGATGCAAGGCCGCCTGTCCGTTGCGCTTGTTTGCTGGCATCATTCAATTTAATTGAATATTGAAGCACCCACCATGCAAACCCCACGCGACTGGCTCACCCCCGAAGCCTTGACCATGCTGCAAACCATTGCCCAAAAAGGCAGTTTTGCGGCGGCGGCTCGGGCACTCAACTTGGTGCCCAGCGCCCTGACCTACCGGGTGCGCCAACTCGAAGATGCGCTGGACGTCTTGCTGTTCGACCGCAGTTCGCGCCAGGCCAAGCCCACAGCGGCGGGCCAGGAACTCCTGCGCGAAGCCACACGATTGCTGGACGACATGGACGCCGTGGCCAACCGGGTGCGCCGTGTCGCCACAGGCTGGGAAGCGGTGCTCACCGTGGCGGTGGACAGCGTGGTCTCTCGCAGTGTGGTGATGGACTTGTGCGCCAGCTTTTTGGCCTTGGGCGCGCCCACGCGACTGCGACTGCGTTATGAAACTTTGTCGGGAACACTGGCCGCGCTCACATCCGGGCAAGCGGATCTGGCCTTGGGCGTGGTGACCGCGCAGGGCCTGCCCGCCGACGTCCACCATGCCGAATTGGGGCTGATTCCTTTTGTGTTTGCGGTGGCCAGCCACCACCCACTGGCCACGGCGGCTGAGCCTTTGAGCCACGAGGTCTTGTTGCAGCACCGGGCCGTGGCGGTGGCCGACTCGGTCAGCCGAGGCAGCGGCATCACCGTTGGCTTGTTGGGCGGACAAGACGTGTTCACCGTGCCCGACATGCCCAGCAAACTTGAAGCGCAATTGCGCGGTCTGGGCGGTGGTTTTTTGCCCGAAAGCCTGGCCAGGCCCTACATCGACAGCGGCATGCTGGTGACCAAGGCCGTGCAAAAACCGCGCATCAGTACCTGCCAATATGTGTGGCGCGACAGCAAGCAAGTGCCCGCTGGGCAAGCCTTGCGTTGGTGGCTGTCGCAATTGGAGCGATCGACCACACGCGATGCATTGCTCCAACCCGTCCATCGCGTGTAGAGTGTGAACCATGAACACACAACACATCGCCATCATCGGTGTCGGCATGGCCGGCGTGGTTTGCGCACGGACGTTGCGCCAAGCCGGACACAACGTCACCTTGTTTGAGAAAAGCCGAGGACTCGGCGGTCGCATGTCGACCCGCACCAGCGCCTTCGGCAGTTTTGACCATGGCGCCCAATACTTCACGGTGCGTGACCCCCGCTTTGAACTGGCCCTGGGCACCGTGCCCGGCGTGTGCAAACCTTGGAGTGCCAACGCCGTGCGCGTGCTGGACCCCAATGGCCGTGTGATCGAAGCAGGCCTGCCCGGCGGAGAGCGCCACTGGGTGGCCACGCCCGGCATGAATGGTTTGGTCAAAGCTTGGGCAGCGCCGCTGGTCGAAGACAACAATGTGCAACTGCAAACCCGGGTCACCAAAATCAGTGCCGACCCCCTCCGCAAAAACGCCTGGCAACTGCACACCGATGCCGAAGACGGCGCCCAACACGTGTACGGCGGTTTTGACAAAGTCATTCTGGCGATCCCGCCTGCGCAAGCGACCGATCTGCTGCGGGCTTCGCAACTGACCGACTTGGCAAAGCCCTTGAAAGACGTGCGCGTGGACCCTTGCTGGACGCTGATGCTGGCTTACCCCCAAGCGGTGCAGCCGGGCCTCATCACGATTGGCCCCCAATGGAATGCCGCCCGCAGCACCCACCACCGCATCGCCTGGATGGCCCGCGAATCGTCCAAACCCGGGCGCGAACGCATCGAACGCTGGACGGTACAAGCCAGCGCCCCTTGGTCGGCCGAGCACATCAACGACACGCCCGACCGCATCAGCGGCAAGCTGCTCAAGGCCTTTGCCGAAATCACCGGCATCAGAGCCACCCCGGCCCATGCCGAGGTGCACCGCTGGCTGTACGCCAAAACCGCACAGCCGCTGGGCCAGAGCCACTTGTGGTTCAAGGACCAGGGCATTGGATTGTGCGGTGACTGGTGCTTGGGCCACCGGGTCGAAGACGCTTTTGTCTCGGGACTGGAGCTGGCGCTGTCGGTCCTGAAAAAACGCTGATCCCCCATGGGTGTGAGGTACACAGGCCGGTTTGCGCCTTCGCCAACCGGCCTTTTGCATGCAGGGTCTTTGGTGGCGGCGCTGGCCAGTTGGCTCGATGCACGCGCCCACCAAGGCCGCTGGCTGGTGCGCATCGAAGACGTCGACACACCGCGTTGCGTTCCTGGCGCTGATCACCGCATCCTGGAACAACTGGCCCTGTGCGGACTGATCCCCGACGAAGCCTCACTCTGGCAACACCAGCGCAGTGATGCCTACCAAGTGGCGCTGGATGCACTGATCGACAAAGGTTGGGCCTACCCCTGCGGCTGCTCGCGCAAAGAGATCGAAGCAGCCCAAAACCAGGCCGTGGCCCGACACCAAGCCGCCGTCTATCCCGGTACATGCCGCAGCGGCCTGAACGGCAAGACGGCCCGGGCATGGCGCCTCAATGTGCAGGCGGTGCAACAAGCCCTGAATCTGCCCGCCCTCACCGCGTGGACAGACCGCAGACTTGGCGCACACACCCCAAAGGTGCGCCAAAACGTGAGCGACGCCGTGGGCGACTTTGTGCTGCGCCGGGCGGACAGCCTGTGGGCCTACCAACTGGCGGTGGTGGTGGACGATGCGGCGCAAGGCATCACCCATGTGGTGCGCGGCGAAGACCTGGCCGACAACACCGCACGCCAAATCGTGCTGCAGCACGCCCTGGGCTTGCCCACGCCGCAGTACCTGCACACGCCCCTGGTGCTGGGCGCCAATGGCGAAAAGCTTAGCAAGCAAAACGGCGCTCAAGCGCTGGACCTCAGCAATCCGCTGGCCTCGCTGACAGCGGCTGCGCAAGCGCTGGGCTTGTCAGCAGCACCCAAAGGCAGCATCCATCAAGCTCTGCAACAGTGGCAGCACGACTGGGCCAAGCGCTGGCCCTGATCAACGTTTCTGCGTTCTTGGGACGTGCACCAGGTGTTGTCCAGATCAGCTGCAGGTTTGCACCCCTTTAGAAATTCACACATAATATGTGCGATCAAAGGAGGTCCAACCATGAACATCACCCTGTCTGTGGACGAGCGCGTGGCAGAAGCGGCCCGCGAAGCGGCACGCAAAATGGGCAAAAGCCTGAACCAAGCTGTGCGCGACTATCTGGTGCAACTGGCCGGCGAGGAGCGCCAAACCGCCGAATGGCAGGTGTGGGAGCAGCGGTGCCTGAGCGGCGGCGGTCGCCTGCAGGGCTGGAAATTTGACCGGGATGCCGTGCATGATCGCGGCTGAGCCCTCGCCGCCCTGGTCGCAGCGGCTGACCCTGCCCAAAACCCGCTGCTTCATCGACACGAACGTGCTGGTCTACGCCGACAGTACCGACGAGCCCCGCAAACAACGCATCGCCATCGACCTGCTCAGACACCTGCGCTTTGAGCGGCTGGGCGTGCTGTCCACGCAAGTGCTCAACGAGTACAACCAGGTGGGGCTGCGAAAGCTGGGGCTGCCACACACCCACATTCGAGAACAGCTGCAGTGTTACCGCCAACTCGATCTGGCGGCAGTGACACCGGAGACCATCGACATGGCACTCGACCTGCACCAAAAACACAACCTGAGCTACTGGAACGCCCTGATCTTGGCCAGCGCCCACATTGCGGGATGCGCTGTGCTGCTGACCGAAGACATGAGCACGGGTGAGGTGCTGGCCGGGGTCAAGCTCGAGAACCCGTTCGCCGCGGCCTGAGTCAGGCAGCTGAACCACGATAATCCAAGGTTTTGCGAAATACCTTTGCCCCTTCCATGACCACACCCGAACCTACCCCAGAAGCACAGGCCGACGCCCCTTTCATGCGCACCATCAAAACCTATGTGCTGCGCGCTGGCCGCATGGGCTCGGGCCAAGTGCGGGCTTTTGATCAGTTTGGGCCGCAGTTCCTGGTGCCCTACAAGGCCGAGCGTCTGGATGTGCAGGCCGCCTTTGGCCGCAGCGCCCCCCTGATTTTGGAAATCGGTTTTGGCATGGGTGACGCCACCGCCAAGATCGCGCAGGAGCGCCCTGACGACAACTTCCTGTGCTGCGAAGTGCACGAACCCGGTGTGGGTGCCCTGCTCAAGCGCTGCGGCGAAGAAAGTATTGACAACATCCGCATCGTGCAGCACGACGCTGTCGAGGTGATGGACCACATGCTGGGCAAGGACAGCCTGGACGGCGTTCACATCTTCTTTCCAGACCCTTGGCACAAAAGCCGCCACCACAAGCGCCGCCTGATCCAATCGCCTTTTGTGCAACGCTTGGCGCAGCACATCAAGCCCGGCGGCTACCTGCACCTGGCCACCGACTGGCAGCCCTATGCCGAACAGATGTTGGTCGTGGTCAGCGCCGAACCCCTCTTGGCCAACACCGCCGAACCCGGCGCAGGTGGCTACGCCAACAAGCCCGACTACCGGCCTCTGACCAAGTTTGAAAATCGTGGCATCCAACTTGGCCATGGTGTGTGGGACCTGGTGTTTCGCCGGGTCTGACACCCCGCCTCCTCTGAAAATCTGCGGCCATGGCGCGCCCTCCCCGCAACCCGCTCATTGGCATGCGCGATGGCGTCAGCCCCAGCTGTGTTGCCCTGCCTCCCGGTCCGTGGGGCACGGTGCTGGATTTTCTCTGCGAGCGGCTGCCCAATGTGCCTCGCAGCACATGGGCTGAGCGGATTGAACAAGGTTTGGTCTTGTTGGAAGACGGCCAAAAGGTGAGCCTCCAGCAAGCTTATCGGCACAGCCAACGGCTGTACTACTACCGCCACCGGCCTGCCGAGGCGGTGTTGCCATTCACCGCCCACATCGTCTTTGAAGATGACCACCTGTTGGTGGCTGACAAGCCCCACTTCATGCCGGTCACCCCCTCGGGGCCCTATGTGCAGCAAAGCCTGCTGGTACAGCTCAAACGCCAGACGGCTTGTGAAGAACTCACGCCCATCCACCGCATCGACCGGGAGACCGCCGGACTGGTTTTGCTGAGCAAACGCCCACAAGACCGTAATGCTTACCAAGCTTTGTTTCGCGACAAAACCATCCACAAGGTGTACCGGGCCGTGGCCGCACATCGCCCTAAACTTGGGCTGCCGCTGACCCACACCAGCCGCATGGCCGAAGACCCAACCCAGTTTTTCAAAATGTGTGAAGTGCCGGGCGAGCCCAACAGCGAGACCCGCATCCGTTTGTTGCACCCTGAGGGGCAGCGTGCCCTGTACGAACTCGAACCAGTGACCGGCAAGCGCCACCAATTGCGGGTGCACATGAACGCCTTGGGCATCCCGATCGAGGGTGACCAGTTCTACCCGCATGTGCTGCGTGGCCCCGATGAAGCCGAGGACTTCAGCCAGCCGCTGCAACTGCTGGCCTATGCGGTGGAATTTGTGGACCCCGTCACAGGCGTACAGCGCCACTGGACCAGCCAATGGTCACTGAGTGTGCCGTACAGCAACGCCGTGTGAATTTGCGACTTCAGGCCTGCAGCTGATGCAAATGTTGCAGCGCCGTCTGTGCGGTGGCCTGAACAACCGGGGCCGAGACTTGCGCCCGCAGCAGCACAAACACCCCCAAAATCAAAGTCGCCAAGAATTGGCCTTGCTGCTTCACATCGACATCGGCACGTATGTGCTGCGCCTGTTGCGCATTGGCCAATGCGTTTGACAGGGCCGCGCTGATGCGCTCGACGTGCTGATGCACAAATTGTTGGCTGCCTGAGTCATAGGGCGCACGCTCGGTGGCGCAATTGCACATGAAGCAGCCCAGCTCAGAGCCCGGCTGCCCTGCGGCACCAGCAAAACCCAACAGCATGGCCTCCACATCTGACAAACCGGCACGATCAGACTCCAGGGCCTGGAAATGGTTGGTCACCACATCCTGGTCATAAGCCGCTAACGCTGCTTCGTACAGGTTTTGCTTGTTGCCGAATTCGGCATACACACTGAAACGGTTCACCCCCATGGCGTCCACCAAAGCTTGTGTGGACGTGCCATGAAAGCCATCACGCCAAAAAACCTCCATGGCTTTTTGGGCAATCGTGCTGCGGTCGTAATTCTTATGGCGTCCCATTTTTTCTTGGTGTGTTCTTTGTGATTATAATTTCTAACTGATCGGTTAGAAAAAAGGAGTTTTCATGAACAGCTTGAAGCGTTATGGCCAATGGGCCTTGGTCACTGGCGGCACATCCGGCATTGGAGCCGCCATCGTGCAGCAACTGGCCCAAGATGGCCTGAATGTGGTGATGGTAGCCCGCGACGAAAACGCACTGAAGGCACACGCCAAAGCCTTGCAAGAGAGCACGGGCGTGCAGGTGCGCACCGTGTCTGCAGATTTGATGACCGCAGACGGACTGGACCAGGTGATGGCGGCCACACAAGATCTGACCATCGATGTGCTGGTTCCCTGCGCGGCCATCGAAACCCTGGGGCTTTTTGTGGCGTCTTCTGCCGAGCGTCACCAGCAGATGGTGCAAATGAACGTCATCACCCCCATGCGGCTGGCACGGCACTTTGGCCAAGGCATGTCACAACGCCAGCGCGGGGCCATCCTGTTTGTATCCAGCCTCTCCGGTTGGATGCCGCAACCCTATATGGCGCAGTACGGGGCCACCAAGTCCTACATCATGGGCTTGGCAGCGGGCCTGCACTTTGAGATGAAAGACCAAGGCGTGGATGTCTCGGTGCTCTCGCCAGGCCCTACCGACACCCCCATGGCCAAAGCCACCGGCATCGACTTTGCGTCCATGGGCATGAGCATCATGAGCCCGCAAGACGTGGCCCGTTGTGGCCTGAACGCCTTGGGCCGCCAGCTCGATGCCGTGCCCGGCGCGCGCAACAAAATGATGGCGTTCATGATGAGCCGCCTCATGTCCCGAGGAATGGCAGGCCGCATGTTCAAGATAATGATGAGCAAAGCCATCAAAGTCTGAAGAAGTGCCAGCAAAAAGCCCCTGCACGCCAACCATGCAGGGGCTTTTTCTATGGGCCTCAAGCAGCCATCAGGCCTTCACTTCAGAGGCCGTGATCGTGTACTTGAAGGCATCGGGTGCGTAAGAGTCCAAGCGGCCCTCCTCGGTTTCAGCAATCGGGTACATCAAGAAGTTGAGCTTGTCGCCTTTGGAGCCAGGCAGGCGCAGATCGTGCGCGGTGTTCCAAGCCAACCAGTTGCCTTCCCAGCCGCCCAACAAGTGCTTGTACACAGGCGCCACCACGGGGTGGTCGGTGGTCTTGAGCCACTGCGCGGTTTCCAGGCGCATGACCTTGGCCACATCGGCCGGATCGGCGGCCACCCAGCCGTGGGCTTGCAAGTACACCTCGGCGCGGCAGTGCTGTGCGCCTTTGAGACTGGCCGGGTTGCCCGAGAGCTCTTTGTAGCCAAAAGCCGAAGGCACCAATCGCAGTCCGTACACATCGCGGGCGGGCAGACCCACCGCGCGGCACAGGCCCACAAACAAGGCGTTCAGGTCGGCGCATTTGCCGCCCAGGTTGCCGGTCTCCAGCATGGTCTTGATGTCGCCTTCGCCGCAACCGCGCACCTTGGGCTCGCGGTAAGCGTTGCGCACCACCCAGTCGTAAATGGCGCGGGCTTTTTGTTCGTCGGTTTTGGCGCCTTGGGTGGCTTTCAAGGCGGTGGTGCGCACGATGCCATCGAGCGGCAGCATCTGCGTGGCACGGGTAAAGTAGCGCAGTGTGTCGGCCGCTTCGGGTGCGGTGTTGCGGGCGCTGAGCTCAGCGGCGCGGTTTTGGGTTTGCACGCGGCTGGTGATCTCGATCACGGGGCGCACGCCAGGGGCGAATTCAGCGGACACGAAACGGGTGCCTTCTTGGCCATCGCTGGCCATGCGGGCCTGGCCATTGCTGCTGATGCGGGTGTCCAAGGACTGTTGCCAAGCACTGTCCACGCTGGGCACGGGCAACCAAATGCGGGTGGCGCCTTGGGGCTCGGCGATCTCCACGCGGGTGGTCACGTCAAAGGTGCGCCAAGTGCCAACTTCGGGCGCAAAGCGTCGTTGTGCGTCGGGGGTTTGGGCGTGCAGCCAAGTGGGGGTCGCGAAAAGCGCGCCCAAGGCGGCACCGCCTTTGAGCAAGGAACGGCGAGCGGTCGTCATGAAGAAACTCCGGTGTGGGGGCAAGACCTGTCGGCACACACGAGGCGCCACCTGTGGAGGTGGAACGCCAATGCCCCGAAAGCAGGTCAGCTGGCGCACAGCGCGCACAGCTGCGGCGATTATCCTTGATGCGTCCCGCTGAGGCTGCTCAGGGCGTTTCAGCGCAGGCGCTGCAAGTCCTTGATCCAGGCCTCGGCCTGCAAGCCGTCCCAGTCCAGATCGCCCAACACCCGCCAACGGGCCTGACCATCGGGCGCGATCAGCACCGTGGTGGGGTACACGCGCACGCCCCACTGCCGGGCCAAATCGCCCCGCTCATCGAGCACCACCGGCAAGCTCAACTGGCGTTGGTTCAAAAAAGTCTGCACGCGGCTTTTGGGCTCTTTGACGTTGACGGCGATCACCACCGGCGCCTGAGGCGAATCGTGCAAATCTTGCAAGGTGGGCATTTCCTCTTTGCAAGGCGCGCACCAAGTGGCCCAAAAATTGAGCACCACCACACGGCCTTTCAAAGCGGCCGTCGTCCATGTGTGGCCTTGCAGGTCTTGCAGGTTCAAGACCGGCGTCGGTGTCTTGGCAGGCCAGGCTTGTTTGTCGAACTGGGCCACAGCGCACAGGGGCACCAGCGTGAACACCGCCGCCAAAAAGCCTCTTCGGGCCAAGTTCACGAACGAGGGGTTCATGGTCTAGCGGATGGTTTCAATGGTTCAAGAAAAAAGGCGCGCCCGCTCAAGCAGGTGCGCCTTTCGGTGAAGGTGACGTTCAAACCCGCTCAGTCACCCAAGCCTGCACGCTGGCCAAAGCTGCGGGCAAGGCTGCGGGGTTGGTGCCCCCGGCCATGGCCATGTCGGGCTTGCCACCGCCTTTGCCACCCACTTGGGCCGCCACAAAGCTGGCCAACTCGCCCGCCTTGACTTTGCCGGTGGTGTCGGCGGTCACGCCTGCGGCGATCTGCACCTTCTCGCCGTCCACGGCGGTCAGCACGATCACGGCGGTCTTGATTTTGTCCTTGAGCTTGTCCATGGTGTCGCGCAAGGTCTTGGCATCGGCCCCCTCCAGCGTGGCCACCAGAAGCTTGATGCCTTTGATGTCCACCGCTTGCTTGGCCAGCTCGTCGCCCTGGGCCGAAGCCAGCTTGCCTTTGGCAGCGGCCAGTTCTTTTTCGAGCGCCTTGACCTGGTCGAGCACCTGGGCGATGCGGGCGTTCAGCTCAGCCGGTTGGGCCTTGAGCGAGCCTGCGGCTTGCGTCACGGTGTCTTCGAGTGACTGCAAATACGCCAGCGCGTTTTCACCGGTCACGGCTTCGATGCGGCGCACACCTGCAGCCACGCCACCCTCGCCCACGATCTTGAACAGGCCAATATCGCCGGTGGCTTTGACGTGGGTGCCGCCGCAAAGTTCGCGGCTGGAGCCGATGTCCAAAACGCGCACGGTCTCGCCGTACTTCTCGCCAAACAGCATCATGGCGCCGGTTTTCTGGGCGCTCTCGATGTCCATCACACGCGCTTGCGCAGCGGCGTTGGCCAAAATTTCGGCATTGACCAGGGCTTCGATCTGGCGGATTTCGGCATCGGTCACAGGCGCGTTGTGCGCAAAGTCAAAGCGGGTGCGCTCGGCGTTGACCAAGCTGCCCTTTTGCTGCACATGGCTGCCCAGCACTTCGCGCAGGGCTTTGTGCATCAGGTGAGTAGCAGAGTGGTTGCGCACGGTGGCAGAACGCAGGCCCAAGTCCACATGGGCTTGCACCGCGTCGCCGACCTTCAGGCTGCCGGATTTGATCTCGCCATGGTGGCCAAACACATCGGCCTTGATCTTGAGCGTGTCGGCCACGTTGAACTGGCCGCCAGCGTTGTGAATCATGCCTTGGTCGCCCACTTGGCCGCCGGACTCAGCGTAGAACGGGGTCGTGTCCAACACCACCACGCCTGATTGGCCAGCTTTCAGCTCGGTCACGGCATTGCCGTCGGCGTACAAAGCCAGCACTTTGGCGTTGGCCGTCAGGTCGTCGTAGCCCACAAAATCGTTGCCCTCGCCCGAATAGTCGAGCGCCTTGTCCATCTTGAACTTGCCTGCCGCACGGGCCTGGGCTTTTTGCTTTTCCATGGCGGTGGCAAAAGCTTCAACGTCTACCTCCACACCCTGTTCACGGCAAACATCTTGTGTCAAATCCAGGGGAAACCCATAGGTGTCGTGCAACTTGAAAGCCAATTCACCATCTAAAGACCCCAGAGGACGCACAGTTGACTGAATACGCCCCTCAAGCAAAGCACGAACTTCATCTTCAGTCATTCCAGGCCAATTAAGGCCCAGTAGCGCTAAGTTCAAAATCTCCATGCCATTTGCCAAAGTTTCAAAGAAACGCTCTTCTTCCACGCGCAAAACATCGGCAATGCGCTCGGCCTGATCGGCCATATTGGGGTAAGCCGCGCCCATGAGCTTGACCAAGTCGGGCACCAGCTTGTGGAAGAACGGGGTCTTTTGGCCCAGCAAATAACCGTGGCGAATCGCGCGGCGCACGATGCGGCGCTGCACATAACCACGGCCTTCGTTGCTAGGCACCACGCCGTCGCTCACCAAGAACGCGGTGGCGCGGATGTGGTCGGCGATCACGCGCAGCGACTTGTTGTTCAGGTCGCTGCAGCCGGTCTCGCGGGATGCGGCCTTGATCAGCGCGTCAAAAATGTCGATTTCGTAGTTGCTGTGCACGTGCTGCAAGATGGCCGCCAAGCGCTCCAGGCCCATGCCGGTGTCCACGCAAGGCGCAGGCAGCGGCGTGACGGCACCGGTTTCGTCCATGTTGAACTGCATGAACACGTTGTTCCAGATCTCGATGAAACGGTCGCCATCTTCATCGGGGCTGCCGGGTGGGCCGCCGGGGATGTGCGCGCCGTGGTCGTAAAAAATCTCGGAGCACGGGCCGCAAGGACCTGTGTCGGCCATCATCCAGAAGTTGTCTGACTTGTAGCGACCGTTCTTGTTGTCTCCGATTCGGATGATGCGGTTCTCTTGCTTGATGCGCTCTGGCGTCCAACCGGCTTTGACGAAAATGCCTTCCCAAATGGCATGGGCCTCGTCGTCTTCCATGTACACCGTGGCGTACAGCTTGTCGGCGGGCAGCTTGTAGACCTGGGTCAACAGCTCCCACGCCCACTCCAGCGACTCGCGCTTGAAGTAGTCGCCAAACGACCAGTTGCCCAGCATCTCGAAGAAGGTGTGGTGGCGGGCGGTGTAGCCCACGTTTTCCAGGTCGTTGTGCTTGCCGCCGGCCCGCAGGCAGGCCTGCACGGACGCGGCGCGGACATACGAGCGCTTGTCGGAGCCCAAAAACACGTCCTTGAACTGGACCATGCCCGAGTTGGTGAACATCAGGGTGGGGTCGTTGCCTGGCACCAAGGGGCTGGACGCCACCACGGTGTGGCCCTTGGACTCGAAAAAGTCCAGGAAAGTCTTGCGGATGTCGGCGACGGAAATAACGGTTTGGCTCATGGTGTTCTTTGCTTTAGATGCAGCCGGTCATTATAAGTTTGGGGCCTTAGGCTCTGGTATGAAGCCGGCGTCAGCTTCTGCGGTTCACATGCGACAACATACGTCGCATATCGGCTTCACACTCCAAAACATGACACACCAGCCAGCCCACACACCCCTTCGTCAAATCGTTTTGGACACGGAAACCACCGGCCTATCGGCCAAACATGGCGAACGGATCATCGAAATTGCCTGCTTGGAGTTGATTGACTTCAAGCCCACGGGCCGCACTCTGCACCATTACATCAACCCCCAGCGCCGTTGCCACCCAGAGGCCACACAAGTTCACGGCATCACCGACGCGTTTTTGCAAGACAAGCCCACTTTTGCCGAACTGGCCGACGACATCTTGGCTTTTGTGGCAGGGGCCACACTCGTGATCCACAACGCCCCTTTTGACCTGGGCTTTTTGAACGCCGAACTCCTGCACCTGAAACGCCCTGCGCTGCAAAAACAAATCGCTGGCGTGGTGGACACCCTGGCCATCGCCCGCAAAAACTTTCCCAACCAGCGCAACAGCTTGGATGCTTTGTGTGCGCGTTTTGGGGTGGACCGGTCAGCGCGTCACTTTCATGGCGCACTGCTGGACGCGCAGCTGCTGGCCGAGGTGTATCAACGACTGCACAAACAAGCCGCCGAACGTGAACTGCTGGCCAAGCTGAACCACCCCAAAGCACCCTGCCCGCTGACCCACCACGGCGACTGGTTGACCCATTTGACCGGCTGCCTGCCCACCGATGCCCGAATGGAGGTCACGCTGGTGCTGCATTACGCCGCCACTGCAAAAGCCAACCCTCACCAGCACACGCCACAGCGCTACAGCTACCGTGTATGCGCCTTGGACGTAGCGCTCAGCAGCATGCCCGCCTCCCAGTGCAGGCTCATCCACATCAACGCCTTTGGGGGGGATGCACCATGTGGGCAAACATGACCGAGGCCGAACTGCGCCAGCTCTTCCCCGCCCTGCCACCACTGCAGCACAACGCAGGCTGGTTGCCGCTGGTCGTGCACTGCTTGGCCCAAATGGCAAAAGCGGGCCTGAACTTGCAGCAACCCCGTGTGCTGCAAATCAAGCAAAAACTGGGCAGCTTGCGCATCCACATCGACACCTCAGGCATGTCTGAGCCGCAGCGGACCGCGATAGCGCTTTTGGCCGCACAGGCCCTCACGGCCTCGCGCAGTGTTTGCGAACTGTGCGGGCAAGACGCCCAACTGCGGGTGGGCGCCAGTGGGTGCCGAACTTTATGCGCCCTGCACGCACAGGGCACCTTGCCACATCCATCTACCTTTGACGCCATGGATACACCATGAAAATCTTCCTTGATGACACTCGCCCCGCCCCCAATGGCTGGACCTTGATGCGCTGGCCGCACGAAGTGATTACCGCACTGCAAACCGAGCAGGTCACCGAAATCAGCTTGGACCACGACTTGGGCGACGACACCGTTGGCACGGGCTATGACGTGTTGGTTTGGCTAGAGGGCACTGTGACCCGCCACTGCTTTGAGCTGCCGGTGATTCACATTCACACCGCCAACAGCGCCGCACGCCCTCGCATGCTGGCGGCAGTGGCGCAGATAGAAAAATTGGCAAAAGCCCGTCCCCCACGGCAACCCAACAAACGACGGCAAGGACTGCCAGAGGCATTGGCCGCCCTGCAGCCCGGGGCCAAACACCCCGCACGCTGGCCCATCTGGTACGACTACACGGGCAGCAGCGAACAGGCGCGGCGGTGGATCGAATCCATCTATGCCGCAGGTGCGACCCAGGTGATGCTGGACGAAACGCACCTGATGGACGAAGACAACGCCTTGACAGCGTTCTTGCAAGTCGAACTGCCCATTGACAACCCGCAAGCGCAAGCCTGCATCCACCAAACCCTGGCCCAATGGGCCAGCGCAAGCTGCATCGACCATGACGCAAACACGCTGACCCTGTGCCTGACCAGCGAGATGCTGCCCTGGCTGGCACACGAAGAAGCCCGTGCTTGGTTAGCCGCCAGCACGGCGCAGCAGCCACGCGCCTTGGGCCATAGCGATGGCCCACTGCCCAAACAAGCCGCGCAACAGCTGATCGATGGTTTGTATGCCCGCCGTGCCGCCTATGTGACCGTAGAGGACCTGCAAACCACCGGTGACAGCACCGTCATGGCTTGGGCGCTACGCGTCACACTGCCCACCCAAGACCCCGCTGCCAAGCGCAGGCTGCAAGCGTTGTGCTGGGTGCTGAATCAATTGCTGGAAGTTCCCCCTGAGCGCCCGCATGCCGAAGCCAATGAAGCATTGCATCAATCAGCACTGCGCATGTGCACCGAACTGGCCCACGAATTGCACTACAGCCGAGATGCACGGTATGTGGACATTGACCTGAAATACTTGTTTTTCTCGGGCTGGGGCAGACTGCTTCAGCCTCGTTTCTCGCTCGCCACTCCTGAAAGGACATCACCATGAGCATCGCCAACGCCGTCCAACGCGGATCTTGGGTTCACGTTTATGACAACCAAAACCGAGAGCTTTTTGTAAAGCCGTGCGGCAATGGTCCAAACGACGGACTCAAGGGCTACACCAGCCATAGCGTCAACATCCAACGCAGCGGCTGGATCTACACCTACAACGAAAAAGGGGCGCAAACGGGGACGACACCGGCGCGGTGAAGTTGGATGTTTCGCCATCTATACAGACGGGCATCTGTGATAGATTCACCGCGCCTTGCATCGCTGGGCGACTTTGTCCAACTCATACAGCTATGGAGATTTTTTAAATGACCAACGAAGAACTCAAAAAAATATTTTTAGAGGTGCTTCAAAAGCATGCCGCAGACGCCACGAAAGAGCCCAAAAAACAAGAAGGTTTTTGGGCTGAAAAGCTTGATCCAGCAAAGAAAAAAGAAACAGAACTGAATAAATTGTCTGGCTTGTTTCTGCCTTCTGTTTCTGCAAACTACGAAAACTCGAAAACAAAAATCATGCTGGTCGGCGCTGAAACTGCTGGCTGGTATCCACTGCTGAAGCGAGACAAGGAAGGCCAAGCTTTGACTGCGACCGAAGTTATTGCTAAACCCACGCATCAACGGGGGCCAAACGACCTACCTGCAGAGTCCTTATGGTATCAGTATCAATCACTTGAGGATTACATTGAAAAAACGATGCACCGACATGCGCAGGTTTTCGGAAATGGCATGAAGAAACCGAAAAATGATAAAGGCAGGACGTTTTACAACTACCTACGCGGCTTAGATAAAGAACTCTCTCAAATTGGCTCGGGTTATGACAGCGGTGGATGGGTTTGGAGCAATTTGCACTGTTTTGATTGGAACGGGAAGTCCCCTATTTTTAAAAAAGAACCCTACGAATCCTTCATCAAGCCAGTCTCAAAAGCATTGCTGCAAAAACAAATTGAGATCTTGAAGCCTGATTTCATCGTGTTTTTGAGTGGCATATCTGCTGCGAAAACTCGCAATGAATTCCTCAAGTGCGTTGCCCTGCCAAAACAAAATCACTGTCAAAAAACGGCCTATTTATGGGAGTTCAGGGTGGATGTGACGGATGAGGTGGAGCGTCATATTCATTGCATTCGCACCCATCATCCCTCAGCACGAAAGCCTGACGCGCAAAGAGCATTGACTGCATCCCAAAAATTGCTCAGAAGGCTAATAGAAGAACGCGCCAGCCTTAACCGTTAAAGAGACCTCAACCCATGCCCACCACCTACCCCGCCTTTTGGCACCATCCGCGTCATTCGTGAAAAAGACCCGCAATGACTGACCGTCATTGCCAAGAGCGGTCAGCATCGCCTTGACCGTGACGCGCTTTGAACCCGTCACGGTATTGGTGCGTGAGCAAGTACCGGCTCGGAGAATAAATGGACGACAAGGTGCGCTACGCGGTGTGTGAGCTGGATGATTTTGGGGGGCGCAATACGGGCTGGGTCTTCACGCGCAGTGGCGCAGACTGTCAAGCCTCACCCGCGCAGCTCTTGCACCTGCTTGACCAAGCGCTCTGGCCCGATCACTCGGGCTCGTTTGCCAAACCCCAAAATCCACCACACCAAGCGCGGCGACTCGCTCACAGTCGCCCGCACACACACCCAATGGGCTTGTTCGGGCAGGTCTTCAATGGTTTGGTCTTGTGACAAGGGTGTGTCTTGCAGATGCTCGGCAGCGCCACGGGTCAGGTGCAGCTCCAGCGCCAAGGTTTGGCCGCTGGCTATGTTCAGTCGGTCTTGGCTCAGGTAGGTGTTCAAATCAAACCCGATGGGTACTTGGGCAGGGTCATCGAGCAACTGCACTTTGTCCAAGCGGTGCAGGGCCAGCAGGCGCGGGTCGTGGTGCCCGTCAAATGTAGCCACCAAATAACTGACCAAGCTGCGGCGCAACAGGCCCAGCGGGTTCAATACATAGGTCTTGGCATCTGGTTTTTGGGCAGCGCGGTACTGCGCCTTGATTTGTTTGCCTTCAAACAGGGCTTTAGAGACTTGCGCCCATGTGGCGGGCAATGGTCGTGCAGGCAACAAAGGGGGGCCGTCGTGGTGAATGGCGATTTTCTTGGCCCACTGGCTGGCATGTTCGCGCGGCGCGCTGGCCAGTTTGCGCCCGGCTTCTTGCAGCCAGGGTTTGAGCAGGGCTTGCAACTCATCGGGCATGACGGGTGCAAACTCGCGTGCAAACAAGTCAAACGCCAAGGCTTGCGGCAGGCCCATTTGTGACAAGAACAACACGGGCGCACCCTCGCGCCAGCCCCATTGCGCGGGTTTGCCTTCCAGCTTGACGATGTCCGGGTAATGGCCGCTCAGGGCATTGAGGTCGCGCTGCAGCGTGCGCAGCGTTGCGTTGTGCCCCTTGCCCTGCAAGCGTTGCAAAATTTGGGGGGTGCTGAGTTTGATGGGGTGCGCTGGCAAAGCCGCCAGCGTGTCCAGCAGCCGGGTGAAGTTGTGGTCCATTGGTGCAATATAAGCGAGCGCAACACGGCTTTGATGCTTGGCTCTTGTTTGGCTGCGCATTCAGTGTGCACAGGTGACATCTGCGAAATTGCGGGGTCGGTATGCTCTGTTTCTTAGGCCATGCCCAATTCACTGACTTCACGAAAATCCAATCACCATGAACACCTCCCCCCTCGCCCTGCTCAACGACCCGACTTTGCTCAAAACCGACGCCCTGATCAATGGCCAATGGGTGGTGGGTCGCCAGCGTTTTGACGTGACCGACCCGGCCACGGGCGGGCACTTGGCCAGCGTGGCCAACCTGGGCGCGGTCGAAGCCGAAGCTGCCATTGCCGCCGCCAACGCCGCCTGGGGCCCCTGGAAAACCAAGACCGCCAAAGAGCGCAGCACCATCTTGCGCAACTGGTTTGACCTGCTGATTGCCAACACCGAAGACCTGGCCCGCCTCATGACCGCAGAAAACGGCAAGCCGCTGGCCGAGTCGCGTGGCGAAGTGGCCTATGGCGCAAGTTTTGTGGAATGGTTTGCCGAAGAAGCCAAGCGCGTGAACGGCGAGACCCTGCCCCAGTTCGACAACAACCGCCGTTTGTTGGTGCTCAAGCAGCCCATTGGCGTGTGCGCGGCCATCACGCCCTGGAACTTTCCCCTGGCCATGATCACCCGCAAAGTGGCCCCAGCGCTTGCAGCCGGTTGCCCCGTCGTCATCAAACCCGCTGAGCAAACCCCGCTCACGGCCTTGGCTGCGGCCGAGCTGGCGATCCGCGCGGGTATCCCGGCCGGGGTGATCAACATCATCACAGCCGACGGCCCGCAAAGCATCGCCATCGGCAAAGTGCTGTGCGCCAGCGACGTGGTGCGCCACATCAGCTTCACCGGCTCCACCGAAGTGGGCCGCATCCTGATGGCGCAGTCGGCCCCCACAGTCAAAAAGATGTCGCTGGAGCTGGGCGGCAACGCGCCCTTCATCGTGTTTGAAGACGCCGACATTGACAGCGCTGTGGAAGGCGCATTCGCCAGCAAATACCGCAATGCGGGTCAGACCTGCGTGTGCTCCAACCGCTTTTATGTGCAGGAGTCGGTGTACGAAGAGTTCGCCACCAAGTTCGCGGCCAAAGTCAAAACCGCCAAGGTGGGCAATGGCTTTGAAGACGGCGTGAACCAAGGCCCGCTGATCGAGCCCTCGGCCCTCGACAAGGTGGAACGCCATGTGAAGGACGCAATTGCCAAAGGCGGCCGCGTGTTGACCGGCGGCAAGCGCCTGGACGGTCAGTTCTTTGAGCCCACCGTGATCGCCGACGCGACGGCCGACATGGTCTGCGCCCGAGAAGAAACCTTTGGTCCGTTCGCGCCGATTTTCAAGTTCAAGACCGAGCAAGAAGCGGTGGACGCCGCAAACAACACCGAGTTTGGTCTGGCCAGCTACTTCTACAGCCGCGATGTGGGCCGCATCTTCCGCGTGAGTGAAGCGCTCGAATACGGCATGGTCGGCATCAACGTGGGCATTTTGGCCACCGAGCACGTGCCCTTTGGCGGCGTCAAGCAGTCGGGCTTGGGCCGCGAGGGCTCCAGCCACGGCATCGACGACTATGTGGAGATCAAGTACCTCTGCGTGGGCGACATCCTGAAATAACAAGAGCCGCCCATTTGGCGGCTCTTTCAAATGCTTCGGAAGGCACCTGCGGGTGCCTTCGTCATTTCTTGGCCAGGCCCAGCCGCTCGATGGTGGAACGCTCCGCTTCAAAGGTGCGTGCGCCGTATCGGGTGTATTCCTCGGTGCCCATGTAGATCACGGGCTGGAAGAAGCGGTCCAGCGTCTCCAGCACTTTGGGGTCTTCCAAGGTTTTCTTGAACGCATCGTGCAGCACCCGCACCACGGCAGGGTCCATGCCTTTGGGGCCACCGATGCCAAAGGGCGACTCGGTGATCGTGTCCCAACCGCTTTCTTTGACGGTGGGCACATCGGGAAAGGCTTTGGTGCGGTTGCGGCCCAAGGTGGCCAATAGGCGCAGTTTGCCTTCTTTGACCAAGGGGGCGAATTCGGTGGTGCCACTCATCACGCGAATGTGGCCACCCAAAATCGCTTGCATCAATTCGGCCGAACCTTTGTAGGGGATGTGGTTGAGCTCAATGCCGGCCTTTTGCGAAAACTCTTCAATGGCCAGGTGGGGCGTGGTGCCGGTGCCAGTGCTGCCGTATTCCACTTTGCCGGGGTTGGCCTTGGCATAGGCCACCATTTCCTTGAGCGTCTTGAACGGCGCATCCATGGTGGCCACCAAGCCAAAGGTGTAGCCGGTCAGGCAGGCGATGTGCGTCAGATCCTTGACCGGGTCAAAAGGCATTTTTTGCATGTGCGGCAAGCGGTACACGCCCAGAGGCAACTGGGTGAGCATGTAGCCGTCGGGCCGGGCATTGACCATGGCCGTGGCCCCCAAGGTGCCGCCAGCGCCAGGCCGGTTGTCCACGATGACGGAAACGCCCAAGGACCGCGAAGCGCTCTCGGCAAACGCCCGCATGACGGCATCGCTGCTGCCGCCGGGGGGCCAGGGGGCGATCAAGGTGATCGGTTTGCTGGGGAATTTGTCCTGCGCCCATGCGGAGCTGATCCATGCGGGTGCGGTCATGCCCGCCAAGATGCCCGCCATGCCTTGCAAGGTTTTGCGGCGCTGCGAATCGGCCTGATTGGCGGAAATGTTTTCGATGGGTGTGTGGTCAATGCTCATGTTGAAAAATGCCAGTTGAACAGTAAAACTGCAAGTTAAGCCATCGCGGCCGCTTCGTCCACGGGGTAAGCCATAGCCCAAGTGGAAAATCGTCACACGTGAGACTTGCTTGTGCCCCGAACTGCAGCCGCAGGCAACGTACAATCAACCCCATTGCGGGTGTCGTTCAATGGTAGGACTCTTGCTTCCCAAGCAAATAACGTGGGTTCGATTCCCATCACCCGCTCCAGCACACACAGAAGGCCCCGCAAGGGGCCTTCGGCATTTCATCCCCTTGCACATGAAGATCACTGTCAACCCAGAACTCAAGGCCTACATCGATCCCTTGACACCCGACGAGCACTTGGCGCTGGAGCGCAGTATCCTGGCCGAAGGCTGCCGCGATGCCTTGGTGTTGTGGGGCGATGTGCTGGTGGACGGGCACAACCGTTACGGCATCTGCGAAAAACACGGCCTGCCCTTTCAGACCGTGCAGAACACGCGCTTTCAGTCGATGGAAGATGTGCACCTGTGGATGATCGACCAGCACTTGGGCCGGCGCAGCGTGTCCGACTTTCAGCGTGGCGTGCTGGCCCTGCGCAAACGCGACATTTTGGCGGCGCGCCAAGCATCGGTGCATGAAAAAACGGACACCGCCACCGCCGAAAAGCCTGCACTGAAAAGCCGCTCGGACATTGCCAAGGCGGCACGCCTGAGCAGCAGCCAAGTCCTGCAAATTGAAAAGATCCAAAAGCAAGCCGCCCCAGAACTGGTGGCAGCCGTCAAAGCCGGGGACATCTCCATCAATGCGGCCGCGGCCGTGGCCACGCTGCCCGTGCAAGAGCAAGCCAGCGCCGCCCTGGGCGGCAAAGTCGAGCTGAAACAAGCGGCCAAGCGGGTGAGAGAAAGCATCCGCACATTGGCAGAAAAGTCTTCAATCAACGCAGCCGAAACCGAGGCCTCACAGCCTCAAGACAGCAGCAATGAAAGTCTGCAGCAAGAGGTGCTGCGGCTGCGTGCCGAAAACGAACAACTTCGCCAGCAAGTGGCTCGATTGCAAGCACAAATCACCGCGTAAAAAAGCCCCTCAAAAAGGGGCTTGGGGTGCTGAACTTTTTGGAGCCTTAGAAGTCGCCAGCGACTTCTTTCAAGATCACGCCACTCAACTCGCCTTCGGGCCAATAAATCTTTTGGCCCTGAAAATACATGTGAAGCTTGGTGGGCAAGGGCTTATCTACACGCACACTCCACGGCGCTTGGCCCAGCAGCGTGCGTGATTCTTGCGCTTTGAGGGTCAAGGCGGTTTGCTTGCCCAAGCCATCTCGCACGCACATGACGAGGTCGGCGATGGCGACCACATGCACGCTGTTGCCAGCTTTGGAGGCTTGGCTCGCGCGCATGGTGGACTGGGGAGATGGGCTGTCGCAAAGGGCATCGGCCTGAGACACCACCGATGCGGCAGGGGTTTCAGCCACAGCAGCAGAGAGCATGTCCACCGTGGGTTCTGGCTGCGCCGAAGCCTGCGTACTCTCAGTGGGTGCGAGTGCGTGGGCCAAAGATAGCGGCGCAGCATTCTGACCATGTCGTTCTTGAGACCACTCGAGCACTTGCTGACCATAGAAGCCCATCGCCCCTGCCATCCACAAGCCCACCAGCGCAATGAACAACCACTTCCACGAAATGCGACGATCGCTTTCACCCATTTCTTGCGCCATGGATTGCTTTTTCAGCAAGACCACGAGGTCATCCAGGATTTTCAGGTCTGGAAGAAAGGTTGCATGGGGCGCTGCGGCCTTCTCCGAACCTGACCACAGGGTTTGAATATCCACACCCAATGCATGGGCACACTTGATGGCTGCTTTTTGCTCAATGGCCGGTGTGTAAAACAATGACCGCTGTCCGGGGGCCAAAGTACCCGACTCCAATTGATGAATTTGTGCTGGTGACAAATTCACCCGTTTGGCCAATTCATGAACACCGATGTTTTGGGCTTCACGCGATTTGTACAGAAAATCAGCGCGAGTCAGATCAGAAAAAGATTCATTCATACCAAAAAAGAACAATTCAAAATTTATTTTGTATTACTTTTTTAATATATGTGATCTGAAAATTTATCTCAATAGGTAGTTAACAGTTAACCGGTAGCTTCAAACCATCAAAAAAGCCGCGTTGTACGCGGCTTTTGAACGATTCATGTGAACACCAGATCAAAAGATCAGCTTCACACCCGTCTTGGCCTGCAGCGCCTCAGGCGTCACGCCCGGCGCCAACTCGACCACTTTGAGGCCCGCGTCGGTGACGTCCATCACAGCCAAGTCGGTGATGATGCGGTCGACCACGCCCTTGCCGGTGAGCGGCAATGTGCACTCGGGGAGGATCTTCATGTCTTCGGTGCCGTCTTTCTTCTTGGCGACGTGCTCCATCAAGATGATCACGCGCTTGACGCCAGCGACCAAGTCCATCGCGCCGCCCATGCCCTTGACCATCTTGCCGGGGATCATCCAGTTGGCCAAGTCGCCCTTGTCGGTCACTTGCATCGCGCCCAGGATGGACAGGTTGATCTTGCCGCCGCGGATCATGGCAAACGACTGCTCGCTGCCAAAAATCGACGAGCCCTTGATGGTCGTGACGGTCTGCTTGCCCGCGTTGATCAGGTCGGCATCGACCTCGTCTTCGGTTGGGAAGGGGCCAATGCCCAGCATGCCGTTTTCGCTTTGCAACCAGACTTCCTTGTCGGCGGGCACAAAGTTGGCCACCAGCGTGGGGATGCCAATGCCCAGGTTCACATAAAAACCATCTTCCAGTTCGTGGGCCGCACGGGCGGCCATTTGGTCTTGACTCCAGCTCATATCAGACTCCCGCCTTTTCTGTAATGGTGCGTTTCTCGATGCGCTTTTCCGGCTTCGTGTTGAGCACGATGCGGTGCACATAAATGCCGGGCAAGTGCACGCTGTCGGGGTGCATGTCGCCGGTCTCGACGATCTCCTCGACCTCGACCACACAGATCTTGCCGGCCATCGCCACAGCCGGGTTGAAGTTGCGCGAGGTATAGCGAAACTGAAGGTTGCCGGATTTGTCGGCGCGGTGCGCTTTGACCAACGAGACATCGGGCACCAGCGAGCGCTCCATCACATAGGTCTCGCCATCGAACTCGCGCAACTCTTTGCCTTCGGCCACCAGGGTGCCCACACCGGTCTTGGTGAAGAAAGCTGGGATGCCCGCACCGCCTGCACGCAGCTTTTCAGCCAGCGTGCCTTGGGGGGTGAACTCCAAAGCCAACTCGCCCGCCAAGTACTGGCGCTCGAACTCTTTGTTCTCACCCACATAAGACGAAATCATTTTCTTGATTTGGCGGGTTTGTAGAAGCAAGCCCAGACCGAAATCGTCCACACCCGCGTTGTTGGAAATCGCGGTCAAGTTTTGCACACCGCTGTCGCGCAACGCAGCGATCAGGGCTTCAGGGATGCCGCACAGGCCGAAACCGCCGACACCGATGAGTTGACCGTCAGCGACGATGCCCTTCAAGGCCTCGGCTGCGGAAGGAAAAATCTTGTTCACACCAAACTCCAGACAGTGGATGAAAACGCTACGATACTACGTATTCAGATACGTAGTTTTTCGTAATGGTGAGCCCTGATGACTGCAAGCGTCCACGACATCGATTACCGCCTGGCATTTGACCTGGCCCCCATCGGCATGGTGCTTTCGCGCAACCGCACCATGGTTGATTGCAATCAACGCGTGTGCGAGATGTTTGGCGTGCCGCGTGAACAACTGATCGGCCAAACCTTCCAGCTGCTTTACCCCAGCGCTGACGAGTACGAACGCACCGGCCAGCGCATCACCCCCATCTTGAACGCCAAGGGCGTGTACGCCGACGACCGGGTGATGAAACGCGTGGACGGCCGCTTCAAAGGCGAGACTTTTTGGTGCCATGTGACCGGACGGGCCCTGAACCGCGACGCCCCGCACGAAGCCGGCATCTGGACCTTTGAAGACCTCTCGGCCCGCAAACCCGTGAAGGCCGAACTCACCGCCCGCGAACGCGAAGTCGCTGCCCACCTGATGGATGGCCTGACCAGCAAAGAGATTGGCAAATCTCTGGGCATCAGCCACCGAACCGTCGAGATTTACCGCGTCAAGCTGATGCGCAAATACCAAGCCTCAGGGGCGGCAGATCTCATCCAGAAGCTCATGCGGGGTTGAGCATACAAAAGCTCAGGCGCGGGTCAAACCTGCCACACGCCGCAAATGCTGCGCCATCCCGCCAAACTGCTGCTCGATCACTGTCAGCCGTTTGAAGCCATGGCCCACAGCCAGCTCGTCGGTCATGCCCATGCCGCCGTGCAACTGCACCGCGCCCTGCCCCACCAAACGCGCCGCACGCAGCACCGTCACATGGGCCGATGACACCCGCTCAGCGCGGCGCTCGGGGCTGTCGCCCAGCACATGGGCACAAGCGCCCACTGCCGCTGCGGCCTGCACCAGGGCCATGTACATGTCGGCCATGCGGTGTTGCAAAGCCTGAAAGGCCGCCAGCGGCAGGCCAAACTGTTTGCGCTGGCTGGTGTAGTTCAGCGTGTCGCGCATCAAGGCCTGCATGACGCCCACGGCCTCAGCGCCGGCGGCCAAGGTGGCCGTGTCCCACGCTTGAGAGAGTGCGTCCAGTGCATCGCCTTGGCCGATGAGGGCTTGCACAGGCGTTTGGTCAAACGCCAGCTCAGACGCCCAAGCGCCGTCGATCAAGCGCACATCACGCCGCTGCACCCCGCTAGCTGCGGGGTCGATCAGGCAGATGCGCAGCTGGCCCGCGTCGTCTCGTGCGCTGACCAGCCAATGTGTGGCCCCGGGCGCGCCGCGCACCAGGGCTTTGCGCCCGGTGATCTGCCACTGGCCGTTTGAATTGTGCAAACGCGTCTGCACCCGGCTCAGATCCGTGCGCCCGGCAGGCTCCAAGGCCGCCACGGCCAAGCGCACTTGGCCTTCGGCCAGGCCTTGCAGCAAAACGTCAAACGCCGGGTCACCCAGCGCCTGCAGCAAGTTGGCACTTAGCACGGCCGAGCTGCTGTAGGGCTCGGTTACCAAAGCAGCACCCAGGGCCTGGCAGATCAGCAAATGCTCGGGCAATCCACCGCCCATGCCACCCAAGTGTTCAGGCAGCGCAGCGCCTAAGAGGCCCAGCTCGTGCGCCAGACCGCGCCACAGCGGTGCGATCGCCTCAGGCGTGGCGATCATCTTTGCGCGTTTGTCAAACGGCAACTTGTCTTGCAGCCAGCCTTGCAGACTGGCCACGAGCATGGCCTGCGTCTCGTCCAGTGGCAACACGGGCTCCACCACCTCGGCCCCCAGAACGTGGCGGGCAATCAGGTTGCGCTGCACTTCGTTGGTGCCGCCATAAATCGACGCGGCTCGGTCGTTCAGGTATGCCCGCGTCGCAAACACCGACTCTTCAGGCACAGGCAGCGCGTGGGCGTTGGCCTCTTCGATGGTGAGGCTGGTAGCCCCATAGGCGCCTGCAATGTCCAGACCCAGCTCGGTCAGGTGCTGCTTGAGCTCGGTCGCCAGCACTTTGCCCATGGACGGCGCAGCCGGCATCCAGGCAGGCTGCGTGCCGCCGCCAATGCGAGCGGTCAGCACCTCTTGTTCCCAAGCGTGCAAGGCGTCGATGCGGCACTGTGCATTGGCCAAGCTCAAGGCGATGTCTTCGTGCTCGGTGCCCGGCGCGCCTTGCGCAAAGGCTTCTTGCAAGGACTCGCGCAAGCGGGCCAGGCGGCCCCGCAAGAACGGCGCAGATGAGCCGCCCCGCTCGTGCTCCAGCAAAAACTTGGCAATCGTCCAGCCCTGGTTTTCTTCTCCGATCAGCGCGTCAGCAGGCACGCGGGCTTCGTCAAAAAAGACCTGGTTAAATTCGTGATCGCCCGAGATGCTGATGATCGGCCGGATCTGGATGCCCGGGTTGTTCAGCTCGAACATCAAAAAGCTGATGCCTTGCTGCGGTTTGCCACTGTTGTCGGTGCGCACCAAGCAAAACATGTGCGTGGCGCGGTGGGCGTGGGTGGTCCAGATTTTGGAGCCGTTGATGACCCACTCGTTGCCATCGCGGCGGGCGCGGCACTGCAGCGAGGCCAAGTCGGAACCCGAACCCGGCTCGCTGTAGCCCTGGCACCAGTAACTCACACCGTTGCGGATGTCCGCGAGCCAACGCTCTTTTTGGGCCTGCGTGCCAAACGCCACCAGCACGGGCGCGGCCATCACCAGCCCCAGAGGCGAAACTTTGGGGGCGTCGGCCGCCGACATCTCGCTGGCAAAAATATCGTGTTGCCTGGGCGACCAGCCGCAGCCGCCCCACTCCACCGGCCAGTGCGGCGCAGCCCAGCCGCGCTTGGCCAGAACACGCTGCCAAGGGATGCCGACCTCGTAGTCCGAAAAAATGCCCGAGGTGCGGTGCCCGCCCAGGCGGATTTCATCGGTCAACTCGGCGGCCACAAAGGCGCGCACTTCGTTACGAAAAGCCAGCTCGTCTTTACTCAAGTTCATGGGGTCTTCACTCTCAGAGGCGGCCGCCATCGCCCGATGGCGCCTGGGTCAAAAGTGGGCTCAGAAGCCGACGTAACGCACAAAGTTGGCGGCGTCCTCGCGCACCGACTTCACGCTGTTGGCCACAAAGTCTTCGTCCGGGTAGCCCATAGCGATGCAAATCATGATGTTCTGATCGTCGGGGATGCCCGCGTGCTCACGCACCACGGCCGACTGCATGATGCCTTGGCCGTTGATCACGCTGCCCAGGCCGCGCTCCCACGCCGCCAACACCAGCGCATGCGACAAAGCGCCCAAGTCAAACTGGCTGATGGCCGCAGGTTCGAGGTATTTGTCATAGGTCAGCACCAGCGACACAGGGGCATCGAACTGCCGAAATCCGCGCATGACCCAATCGGTGCGCCGCTCTTTGTCGTCGCGGGCGATGCCCATGGCGTCGAACAGCTGAATCGCGATGTCGACCTGGCGTTTACGATGAATGCCCTCGTAGGACTCTTTCATTGGGAAGTCGCGCTTGGGCGGCACGCCCTTGAGCATGTTCTCGGTGTTGCCCCGTCGAATACGGTCCAAGGGCTCGCCCGTGACCACATGCACATGCCAAGGCTGGGTGTTCATCGACGAAGGCGCCCACTTGGCCACCTCGATGATCTCTTCGATCACCGCGCGTGGCACGGGTTTGGGCAGGTAGCCGCGAACGCTTTTTCGGGCCTTGATGAGTTCTGAAAATTCCATGGTTTTTGTCTCCTCTGCCGAGAATCGGTGAAAAGACGCAGCCCGTCAATGCGCGCTTGTTGCCTTGGTTACTCGATCTTCAGCCTTGGGACTGGACCACCTCGGTGACCGAGCGAAACGCGTCGATGGCCGCTGGAAAACCACAGTACACGGTGGCGTGCAGCATGACTTCGCGCAGCTCTTCGGGCGTGGCACCGTTGTTGAGCGCCCCACGCACATGGCCCTTGAGCTCTTGTTGTTTGCCCAGGGCAGCGAGCATGGCCACGGTGATCAAGCTGCGTGTTTTCAGGTCCAGGCCGGGGCGTTGCCAGACGTTGCCCCAGGCATTGCGGGTGATGAACTCCTGCATGGGCATTGTGTAGTCGTTGGCGTTGCCAAAGGCGCGGTCCACAAACTCCACCCCCATGACTTGGGTGCGGGTGTCAATGCCTGCCTGAAATGCGGCATCGTCGGGACGCGCTTGGCGCGCTTGTTGAGAAGGTGTGGGTGTGTTGGACATGACAGGCTCCTTTAAGTGTGTTGAGCATAATCAAATGCAAACGAACCTGGAGAAACCATGAGCACACGCTACCCCGCCCCCGAAATCATTGACCTGCCCGAAGACATCAAAGCCAAGGTCCTCGAAGTCCAGGAAAAAGCCGGTTTCGTGCCCAATGTGTTTCTGGCTTTTGCCCGTCGCCCAGCCGAATGGCGCGCCTTTTTTGCCTACCACGATGCCCTGATGGTGCCCGAGTCCGCAGGGCGCGAGAGTGGCCTCACCAAGGGTGAGCGCGAGATGATCGTGACCACCACCAGCTCGGCCAACAACTGCCTGTATTGCGTGGTGGCCCATGGTGCGATCTTGCGCATTTATGAAAAGAAACCGCTGGTGGCCGATCAGGTGGCCATCAATTACCGCAAGGCCGACATCAGCCCACGCCAGCGCGCCATGCTGGACTTCGCCATGAAGGTTTGCCAGCACTCTGACGAAGTGAACGACGCTGACTTTGCCGCCCTGCACGCGCACGGCTTCAACGACGAGGACATCTGGGACATCGCGGCCATCACCGCCTTCTTTGGCCTGAGCAACCGCATGGCCAGCTTCAGCGGCATGATGCCCAACCCCGAGTTTTATGTGATGGGCCGCTTGCCCAAGGCCAAGCCCTCCGCCTGATGGGGCGGGGCCAGCAAGGCCCAGGCCAATTGCACCAAGGCATCCTCCAACGCCGCACCGCCCAGCAAGGGCGACTTTTCCAGGCTGGCACTTCGCAAGGTGCCAATCACAGAACGGGTCAGCACAAACAAAACAGCGGCCGAAGGCGGGGGCAACTGGGGATGCTCGATGCGCTCCAAAAAGATGGCCAGCCGGTCCGAGACTTGGCGCACCACGCTGGCGGTTTCTTGCGGTTGCTCGCTGGCCCAACCCAAACGGATCAAGCTTGGGGTAAAGCCTTTGCCACCGGCAAAACCTTTCAGCAAAATCCGGATCGCTTGCCGCAGCAGCTCTTTGGCATCCATTTGCGCCACATCGGCCCGGCCTTCCAGTGCCGCCAAATACGCCTCGAGCGCCTCCAGCACCAAGCCCTGCCCTTTGGCGGCCATGGCCCGCACCAACACCTCCTTGCTGGGAAAGTACTGGTACAGGGTGCCGATCGAAAAACCCGCCGCTGCGGCGACTTTGTTGGTGCTCAAACCCGCCTCGCCCTCCTTGTCCAAAATCTGAGCAGCGGCCTTGAACAAGGTCTGGATGGTTTGCTGCGAACGCACCTGCATGGGCTGGCGACGGCCTGTTTTCGGGGCTGACGGCATTTTGGGAGCAGTTGCTTTGGACATTTGGGGGACACTTTCAAATCTGAGCAGTTCGCGAGTTGTCAGGCCCCTATTAAATCTGAATAATGCTCATATTCCGAATGTTTTTGCAAAGCAATCCGCCATGAACACCCCCACCACATTGCCCAGCCCCACCGACCTGACCGTGCGCCGCCTGTCGGTGGACTTGTCCAAAGGCTTTTCACGCCACTGGAATGGCGGTGATGCCTTCATGACGGCGTATGCCAATGCCCTGTCCATGAGTTTCCCAGTGGGCGAGCAATCGTTCATTGACGCGGTGAAAAACGGCGCCAAGGCCCTGCCCGACACCCCCGAAAACGCCGACCTCAAAAGTGTGGCCAAAGGGTTCATCGGCCAAGAGGCCACGCACCGCCACCTGCACGGCTTGTACAACGCCCACCTTGAGAAGCAAGGCTTGGTCAACCACTGGGGCCCACGCGCCGAGCGCCGCCTGAAAAAAGGCCGTGAGGAGTTTTTCAGCAAAAGTGCCAAGGGCCACCTGCATGAATTGGCGATCACCGCCGCCTTCGAGCACTACACCTCGATTTTTGGCGACTTGACCTTGGAAAGTCTGGACCAGCCTGGCGACTGGTTTGCAGGCGCCGAAGAACCCCTCAAGACCCTGTGGCGCTGGCATGCCGCCGAAGAGTCCGAGCACAAGTGCGTGGCTTTTGACCTGTACCAACGTTTGGGCGGCAACCACGCCTGGCGCATGCGCTGGTTTTGGTACGTGACAGTGCAGTTCAGCACCGATGTGATGCGCCAAACGGTCAACAACCTCTGGCATGACAAGACCTTGTTCAAACCGAGCACCTGGTGGTCGGCCAGTCGATTCCTGTTCGGTCGCCATGGCCTGGTCTGGCGCGTGGCCAAACCCGTTTGGGAATACACCCGCAAAGACTTTCACCCCATGCAGTTAGGCCACCCCACCCAAGCCACAGACTGGTTGGCCAACCATGCCGACCAATGGACCGCCGTGGGCGCCAAAGCCTGAGGCGCCGCGCCTGGGCTGAGCGCTCAGGGCGTGACCAAGTCCTTGACCCAATCGGGCAAAGTCACGGCTTTTTGCTGCGGAAAGTCCACCCAGATGGTGGTGGCCCCACCTGCGGCAAACACCACACCAGGCTGATCGGTGCGCTCCAGCGTGCACCAGCTTTCAAAAGTGGTGCGTCCCGGGTCGCTCACATACAGCTTGGCCAGGATGTCGCCTGGGTACTCGAACTGTTTGTAGAAATTGCAAAACGCGTTCACGATCACCGGCCCCTGCCCTTGGGGGTTGACCTGGCAGCCGATGGCTTCAAACCAATCGATGCGGATGGTCTCGAGGTAACGGAAATACACGGTGTTGTTGACGTGACCCATCGCGTCCATATCGCCCCAGCGGATCGGGATCACCAGCTTGTGCACGAATTTTTTGTGGGCCGGCAATTCAAATTTCATCGCCTCACCTCACACCGCAAAGCCATCGTCGGCCGCGATCACCGCGCCGTTGATGAAGTGGCTTTGGTCGCTGGCCAGCATGACCAACAAGGCGTCCAGGTCTTGCGGCTGGCCCACCCGCTTGCGCGGCAGCATGCTGATGAGCTTTTGGCCTTGCTCGGTCTCCCAATGGTGGTGGTTGATTTCGGTGTCGATGTAGCCAGGGCAAATCGCGTTGACGTTGATGCCAAAACGCCCCCACTCCACCGCAAAAGCTTTGGTCATCTGAATGACCGCTGCCTTGCTCATGCAGTAAACGCCGATTTGAGGCAAGACCTTCAAGCCCGCCATGGACGCGATGTTGATGATGCGCCCGCCGGTGAAACTGCCCGGCGCCGCGCCCTTGGCGCGGGCCAGCATGCGCTTGCCCACCTCTTGGGCCACAAAGAAAGCACCGCGCACATTGGTGTCCATGATGAAGTCGTAATCGGCCTCGGTGACGTCCTGGATGCGCTGGGTGGTGCTCACGCCCGAGTTGTTGACCAGAATGTCGATGCTGCCCATCTCGGTTTCGGCATGCGCCACGGCCGCCGCAATGCTGTGCTGGTCGGTCACGTCCATCGCCACCACATGGGCGTTGCCGCCAGCAGCCTCGATCTCGGCACGCAAATCCTTGAGCTTGTCCACCCGGCGACTGGCCAGCACCACGCCCGCGCCCGCGGCGGCCAGTGTTTTGGCAAATTGCGCACCCAGGCCGCTGGATGCGCCCGTCACCAGGGCCACGCGGCCCGACAAATCGATTTCATACGCCATGACAACTCCTTTGAACTGCTGAACTCAGTGGAAACCCACGGTTGACGCCATTGTGGCGGGGAACGCTGGTCTCGCCGCATAAAATGAGTCACTCGCTCGACAACCGGTCGAGACCTTTGCAACTTCATCAAGAGACGTTCATGAGCCCCGAAGAAATCCTGAGCACCTACGGCCCCCGCGAATCCATGGAATACGACGTGGTCGTTGTCGGCGGCGGCCCTGGCGGCCTGTCCACGGCCATTCGCCTGAAGCAACTGGCCACTGAAAAAGGCCAGGACGTGTCGGTTGTGGTGCTTGAAAAAGGGGGCGAGCCCGGCGCGCACATCTTGAGCGGCGCCATCATGGATCCCAAGGCCTTGACCGAACTTTTCCCCAACTGGAAAGAACTGGGCGCCCCGCTGAACCAGCCCGTCACCGACGACGCTTGGAGCTTTTTGTCTGAAACGGGTGCCACCCGCACCCCCGGCATCTTCTTGCCCGAGTGTGCACAAAACCACGGCAACTACATCATCAGCCTGAGCAACTTCACCCGCTGGTTGGCCCAGCAGGCTGAAAACCTGGGCGTGGAAATCTTCCCCGGCTTCACAGCCGCTGAAGTGCTCTACAACGACGACGGCTCCGTCAAAGGTGTGGCCACCGGCAATCTGGGCATTGGCAAAGACGGCGAGCCCACCGAAAACTTCCAACTGGGCATGGAATTGCACGGCAAATACACCGTGTTTGCCGAAGGCGCACGCGGCCACCTGGGCAAGCAACTCATCGCCAAGTACAAATTGGACGAAGGCCGCGACCCGCAGACCTACGGCATCGGCATCAAGGAAGTCTGGGAAATCGACCCCTCACGCCACACGCCCGGATTTGTGATGCACACCGCTGGCTGGCCCATGAACAACGACACCTACGGTGGCGCGTTCATGTACCACATGGAAGACAACAAGATCGCCATCGGTTATGTGGTCGGTCTGGACTACGCCAACCCCTGGCTCAGCCCCTTTGAAGAGTTCCAGCGCTGGAAAACCCACAACAACATCCAGTGGTATTTCACCAACGACAAAGGCAAGGTCAACGCCAAGCGCCTGGGCTATGGCGCCCGCGCCATCACGGCGGGCGGTTTGATGAGCCTGCCCAAGACCGTATTTCCTGGCGGTGCCTTGGTCGGTTGCGATGCTGGCTACCTCAACGTCAGCCGCATCAAGGGCAGCCATGCCGCCATCAAGACCGGCATGCTGGCCGCTGAAGCCGCTTACGACGCCCTGGTGGCAGGCCGTCAACACGACGAGTTGAGCGCCTACCCTGAGGCCTTTGAAGCCAGCTGGCTGCACACCGAGCTCAACAAGTCGCGCAACTTCAAGACCTGGTTCAAGAAGGGCTTGACGGTGGCCACACTCATGAACGGCTTCGAGCAGTTCGTGCTGCGCGGCCACATCCCATGGACACTGCGCCGCGACAAGGCCGACCACACCTACCTCAAGCCTGCGGCCGATTGCCCCAAGATCGACTACCCCAAGCCCGATGGCAAGTTGACCTTCGACCGTTTGAGCAGCGTGTTCATCAGCAACACCAACCACGAAGAAAACCAGCCCGCCCACCTGACGCTGAAAGACGCCTCGGTGCCGGTCAATGTCAACCTGGCCAAGTTTGCAGGCCCTGAGTCGCGCTATTGCCCTGCCGGCGTGTACGAGTTTGTGAAAAACGAAGACAACTCCGACCGCTTGCAAATCAACGCGCAAAACTGCGTGCACTGCAAAACCTGCGACATCAAGGACCCGACACAAAACATCGTCTGGGTCACGCCCGAAGGCGGCGGCGGTCCGAACTATTCGGGCATGTGAAGCATTCACCTCCAAGCAAAAGGCCCTGCGAAGGGCCTTTTTTTTGGCCCACTTGATTCGCCGCGTCACCTTGGCATCACCATCCCCGCGAAAACCCTAGATCACCAAGTCAATGATCACACCATAATGAACTTGTATGACAAGTTGATGGTCAACTTGTTCTTGTCCCCTGATCCACGAGGAGTGATTGAATGAAATTGAGCAAATTGATGTTGGGCCTGAGTTTGGCCATCGGTGTGATGACCGCAGTCTCCGCACAAACGGTCATGCGCAACAGCATTTCGGTGGCGCAAAACTCCCACCAAGGCGAAGCCATCGACACACTTTCCAAAGAAGTGGAAAAACGCACCAACGGTCGCATCAAGATCCAAAACTTCTACTCCGGCTCTTTGGGCGGCGAGCGCGAGTCCATCGAATCGGTGCAACTGGGCACCCAAGAATTGGCCACCACCTCCACCGGCCCTGTACCCAACTTTGTGCCTGAAGCGCGAATTCTGGACGTGCCCTTTTTGTTCCGCGACAAAGCGCACGCACGCGCCGTGCTCGATGGCCCCATCGGCCAAGAGCTGCTGTCCAAATTCGACGCCAAGGGTTTCAAGGCTTTGGCTTGGGGTGAAAACGGCGTGCGTCACATGACCAACAGCAAACGTGCGGTCAACGAACCCGGTGACCTGAAGGGTCTGAAGATGCGCACCATGGAAAACCCAGTGCACGTCGCAGCCTACAAGAGCTTGGGCATTGTGACCACACCAATGGCCTTCCCAGAAGTGTTCACGGCTTTGCAACAAGGCACCGTGGACGGCCAGGAAAACCCACTGTCCGTCATCATGGCCGCCAACTTTGACCAAGTGCAAAAGCACCTGACACTCACTGGCCACGTTTATTCACCCGTGGTGATCCTGATGAACAAAGGCTCGTTCGACAATCTCAGCGCCGCTGACAAGCAAATCTTCTTGGATGCCGCCAAAGAGGCCGTCAAAGTCAACCGCGCCCGCGTGGACAAAGACGATGCCAATGGCGTGGCTGAATTGCGCAAAAAAGGCATGAACGTGATCGAGAACGTGGACAAAACCAAATTCGTCGCCACCATGGGCACCGCCATGGCCGAATTTGAAAAGCAGTTCGGCAAAGCCAACCTGGACCGCATCCGCAACTACAAGTGATTTGAAGCATGTGGAAACGCCCGACCAATCCAGGATTGGCGGGCGTTTTTTGATTTTGTCTTGAAGGATTCTTTATGCGCTCCCTCTACCTGAGCATTGAAAAGTGGACCACCACCTTTTCCATGTTCGTGGCCTGTTTCATGCTGTTTGTGGCCGCCAGTCTCGGCATGCTGCAAATTTTTACCCGTTTTGTGTTGGAAGTGCCGATTGAATGGACCGAAGTTCTCATCCGCTTCAGCCTGATCTGGATGGTCTTCATGGGCATCCCCATGGCCTTTCGTCAAGGCGCAATGGTCAGCGTCGACGTGCTTTACCGCTGGAGCGGCCCCCGCATGAAGAAAGTCCTCGACACCGCCGTGGCCTTGGCTGCACTGACTTTGGTCTGCATCATCATTTGGTGGGGCTGGGACTACGCCAATCGCGGTAAGGTCCAGTCCATGATTGGCTTGGAAGACGTGTCCATGTTTTGGGCTTACATGGCTTTGCCTGTGGGCGCATGTTTCAGCGTGATCAGCATCATCGGCAACTGGCTCGATCCACAGCGCCTTGAATTGGAGACCGCACAATGAGCGTCGTCATGCTTTGCACCATGGTGCTGTGCTTTGCACTCACCATTTCCGTGGCTGTTTCGATCGGTTTGTCGGCCATCGTCGGCATCCAAATCGGCAACGCCAACATGCTCATCTCGGTCAAAGAGATGTTCAATTCGATCAACAAATTCCCGCTGGCCGCCATCCCCTTCTTCATTTTGGCGGGCAACATCATGGAAACCGGCGGCATCTCGCGCCGCTTGGTGGAATTCGCCAAGAGCATCGTGGGTGGCGTGCAAGGTGGCTTGCCCATGACCTGCGTGCTGACTTGCATGATCTTTGCAGCCGTCTCGGGCTCGTCGGTGGCCACCACATTTGCCATCGGCACCATCTTGATCCCCGCGCTCATCAAGCACGGCTACCCCACCACCTATGCGGCGTCTTTGCAAGCCACATCGGCCGAATTGGGGGTGATCATCCCCCCATCGATTCCCATGATCCTTTACGGCGTGAGCGCCGAAGTCTCCATTGGTGAATTGTTCATCGCTGGTTTTGGTCCAGGCCTGTTCATTGGCGCGGCTTTGATGTTCTGGGTTTGGGTGTATTGCAAATACAAAGGCTGGGGCAAGAACGATGGTGAAGGACGTCTGAGCTTTGGCAAAGCCTCGTGGCAAGCCGGTTGGGCGCTCATGATGCCCGTGATCATTTTGGGCGGCATCTACGGCGGGGTGTTTACCCCCACCGAAGCGTCTGCCGTGGCGGTGTTTTACGCGCTGATCGTGGGCACCGTGATTTACCGCGAGATCAAGCTGAAAGACTTGGCCATCATCATGCGCAAGTCGGTGTTGTCCAGCGCTGTGATCATGTTCATCATTGCCAACGCCGGTTTGTTCGCCTTCCTGATCACCCGTGCGGGCGTGCCCGAAGCGATTGGACACTGGTTGCAAGATGTGCTCAAGTCACCCGCTTACTTCTTGTTGGGCGTCAACGCCGCCTTGTTCTTCATTGGCATGTTCATCGAGACCAGCGCCGCCATCATCGTGCTGGCCCCCATCTTGGCCCCAGTGGCCATGCACTTCGGGATCGATCCAGTGCACTTCGGCCTGGTCATGGTGGTCAACCTGGCCCTGGGCATGATCACCCCGCCTTTTGGTGTGAACCTGTTCGCAGCATGTACAGTGGCCCGAATCTCGCTGGACCGGATGATCAAGGACCTGATCCCCTTCGTGCTGGTGATCCTGGTTTGCCTGATGGTGGTGAGCTATGTACCCGCTCTGTCCTTGACGCTGCGAGACTTGGTGTACGCCAAATAAAGCTAGAATTTGCGCCACTTCCCACCTGGCTTGGCCCTTGAGCGAATCAAGGGCCAAGCCTCAACAAGCTTCACAATGTCCTTCCTTTTTTCAGACGAACACACCTGGTTGCAACGCGATAGCGACATCGCCGTGATGGGCATCACCGTCCATGCGCAAGACACGCTGGGTGACATTGTTTTTGTGGACCTGCCGGCCATCGGCGCCACATTCAAGGCTAAGGCCGTGGCCGGTGTGGTCGAATCGGTCAAAGCCGCCGCCGATGTGCACATGCCTGCAGGCGGCGAGATCATCGAGGTCAACGAAGCCTTGCGCGCCGACCCCTCTTTGGCCAACTCAGACCCCTTGGGCCAAGGCTGGTTCTTCAAGGCCCGCTTGACCAACCTGGGCGATTTGGACAGCCTGCTCGACGAAGCGGCCTACCAAAAAATCACCTGAAGACCGCGCAAGGCCGCCATGGCCTGCGCTCAGTCCCACCAGCCCGCAGGCTCCTGACGGGCTTTTTCTTTGGCCATTTGTGCCTGCTCTTTGAGCCAGCGTTTGAGCTCGGCTTCATGGGCAATCCGCCTCAAATCCGCCTCCAAAGTGTCCACCTCATGGCGTTGATCGGCCTGCATGCGCTGCAAGGCCTGGGTCATCAGGGCCTCGTCGGCATCGGCCCGCACCGCGATGCACAGCTCCCGAGACAGGCGAATTTGCAACTGCTCCAAATCATCTTCCAGCGCAGCGACCTGCTCCTTGAGCAAAGCGCACATGGCGGTCAATTTGTCATCGGCCAAGCGTGAGCTGGCCTTGGCATCGACTTGCGTGACCTGCATCTGCAAGCGCATCAAGGTGGTGAGGTCGGCTTTTTCGTAGGCGGCATTGACCTCGCTCATCAGCGCTGTTTTGTGTTCACGCGCTTGCGCATCGGGCTCGCGGTCGGGGTGCAAGGCGCTGGCCAACTGACGGTAAATGGTGCGCAAAGTCGTTTTGGCGTCGGCTTGGGGTGCCTCGGCTTGGTCGGCCACCGGTTTATTCTTGGCTTTGCGGGCCGCGCGCTTGTGGGCTTTGCGCTCGTCATCGGCTTGCTGCTGGCGCTGCCACTGGCGCATGCCGGCAGCCACCATGGCCTCGGGCGTCTTGTATTGGCTGGGGTTGTCGATGGGCTGGCCCAAAGCCGCCTCGATCTTGGCACGCACCCGCTCGGCGGCTTCGGCCAATTCGGCGGCTTCTTCCTGATCAAGCCCATCGTCGCCGTACAAATCGGCCAAGGCTTGAACTTGCGGATCGGCCAAGGGGGACAACACGTCGAGCAAGCTGCGCAACTTGTTGCGGGCCATGCGCTGCTGCTGTGCAGTCAAGTCGGCGCTGTGCAACTGGTCATGCAAGAACAGCAAAAGGCTTTTGCGCAATGCGCGCATCTGCTGCGCAGCGGTGTGCAGCGCCTGCACGTGCGCATGCCGGTGGCGGTCGGACCATGCCTGCAAGCGCTGCAGGTTGTGGGTCAGCCGCTCAATACGCGCCAACAATTCATTGAAACGCTTTTGGGCCGGGCTCAGTTGGACTTGTTCAGGGGCACGCAGGACCAGACCCGAAAAATCGGTCAAAGGCAAGGCATGGGAGACTGGGGTTTCGGACAAGGCGATCTCAATAGGGCAGATGGGGTGGGGCCGGACAAGGCTTACCCACTGGGGTGGCCCCGATGTTAAAGCCTGTGCACCGATAATCAGGCATACGTTTGTCCCTGCCGCCCATGTCCAGCCCCACCCCTTTCAAAGTGCTGAGCCTCATCCCTCCGATGACGCAACTCAACACGCCCTACCCGTCCACCGCTTACCTGACGGGTTTTCTGCGTTCGCGGGGCATCGAGGCGGTGCAAGAAGACCTGGCCTTGGCCACGGTGCTGGCCTTGCTCAACCGACAAGGCATCGCGGCGCTGCGCGATGCGGCGCTGGACTTGCCCGTCGAAGAACGCTCGGGGCCGGTGAACTTTTTTCTCGACCATTTCCACGATTACGCCGTCAGCATCGACCCGGTGATCGCGTTCTTGCAAGGCCGTGACAGCACACTCAGCCACCGCATCGCAGGCCGAGGCTTTTTGCCCGAAGGCGAGCGCTTTGCAGCGTTGGATGCGTACGACGACGACGGCACGGGCGATCCGATCGGCTGGGCCTTTGGTGCTTTGGGCCAGACCGACCGTGCTCGGCACTTGGCCACGCTGTACCTGAACGATCTGGCCGATGTGCTGCGCGATGCGGTGGACGAAGGCTTTGAATTTGTCCGCTATGCCGAACGACTGGCCGCGAGTCAGCCCAGCTTTGATGCCTTGGCCGATGCATTGGCGCAGCCCCCCAACCTGATCGACAGCACGCTCGAGCGTCTGGCGCTTGAGGCCATCAAGCGCTACCAGCCACAGCTGGTCTTGCTGTCCGTGCCCTTTCCCGGTTCGGTCTATGCGGCGTTTCGCATCGCCCAGTGCATCAAGCGGGCTCACCCGCACATACGCATCGGATTGGGCGGCGGCTTTGTCAACACCGAGTTGCGTGAGCTGAAAGACGCCCGCGTTTTCGACCATGTGGATTTCGTCACGCTCGACGGCGGCGAGCGGCCTTTGCTGAGCTTGATCGAGCACCTGCAAGGCCAGCGCAGCTTGCAAAGATTGCAACGCACCTTTGTGCGCAACGGTGCAGGCCAAGTGCAATACATCAACCTGCAAGAGCCCGACATCGCATTTGATGACGTGGGCACACCGACTTGGGATGGCTTGCCTCTGCACAAGTACTTGTCGCTGCTGGACATGCTCAACCCGATGAACCGGCTGTGGAGCGACGGGCGCTGGAACAAGCTCACCGTGGCGCACGGCTGCTACTGGAAGAAGTGCAGCTTTTGCGATGTGAGCTTGGACTACATCAGCCGCTACGAAACCGCGCAGGCCAGCACCTTGGTGGACCGCATCGAACAGATCGTGGCCGAAACGGGCCAGACCGGCTTTCACTTTGTGGACGAAGCGGCGCCACCCAAAGCCCTCAAGGCCCTGGCCGAGGAAATCCTGCGCCGGGGCGTGCAAATCTCTTGGTGGGGGAACATCCGATTTGAGAAAACCTTCACCCCCGAGCTGTGCGAGCTGTTGGCCCAAAGCGGCTGCATTGCCATGTCGGGCGGTCTCGAGGTCGCTTCTGACCGCTTGCTTGCGCTGATGAAAAAAGGCGTCTCGGTCGAGCAGGTGGCGCAAGTGACCAAAGGCTTTGCCGATGCGGGCGTGCTGGTGCATGCCTACCTGATGTATGGCTTTCCCACGCAGACCGTGCAAGACACGGTGGACGCGCTCGAATACGTGCGCCAGCTGTTTGAAAACGGCTGCATCCACAGCGGCTTTTTCCACCGCTTTGTCTGCACCGTGCATTCGCCCGTGGGGCTGAATCCTGATGCCTATGGCGTGACGCTGCTGCCCCTACCCGAAGGCAGCTTTGCCAAAAACGATGTGGGCTTTGTCGATCCGACCCCGATGCCGCCAGGTGTGGACCATGACTTGCTGGGCCAAGGCCTCAAAAAAGCCATCTACAACTTCATGCACGGCGTGGGGCTCGATCAGGATGTGCGGGGGTGGTTTGATCTGCCACGGGGCGTCTGCCCCAAGCCCACCGTCAAACGCAATAAGATCTCTCAATCATTTACCATTAATTGATTACAATTTATTTTTAATCATAATCAAGGTTTGTGTTTGGAGATCCTATGGAGCGCGAGCCCAATACAAACCGTGTGAACACAATCCCCAAATCACGTGAGCCAACCCATGCGGTTCGTCGACCTTGGGTGCCCGTGGCGATGCGGGGTGAACGCGGTCAGCTCTTCCTGACTTACCTGAGCATCCTGGCCTTGGCCAATCTTGCATTTGGGCTGGTGTCGTGGCGGCTGGGCTATACAGAAGGCGCATGGTTACACCTTATCGGGCTGCTGATCAATGGCTTGGTGATCGCATGGCGATGGCGCGGCAATACCCTGCCGGGCTTGGTGATCTTCACGCAATGGACATTGCTGTTACAGGCGCTGGCATTGGCTTGGACCAGTGGAGGCATTTTTTCCCCTATGCTGATCTGGCTTTCCTGGGCTTGTTTGCCTTCGGTGATTGAGCGATCGGTACGGCACGGTCACTGGTGGATCGGCGCGAACACACTCCTCATTTTGGCCATGTACCTTTATGCCCTGCAAGGTGGCGAGGTCATGCTGGGGGTGGAGCCCAAAATGCTGGTGCACTGGCACCTGTTGGTGGCACTGCTGGTCTTGGCATTCCAAATGGGCTTGTTGCATCGTTTGCAGCGATTGCGCATCAAAAGACTGGAACGTCTGCATCGTCACACACGCCTGCTGCAACGCATGCGAAACGATCTGGTTCACGCTCAAAAACAAAAGGATATTTTTGTCGCATCGGTCAGCCATGAGCTGCGCACCCCGATGAATGCCATCTTGGGCCTGGCCGATCTGATTGAAAACGACAAGCGCTTGCCTGAAGACATCAAGATCAAAGTCGGGAACATCCAAAAATCCTCTGAACACCTGCTGACCATCATCAACGACCTGCTCGATTATTCCCAGATATCGGCAGGTGCCTTGCGCATCGTCCACGAGCCTTTTGACCTGCACGACACACTGAAAACGGCTTACATGATCTTGCAATCGCGAGCCCACACGAAAGCCATTCGCTACACGCTCAACATGGGCCATGGTGTGCCGCGATGGATTGTGGGCGATGCGCACAGGTTGACACAGATCCTGGTGAATCTGTTGGGCAACGCCGTCAAGTTCACCCACGAAGGTTTTGTCAGCCTCAGATGCCAATACGAGGAAAGCATCGAAGATGCTCAGCACGGCACCTTGCACATCGAAGTTCGTGACAGTGGAATTGGCATCCCCTCTGAAAATTTGGCCAAGCTTTTTGAGCACTTCGTACAAGCCGATGACAGCATTTCCCGTCGCTTCGGTGGCAGCGGTCTTGGCCTTTCCATCACGCGCGACCTGGTCGAGGCCATGGCGGGCAAGATCGGTGTTGACAGCACTTCAGGGCAAGGCAGCCGCTTTTTCATCAGTCTGCCCTGCCAGAGCACGACAGCGCCCCATACCCCGATCGACAGTGAGGTGCCTTTGCAAGAGCAAGGCCCCATCCGAATCCTGATCGTGGATGACAACCCCCTCAATCGTCAGATTGCCTCTCTACAACTGCGACGCCAGCTCCTGGAAGCCGTGATCGAAGAGGCCGCAAGTGGTCAAGAAGCCCTTGAGAAAATTCAAGACCGCCCCTTCGATGTGGTGCTGCTGGACCTGTTGATGCCTGGTATGGATGGCTTCGAAACCACCCAAAAAATACGCCTTGAATTGGCCAAACCTCTGTGTGAGATTCCCATCATTGCACTGACGGCCTGCAACGATCCACGCGAATACGAGCGCTGTATGGCCGTGGGCATGAACGAGGCGATTGCCAAGCCATTTGACCGCGAATTGCTCGGCAAAAAAATCCTTCAATATGCGCGACGCAGTACCCGAAAAAATGATGATGTCTGACAAGAATCTTTGGACACTGATGTGTCTGATGGCCTTTTTCGCAGTGCCCTCCCTCCATGCCGCCGAGCCTTTGTGCGAATACCGCAACCTCGAAGTGGATGCAAAGACCGGGGACATTCGCTTCATCACCCCCGTCAAAACAGGCCCCGAAGACTGTACAGATTCCAGCGCTGCCCAAGTCGAAATTGATCCGAGTTGGCGCCAAAAACTCCCGTCCAGAGTGCGTTGGATGCAAAGCGCTGACGCTCTGACCTTATGCCAAACAAGCCAAACGCCATTGGGGCGGCGCATGCTGGTGTTGCCTCAGCAAGGCTGCGTTTTTTTGCAAATGCAGCAAGCGTGCACGATCGTGACAACACAAGCGTTGTCGCATGCCCAGCTGACCAATGCCGTGCGCAGTTGTGTGCCCTGAAACCATGGACCCTACACCCGCCTGAACAAACACATCACCAAGGGATGGTTTGCCCCTTGTGGTCCATGAACCAGGCACGGCCTGTCGGCTGCAAGGCATCCAGGACCTTCAGCAGGTTCGTGGCCGAGTCCAGCGGATCCAAAGCCGCATCGCCCACAAAAGGCTGGCTCAAGGCCGAGCGCACCGTGCCGGGCTGAAGCGCCGCCACCACCGCCAAGGGTCTTCGGCGTGCGATTTCAATGCTGGCCGTTTGCAGCAACATGTTCAGTGCGGCCTTGGCCGAGCGGTAACCGTACCAACCGCCCTTGTGGTTGTCGTCGATGCTGCCCACTCGCGCCGACAACTTGGCCCAGATCACCCGCTCTCCCGAGGCCAGCAATGGCGCGACATGTTTGAGCAGCAAGGCTGGTCCCACCGCATTGAGGTGCATGGCGCGCAGCAAGCGATCGGCATCCAATTCATCGAGCCGCTTTTCGGGGCCCTGTCCGCCCAGCGTGAGCGCACCGGTGGCATCGATCACCAAATGGAATGGTCCGGCATGCGCCATTGAAGCGGCGCAACGGGCCAAGCTGGCCTCGTCCAGCAGGTCAAATCCAGGCTGCGTGGCGCGTGAAATGCCCAGCACCTGTTCGCAACGCGGATCGGCCTTGAGCCTTTGCACCAAGGCCCCACCGATGGCGCCACTGGCGCCGAACACCACAGCGCGGTAACCCTGAGGCAACGACTGCATCATGGCTGCGCCTTGCGCTGGCTGCTGGGCTGAGCTTGCGGGTCATACACACAGCGAAAGCCGATGTACACGGCGTAGAAATTGGCGGGTTTGAAGGCCACCACATCGGCCTTCATGTTGAAAGCGCCATACCACCAGGAGCCGCCCACCGTTCGGCGCTCTTGGCCTTGGGCATCGGTGGTCCATTCCCAAACATTGGCCCCCATGTCGTACAAGCCATTGACGCCTTGACGGGTCGCGCCAGCAGGCGCTGCACGGGGCCATGGGTCGGCGTCACTGGTGTTGGCCCCTTGCGGGCTGTCGCCGGTCGTCCAGGCATAGGTGCGACCTTTGACCCAAGGCGCAGGGGGCGCATCGCGCGATTCGGTAAAGCCCGCCTTTTGCCATTCAGCGCCCGTGGGCAAACGACCGCCCGCCCAACGGCAATAGGCCTGGGCTTCCTCAAAATCCAGATGCACAGCCGGCATATCGCTGTGCGTCGCTTGGCCATCGGGTTGTCGCCAGGACCAGCCCGGGCGGCGCTCCCAGCCTGCGCCGTATTCAAAACCGCCACCTTCTTTTTCGGCCCGCGTGACCGTGCCGGTGGCCCGCACGTAGCGTTCAAACTGCCCGATCGTGACTTCGGTGCGGTCGATGGTCACAAAGGGCAAGGCCACCTTCTCGCCCACCTGCGCATAAGCGGCGGAGATGGCCCACAAAGCCGCAGCGCCCCAGCCGCTTGCACGGAACACGCAGCGCGACAAGTTCACGACCGCTCCTCCCTCGACCAGCGCCGAACCCACTGTTGCAAGCGGGGTCGAATGGGCAAAAACAAACGGTACGCAAACTCAAAAAGCCAGGACATTGGCGGCCAAGCCGACAAGTAGCCCAGCCAGCGCCAACCCGGAAACTGTCGCCACATCTGAGAAAACGCCGCCGCACCACTGAACAAGCGGCCCTGGGGGTCGCGCACATGAAAACGGGCCATGGCGGCCGCACAACTGAGGTCTTCGCCCAAAGCCTGACCTTCGCTCACATCCAGCCAAGCCAGGCAGGCCGCTTGCGGCAGGCGACGGTACAGCGCGATCTCGCGCCTGCACAGCGGGCAAGAGCCATCAAAGTAGACCGTCAAACGTGGCTCGGTTTCTGTGGTCATGAGAAGCTGAACGCGTCCATGGACAGCGACCCGTAAATCACTTCGCGGCTGATGTATTGCGGCAAGGCCTCGCTGCCGAGCCCCCAGCCTGCAGCGCCCAGCGCAAAGTAAATCGGCAAAAAATGTTCGTCGCTGGGGTGTGCCCGCGCAGCGCTAGGCGCACGGGTGCGGTAGTCCAGCATGGCGCTCAGGTCGCGGCTTTGCAGGGTGCTCTCCACCCAGCCGCAAAACGCGGTGACATACGGCTCGGTGGGTCCCGCTTCGCGGCGCAACTCACGCAGGTTGTGTGTCATGCTGCCTGAGCCGATCAGCAAAATGCCTTGCTCACGCAGGGGCGCCAAGGCCTGACCCATGGCGTAAATCACCGAGGTCGGCACATGGGCCGGCAAAGACAGCTGCACCAGCGGCACATCCGCTTGCGGGTACATCTGGCGAATGGGAATCCAGGCCCCGTGGTCGTAGGGGCGCTCGGGGTCTTCACCACAAGGCAAGTCGGCCGCCTGCAGCAAAGCCAACACGCGTTGGGCCAATTCAGGATCGCCCTTGGCGGGGTACTGCAATTGGTACAGCGCCTCGGGAAAGCCGCCAAAGTCGTGCCAGGTTTCAGGCTCAGGGGTGCTCATGACACCGATGCCGCGCGTCATCCAGTGCGGCGACATGATCACGATCCCTTGGAGCCTTGGCGCTGGCGCGTGGGCCTGCACCCATGCGCTCAAGGCCGGGCCCGTGGTGCCCGGGTCGAGCGCAAACATGGGCGAGCCATGCGAGACAAACAAAACCGGTGTGCGGGGCATGGCGGCGGGACCGGTGTTCAAGACACCTGGCCTGCGGCGATCTGGCGCAAGGCCTGCTCAAACACTTCCACGGGCTGACCGCCCGAGATCAGATGGCGGTCGTTGATGATGACCGCAGGGACCGAGCGGATGCCCGCTTGCACGTAATACTGCTCACGCTCGCGCACCGCCAAAGCGTTGTCCTGGTTGGACAGCACCTGTCGTGCAGCAGCCACATCCAGACCGGCATCGGCCACCGCGGCCAGCAAGACCTCGGGGTCTTCCACACATTCCGCACGGCCTTGGTAGGCGCGCAGCAAGGCTTTTTTCAAGGCATGCTGCTGGCCTGCGCCTTGGCCCTCGGCCCAGTGCAGCAAGCGGTGCGCTTCAAAGGTGTTGTACACACGGCCACGACCGCCAGGGTGAAACTCAAAACCCACCTCGGCACCCCGCGCGGAAATGGTCTGGCGGATCTGGGCTTGTTGCTCAGGCGTGGAGCCGTACTTTTCGGTCAGGTGCTCGCCCAAGTCCTGGCCGCCAGGCGGCATGTGGGGGTTCAGCTCAAAAGGCTGGAAATGCAACTCAACCTTGACCTCGCCTTGCAGGCGCTCCAAGGCTTTTTCGAGTGAACCCAATCCCACCGCGCACCAGGGGCAAGCAATGTCGGAAACAAAATCGATTTTCAACGTGGCGGTCATGGCCATCCTTCAAAGCGTTTGGGGCACAAGGCCCAAGGTGTTCAACAAGGCCAGGTTGAATGGCGCGGCAGCTTCGAACTGCACCCAATGCCCAGCACCCGGCACAGTGTGCCACTGCCCCCAATTTTTTGCCCAAGCCTGCATGGCCAAGTGGACTTCGGGCAAGCGCCAACGGTACAAAGCGTCGTGCTCACCGTACATGGCGCTGATGCGGCAGGTCAGGCGTGGCAAGGCTTGCGCCACGATGTCGGTCGAAGACAAGCGCCTTCGCGGCATGCGGTCACGCTGCACATTGGCCGCATGCAGGCTCAGCGCCAAACCATCCAAAGCTGTGGGGTCTTGCAGCATCAAGGCCATCAGGTTGTGCCGGTGCACTTCGGTTTGCGCCTCGGGGGTGGGCAGGTGCCGCCAACCCTTGAGCGGGATCCGCTCTGGCAATGCAAAGCCCATCCCGGGCGCGCCCACCAAGACCAAATGCTGTGCATCCTGCGGAAAAGCCTCAAGCCACAGCGCTGCCGCCATGCCGCCAAAGGAAAAGCCCACCAAGGCCACCGAACCCACCGGGTTCAATTGGCGCAAGCCCTCGTGCAGGTGCACAGGCAAAGCATCCACATCGGTGCAGCCTGAGGGCAATTCTGAATCGCCAAACCCCGGCAAGTCGGGCACCAGAACGCGCCAGCCGGCATCGCGCAAGGCCGCGATGTTGCGCACCCAATGCGTCCAGCTGCCGCTGCCGCCGTGCAACAAAACCACCACCGGCCGGTCGGCCTCTCCCCATGTGTGCCACACGGTGGCTGCGCCTTGACACTGCGTCACATGCCGCTGCACACCGGCCAAATCGCGCTTCAAATCAGCGGGCAAAAAATTCGGCAAGAGCTTCATGGCAGGGCATCCTGAGCCTTGGCCGGATGCTGCAAACGCCAGACCTTGTAGGCCGAAGCGGTGGCCACCAAGCTGGTCAGCACGCTGATGGCAAAAACCGATTGCAAACCCCAACGCTCACTGAGCACGCCACCGAGCAAACCGCCCAGCACCCCCGGAAAGCCATATGCGATCACGGTATACAAGGCTTGGCCGCGGCCCCGCAAACGCCCCGGAAAGTGGTGCGACAGCAAGGCAATGCAGGCGGTGTGGTGCGCTGCAAAAGTCAGCGCATGGATGGCTTGCGCCAGCAGCAAGACCCACAAGACATCGGCCCACACGGTGGTGAGCGTCATGCGCAGCACCATGGCCGCCGAACAGGCCACCAGCCAAGCGGTCAAAGGCAGGCGCGGCAGCCAGCGTGACTGGGTGAAGAACCACACGATCTCGACCGCGACCGACACCGCCCACAGCAAACCGATCATGGTTTTGCTGTAGCCCAGCGAATCGAGGTACAGCGAGAAAAACACATAAATGCCGATGTGCGAGAGCACATGGAAAAACGCGGCCGCAAAAAACCAACGGACAGGCTCTTGCCGAAGCACCGGCCCCACGGGCAAATGCGTGTGGTCGGCGTGCACCGCTTCTTTGAGGTCAGGCAGCCACAAGGCGCTGAGCAAAACCGCTCCCAAACTGAACACCGTCCAGCCCGGGAAATGGTGCATGCCAAAGGCCTCGAACCAGGCGCCGGCCACAAACACCGTCACCAAAAACCCGAGCGAGCCCCACAGGCGCACACGCCCGTAGCGCTTGGCATCAAAGCCACCGCCTTGGCTGACCAAATGCGCCATGGCCGCTTCGCTCATGGGCATCATCGAACTCGTGTGGGTGAACATGACCAGCAAGACCACGCCCAGACCCACCGGACCCCAGTTCAGCCACAGCAAGCAAGCAGAAGCAAAAGCCACCGCCGCGCCCAGGCGCAGCAGCTTGACCCGCTCACCGGTGCGGTCGCTCAGAGCACCCCAAGCATAGGGCGCAAACAAACGGGTGGCCGCTTGCACCGAGGTGAGCACGCTGATGGCCAACAGGCCCATGCCCATCTCTTTGAGCCACAGCGGCAAGTAGGGATTGAAAAACCCGATGTGGGCGAAGTACGCGGCCGACATGGCCGCAAATGGCAACAGCTGCTTGCGGCTGTCGGGCATCAGGGTTTGACGGCAGCGATCGGGGCCACGGCATGCGCCACATCACCGCATTGGGCTCGGTGTTGCAGAACATGGTCCATGACCACCAAGGCCAGCATGGCCTCGGCAATCGGCGTGGCACGGATGCCCACGCAAGGGTCGTGGCGGCCCTTGGTGATGACCTCGGTCGGCTGGCCGTTCGAGTCGATCGACTCGCGTGCAATCAAAATCGAGCTGGTCGGCTTGACAGCGATCGACACTTCCAAGTCTTGACCGGTGGTGATGCCGCCCAACAGGCCGCCGGCGTTGTTGCCCACAAAGCCCTCGGGCGTGAGGGCGTCGCCGGCCGTGCTGCCCTTTTGCGTGACGCAGCCAAAGCCAGCGCCGATCTCCACGCCCTTGACGGCGTTGATGCCCATCATGGCATAAGCGATGTCGGCGTCCATCTTGTCAAACAGCGGCTGGCCCAGGCCCACGGGTACGCCCTGGGCCACCACACGCAAACGCGCACCACACGAATCGCCCGACTTGCGCAGTGCGTTCATGTAGTCCTCCAAGGCCGACACATCGGCCACGGGGGCGAAAAACGGGTTGTTCGGGACATGGTCCCAGCTCTCAAAGCCAATCGGCACATCGCCGATTTGCGTCATGCAGCCCACAAAGGTGGTGCCCAGTTTCTCCTTGAGCCACTTCTTGGCCACCGCACCCGCAGCCACCATGGGCGCGGTCAGGCGGGCCGACGAACGGCCACCGCCACGCGGATCGCGCAGGCCGTATTTGCGCCAGTAGGTGTAATCGGCATGCCCCGGGCGGAAGGTCTGCAAGATGTCGCCATAGTCCTTGCTGCGCTGGTCGGTGTTCTGGATCAGCAGGCAAATCGGGGTGCCGGTGGTCAGGCCTTGGTACACGCCCGAGACAATTTGCACCGCGTCGGGTTCGTTGCGCTGGGTGACGAATTTGCTGGTGCCTGGGCGGCGGCGGTCCAGATCAGGCTGGATGTCGGCCTCAGACAGCGGCAAGCCCGGTGGGCAGCCGTCGATCACGCAGCCGATGGCCGGGCCGTGGGATTCACCAAAGTTGGTGACGTTGAATAGGGTTCCGAAGGTATTGCCGCTCATGCGTGGATTATCCCCGAATGGCGGCGTCCCAATGGAAAAGGGCCTGACGCAAGCGCTGCGTCAGGCCCTTTGAAGGGGTGGGTGAGCTCAGATTTTGACAGCAGGCTCGGCGTTGGCTTCGTCGGGCCAGTCGCGGATGTAGGCCTTGAGCATCTTGTTTTCGAAGTTCTGGCCATCGACCACGGCCTTGGCCACGTCGTAGAAACTGATCACGCCCATGAGCATGCGGCCGTCCATGACGGGCATGTAACGGGCATGGCGGTCCAGCATCATGCGGCGCACTTCGTCCAGATCGGTTTCGCTGCTGCAAGTCATGGGCGTGCTGTCCATCGCATCGTTGACGGTGGTGTTGCCCACCTGACCGCCGTTTTTGACGATGCGCTGGATCACCTCACGGAAAGTGAGCATGCCGGCCAGCTCGCCTTTGGCCATCACCACCAGGGAGCCGATGTCTTTTTCAGCCATGAAACTCATGGCCGTGCCCAAGGGTTCATCGGGCATCACGGTGAACAAGGTGTTGCCTTTGACGCGGAGGATGTCGCTGACTTTCATGGTGTGTCTCCTGAGGGTCGAACCGAGGTGAATTTGGTTCTCAATATAGCCCACAATGGATGCAAAGCGTAGCGAAACAAGCTTGCCGCATACTTTCTTTTTCGGAGACTTTTCATGGCTGGTTACAGCGACCCCGGATTTGACACCCTCGCCCTGCACGCAGGCGCCGAACCCGACCCCAGCACCGGCGCCCGCGCTGTGCCGATCCACCTGACCACCTCGTTTGTGTTCGAGTCCAGCGACCAGGCTGCCGCCCTGTTCAACCTGGAGCGCCCGGGCCACGTCTACAGCCGCATCAGCAACCCCACCAACGCGGTGCTGGAGCAGCGCATCTCGGCCCTCGAAGGCGGCATTGGCGCCATCACCACCGCCAGCGGCCAAGCGGCGCTGCACCTGAGCATTGCCACCCTCATGGGTGCGGGCTCGCACATCGTGGCGTCCACCGCTTTGTATGGCGGCTCACACAACTTGCTGCACTACACGCTCAGCCGTTTTGGCATCAGCACCACCTTTGTCAAACCGGGCGATCTGGACGCGTGGAAAGCCGCCGTGCAGCCCAACACCAAGCTGTTTTTTGGCGAGACCGTGGGCAACCCGGGCTTGGACGTGCTGGACATCCCGGCCATCAGCGCCATCGCGCACGAAGCCGGTGTGCCCCTGTTGGTGGACTCCACCTTGACCTCGCCCTGGCTGATCAAGCCTTTTGACCACGGGGCCGATCTGGTCTACCACTCGGCCACCAAGTTTTTGTCGGGCCACGGCACCGTGGTGGGCGGCGTGGTGGTCGATGGCGGCAGCTTTGACTGGGACAAGTCCGGCAAATTTGCCGAGCTGAGCCAAGCCTACGAGGGCTTTCACAACATGGTCTTCAGCGAAGAAAGCACCGTGGGCGCCTTCTTGTTGCGCGCCCGCCGCGAAGGCCTGCGCGACTTTGGGGCCTGTATGAGCCCGCACACCGCCTGGCTGATCTTGCAAGGCATCGAGACCTTGCCCTTGCGCATGGCCCGCCACATGGGCAACACCGAAAAGGTGGTGGCCTTTTTGGCAGCACACCCGCTGGTCAGCCGCGTGGGCCACCCCATGTTGGAGACACACCCTTCGCATCAGCTCGCGCAAAAGCTGTTGCCTCGCGGCGCTGGCTCGGTGTTCAGCTTCGACATCCAGGGCAGCCGTACCCAAGGGCAAAAGTTCATCGAAACCCTCAAGGTCTTCAGCCACCTGGCCAATGTGGGCGACTGCCGCAGCCTGGTGATCCACCCGGCCAGCACCACGCACTTTCGCATGAGCGATGAAGCCTTGGCCGCCAGCGGCATTGGCCCCGGCACGATCCGCCTGTCGATTGGCCTGGAAGACCCCGACGATTTGATCGATGACCTGAAAAAAGCCCTGAAGGCTGCGGAGAAAGCCGCATGAAAATTTCTGTCCAAGGCCACGAGCTCTACGCCTACACCGGCGGCAAAGACTTCAATCCCGCACAACCCACGGCCGTCTTCATCCACGGTGTGCTCAACGACCACAGCGTCTGGATTTTGCAAACCCGCTACCTGGCGCACCACGGCTGGAACGTGTTGGCCATCGACCTGCCGGGCCACTGCAAAAGCGCAGGCACTCCCCCGCAAAGTGTGGAAGAAGCGGCCGACACCGTCATCGCTTTGCTCGACGCCCTGAAGATTGAGCGGGCCGCCTTGATCGGCCACAGCTTCGGCTCGCTGATTGCGCTGGAAGCCACGGCACGCGATGCCGTCCAATCCCCTGGCCGGGTCAGCCGTCTGGTCATGGTCGGCACGGCCTACCCGATGCGCGTCTCGCCCGCCCTGCTCGACTTGTCGGTCAGCGCACCGTTCAAGGCTATCGACATGGTCAACAGCTTTTCACACTCCACATTGGCGCCACCGCCTTCGGCCCTGGGCCCCGGCACTTGGCTGTATGGCGGCAGCAAGGCACTCATGCGCCGCGTGCTGGCCAGCAACACCCAGGTCAATGTGTTCCACACCGGCTTCAAAGCCTGCGACAGCTATGCCGGCGCCGAAAAGGCCATGCCACAAGTGACTTGCCCCACCTTGTTTGTGCTGGGCAAGGCCGATCAGATGACGCCGCCCAAAGCCGCGCAAAGCCTGATCCAGCTGTGTGCCCACCCCACCGTGGCGCAGTTGCATGCAGGTCATTCGCTGATGACCGAAGCGCCTGAAGGCGTACTGCAAGCCCTCAAAGATTTCCTGAAACCATGAGCATCACCCCACCCTTGTCGCCCAAGCGGGCGCAAGACATTGCCCGAACGCTGGACTTGCGTGCGCTGCCGCGCGATTTTTTGGACAACCCCTATCCGGTCTATGCCGCGCTGCGCGAGACCGAGCCCTTCAAGCGCATGCCCGATGGCTCGTACTTCCTCACGCGCCATGCCGACTTGGTGGCGGTGTACCGCGACGCCAAGGTCTTCAGCTCAGACAAACAAGTCGAGTTCGGCCCCAAATACAACCACGCGCCCTTCAACCAGCCGCCCTACACCGCCGCTGGCGGTGTAGCCCCGCTGTTTGAGCACCACACCCACAGCCTGGTCTTCAACGACCCGCCGCTGCACACCCGGGTGCGCCGCCTGATCATGGGCGCCCTCACCCGCCGCGCCATCGAGGCCATGGAGCCTGGTCTGATCAGTCTGGTCGACAGCCTGCTGGACAAGATCGAGGCTCAAGGCGGCGGCGACCTGATCGAGGACTTTGCCTCGGCCATTCCGGTGGAGATCATCGGCAACTTGCTGGATGTGCCGCATGCCGACCGCGAACCTTTGCGTGCCTGGTCGCTGGCCATTCTGGGCGCACTGGAGCCCTCGCTCACGCCCGAACAAGAAGCCTTGGGCAACCGCAGCGTGAATGAATTTTTGGCCTACCTGCGCGAGCTGGTGGCCCAGCGTCGCCAGCACCCGGGCGACCCCGAGCACGATGTGCTGACCCGCTTGATCCAAGGCGAGGACAATGGCGACGCCTTGAGCGAAGTCGAGCTTTTGCAAAACTGTGTCTTCCTGCTCAACGCCGGACACGAAACGACCACCAACCTGATTGGCAACGCACTCATCAGCCTGCAAGAATGGCCCGAGCAGCGCATGCGCCTGTTGTCGGACCTGCAGCAAGCCCCCGACGAAGAAGCCGAGGAACAGATCCTGGGTTTGGCGGTGGACGAATTCCTGCGCTTTGAGTCGTCCAACCAACTGGGCAACCGCCGCGCCTTGCAAGCCACGCAGGTCAATGGGGTGGATTTGCCCGCAGGCGCCTTGGTCACGCTGTGCATTGGCGCGGCCAACCGCGACCCGGCGGTTTATGAAAATCCCGAGCAGCTGGACCTGCGCCGCACCGGCAACAAGCACCTGGCTTTTGGCTTTGGCGTGCACCAGTGCGCAGGCCTGAGCTTGGCGCGACTGGAAGGCCGCATCGCGATTGGCCGCTTTTTGCGGCGCTTTCCCGAGTACCGCTTGACCCGCGAACCCGAGCGCGGTGGGCGAGCCCGTTTCAGAGGCTTTTTGAGCGCCCCCTTCAGCACCCGTTAAAACACAAGAGAAGACAACCATGACCCACAGCAGCTTTGCCGAGTTCTACCCCTTTTATTTGAGCGAGCACAACAACCGCACCTGCCGCCGTTTGCACTTTGTGGGCAGCACGCTGTCACTGATCTGCTTGGCCATGCTCGCCTACACCGGCAAGCCGCAATACTTTTTGTATGGCCTGCTGTGTGGCTATGGCTGCGCGTGGATCGGCCACTTTGGCTTTGAGAAAAACAAACCCGCCAGCTTCAAGCGCCCCCTCTACAGCTTCATGGGGGACTGGGTCATGTACAAGGACATCTGGAAGGGCAAGATCCCCTTTTGAGGGTGAATCCAGGTCCCCTCAATGCTGAGGGGTCCATGCGATAGGCAACATGCTGGACAAAGGCGTTTGGTCCAGGCCTGTCGCCATCCAGAAGGGATAAGACGCCGATTCTTGGCGCAACAGCAATCGATTGACCAAGGGCCCTGCCTGCGTCTCGGTGGGGTTGATCAGCAGCACATGGCGTGAAGCCTGCGGCCCACCGTCGTCGCGCAACAAGCCCACCCAGTCCAAGCCGCGCAAGACTTCGAGCACCCCATTGACCTCACGCACATCCAGGCGCAGCTGCACGCTCATGGCATCGGCCGTCATGCCGTGGGGTGCCGTTTGGCGGGCGGCATGCAAGGCGGCCAACACCTCCAGCGCCACACGGAACGACCAACCGGCCCCCTCGGGCTGGCGCAAATGCTGGCGCCTCACCTCGGGCATGCTGGCCGCGATCACGGCGCCCAAAAGCACGATCACCCAAGTCACATAAATCCAGACCAGCAAGATCGGCACCGCCGCAAACGCGCCATAAATCAGCGAATACGTCGGAAATTGCGTCAGGTACACCGCCAACAGTTTCTTGGCGATCTCGATGCCACCAGCGACCAAGAAGCCTGCCGTCAGGGCATGGCGCCACTGGACCCGAGCGTTGGGCACATAAAAATACAAGCCGCTCAGGCACGCCACCAACAAGAAGAACTCCACCCCATCGAGCAAACCGCGCACGATGCCGGGCAAAACGTTCACCACATCTTGCGAGGCGGTCACCACATACGAGGTGATGGCCAGACTGGCGCCCAGAAACAAAGGGCCCAAAGTGATGGCCGACCAGTACAGCAAGACCCGTTGCGCCAGGGGCCGCTGCCGGTCAACGCGCCAAATTTGCCCCAAGGTGCGCTCGATGGTCACCATCAAAGCCACGGCCGTCATGACCACCGCCACCAAACCCACTGCGCCCAAGCGGCTGGCTTTGCGTGAGAACTGCGTCAGGTAGTTCAGCACCTGGCGCGAAATGCTCTCGGGCACCAGGCTGTCGATCAGCCAGCGCTGGATGGTGTCCTGGAACTTGCCAAACACCGGAAAGGCCGCAAACACCGACAGACCCACGACAAACAAAGGCACCAAGGCCAGCACTGTGGTGAAGGTCAAAGAACTGGCGCTCACGCCCAAACGCGCATCGCGAAATCGCTGCGCCAGAACACCCAGCATCTGACGCCAAGGCAACTCGGTCAGCTCTTGCCACCAAGCTTTGAAATGTTCGCGCCAAGTCAGCACGGGAGGAAGGGATTTCATGACCGGTATGATGCCACCGCCATGAACACAAATACTGACAACATCCCCTCTGGCGTGAATTTCACGCGCTGGCTTGCCGTGGGCAGCTTGCTCGGCCTGATTTTGGTGGGCTTGGCCTGGGAGTTGTGGCTGGCGCCGCTGCGCCCGGGCGGCTCGTGGTGGGCCATCAAGGTGCTGCCTTTGTGCCTGCCGCTGGCCGGTTTGCTCAAACACCGCATGTACACCTACCGCTGGGTGAGCCTGCTGGTTTGGCTGTACTTCACCGAAGGCGTTGTGCGCGCTTGGGGCGACAAATGGCCCTCCAATGGCCTGGCCCTGCTGCAAGTGATCTTGTGCACCAGCTTGTTTGTGGCTTGCGCCTTGCACGTGCGCATCCGCATCCAAGCCGCCAAGGCGACGGGCAACTTTGTGCCCGTGCCCAAGAATTGAGTTTTCTTGTTTTCAGCCACCGGCTGACCTGCTCATGACCGACCTGCCCAGCCACGACCTGATTGCCCAACTGCGCCAGATTTGCGGCGCGGCCCACGTGCTCACCCACGACGACCCCGGTGCCGACCTCAGCCCCTGGGAGCAAGACTGGCGCAAACGCGTGCGAGGCCATGCCCTGGCGGTGGTGCGCCCCGCCAACACCCCAGAGGTGGCCGCCGTGGTCAAGGCCTGCGCCGCAGCGGGCGCGTCCATCGTGCCGCAAGGTGGCAACACCGGCCTGGTGGTGGGCGGCGTGCCCGACAACTCGGGCACCCAGATTGTGCTGAGCATGACCCGCATGAACGCGGTCCGCGCGATCGACCCGGCCAACTTGACCATCACCGTGGAAGCCGGTTGCGTGCTGCAAAACCTGCAGGCTGCGGCCGAAAACGCTGGATTTTTGTTCCCACTGAGCCTGGGCGCCGAAGGCAGCTGCACGATTGGCGGCAACCTGGGCACCAACGCGGGCGGCACCCAAGTGGTGCGCTACGGCAACACGCGCGAGCTGTGCCTGGGCCTGGAAGTGGTCAATGCCCAAGGCGAAGTCTGGAACGGCCTGACAGGCCTGCGCAAAGACAACACCGGCTACGACCTGCGCAACCTGATGATCGGCAGCGAAGGCACGCTGGGCATCATCACCGCTGCCACCATGAAGCTCTACCCCCTGCCCGCCGCGCAGCTGACCGCTTGGGCCGCAGTGCCCAGCATGCAAGCGGCGGTGGATCTGCTGGGCCTGGCCCACCAGCGCCTGGGCCCGGGCCTGACAGGCTTTGAAGTCATGAACCAGTTTGCACTCGGCCTGGTGGACAAGCATTACCCGCAGTTGCGCGTGCCGCTTTGGCAAGACACGCCCTGGTGCGTGCTACTCGAAAACTCCGACAGCGAGAACGAAGCCCATGCGCGTGCTCAATTTGAAGCCTTGCTCGAAGCCGCACTGGAAGCTGGCTGCGTGAGCGACGCGGTGGTGGCCGAAAACCTGACGCAAGCCAGGGGCCTGTGGCACATCCGCGAAAGCATCACCTTGGCGCAGGCCGAAGAAGGCCTGAACATCAAGCACGACATCAGCATCCCGGTCTCGCGCATCCCGGCCTTTGTGGCCGAGACCGATGCCCTGCTAGCGCGCGAAGTGCCCGGCGTGCGCATGGTGGACTTTGGCCACTTGGGCGACGGCAACCTGCACTACAACGTGCAAGCCCCCGAAGGCGTCGATGGCCAAGTCTTTTTGCGCGACAACGAAGAACGCGTCAACACCTTGGTGTTTGAGCAAGTGGCCCGATACGACGGCTCGATCAGCGCCGAGCATGGCGTGGGCGAACTCAAAGTGGGCAAGCTGCCCTTGTACAAAGATCCCACCGCGCTGGCCATGATGCGGGCCGTGAAAAAAGCGCTGGACCCGCAGAACCTGCTGAACCCAGGACGGGTCATCAACTGCCCGTGATCTGACAAATTCGACAGCATTTACACTCCACCCCATGAACACGCCCGCACGCCCCATCCGCAGCCAATACGAAGACTTCATGCGCCATGTCTACACGACCGGCGTGCAAAAAGGCGACCGCACCGGCACCGGCACGCGCAGCGTGTTTGGCCACCAAATGCGGTTTGACCTGAACGAAGGTTTCCCGCTGATCACCACCAAGAAGGTATTTTTGCGGGCCATCATCGTGGAGCTGCTGTGGTTTTTGCGCGGCGACAGCAATGTGAAATGGCTGCAAGAGCGCGGCTGCACCATCTGGGACGAGTGGGCCCGCGAAGACGGTGACCTCGGCCCGGTGTATGGCGTGCAGTGGCGCAATTGGCCCACGCCCAGCGGCGGGCACATCGACCAGATCCAGCAGGTGATGGACACGCTGAAAAGCAACCCCGACTCGCGCCGCATCATCGTGAGCGCCTGGAACGTGGCCGAGCTGGACCAAATGGCGCTGATGCCTTGCCACGCTTTCTTTCAGTTCTATGTGGCGCCGCCCCAAAAGGCGGGCGACAAGCCCAAACTCAGCTGCCAGCTTTACCAGCGCAGCGCCGACATCTTTTTGGGTGTGCCCTTCAACATCGCCAGCTATGCACTGCTGACCCACATGATCGCGCAGCAATGCGACATGGACGTGGGCGACTTCATCTGGACCGGTGGCGATTGCCACATTTACTCAAATCACCACGAACAGGTCGAGCTGCAGCTGAGCCGCTCGCCCATGGCCTACCCCACGCTGAACATCAAGCGCAAGCCCGCTTCCATCTTTGACTACGAATTCGAAGACTTCGAGGTCTTGGGCTACGAGTGCCATCCGGCCATCAAAGCGCCCGTGGCTGTTTGACACATTGCTGAGGCCTTGGCGCCTGCCTGAGATGAAACTTCACCTGATCTATGCCCGCGCCCGCAATGGCGTGATCGGCGTCCACAACACCTTGCCCTGGCACCTGCCCGAAGACCTGGCGCACTTCAAGCGCACCACGCTGGGCCAGCCGGTCATCATGGGCCGCAAGACCTGGGATTCGCTGCCGCCCAAATTCCGCCCCCTGCCCGGCCGCGTCAACATCGTGGTCACCCGCCAAACCGATTGGCAGGCCGAAGGCGCTGTGCGTGCTGGCTCCATCGACGAAGCCCAAAACCTGTGCCCCGAAGCCACCGATGCCTGGGTGATCGGTGGTGCCGAGATTTACGCGCAGGCCGAACCGCACGCCAGCACCGCAGTGGTCACTGAAATTGACCAGGACTTCGAGGGGGATGCATTCGCCCCTACACTCGGCGCGGGCTGGCAAGAAGTCCGGCGCGAACAGCATGTGGCAGCCAGTGGCCTGCCCTTCAGTTTTGTCACATACCAACACCCTATCTGAGGAGACACCATGTCTGGACAAGGTTTTCACGTTCACGGCCCGCACGACCATGAGTTGGAGCACGCCGCCCAAGGCCACGGCGACGGACACACCAGCTCGATCGCCATGTTCACCGCCGTGATCGCCACGGTGGGGGCCCTGTTTGGCTACATGGGCGGAGCCACGCAGGCCAATGCAGGCCTGTACAAAAACAACGCGGCCATCAAAAAGACCGAAGCCTCCAACCAGTGGAACTACTACCAAGCCAAGAGCAGCAAGCAAAACCTGAGCGAGCTGGCTCTGGAATTGTCACCCGGCAAAAAAGAGTTCTACCAAGACGAGATCAAGCGCTACAAGGGCGAAAAAGCCGAAATCAAGGCCGGTGCTGAAAAGCTCGAAGCCGAAGCCAAAGCCTGGGACCAGCGGTCTGACGAACAAATGCACCAGCACCACCGCTGGGCGCAGGCCACCACCGTGCTGCAAGTGGCCATTGCCATGGCCGCGATTGCCCTGCTGTCCAGAAAGAAATGGCTGGAATACGTCATGTACGGCGCAGGCGCTGGCGGCGTGGTTGTCGGCGTTTTGGCTTACCTGCACATTTGAGAGAGACACACGGCTTCATGAACATCGCGACCTGGAACGTCAACTCGCTGTCGGTGCGCTTGCCTCAGGTGCTGGACTGGCTCGCCGCCAACCCCACCGACGTGCTGGCCCTGCAAGAACTCAAACTCACCGACGACAAATTCCCGGTCGCAGCTTTCAAGGAAGCCGGTTACCAGGCCCACTGGTTTGGCCAGAAGACCTACAACGGCGTGGCGCTGATCTCGCGCACCGAGGGTGTGGACCTGGTCAAGAACATCCCCGGCTTTGAAGACGAGATGTCGCGTGTGATCGCGGCCACCTACGGTGATTTGCGGGTGATCGGCGCGTATTTCCCCAACGGCCAGGCGCCTGACAGCGACAAGTTCGCCTACAAGATGCGCTGGCTCGATGCGCTGCGCGACTGGGTCAAGGACGAAATGACACGCCACCCGAATCTGGTGCTGATGGGCGACTACAACATCACCTTTGACGAGCTGGATATGTGGGACCCGGTGGGCCTCAAAGACACCATCCACTGCACGGTGGAAGAGCGCGAAAAGCTCCAAGCCCTGACCGATCTGGGCCTCACGGACAGTTTCCGTTTGTTTGAGCAGCCCGAGAAAAGCTACAGCTGGTGGGACTACCGCGAGTTTGGCTTTCGCCGCAACCGCGGCCTGCGCATCGACCACATCCTGATCACCCCAGCGCTCAAGGACCGCGCCACCGCCTGCGTGATCGACCGCGCCCCACGCAAGAATGAACGCCCCAGCGACCACGCCCCCGTGGTGTTGACGCTGGGCGATTGATCGGTCAAATCGTCACTGCGAGGAGCGCAGCGACGCGGCAGTCCAGATGTCTCGTCAAGCGCGCAGCTGGATTGCCAAGCTTCGCTCGCAACGACGATTGCACGCCAAGAGCTGTGCCTGCTTAACTTCTCGCGCCAGGACGGTTTATGCCGCTGACGGCATCAAGAACTCCCGGCTGATGCGGCCGCCCAGCACGTTCACGCGGTCCAAAAACTGCGTCAGGTAAGCGTGCAAGCCGGTCGCCAAAATCTCGTCGATGCGGCCAAAGGCCAGTTCTGAGCGCAGACGGCCTGCGTGGCGCAAGGTGTCGCTTTCGCGGTCGTGCGAGACCAGCGCCAAGTTGGACACCACCTCATTGAGGCTGGCGTGCAAAGAGCGCGGCATGTCCGAGCGCAAGATCAAAAGCTCGGCCACCCGCTCGGGGCGGATCACATCGCGGTACACCTTGCGGTAGACCTCAAAGCCGCTGACGCTGCGCAAGATCGCGCTCCAGTGGTAGAAGTCGTATTCCTGCGTGCTCTCGGCCTCGGAGGTGCCGTACTGCGGTGCGCCAAAAAAGTCGTTGTTCATGGCGTGGAACTTCACATCCACCAAACGCGCCGTGTTGTCGGCCCGCTCCAAAAACGTGCCCATGCGCATGAAGTAAAGCGACTCGTCCATCAGCATGGTGCCCACCGTCACGCCGCGTGACAGGTGCGAGCGGAACTTCACCCACTCAAAAAACTGGCCCGGATCGCGCTCGAACTCTCCGCTCTTGAGCATGCGGTTGACTTCGAGCCAGGTCTGGTTTTGCGTCTCCCAGACCTCGGTGGTCAGGGTCCCGCGCACCGCACGGGCGTTCTCGCGTGCGGCGCGCAGGCACGAGATGATCGAAGATGGGTTGTCCACGTCCTTGACCATGAAAGCCATCACATCGCGTGGCGTGATGGTTTTGTACAAAGCCAAATAGGACGGCAGCAACTCGCTGATCGACAAGATGCCTTCCCAACCGGCTTCAACGGCAGCAGCTGATTGCGGCAGCAAGGAGGTTTCGTAACTGACGTTCAACATCCTTGCGGTGTTCTCGGCCCGCTCCATGTAGCGGGACATCCAGAAAAGGTGGTCGGCGGTACGGCTCAGCATCAGATAACTCCCTTGAGGCCGAAAACCCCGCAAGCGCTGCGCGCTCGGCCGTGTTTTGGCGAAACTTCGTTTTCGGCCCGCTCCATGTAGCGGGACATCCAGAAGAGGTGGTCGGCGGTTCTTGAAAGCATGTGTGTTCTCCCCTTTTCAGTCCTGCAATATCCAGGTGTCTTTGGTGCCGCCGCCTTGTGACGAGTTCACCACCAAAGAGCCTTCTTTGAGCGCGACGCGCGTGAGGCCACCGGGCACCATCTGCACCGTGCGGCCAGACAGCACAAAGGGCCGCAGGTCGATGTGCCGTGGCGCGACGCCACTGTCCACAAAGGTGGGGCAACTCGACAGACTCAAGGTGGGCTGCGCGATGTAGCCCTCGGGGTTGGCCAACAGGGCGCCACGGAAGCGCTCGATTTCTTCTTTGGTGGAGGCCGGGCCGACCAACATGCCGTAGCCGCCTGCGCCGTGCACCTCCTTGACCACCAAGTCTTTCAGGTTGGCCAAGGTGTACTGCAGGTCGTCGGGTTTGCGGCACTGATAAGTGGGCACGTTCTTCAAGATCGGTTCTTCGCCCAGATAGAACTTGATCATGTCGGGCACATAGGGGTAGATCGATTTGTCGTCGGCCACGCCGGTACCCACCGCGTTGCAGATCGCCACATGGCCCGCTTTGTAAGCTTCCATCAGGCCAGCGCAGCCCAGGGTCGAGCTGGGGCGGAACACGTTGGGGTCCAAAAAGTCATCGTCCACCCGGCGGTAGATCACGTCCACCCGCTTGGGGCCGCGTGTGGTGCGCATGTAAACGAACTTGTCTTTGACAAACAGGTCTTGCCCTTCGACCAGCTCCACGCCCATCTGCTGCGCCAAAAAGGCGTGCTCAAAATAAGCGCTGTTGTACATGCCGGGCGTGAGCACCACCACCGTGGGCTCGGCCGTGGTGGCGGGGCTGCTGGCACGCAGGGTCTCCAGCAGCAAGTCGGGATAGTGCGCCACCGGGGCCACGCGGTGCTGGCTGAACAACTCGGGGAACAGCCGCATCATCATCTTGCGGTCTTCCAGCATGTAGCTCACGCCACTGGGCACGCGCAGGTTGTCTTCGAGCACGTAGTACTCGCCATTGCCCGAACTGTCGGGGGCGCGCACGATGTCGATGCCGCTGATGTGTGAATAGATGTTGTTGGGCACATCCACGCCCACCATTTCGGGGCGGAACTGGGCGTTGTTTTCGATCTGCTCGCGCGGGATGACGCCCGCTTTGAGGATGTCTTGGTCGTGGTAAACGTCGTGGATGAAGCGGTTGAGCGCCGTGACGCGCTGCACCAAACCGGCTTCCATGCTCTTCCACTCTTGGGCGGCGATCACGCGGGGGATCAGATCAAAAGGGATCAAACGCTCGGTGCCCGAGCCGTCTTCGTCTTTGTCACCATAGACCGCAAAGGTGATGCCCACGCGGCGAAAGATCATCTCGGCTTCTTCGCGGCGAGCGGCCATGGTCTGGGGGTCTTGCGCCTGCAACCAACGGGCATAAGCCTCGTAGTGTTTTCTCACCTCGCCCGCATCGCCCGCAGCAGGCAAGCGGCTGTACATCTCGTCAAATTGGCGCATAGCTCATTACTCCTGAGCAAAGGATAGCAAGATGCATACCAATCGCACTTGACCCGCGTCAAGGCGGTGCGTGGTGCCAATAGCGGCGGGAACGTTCGCGCTCGCAAACGACCTGCTCGGGCGCATCGCTGCGCCAAGTGGCTGCGCCGCAGTGGGGGCTGTCGATCAAACGGATGTGCAAGGCCTGATACCGCGCCACCACCGCAGGCGCAGGATGCCCAAAGCGGTTGCGGTAACCCGCTTGCACCAGCGCCAGCCGCGGCTGCAAAGCCGCCAAAAATTCGGGTGTGGACGAGGTCTTGCTGCCGTGGTGCGGCACCAAGAGCAGGTCCACCGGGTCCAGACCAGCGGCCACCAGCGCCCGCTCCTGCGGCGCTTCGATGTCGCCGGCCAGCAGCACCGAGCGCGCCCCGTCGCTGATGCGCAGCACACAGCTCAAAGCATTGGGTTTGGCCAGAGGCTCTGCCCCATCAAGCGCCCCGGCTGTCGGGTGCAGCACCTCAAACTGAACACCGTCCCATGCCCAGCGCTGGCCACGCTGGCAAAGTTGCATCGTACGGGCCATGCCCCACAAAGGATGCGAAGCCTCCAACGAGGACATGAGCCCAGCCTGCGGCTGCATGGCCAGCACCGCCGCGGCACCACCGGTGTGGTCGCTGTCGCGGTGGCTGAGCATGAGCACATCGAGCTTTTCGGCGGTCTGCGACAGCAAAGGCACCAGCACCCGATGCCCCGCGTCGCTCTCGGCAGAATAACGCGGCCCCGCGTCGTAGAGCAAGCTGTGCTTGGCCGTGCGCACCAAAACAGCGTTACCTTGCCCCACATCGGTGATGAGCAATTCATAAGTTCCCAATGCGGGACGAGGCGCCGTCCAAAACAGTGCGGGCCACAGCAAAGTCAGGCTGGCGAGCTTCCAGGATCGGGGCCAGGCCGACACCCACAAGAGCGCCGCCACCAGCGCCAGCAGGGCAAAGCCCCCAGGCGGCAATGCCAGTTGCACACTGGCTGCGGGCCAAGCGGCCAGCCACACCAGCAAGGCGGTCAAGGGCTCGAGCGCCCATGCGGCCCACACGGCCAGACCCGGCCACAGCACGCCCAACATGGCCAGCGGCGTGACCACAAAACTCACCCACGGAATGGCCACCAGATTGGCCAGCAAACCCACCAGCGACACCTGCCCAAAAAACAGCAAACACAATGGCGCCAGCGCCAGCGTGACCACCGATTGCTCGCGCAACAATCCCCACAGCCGCCCAACCCATGAACGCACCCATGCGGGGCACCACGGCGCACCTTCTTTGGCACCCAAGCGGTGCACAACTGCGCTGCGTTGATCGGTCCACAGCAGCACCGCCACCGCCACAAAACTGAGCCAAAAACCGGGCTGCAACAGCGCCCAAGGGTCCAGCGCCAACACCACGGCTGCAGCCAACAGGCACACCTGACCCGCCGCCCATTGCCTGGCCGACAGGCGCAAAAGCGTCACCACGCCCAGCATCCACACGGTGCGCTGCGCGGGCACGCCCCAGCCGCTGAACACCGCATACAAAACCGCCAAACCCAGCCCCGCCACGGCCCCCACCTGCGGCGCAGGCCAGCGCAATGCACCCTTGAACCCCCACCGCGCCGACTGCCGCCAACACCCAGCCATAGCCACGGCAGCCAGCCATGCGAACATGGTCACGTGCAGGCCCGAAATGCTCATCAGGTGCGCCACGCCGGTGGCACGAAACACGTCCCAATGGCTGCGGTCAATCGCCGCTTGATCGCCCGTGACCAGCGCCACCACGATGCCCGCCACGCTGGCATGCTCAGGCGCCAGGCGGTTTTGCAAGCGATCGCGCACGCTTTGCCGCCACCACTCCACCGGGTGCGCCCAGGTTTGTGCCAGGCGCTCTGGCGGTGGGTGGGCTGCGCCTGTGCGCACGGTGCCTGTGGCGCCCAGGCCCTGCTCCCACAGCCACAGTTCGTAGTCAAAGCCGCGTGGATTCATGTTGCCGTGCGGGGCCTTCAGGCGTGCGCGTAAGCGCCAGCGCTCACCGGCTTGCACCGGCTCGGGCAGGGCCGACAGGTTCCAGCCGCTGTCGCTCACGCCGTCTTGGCCATACCAGCCCAAATAGACGTGGCGGGGCACACGCACCGCTTGACCGCCTTGCACCCGGTGGGCCGTTTCCACCTCAAAGCGAAAGCGCCAGCCGATGTCTTGGCGCTGCGGCATGGCCTGCACCACGCCCACCAAGACCAGGTCTTGGCCCTCCAGAGCGGGATCGATGGCCTGCACCTTGAGTAGCGCATGGCCTGCGGTGACGGCAAAAGCCAACACGCCAACCGCGCCACACACAGCCATTGGCCGCCATGCGCCAAAGCGCCGTGAATGCCCACGCCCCCGCAGCGCCAGCCCAGCCAGGGCCGCAAAGGTGGCGGCAAACGTGACCGCATAACTGGACGCAGACCACAGCGCCACTTGCTGCAACTGCACCGCCACCCCAGCGCACCAGGCCAGCAACACAGGCGATAAGCCCCGGGCCCAGCGCAAGTTGTGCATCTTCAGCCTCCCTGAATGGCTGTTGTGGGGCGCCAGCGTCTGGCCTGGCGCGTGTCTTGCTAGTTTAAAAAGCCCAAGCTGCACTTGTCATGCGTGCAGCCCCTGTTGCGCTGTTAGAAATATGTCGATACACGTTGCCCTGCACCACGTCACCCACTACACCTACGACCGTCCTGTTCAGCTGGGCCCCCAAGTCATCCGCCTGCGCCCTGCCCCCCACAGCCGCAGCCGCATCCTGAGCTACAGCCTGAAAGTCGAGCCCGAAGAACATTTCATCAACTGGCAGCAAGATGCGTTTGCCAATTACCAGGCACGCTTGGTCTTTCCCCAGAAAACCACCCAATTCAAGGTCACGGTGGACGTGGTCACCGAAATGGCCGTGTTCAACCCCTTCGACTTCTTTTTGGAGCCCTCGGCCGAGGAAGTGCCCTTCAAGTACACCGATGTGGTCAAGGAAGAGCTGCAGTCTTACCTGGTCAAAGAAAACAAGACCCCAAAGTTCAAGAAATACCTGTGCAGCCTGGACCGCAAGCGCCAGCGCACGATCGATTTCCTGGTGCAGATCAACCAGCGCCTGCACCAAGACATCCGCTACACCATCCGCATGGAGCCGGGCGTGCAAGCGCCCGAGGAAACGCTGACCCTGAAAAGCGGCTCCTGCCGCGACTCGGCTTGGCTTTTGGTGCAGCTGTTTCGCCACATGAACATCGCGGCCCGTTTTGTGTCGGGCTATTTGATCCAGCTGGCCCCCGATGTGAAATCGCTCGATGGGCCCAGCGGCACCGAGGTCGACTTCACCGACCTGCACGCCTGGTGCGAGGTCTACCTGCCCGGCGCAGGCTGGGTGGGACTGGACCCGACCTCGGGTCTGCTAGCCGGTGAAGGCCACATTCCGCTGGCCTGCACACCGCAGCCCTCGGCGGCCGCCCCAATCGAAGGCCTGATGGACAAGGCCGAGGTCGAGTTCAGCCACGAAATGAAGGTGACCCGCATCCACGAATCGCCCCGCGTGACCAAGCCTTACACCGAAGAACAATGGGCCGATGTGTTGAGCCTGGGCGACAAGGTGGATGCCCAACTGCTGGCCCAAGACGTGCGCCTGACCATGGGCGGCGAGCCCACCTTTGTGGCCACCCAAGACCGAGATGCCGCCGAATGGAACACCGACGCCTTGGGCCCGACCAAACGGGGCCTGGCCACCGAGCTGGTGCACAAGCTGCGCCAGCAATACGGCCAAGGCGGCTTTTTGCATTTCGGCCAAGGCAAGTGGTACCCCGGCGAGCAGCTGCCGCGCTGGGCGCTGAGCATCTATTGGCGGGCAGACGGCAAGCCCTGCTGGCACAACCCCGCGGCCTTTGCCGACGAGCGCGAGCCCAGCCACTACACCAGCGCCGATGCCAAACGCTTCATGCTGGGCCTGACCGAGCAGCTGGGCTTGGGCAGCCAAACCGTACTGCCCGGCCACGAAGACGCTTGGTACTACCTCTGGCGCGAACGCCGTCTGCCCGTCAACGTGGACCCGTTCGATGCACGCCTGGACGATGAGATGGAGCGCAACCGCCTGCGCCGCGTCTTCAGCCAAGGTTTGGAACAAGAGGTGGGCTATGTCTTGCCCCTGCAACCTTTGGACACCGGCAACCCGGCCATCTCCTCGTGGGAGACGGGCCGCTGGTTCTTGCGTGAAGAGCGCATGTACCTCATGCCAGGCGACTCGCCCATGGGCTGGCGCTTGCCGCTGGACTCCCTGCCATGGTCTGCCCCCACCGACCGCTTGCACATGATCGAGCAGGACCCTTTTTCACCGCACCTCACGGCCCGCACCGCCCTGCCTGCCGCGCCCATCACACTGCAAACCCGACACAGCAGCCAGGCTGTGCCTGCGCAAGCGGCCAAGCGCTTTGAGTCGGACCCGTCGGTGGTGCGCACCGCTTTGTGCGTGGAAGTGCGCGACCCGAACCGCGCCAACGGCCCCAAGGTCGAGGCCGATGCCCTGAAAAAAGGTGAGAAGTCTGGCGTCTTGTATGTCTTCATGCCGCCGCTGGCGCGTCTGGAGGACTACCTGGCCCTGGTGAGCGCGGTGGAAGCCACCGCCTTGAAGCTGGGCATGAGGGTGGTGATGGAAGGCTACCCGCCACCACGCGATCCGCGCCTGAAACTGCTGCAGGTCACGCCCGACCCCGGCGTGATCGAGGTCAACATCCACCCGGCCCACAACTGGGCCGAGCTGGTCGACCACACCGAGTTTTTGTACCAAGCGGCCTTTGAGACGCGCCTGTCCGCCGAAAAATTCATGACCGATGGCCGCCACACCGGCACCGGCGGCGGCAACCACATGGTGATGGGGGGCGCCACGCCCGCCGACAGCCCCTTCTTGCGCCGCCCCGAACTGCTGGCCAGCTTGATCCTGTATTGGCACAACCACCCGTCTTTGAGCTACTTGTTTTCCGGTATGTTCATCGGCCCCACCAGCCAGGCTCCGCGCGTGGACGAGGCCCGCAACGACCAGGTCTATGAGCTGGAAATTGCGCTGCGCGAGATCATGCGCAACCGCCAGAAGTACGGCGCCGACATGCCGCCCTGGATCGTGGACCGCACCCTGCGCAACATCCTGATCGACGTCACCGGCAACACGCACCGCAGCGAGTTTTGCATCGACAAGATGTACTCACCCGACAGCAGCACCGGGCGTCTGGGCCTCTTGGAGCTGCGCGCATTTGAGATGCCGCCGCACGCCCGCATGAGCATCGTGCAGCAGTTGCTGCTGCGCGCCCTGGTGGCCCGCTTCTGGGACGCGCCTTATGCAGCCCCCGTGACCCGCTGGGGCACCGAGCTGCACGACCGCTTCATGCTGCCGCACTGGATCCACAAGGACTTTGACGACGTGCTCACCGAGCTGGGCGATGCGGGCTTTCACTTTGACCCGAGCTGGTTCGCGCCACATTTCGAGTTCCGCTTTCCGCTGGTCGGCCAAGTCAAAGTCGACGGCGCGGTGGTGACCCTGCGCAATGCGCTGGAGCCTTGGCACGTGATGGGCGAAGAAAACGGCGCAGGCGGCACCGCCCGCTATGTGGACTCGTCGCTCGAGCGCATCGAAGTGCACGTGACCGGCATCAACCCTTCGCGCCACATGCTCACCGTCAACGGCAAGCCCCTGCCCTTGCAGCCCACCGGCGTGGTGGGCGAGTACGTGGCCAGCGTCCGCTACAAAGCCTGGAACCCGCCGTCGTCCTTGCACCCGAGCATCGGTGTGCATGCGCCTTTGACGGTGGACCTGGTGGACACCTGGATGAAGCGCTCGCTGGGCGGCTGTCAGTACCACGTGGTCCACCCCGGTGGCCGCAATTACGACACCTTCCCGGTCAACGCCTACGAGGCCGAAAGCCGCCGCTTGTCGCGCTTCTTCCGCATGGGCCACACGCCCGGCGCCATGAAGCAACTGGCGGCTCTCGGCCCCAACGTGACCCTGCACGCCAGCCCAGAGTTCCCGTACACCCTGGATTTGCGCAAAGCCTGAGCGACAATGGCTGCATGAATGATTCCCGCGAAAACCGCTCTGAAAACTTGGATGCGCAAGCCATGAATTGGTTGGCGCACCAGGCTCTGGCGGCGCCCGCGGGCCATTGGGACGAGCTGCGAGGATTGGCCAACACGGCGGCGCCATCGCCCCAAGACCCGGCGCAGATGAGCGAAGCCTGGCAGACCTTCATCCAGCACCTGGGCAGCGAGGGCCTGGACGGATTGGGGCTGCGCATGGGCAACTTGCAGCGGCAAGTGCGCGACAACGGCATCACCTACAACGTCTATGCCGCGGCCGACCAGCCGCAGCGCCCTTGGTCGCTCGACCTCTTCCCGCTCATGGTGCCAAAGGCCAACTGGCAGCAGATCGAAGCCGGTGTTTTGCAGCGCATGCAATTGCTCGAACGCATCATGGCCGATGCCTACGGCCCCCAAAAACTGGTGCTCGACGGCCATTTACCGGCCGCACTCATACAAGGTCACCCCGCTTACCTGCCCGCCATGCACGGCGTGCCGCCCGTGGGTGGCCGCTACCTGTCGCTGGCCGCGTTTGACTTGGCCCGTGGGCCAGACGGCTGCTGGTGGCTCTTGTCGCAGCGCACGCAAGCGCCATCGGGCCTGGGTTATTTGCTTGAAAACCGCCTCATCGTCTCGCGCCAGTTCCCCAAAGCGTTTGAAGGCTTTCCGGTGCAGCGCCTGGCCGAGACCTACCGCACCCTGATCGATGGGCTCAAGGCCCGCAGCCCGGCTGGCGCCTCGGCCCACATCGCGCTGCTCACGCCTGGTCCTTACAACGAAACCTATTTTGAGCACGCCTACCTGGCCCGCTACCTGGGCCTGAGCCTGGTGCAGGGCAACGACCTGACGGTGCGCGACGAAAAGCTTTACCTCAAAACCCTGCAGGGCCTGCAACCGGTGCACGGCCTTTTGCGCCGTGTGGACGACGACTGGCTGGACCCGCTGGAGCTGCGCGCCGACTCCACCCTGGGTGTGCCCGGTCTGTTGCAAGCGGTGCGCAGCGGCCATGTGTTGGTGGCCAACACGCCGGGCTCGGGCTTTTTGGAGTCGAACGCGCTGCTGGGCTTCATGCCTGCGCTGGCGCGAGATTTATTGGGGGAAGAGCTGCAGCTGCCCGCCATTCCCAGCTGGTGGTGTGGCGAAGCGGCGGCCCTGCAAGACGTGCTGCCGCGCATCCAGGGTTGTGTGATCAAACCCACTTACCCCTACCACACCGACCGCCACAGCTTTGAGCCGGTGCTGGGCCACCAACTGAGCCGCCGCGAGCAAGACGAATGGGCTGGGCGCATCCTGCGCGACCCCGATGCCTACACCTTGCAGTCCTGGTTGCCGCTGTCGCACCAGCCCACATGGCAGGTGCAGGCCGATGGCCAGCCCGCGATCGAATCGCGCCCGGTGGTGCTGCGCGTGTTTGCCGTGGCCGATGCCCAAGGCGGCTGGCAAGTGCTGCCCGGCGGTCTGGCCCGGCTGGGCACCCGCGCGGGCATTGCCTCCATGCAACGCGGCGGCAGCAGTGCCGATGTGTGGGTGCAAGCCAAAGCGACCGAGACCACCGCTTCGCCAGTCACCTCGCCAGCCAATGCCCCCATCAGCGTGCCCAAAGCCGAATCGACCCAACCCTCGGCCAGCGTGCTGGCCCAGCGCCAGCGCCTGGTCACCAGCCGCGCCGCCGAAAACCTGTTCTGGATGGGTCGCTACACCGAGCGCACCGAAAACACGCTGCGCTTGGTGCGCCTGAGCCTGGAGATTTTGAACAGCGAAAACCAGAACCAGCCGCAGCTCTTGAACTTCATCACCGCCATGGCCACACGCCACGGCCTGGTGCGCCCGGGCGTGCCTGCCGCAGCGCAAGCCCACCGCGTGTTCGAGCGATCGCTCATTGCAGGCCTGTGGGACAACAAACTGGCCACCAGCGTGGGGTTCAATTTGCGCTCGGTGCGTTTGGCCGCCTCGTCGGTGCGCGAGCGTTTGTCGCCCGAGCACTGGCGTTTGCTGGAGCAGGCCGAATCGCGCTTTTTCAATTCGGTGGCCAGCGACAACTCGCAGGACACGGTGGAAGTCCAAGCCCTGTTGGCCGAGACCAGCCAGATGCTGGCGGCCCTGACCGGCGCACAAACCGACCGCATGACACGCGACGATGGCTGGCGCCTGTTGTCGATTGGCCGCCACATCGAGCGACTGGAATTTTTATCGAGCGCCCTGAGCACCGCCGTGCAAGGCGGCCTGATCGGCGAGCAGGCCGGCTTTGACGCGGTGCTGGACCTGTTTGACAGCACCATCAGCTTCCATGCGCAGTACCAGCAAAGCCGCACCCCGCAAGCGCTGATGGACCTGCTGGTGACCAACCCAGACAACCCCCGCGCCTTGGGCTGGGTGGCGCACACCTTGCGCTCGCGCTTGCTGCGCATGGGCAACTTGGCCGATGGGGCCACCGTGCCCCTGGCCGCGGTGGTGCCGCGTTTGGTGGACCTCACGCCCGAAGCCCTGTGGCCACTGGACTGCACGGCCGACGCCATCTTGGCCAGCGCCGAACACCCCCTGCCCTTGCACGCGGCCCTGGCCGAATGCCAAAGCTCGGCACGGCATGTGTCAGACCAGTTGTGCGGTCTGTTTTTCACCCACAGTGGCGACGCCCGCTTCAGCTTTGGCGCTTGAGACCCCATGCACCTGGCCATCACCCACGAAACCCGTTACAGCTACAGCCCCGCAGTGCAAACCGCGCAGCATGTGGCCCACCTGCAACCGGCCAACACGCCCTGCCAAACCGTGCTGCAGCACCAACTGGATGTGGAGCCCGCTGCCACGGTGCAGCACAACATCGATGCCTTTTGCAACCACCGCGCCTACTGGGCGCTGAACAACCCGCACGACGGCTTGCGGGTGCGTGCCTACAGCGAACTCCAAACCTCGACCATCGCACCCGCCACTTCGTCGCAAAGCTGGGAGTCGGTGCGCGAACATTTCCGCTACCGGGGCGGCCACCCCGCCGATGTGAACAACGGCTTTGTGTTCGGCTCGCACCACGCCCCCGTGCACGAAGCTTTTTTGGCCTATGCCCAAAGCAGCTTCAGCCCCGGCCGCCCCTTGATGCAAGCGGCCATAGAGCTCACGGCGCGCATGCACCGCGACTTCACCTATGCCTCGCAAAGCACCGACATCAACACCCCAGCGATCGAAGCGCTGGAAAGCCGTCGCGGCGTTTGCCAGGACTTTGCGCACATCTTGCTGGCCTGCTTGCGATCGCTGGGTTTGCCCGCACGCTACGTGAGCGGTTATTTGCTCACGCAACCACCCCCAGGCCAGCCGCGCCTGGTGGGCAGCGATGCCTCGCACGCTTGGGCCTCGGTGTATCTGCCCGAACTGGCCAGCCACGCCAGCCAAGGCTGGCTGGACCTGGACCCCACCAACAACCGCTGCGGCCTGGCCAGCCCGGGCCTGGACTATGTGCGCCTGGCCGTGGGCCGCGACTTTGCCGATGTGTCGCCGCTGCGCGGCGTGCTGCAAGGCGGCGGCGCCCACACCCTGGAAGTGGCCGTGACGGTGGCGCCAGTGGGCGAATGAACCCTCGGCCCTTCGGCGACAATCTGACTTGTTTTTCGGTTGTTCAGCCCCTGCTGAACGCATTCTTTTTTCCCTTGGAACGACCCCTGCCATGAGCGTTTACGACACCCTGAAATCCCTCCACATCGAACTGCCCCCCGTGGCTGTGCCCGCTGCGGCCTATGTGCCTTTTGTGCAAAGCGGAAATCTGGTTTACCTGTCCGGCCACATCGCCAAGAAAGACGGCAAAGTCTGGGCCGGCCAATTGGGCAAAGACACCAGCACCGCCGAAGGCCAGCAAGCGGCCCGTGCCGTGGCGATTGACCTGATGGGCACGCTGCACGCCGCCGTGGGCGACCTGAACAAGATCAAGCGCATCGTCAAAGTGATGAGCCTGGTCAACTCGACCGGCGACTTCACCGAGCAGCACCTGGTGACCAACGGCTGCAGCGAACTGCTGGGCCAAGTCTTTGGCCCCCAAGTCGGCGCACACGCCCGCAGCGCCTTTGGCGTGGCCCAGATCCCGCTGGGCGCTTGCGTCGAGATCGAGCTGATTGCTGAAATCGGTTGACCATCGGCATCCCCATGTCGTCACTGATGCTTCCGACCGACCTCTCTAGTTGTTGTAGGTCGGTGGCTTTAGCCACGACAAGGCTTTTCAAAACATGTCCATGATCCACAAAGCCCTGATGGCCTTGTCACTCCTGAGCGTTTTGTCGGGCTGTGGCCTGACGTCCAGCCAAGCCGTTTACGATGAAATTCGCGCTCAAGAAAGGGCCAAGGCGGTGGGCACGTCTGTGCCGCCTGGCACGGGCTTGCCGCGCTACGACCAATACCAAAAAGAGCGCAGCCAACTCGCCCCAGAATCCCGATAACGGGCCAATCCTTGGCCAGAACCTTTCACCACCGGAGACTTGCATGACCATTTCCATGTCCAGCGCCAGCTTGCCTGTGTGCACCCGCATGCTGAGCAATCTGAGCCACATCCTGAGCAAAGCCGAGCAATTCGTCGAGGCCAAAAAAATCGACCCTGCGGCACTGACCACCTACCGCCTGGCGCCCGACATGCTGCCCTTCACGCGCCAGATCCTGATCGCCTGCGATGCGGTGAAAAACGGCGTGGCCCGCCTCTCTGGTGTGGAAGCGCCCAAATTCGACGACACCGAAACCACGCTCGCCCAACTGCAAGAACGCATCCAGAAAACCTTGGCTTACATCGCCACCGTGCCTGCCGCTGCGCTGGATGGCACCGAGGACAAAGAGATCACCTTCCCCGCAGGGCCGGGCAAAACACGCACCCTCAAAGGTCAGGACTACCTCACCGGTTGGATGCTGCCCAATATGTATTTCCACATCACCACGGCCTACACCATCCTGCGCCACAACGGCGTCGAAGTCGGCAAGGTGGATTACCTTCTGGGCGCGCAGGGCTGAGCACAGGCTTCAAATGCTTTGACTGTCCCGCAAACGCTGCAAGTCTGCCTCGGTGAGCCCCAGCGCTGAATAAAACTCAGCGTTGTGCTCGCCTCGGCCGGGACCGGTGTGCGGAACAGGAAGCTCACGCCCCACAAACCGTGGCACGATGCAAGGGGCCTTGACGCTGCCCAAGGCATCATCGGGCAAATCGATCAAGGCCTGGCGACTCTGAAAATGCGGATCTTCAGCCGCTTGGGCAATCGAGTTGATGCGTCCGTAAGGCGCATCTTGCTCGTCCAAACGCTGCATGACATAGGCCATGGAATGCTGGCGGCACCAATCGGCCACCTCTTTGTCCAGCGCGACCAAGTGGCGGGTTCGCTCCAGGTTGTTGGCAAAGCGTGGGTCGGTCAGCAAGTCCAGTCGGTCCATGGCCTTGCAGATGCGCTCGAAAATGGGGTTGCCTGTCCCCACAATGGTGATCCAATGGCCATCGGCCGATTGGTAGACATTGGAGGGCGCGGTGTAGGTCGCCCGTGACCCGTTGCGTTGCCGCACCACATCCATGAACTGCATCTCTGCGGCCAGTGGATCGAGCAGGCGGAACAAAGCTTCGGTGGCAGCCAAATCGATTTCAGATCCGCGGTACTGCTCGGGCGGCGTTCTGGCCTTTTCTGCCAACGCCGTGGAGATGGAAAAGGCCCCAAAAAGGCCCGCAATGGCGTCCCCCAAGGGATAGTTCATGTGCTGGGGCGGCCCATCGGTTTCCCCGGTCAAATGGGTGAAGCCGCTCATGGCTTCAAAAACACGGGCAAAGCCCGGGCGCTTGGCATAGGGCCCGGTTTGGCCAAAGCCGGTCAAACGCAAGACAATCAAATTCGGGTGGTGTTGGTGCAGTGTCTGAATGTCCAAACCCCATGCATCGAGCGTGCCGGTGCGGAAGTTTTCAATCAGCACGTCGAACTGCGGCAACATGCTCAAAAAAAGGGCTCGGCCATCCGCTTGACGCACATCTAGGGTGATGCCTTTCTTACCGCGGTTGGTGACTTTCCAAAACAGTTCATGGCCTTGCCAAACCGGTGCCAGCGAGCGCAAAGCGTCGCCCCCCCGGGGCAGCTCGACTTTGATCACCTCTGCACCCATGTCAGCGCACAAAGTCCCAGCCATGGGGGCGGCCACCACGGTGGCCAAATCCAGAATGCGCACACCGCGCAATGGCCCCTGCGACTGCGTGTCTTGGGTTTGCGCCATCTCAATTGCCCGACAGGTTGAGCTTGCCCAGCATCGGGTCCCAAGCCTTACGGTCTTGCCGCACACGGTCATCGAAGGCCGAAACAGAAGTGGGCAAAGGTGTAGCGCCCAGTTGCTGCAATTTGTCTTTGAGTGCGGGTGAGGTCATGGCTTTGGCCAACGCCGCATTGAGGGTTTTGATCACCTCTGCAGGGGTGCCTTTGGGAGCGACCAAACCCATCCACAAACCCGCTTCCAAGCCGGAAATGCCCAATTCGGCAAAGGTCGGCACATCGGGCACTGCCGCAGAGCGGGTCTTGCCCGTTTGCGCCAGGATGCGGATCTGCCCGCTGTTCATGTAGGGCAGCGTACCGCCTAAGTTATTGCACATGACAGGAATGTGCCCGCCCATCAAATCGGCCACAGCAGGCGCGTTGCCCTTGTAGGGGACATGTTCAAACTGGCTGCCGGTCTGGAAGTTGACCATCTCGCACACCAGGTGCGAGGGTGTGGCCACGCCTGCAGATGCAAAGTTGATGGTTTTGGGCTTGGCTTTCTCGGCCTTGATCAACTCGTCGAGTTTTTTGTAGGGCATGGACGCATTCACCGCAATCACATTGGGCAAGTCCGCCACCAAGCCGATGTTGGCGAAATCGTCCACCGGATGGAAGCGCAAATTCTTATGGACATAAGGCAAAAACACATTGGTCAGCCCCGCCATGAGCAAGGTGTAGCCATCGGCCGGTGCTTTGGACACCAGCTCCGAGCCCAGCAAGCTCCCTGCCCCCGCCTTGTTGTCCACGACCACCGACTGCTTGAGCACAGCCCCCAACTCCACGGCCAGCGCACGGGTGACCAAATCGGTGCTGCCCCCTGCTGGAAACGGCACCACCACGCGGATGGACTGCACGGGATAGTCTGCCGCATGCACACCCATGGACAACAGGAGGAGCGCAGCAGCGGCCATTGGACGGATAGAAAAGGTAGGCATGGGAAGTCTCCAGAAAGTCAAAAAAATGCGGGTGTGCTGAATCAAGTCGCGCCGTGCTCGCGCAAAACCAGCTTGGCGATGTTCATCTGATGGATCTGGCTTGTGCCTTCGTAGAGCCGGAACAAACGCACATCGCGGTAGTACCGCTCGATCGGGCTGAAGTCGGCCACATAACCTGCTCCGCCAAACATCTGCACACAGCGGTCAGCCACGCGACCGCACATCTCGGACGCAAAGTATTTGCACATTGACGCGGTGAGGGCCACGTCTTCGCCACGGTCACGCGCACGGGCGGCTTCCAAAATCATCGATTGCGCCGCATAAATCTCGGTCTGGCTGTCCGCCACCATGGCCTGCAGCAACTGGAAGTTGCCCACCGCCTTACCGAATTGCTGCCGATTTTGGGTGTGCTCCATGGCCAAGTCCAGCATGCGAATGGCCGGTCCCGTGCACAGAGCCGACAAGTGCAAACGCTGTTTGTTGAGCACCTTCATGATGGTCTTAAAGCCCACGCCCTCCTGTCCACCGATCAGGTTGCCCACGGGAACACGGCAATTTTCAAAAAACACATCCGAAACGGGCGAACCCGCCTGCCCCATTTTTTTGTACGCCGGGCCGGTGCGCAAACCCGGCGTGCCACGCTCAACGATGAAAGCCGACAAGCCAGAACTGCCCTTGGTGCCGGGCTCGGTGCGCGCCACCACGGTGAAAACATCGGCAATCGGCGCATTGGTGATGTAGCACTTGCGGCCATCCAAGACATAGTGATCCCCCTCCAAGCGGGCGGTGGTCTGCACATTGCTGGCTTCGGAGCCTGCATCGGGCTCGGTCAATGCCAGGCACCCGGTCAGCTCACCGGTGGCCATGCGCGGCAACCATCGTTGCTTTTGGGCTTCGGTACCGTCGGCCACCAAGGCTTCGGAGCCGATGCCGGTGTTGGTGCCCACCCGTGCCCGCAATGCAACCGATGCTTGCGAGAGTTCAAAAGCGGCCAGGATCAACTCTTCGGTGCTCAGTCCCAGGCCGCCGTAGGCTTCGGGAATGCTCCAGCCAAAAAAACCGCGTTCCCGCAAATCCTGGACGATGTCGTCGGGCACGTGGTCAAGTTGTTCGACGGTGTTTTCCAGCGGATGCCACTGCTCTCGCACATAGGCACGCACTTCGGACAGGAGGTTTTGCAGTTTTTGAGGGTCTCTGATCATGCTTGCCATGGTGCGCGATTGTGCTTAAGGTGTGAACGCATGTTTCAAATAATGAAACTTCTATCGCCCACATGTGACCTAACAACGACCATTACCCCATGCGAGCGAACACTGCACCTCAACATTTGCGTGACCAAACCGAGTTGCAACTGCTGCGCGAAGACAACCCCAGTTTTGCAGGCACCTTGGCCAAAGGGATGATGATCTTGCAATGCTTTGTGAGTGACCCACGCCCACATGCCAACAGCGAATTGGCCAAGCGGCTGGGCATCCCCAGGCCCACCGTCTCAAGACTGTGCCGCACGCTGCAAGCCATGGGCTACCTCGACCATGACGAGCGCCTGGACCGCTATTTCATAGGACCGGCCATCGTCTCATTGGGCTACCCTTACCTGATCAGCACACCACTGATCAACCAGTTACGCCCAGCCATGCAAGCCATGGCCACCCAAATGATGGGGGCCGTTTCGATTGGTGTGGCCATGGATTTGGACGTCGTTTACCTGGAGTCCTGCACCCATGAGCAAGGCACCTTGAAGCGGCCTGCCGTGGGCGCCGTGCGCGGCATTGTGGAAACCGCGATGGGAAGGGCCTTGCTGGCATCGCTGGACGAATCAGCGCGACAAGACATCCTCGAACGGGTTCGCCTGCAAAGGCCTGAAGACCACGAACGCTGCCTTACAGGTGTGCAAGAAAGCCTCAGCCACTACAGAAAGCGCGGCTTTGCCATCAACATGGGCGATGCAGGCTTGGGGGTGTTGGCCGTGGGAGTCGCCTCCCGCATCCGCTATGGCTCGCGCCAACTGCTTTTCAATTGCGCCGTGCCCGGCTACCGCGTCAAGCCACAAGAACTGCTCAAAACCATCGGCCCACGGCTGACCGACATGGTGCGCATGGCCGATGCACAAACCGGTGTGCGCTGAACCCCAACCCATCCACCTCGCAACCCAGACCAGGAGACTTCATGCAACGCAGAACATTCACCCTGTCCGCATTGGCCATGAGCGCTGCTTACAGTGCTTTGGCTCAGTCACAAGATACCTACCCCGATCGCCCCCTGAAAGTGATCGTGCCCTACCCGGCGGGCGGCGTGGTCGATGTCCAAACCCGCGCCATGACCCAAGGGCTGACGACAGAACTGGGGCAAGCGGTGGTGGTGGAGTCACGAGCGGGTGCCAACGGCAACCTGGCTGCCGAAGCGGTGGCCCGCGCGGCCGCTGATGGCTACACCTTGCTGGTGTCAGCGCCTTTTTTGATCAACAACCCCATGCAGGAAAACGCCTTGCGCTGGGCGCCGAAGGACTTGATACCTGTAGCGCGGTTTTCCATGTCGCCCAGCTTCATGTGCGTGCCGGCAGCTTCGCCTGCCAAGACCGTTCGCGACTATGTGGAGATGGCCAAGCGGGCCAAACCTGTTTTGCAATTTGGCGATCCGGGCGCGGGCACCACGCAGACCATGGCGGTCGAGATTTTGAAATCCACCACCGGCATCGAACTGGAGGCCGTGCCCTACAAAGGCGCACCACCGCTGGCGCTGGATCTGATCAACAACGCCTTTTCCATGTCGGTGCTGCCTTCCAGCGTGGCCTTTCCCCATGTCAAATCGGGCAAATTGCGAGCACTGGCCACCACCAGTTCAGCCCGCTCCGCCCAGTTGCCAGATGTTCCCACCATTGCCGAGGCGGGTTACCCGGATGCCACCGTCATCTCCTGGTATGGCCTGCACGCTCCCGCCAACACGCCTGCGGCCGTGCTGCGCAAACTGGAAGCGGCCATCAAGGCGGCCATTCAAAAGCCTGAAGCCCAAACACGCCTGGTCAGTGCAGGCGGGGAAGCGGCCTTCATGGGCACCGACGAGTTCACCCGATTCATCGCCAGCGACACACAAATGTGGGAACGCATCAACCGGACGCTGCGCAAATGAACAAGCTGACTGACCTGAACGCCCTGGCTCGGGAGGCCATCTTGTATGCCCTGCCCATCTATGAAATGGCGCGCATGCGGGCCTCCAGCAGCCCACGCAAAAATGCCCAAGGCGAGCTGTCCGACCCGACGGCAGGCCCGGAGTCATTGAAGCGTTGGATCAACCTGTTTTCACATTCACGCCGATTGCTCAACGCCAGCGACCGCCGCGTGGTCACTCCCAACAACGACACGCTCTACACCAACGCCTGGCTCGATTTGAGTGATGGGCCGGTGCTGATCAAAACGCCCGATACCGGCGAGCGCTATTACGTGCTGGGCTTGCTGGACTTTTACACCAACCCTTTTGCACACCTTGGCACACGCACCACCGGCAACGGTGCGCAAACTTTCTTTGTGCATGGCCCCCAATGGCAAGGCACTGTGCCTGCGGGTTGCACTGCAGTGGCCTGTCCAACGCCCCACGTCTGGGTCTTGGGACGCATCTTGGCCAACGCCGATGAAGACATGGGCCCCGTGCATGCCCTGCAAGATGCATTCGAGATCACCACGCTCGAGGGACGTCCCGCCCAGCGGGTGAGTGAATGCCTGGTCCAACCCCAAGCATTGCCAGGCGATGCCCGCAGCTTTGTGCGGGTGGTGAACCAAGCCATGGCACTCAATCCCCCGCCCGACAGAGACCGCTTGCCATTGCAGCAGTGGGCGCAGCTGGGTATCGGCCCAGGACTTGAAGTACCCGCAGATATCAGCCTGCTTCAATCCGCCCTGGCGGCGACCTTGCAGGAGATCGACACCCCAGAAGACACCGATCTGGCAGGGGGCTGGAGAACCGCCGTGGAAGTACAAGACAACTTCAATGGCGACTGGCTCACACGCGCCCGCGTGGCCCGTGCCTACATTGGCATTTTGGGTTCGCAAGAGGTGCTCTACCTGCTGGCTTTTCGAGACAGCCAAGGCCAGGTGCTGGATGGCACAAACCGCTACCAATTGCGATTTGCGCCGGGCGGTCTGCCTCAGGTGGATTCGTTTTGGTCGCTCACGATGTACCGCAAAGCCGATTACCTGTTCTACGACCACCCGGAGCAAAAGTTTGCCATCGGAGACCGCACGGCCGGACTGACGTACGACAGCGAAGGGGGGCTGACGCTGCAGCTGAGTCACCAGCGCCCAGATGACATCAGCAACTGGCTACCCGCGCCTGCAGAGCCGTTTTATCTGGCCCTGCGCTTGTACCTGCCAGGCGAGGTTCACCAGAACCACACCTACACATACCCGGCCATCGAAATGCAAAGTGAGGCACCGGGCTGAGTCGGCGCCCCGCGCATTTCAACGGCAGCTGAAGTTGCTGGCGTCTTCCACCGAGCCGCTGCCCTTGTAGGTGGCGACGGTGGGGTAGGCGCAAAGCGGCCGGGTGCGCTTGGCCGACCAATCGGCGGGCAGCTCGGTGTTCACGCCACCGGCATTGCCCGCGCCGCGCACGCTGGCCACCACGGCCTGGGGTGCAACGCCCTGCTCCACCCACTGCACCAGCGGTCCGAGCAAATCAAACTGGTCGGCGGCCGGGCCCATGCTGCAGTGGTTCATGCCGGGGACCGGAAAGTAGCGGGCAAAGTCCGCGCCAGGGTTGGCATTCACACGGTTCAGGCGCTCGACCCACTGACGGGTGTCTTCGGCCGAAAAGATCGCATCGCTCACGCCGTGGTACATCACCACTTTGGCGCCCCGGGCACGCAAGGCGGCCATGTTGGCGGGGTTGGCCTCTCCGGGCGGCGTCATGAGCGACCAGCCCGATTCACGGTAGCTGTCGTTGGTGGCCGAGAACATGGCCAGACGTGCTGTGACGTTTTCTTGGAGCGGCTTGAGCGGCATAGGCGGCACGCTGAAAATGGTGCCAATGGCCAGCGGATCGCGGATCAATGAATCGATGAACTTCCATGTGCCCCAATTGGCCCCGGCGATGCCCATGTCATACGGAAAGCTGGCGTAAAACGCTTGGCCAGATGATGTCTTGGCCCCAGCGAACACACTGGCGATAACGTTCTTTTGCGCCGTGCTCAGGCACGCGCCATGGCGCTCGCCGGTGCAGGTGGGCACATCGGTTTGCACGTTGAATTGGGCCTGGCAAGCCTGTGTGGCCTGCACCATGCCGTCACGCACGCCGTCCAGGGCATCGCATTTTTCGGCAATGGCTTTGGCCACGGTGATGCGCTCTTGCGGGGTGAAGGCGCTGGCCAGATCGGGCAGCGTGCCGTTCGGGTTCATCGGGTTCTTCACCGTCGCGCCGGGTGTGGCGATGGTGGCCCACTGCTGGGCCCCCCAGATTTGCGTGAGCGCGGCATAAGGCAAACGGTAACCCGGCGCACCGACCAAGTAGCCGTCGTACTGATCGCCCACACGGGCGGCGGCCACCATGGCGTGGCGCCCACCGTTGGAGCAGCCGCCAATGTAGGAGCGGTCAGGCCCTTTGCCGTAAGCCCCCGCGATCAATTGCTTGGCCATGGGCGTGAGCTTTTCAACCGCTTGGTAGCCGTAGTCCAGTCGGGCTTGAGGCTCCAAGCCGAACACCGTCGTTTGCGGGCCCGAATGGCCTGCGTCCGAACTGATCACCGCAAAGCCTTGCATCAAAGCGCCAGTGAGCGGGCCACCGCCCAAAGCGCCCAAGGCAGGCTGGACCGAGCCGTCCAGGCCGCCATTGCCTTGGTAATAAAACCGGCCGTTCCAGGCCATAGGCAAACGCATCTCAAAACCGATGGCGTAGTCGCGCCCATCGCTGCCCTTGCGCTCGTGCATGCGACCCAAAACCCGGCAGTGCTCAGGCACGGGACGGTCGCCCTGCATGACAGCCCCTGCGGCCACCGGCGCAGAGGACTCGATGCGGGTGTTGGCCAATTTCAAAGAGGAGACCAAGGCCGAGCAGTTGGCCAACGTGGCGCCCGTGGCCGCCTTGAGGGGCGCCACCGAAGAACCCGGCAAAGTGCCGCACGCCATCAGCAAGCCTACGGCCGACAAAACGCCCGCCCCTTGGAGGGTGCGGTGCCCAATTTTCGATTTCATGCCGGTCTCCTTTTCAATCTATTTCAATCTATTTCAATCTATTTCAATCTATTTCAATCTGTCTCAATCGGCCTTGAAACCGGTGGCCGCCACGGCCTTGCCCCAGGTCACGGTGTCGGCCGCGATGATGCGCGTGAACTCTTCGCGGCTCGTGCCGGTCACGCGAAAGCCCGACTCTTCGAGCTTGGCTTTGGTCTCAGGCGATTTGACGGCTTTTTGGATGTCGGCGCTCAGCTTGGCCAGGATGTCGGCCGGCACTTTGGATGGCGCCACGATGCCAAACCAAGATGAAAACTCCAGGTTGTTGAAGCCCTGCTCCTTGATGGTGGGCACGTCGGGCAAAGCGCCGGTGCGTGTGGCACCGGTGCTGCCCAAGGCCACCAACTTGCCCGCCTTCACGTTGGGCGCAGCCAAACCCACGCTGGCGAACACGCCTTGCACATCGCCACTGAACAGGCCGCCCAGCGCATCACCCGTGCTCTTGTAGTGCACCGCTTCGGGCTTGAGCTTGACCGCGTCCCCAAACATGAACGCTCCAAAGTGGCCGGGCGTGCCCGCGCCAAAGGTGGCCATGAACAAGCCCTTTTGCTGCTGCGTCCAGGTCACAAATTCCTTGACGTTTTTGGCGGGCACTTTTTGCGGGTTGACCAAGAGCACAAAGTCGGCGCTGACCACTTGGCTCACGGGGGCGAAGTCTTTGACCGGGTCGTAAGGCAGTTTGTTGTAGCTGCTGGGGGCGATGCTCAGCTGGCCGGTTTCACCCAACATGATCGTGTAGCCGTCGGGCGTGGCGCGGGCCGCTTCGCTGGCGGCGATCAGGCCACCGGCACCGGGCTTGTTGTCCACGATCACGCCCATATTGCCCCAGCCCTCGGACAGCTTTTGCGCCAGCAAACGCGCCACGATGTCTGGGCCTGTGCCGGCCGGAAAGCCCACGATCATGCGCACTGGACGTGAGGGGTACTGGGTTTGCGCTTGCACGCCCAGGCTCACAGCGCTGGCGGCCAAACCCACGGCCAACAAGGCATGGCGGCGGTTCCAAGAAGTCAAGGGGTTCAAAACGGTTTTCATGGTGAATGTCTCCAAAGAAAGATGTCAAAAATCAAAGAAAGAATGGGGGCTTGAAACCGCTACAAAGCGGATCAGGCCACTTCAAACAAACGCATGACCACGCGGTCCGGATGGCGGGCACCCGTGCCCACAAACAAACGCTCGGTGATCCAGCGCAAAGAAGCCGAAGCCGTCTCAAAACTGGGGCTGCAGCGAAAGTAAACCAACTCGGGCGGCACCGCTTCGCCACGCACCAATCGCGCCATGACCTCTGGCGCAGCCGTGCGCACCGCACGGTTTTGCACGTAGATCAAATCACCGCCATCGGTCTCGATCGTGTAGCGCGCGTCCAGCTCGGCCATGCGCTCGTTGACGATCAGCTGAAAATCAGCGCCACCGGGCAACACGCGCGCTGTCCAGTCTTGGCCCTGCACTTGACCGCCCAAGATCGGGATCAGGCGGCGCACGCCGTGGTGGGTCTGGCCAACTTCCTGAGGCTTGTCGACCTGCACGGAAAAATCAGCAAAAAAATTCAAAGGAGGCGTCGGCAAATTCAGCATGGGCCTAGGGTATTCCTAAGGGCTTGGGCTGTCTGTCCTCCCTTAAGATGACAGGAAAACCCGCCCCTTTTTTCAGTCATGCGCCAATGGACCCCCTCGTGTACCAGCAGCCCCGTTCAGGTGCTGCAAGGCCTCATCGGCCTGATGGGGCAGCGCGAGTTTGAAACCTCGCTGCTGGGCCATGTCCAGCCGCTGGTGCCGGCGGCGTCTTATTCGATTTACCAAACCGGCAGCGGTTGCGATCCGACCCGCTTCATGTCGTCCAGCCTGGGCATTCCCGACACCACCCGTGAATGCTGGAACGCCTACCTGTCGGGCCCCTACCGCAGTGACCGCACCCTGGCCGTGCAAGACACAGCGCCCGATGGCATGGTGCTTTGCCACATCACAGCCCCCGAAGTGCCCGCGCCGCACCGCACCCGCGTCTATGAAGCACACGGCATGGCCGAGCGGGTGTCGATCGTCCAGCGGCAAAACGCGGCGATCTTCGCGATCAACTTTTACCGGCACGACCACCAGCGCCCTTTCAGCGATGGGCAACTGTCCGACTTCGAAGCGCTGGCACCGGCTTTGCTGAGCTTGGCGCAAAAGCAAATCGAGCTGACGCGCCCCCGGCTGGGCAAGCGCAGCCCCAGCGACTGGGTGCAGCCCTTGCAAAGCCTGGCGCCCGCACTGACCGAACGCGAGCGGGACGTCTGCGCACGCCTTTTATCGGGCATGACGCAAGAAGGCATCGCGCGTGATCTGGGCGTCAGCCTGCCCACGGTCAAGACCTACCGCAACCGCGCCTTTGCCCGGCTGGGCATCCACTTCAAAAGCGAGTTGTTTGCCTTGTTCGCCGGTTGATACCGTTCAAGGGTTCAAGGCCTCAGGCCCAGAGCGACACCACCCGAAAGGTGACGAAGGCCGCGCCATAAGCCAAGGCCAACTGGTACAGCAAGGTGATGGCGGGCAGCTTCCAGCTGCCGCTCTCGCGGTGGATGGCCACCAGCGTGGACAGGCACTGCGGGGCAAAGATGTACCAAGCCAACAGCGCCATGCCCGTGGCCAGGCTCCATTGCCCAGCCAGCACCGGGGCCAGCGCAGTGGCCGCCCCGCCGTCTCCGGCCACCACAGCATAGACCGTGGCCAGCGCACCAATGGCCACTTCGCGTGCGGCCATGCCTGTCAGCAGCGCCACGCTGATCTGCCAGTTAAAGCCCAGGGGCGCAAACACCCCCTGCAGGGCGTGACCGATTTGGCCGGCATAGCTGTGCTCGATGGCTGGACCCAAGGCGCCCGCTGGCGCAGCAGGGTAGCTGGCCAGCCACCACAGGGCCACCGACAGCAACAAAATCACTGTGCCCACGCGACGCAAGAAAATCCAAGCCCGCTGCCACAAACCCATGGCCAGATTGCGCCAAGTGGGCCAGTGGTATGACGGCAACTCCATCATCAAAGGGCGTGACTGACGCCCCGATCGGGTGAGCCACTGGAGCACCCAGGCGACCGCCATGCCGCCCGCAATCCCCGTGAGGTACAGGCCCAGCAAGACCAAGCCCTGCAGGTGCATGCCCTGCCAGGTGCCCGCCGGAATGAAAGCCGAGATCAGCAAGGTGTAGACCGGCAAACGGGCCGAGCAGGTCATCAGGGGCGCAATCAAAATCGTGACCCAACGGTCGCGCCGGTTGGCAATGCTGCGCGTGGCCATGATGCCGGGCACCGCGCAGGCAAAGCTCGACAGCAAAGGGATGAACGAGCGCCCCGACAGCCCCACCCCGCCCATGATGCGGTCGAGCAAAAACGCCGCGCGTGGCAGGTAGCCCGACTCTTCCAGCAACAAGATGAAGAAAAACAAAATCAGGATCTGCGGCAAGAAGACCAGCACGCCGCCCATGCCGGCCAACAGGCCCTGCACCAGCAAATCACGCCACCAGCCAGCGGGCAAGGCCTGCACAGCGGCGTTGGCCAAGGCATCGGTGCACCCCTTGATGAAATCCATGGGCACCACCGCCCAGGCAAACACCGCTTGAAACACCAAGAAAAGCACGGCCAACAAAATCACGGGCCCAGCCCATGGGTGCAGCACCACACGGTCGATGCGGTCGCTCAGCACATCGGGCACCAACGAGTCCAGACCCAATCGGCGCAAGATGCCCTGCACCACCGCATGGTCGGCCTCGATGCGATCGTGCTCCTGGCTGAGCTGCGGGCCATCGGCCGCCTCTGGCACAGGTGACCACGAGGTCCACGGCCTGGCAAACAACCATTGGCGAATGGCGGCGTCGCCCCCCGCGTGAACAGCCACGCTGGTGACGACCGGCAAACCCAAGGCATTCGACAGTGCCTCGGGGTCAATCTTCAGGCCACGCCCCGCAGCCAAATCGGCCATGTTGAGCACAACCAGACAAGGCAGGCCCAAGCGCTTGACGGCCAAGACCAGACGCAAACCCCGGCGCAAATTGGTGGCGTCCACCACACACACCAATGCATCGGGGCGTGTTTCGCCGGGCAAGCGGCCCAACAGCACATCGCAGGCCACGCGTTCGTCGTCCGATCGGGGGTAGAGGCTGTAAACGCCGGGCAAATCGAGCACCCGCAACGGGGCGCCTTCGGGCATGGGCAAGCTGCCCTCTTTCTTTTCGACCGTGGCGCCCGCGTAATTGGCCACCTTCTGGCGGCTGCCGGTCAGGCGGTTGAACAGCGCCGTCTTGCCGCAATTGGGGTTGCCCACCAGCGCGACCAAGGTGCCGCGAGGCGTCAGGTGCAGGCGCTGCTCACGCATCGGGCGCTTCCAGCTCGATGCAAGCGGCCTCTTCTCGGCGCAAAGCAAAGGTGGACAAACCCACCCGCACCGCCAGCGGGTCGCCGCCCCACAAGCCACGCGCCATCACGCACACCGGCTCGCCAGGCAAAAAACCAATCTCTTCCAGTTGCCGGGCTTGGGCTTCCTGCCCCGCAATCACACGCACCCGCGCCACGCGCAGCACGGCAGACAAGGGGGCTTGAGCGAGGTTCATCGGGAGCAAATTCAAGGAGCAGATCGATTTTATCGAGAACCATTCTCATTTCGGCTGATCCAACGCAAAGTATCCCCAGCTGCCGTGCCCAAGTTTGTGGACAAGTGCAGGGATAAGTCCCCGATGCCGCGTCCAGCCTGGGCTGGCGGGGCGTGCTCAAAAAACAGTCAGCGCCACGCAGGCCTGACCGCGCCTTCACTCCACCCGCGTCACCCGGTTCGGCTTGAAGCCCAAGTCCGCCACGCGGCCCTTCTTAGCGCGGGCTGCTTTGGCGTTGTTCAGGCTGCGGATCTCCAGCGTTTCGTCGCGCTCTTTGCCGCCCCGGCCGATGCCTTCGATCTTGACGCTGCGGGTGTAGGCCGATGCGCCCGCCAGGGTGTCTTTGGCTTCGAGGTCGATCAGCATCAGGCCCCGGCCGCCTTTTTCCATGGTTTTGAGTTCGCTGATCTCGAATGTCAGCACACGGCCGCCGGTGCTCGCGCAGCAGACGCTGGTGGCCGCTGGCATGGGCTGTTTGTCGGCCGGCACGGTGGCACTGGAGCCGCTCACATGGCTGGGGGCGCAGACGGTTTCGCCATCCGCGATGCTGATGAAGGCTTTGCCCGCCTTGTTGCGCGAAATCATATTTTCGACCGAGGCCATGAAGCCGTAGCCACCCGAGCCGCTGAGCAGCAGCGTGGCGTTGGACGGGCCTGCAAAGTAGTGGGCGATTTGTGTGGTGGGTTCCAGCTCGATGAGCGTGGTCACCGGCTGGCCGTCGCCACGTGCACCGGGCAGTGTGGCCACGGGCACGCTGTAGATGCGGCCGTTGCTGCCGAAGATCAGCAAGGTGTCCACCGTGCGGCATTCAAAGGTGCCATACAGGCCGTCGCCCGCCTTGAAGGCAAAGCTGGTGGCGTCGTGGCCGTGACCGGTGCGGGCGCGCACCCAGCCTTTTTCAGAGACGACCACCGTCACCGGCTCGTCCACCACCTTGACTTCGGCCACGGCTTTTTTCTCTTCCTGGATCAGCGTGCGGCGCGGGTCGGCAAAGGTCTTGGCATCGGCTTCGATCTCTTTGATCATCAGGCGGCGCAGCGCAGCGGGGCTGCCCAAAATCTCTTCGAGTTTGCCTTGCTCACCGCGCAGCTCGGACAGCTCTTGCTCGATCTTGATGGCCTCCAAGCGGGCCAGTTGGCGCAGGCGGATTTCCAGGATGTCTTCGGCTTGGCGGTCGCTGAGTTTGAAGGCCCCGATCAGGGCGGGCTTGGGCTCGTCGCTGTGGCGAATGATGCGGATCACCTCGTCGATGTTGAGCAACACCAACTGACGGCCTTCCAGAATATGGATGCGGTCCAGCACTTTGTTCAGGCGGTGCTGGCTGCGGCGGGTGATGGTCGTTTGGCGGAAGCTGATCCACTCGGTCAGGATCTGGCGCAGCGATTTCTGGATCGGTTTGCCGTCGATGCCGACCATGGTCATGTTGATCGGGGCCGAAGTCTCCAGGCTGGTGTGGGCCAGCAAGGCGGTGATGAGTTCCTGTTGTTCAATGCGGCTGGTTTTGGGCTCGAACACCAGACGCACCGGGGCGTCTTTGCTGGATTCGTCACGCACCACGTCCAGCACGGCCAGCATGCTGGCCTTGAGCAATTGCTGGTCTTGGCTCAGGGTTTTCTTGCCGGCCTTGACCTTGGGATTGGTCAGCTCTTCGATCTCTTCGAGCACGCGTTGTGTGCTCACGCCGGGCGGCAGTTCGTTCACCACCAGTTGCCACTGGCCACGGGCCAGGTCTTCGATCTTCCAGCGGGCGCGCACCTTGAGGCTGCCGCGACCGGTGCGGTAGGCGTCGGCAATGTCGCTGGCCGGGCTGATGATCTGGCCGCCACCGGGGTAGTCGGGGCCGGGGATGATGGCCACCAGTTCGGCGTCGCTCAGTTTGTCGTTGCGCACCAGCCCCACGCAGGCATCGGCCACTTCGCGCAGGTTGTGGCTGGGGATCTCGGTGGCCAGGCCCACGGCAATGCCGCTGGCGCCGTTGAGCAGCGTGAACGGCAAGCGCGCAGGCAGCTGGCTGGGCTCTTCGGTCGAGCCGTCGTAGTTGGGGATGAAGTCCACCGTGCCCATTTCGATCTCATCGAGCAACAAGCTGGTGATGCGGGCCAGACGCGCTTCGGTGTAACGCATGGCGGCGGCGCCGTCGCCGTCGCGCGAGCCAAAGTTGCCCTGGCCGTCGATCAGCGGGTAGCGCTGCGAGAAGTCTTGCGCCATGCGGACCAGTGCGTCATAAGCCGCCGTGTCGCCGTGCGGGTGGTAGCGACCCAACACATCGCCCACCACACGGGCACTCTTGACGGGCTTGGCCGCTGTGGCGTTGTTGGGGCCGCTGAAGGACAGGCCCATGCGGTCCATCGAATACAAGATGCGGCGCTGCACCGGCTTTTGCCCATCGCACACATCGGGCAAAGCGCGGCCTTTGACGACGGACAGCGCGTATTCGAGATACGCCCGCTGGGCATAAGCGCCCAGGTGGTCGCCTTCAGGGGCGGCGGTGGTTTCGGGAGTCAACAGGTCAGTGGTCATGGCAAGACAGGTGTTGTGTAGGTCGGCGCTTCAGCGCCGACGTGGGGTGCGCACACAGGTGTCGGAGCTGAAACTCCGACCTACAAGAAATTCAAACGTCAATTTCAATCGAATCGCCGTGCAGCTCCATCAGCTCGCGGCGGGCAGCGGCTTCGCCTTTGCCCATGAGCTGAGTCATCAGGTTTTCTGTGGCGGCGTTGTCCAGCGGGCCCAGCGCGATGGGCAGCAGGCGGCGGGTGTCGGGGTTGAGGGTGGTGTCCCACAGCTGCTCGGCACTCATCTCGCCCAAGCCCTTGAAGCGGCTGATGCTCCACTTGCCTTCTGCTACGCCGTCTTTGCGCAGTTTGTCGATGATGGCCGTCAGCTCGCCTTCGTCCAGTGCATAGGCTTTGGATGCAGGCTTTTTGCCGCGTGCAGGCGCATCGACGCGGAACAGCGGAGGCCGCGCCACATACAAATGGCCCGCTTCGATCAGCTTAGGGAAATGACGAAAAAACAATGTGAGCAGCAGCACCTGGATGTGCGAGCCGTCCACGTCCGCGTCGGACAAGATGCACACCTTGCCGTAGCGCAAATTGCTCATGTCGGGCGAGTCGTTGGGCCCGTGGGGGTCGACGCCGATGGCCACCGAGATGTCGTGGATTTCGTTGTTGGCAAACAAGCGATCGCGGTCCACTTCCCAGGTGTTGAGCACCTTGCCGCGCAGGGGCAAGATGGCTTGGCACTCTTTGTTGCGGCCCATCTTGGCGCTGCCGCCGGCCGAGTCGCCCTCGACCAAAAACACCTCGTTGTCGGCGATGTCTTTGCTTTCGCAATCGGTCAGCTTGCCGGGCAAAACAGCCACGCCCGAGCTCTTGCGCTTTTCGACCTTTTGGCCCGCACGCTGGCGTGATTGGGCGGCCTTGATGGCCAGCTCGGCCAATTTTTTACCGTAGTCCACATGCTCGTTGAGCCACAGTTCAAGAGCTGGGCGCACAAAGCTGGAGACCAGACGCACCGCGTCACGCGAGTTCAAGCGTTCCTTGACTTGGCCTTGGAACTGCGGGTCCAGCACCTTGGCGCTCAGCACATAGCTGGCGCGGGCGAACACGTCTTCGGGCATGAGCTTGACGCCTTTGGGGAGCAAGGCGTGCAGCTCGATGAAGCTCTTGACGGCGGTGAACAAGCCGTCGCGCAAGCCGCTGTCGTGCGTGCCGCCTGCGCTGGTGGGGATCAGGTTGACGTAGCTCTCGCGCACGGCCGAGCCGTCTTCGGTGAAGGCCACGGCCCAGCTGGCGCCCTCGCCTTCGGCAAAGCTGTCGCTGTTGGCATCGGCAAAACCCTCCCCCACAAACAGGGGGATGACCGGGTCGGCCGTCAAGGTCTGGCTCAGGTAGTCGCCCAGGCCCCCTTTGTATTGCCAGGTCTGGGTTTCTTTGGTTTTTTCGTTCACCAGGCTCACGCTCACACCTGGCATGAGCACGGCCTTGCTGCGCAAGAGGTGGGTCAACTCGCCCATGGGCAATGCGGCGGAGTCAAAATATTTGGCGTCGGGCCACACGCGCACCGAGGTGCCTTGCTTGCGGTCGCCCGATTCTTGGGCGCGGGAGACCAATGGTTCGATCACATCTCCGCCCGAGAAGACCAAGGTGGCCACCTGGCCTTCGCGGTGGCTGGTGGCTTCCAGGCGCTTGGCCAGGGCGTTGGTCACGCTCACGCCCACACCGTGCAAACCGCCCGAGAAACTGTAGGCGCCGCCCTTGCCCTTGTCGAACTTGCCGCCCGCGTGCAGTCGGGTGAAAACCAGCTCGATCACCGGGGCCTTTTCTTCGGGGTGCATGCCAAAGGGGATGCCGCGGCCATCGTCTTCGATGCCCACCGAGCCGTCGGTGTGCAAAGTGACTTTGATCTTTTTACCGTGCCCAGCCAGCGCCTCGTCGGCGGCGTTGTCCAGCACTTCTTGGATGATGTGCAGGGGGTTGTCGGTGCGGGTGTACATGCCCGGCCGCTGCTTGACCGGCTCCAGGCCTTTCAAGACCCGGATCGAGCCTTCGGAGTATTCGCTGGAGGTTTTGACAGATGTTTGGGTAGCCATGGTGGCGGATTGTAGTGGGAATTGCGCCGCAAAACTGGATGGATAAACAGTATTCATCCAGGTCTTGGCCGCGACGCTGCTGTGCGCCGACATTGGTTACAGTCCAAGGATGCAACACAAACCCCTCTCACTTTTTCAGGTGCTGGCCTGCGGCGCGGCCATCGTCACCCTGTCCATGGGCATCCGCCACGGCTTTGGCCTGTGGCTACAGCCGGTCACCCAAACCCAAGGCTGGGGCCGTCAGGAATTTGCCATGGCCATGGCGATCCAAAACCTGTCTTGGGGTTTCATGGGCATTTTTGCGGGCATGGTGGCCGACCGGTTTGGTGCTTTTCGCGTGATCATTGCGGGCGCTCTGCTCTATGCCCTGGGTCTGGTGGGCATGTCGCAAGCGACCACGCCTTGGCTGTTTGCCTTGTTCACCGGCGTGATCATTGGCACCGCACAAGCAGGCACCACCTATGCCGTGATTTACGGCGTCATCGGGCGCAATGTACCAGCCGAGCGGCGCTCCTGGGCCATGGGCATTGCGGCGGCGGCGGGCAGTTTCGGCCAATTCCTCATGGTGCCGGTCGAGGGCCTGTTGATCAGCAACACCGGTTGGCAAAACGCTTTGTTGATCTTGGCCGCGGCCACGGCTTTGATCATCCCCTTGGCTTGGGGCTTGCGCGAACCGGCTTTGAGCGCACCGGGTCAAGTCAAGCGCGACCAAACCATCGGCCAGGCTCTGGCCGAAGCCTTCAAATACCCCAGTTTTCAGCTCTTGATGGCCGGCTACTTTGTCTGTGGCTTTCAGGTGGTGTTCATCGGCGTGCACATGCCCAGTTACCTCAAGGACCACGGTTTGCCGCCCCAAGTGGCCAGTTATGCCTTGGCGCTGATCGGCTTGTTCAACGTCTTTGGCACCTACATCGCTGGCTCATTGGGTCAAAAGATGGCCAAGAAGAACATCCTGGCGACGATTTATTTCTCACGCTCGGTGGCGATCGTGTTGTTCCTGTTGGCCCCACTCACGCCCAACAGCGTGTATCTGTTCTCGGCCGTCATGGGTTTGCTGTGGTTGTCCACCGTGCCGCCCACCAACGCGGCGGTGGCGCAGATTTTTGGCGTGGCGCATTTGTCCATGCTGGGCGGCTTCATCTTTTTCAGCCACCAGATCGGCTCTTTCATGGGCGTGTGGCTGGGCGGCTACCTGTACGACAAGACCGGCAGCTACGACATCGTTTGGTACTTGGCCGTGGCACTGGGCGTGTTTGCGGCGCTGGTGAACCTGCCGGTGCGCGAGAGCGCCATCGTGCGCAAGCCTTTGCAGGCCGCCTGATCCCATGCTCAAGCCACCCAAGTCGATCTGGCGCCGCGCCCTCTTTGGAGGGGTGTTGGCCATGACCATGGCTGGGGTGGTTTGGCTTTACCAACGCCCCGACATGTTGATCATGTTGTCCGAGCAGTTGTGGGCCTGTTTTTGAATGAATTGACGATGCACGGCACTGAACAACCCTCTGCCTGGGTCCAGCGATGGGCCCACCTGATCCGCCCCAACGGGCGTGTGCTGGATGTGGCCTGCGGCGCGGGCCGCCACATGCGCTTCCTTTCTGCCCAAGGGCATACGGTCACGGGTGTGGACCGCAACGCAGATGCTTTGGCCCTGGCCGCATCGGCTGGTCAGACGGTTTTGGCCGACATCGAAAACGGCCCCTGGCCTTATGCCAGCCAGACTTTTGACGCCGTGGTGGTGACGAATTACCTGTGGCGCCCCTTGTTCCCAGACATGCTGGCGTGCCTGGCCGAAGGTGGCGTGCTGATTTACGAAACCTTTGCAGCAGGCAACGAGACGGTAGGCAAGCCCTCGCGCCCCGACTTTTTGCTGCAGCCCGCAGAGTTGCTGCAAGTCACACAAGGCTTGCGCACCGTGGCCTTCGAAGAGGGTTTTGAGTCCTCGCCCGAGCGCTTCGTTCAAAGGATCGTGGCCGTGCGGTCTTCGGCCAAGGCAGAACCGGTGCGCTGGCCCTTGAAGCGGGCTTGAACTGCCCCTCGCAAAACCTCAATTCTCGTGACATCTGCCCAAGGGGCAGACCGGAAAAACCGTGCGCTGTCGTTAGAATGTCCTTTTTCGTTCAGAACACCCTGACATGACCACCGAAATTCGCCCCATCCAAGGCAGTATTCCTGCCCTGATCACCCCCATGCTGGCAGACGGCCAAGTGGATTACCCCACCTTGCGCCAACTGATCGACTGGCATGTGGCCGAAGGCACCGATGGCTTGGTGATTGTGGGCACCTCGGGCGAGTCGCCCACGGTCACGGTGGACGAACACCGCGAAATTTTGCGCGTCTCGGTCGAGCAAGCGGCCAAACGCATCCCCATCATTGCCGGCTGCGGCGCCAACTCCACGGCAGAAGCGATTGAGCTGGCCAAGTTTGCCGAGTCGATTGGCGCTGACGCCCAATTGCAAGTGGTGCCCTATTACAACAAACCCACCCAAGAGGGTTTGTTCCTGCACTTCAAATCGATTGCCGAAGCCACGCCCAAACTGCCCGTGATTTTGTACAACGTGCCCGGCCGCACTGTGGCTGATCTGCAGCACGACACCGTGCTGCGCCTGGCCCAAGTGCCCGGCATCATCGGCATCAAGGAAGCCACCGGCAACATCGAACGCGCTCAATGGTTGATCCGCGATCTGCCCAAGTCTTTTGCGGTTTATTCGGGTGATGATCCGACCGCTGTGGCTTTGATGCTCTGTGGCGGAGCAGGCAACATCAGCGTGACCGCCAACGTGGCTCCTCGCTTGATGCACGAGCTGTGCGTGGCCGCCATGAAAGGCGACATCGCTGCAGCCATGAAGATCCAATTTCAATTGATGCCGGTGCACAAAAACCTGTTCGTGGAAGCCAATCCGATTCCTGTGAAATGGGCCATGAACCGCATGGGCCTGTCGGGCCCGGCACTGCGCCTGCCCATGACCGAGTTGTCAGCAGCACTACGCCCTGTGGTCGAGGCTGCACTGAAGGCCAGCGGCCTGATCTGATTACCAAGGATTCTTTGTGAACCGTTCCTCCAAGTCTGTGACGATCCAACGCACCGCCGCCCTGGCGTCGGTGGCGATTTTGCTCAGCGCCTGCGGCGTGCTGGAAGAAGACAAGATCAATTACAAAGGCGCAGCCAAGCCCACCACACTGGAAGTTCCGCCCGATTTGACCCAGCTGCGCAAAGATTCGCGCTACGCGCTGGAGAGCACGTCGGCTTCGGCCTTGGGCTTTCAAGGTGCGGCGGCCAAAGTCACAGACGCTGGCACCGCAACCAATGCCTTGGGCGATGTCAAGATGGTCCGCGAAGGCCAACAGCGCTGGCTGGTGGTGAGCCGCCCTGCTGACAAAGTCTGGGACCCCGTCATCGAATTTTGGAAATCCAGTGGCTTTAACCTCGTGACCGAATCCAAGGATGTGGGCATCATCGAAACCGATTGGGCCGAAAACCGCGCCAAGTTGCCACAGGACTTTGTGCGCAAGACGCTGGGCAAGGTGTTGGACGGCCTTTATTCGACCGGCGAGCGTGACAAGTTCCGCACCCGCATCGAGCGCAACGCCAAAGGCGAGGTGGAGATTTACATCACCCACCGCGGCATGGTCGAGAACTTTGCAGACGCTCAAAAGAACCGCACCATTTGGCAGCCGCGCGCGGCAGACCCGGAGCTGGAAATTGAATTCTTGCGCCGTCTGATGGTCAAACTGGGCGCCAGCCCTGAAGCGGCCAAAGCTGCCACCAACACCCCCGAAGCCAAGGCCCTGGGGGCGCAAGTCACGCTTGTCGATGGCCAGCCCACCATCACCCTGGCCGACAGCCTGGACCGCAGCTGGCGCCGCGCGGGCGTGGCCCTGGACCGCAGTGGCTTCACCGTGGAAGACCGTGACCGCGCCAAAGGCGTTTACTTTGTGCGCTATGTGGCGCCGGGCACAGCCGCCCAAGAGCCGGGCTTCTTTGACCGTTTGTTCAGCAGCAAAAAAGAAGTGCCTGCCTTGTCGCGCTACCGCATCACATTGACCGCCAAGGGCGATGCGCAAAGCTGGGTTCAAGTGATGGATGTGAATGGCAAGCCCGAAGAAGCAGCCAATGCCGAACGCATCTTGAAGTTGATGGCCAACGAACTGCGTTGACACACGGGACCATGGACATGGCTCAACCATAAAAAAACCCCGCCATGCGGGGGTTTTTTATGCATTCCCGACTCGCGTCGGGAACACGCTCGCCAATTACTTGGCAGCTGGTGCAGGAGCTGCAGCAGAAGCGTCAGCAGCTGGAGCAGCGGCAGGAGCAGAAGCGTCAGCAGCTGGGGCAGCAGCAGGAGCAGCCACAGGAGCGGCAGGCGCAGCGGCTTCTTCTTTTTTACCGCAAGCGGCCAAAGCAGCTGCAGCGATCACGGCGGCCAAAACGAGGGACTTGTTCATGATGATTTTCCTTGTAGGGTTAAAACAATTTCCGGAAACTGCCTTAATAACCAAAACGGTCATTAAGACCGAGACAAAAGCACTCGAGCTCTTTTGTACTCAGCCTTAAATTATAGCGTTTTCTGCTGTCAACCATCAAACTGACGCGAAACCTTCAAACTGCAACAGCCCTAGGGAAGATCCTTAGAGGGTTTTCAACCAACCGGCCGACATCCAGTCTTGCAAAGCTTCGCGCGCAGCCTCACTAATGGGTGCCAAGTGCCGGGCTGAGAGTTGCCTCTCGTCTGCCAACTGACGCAAACAGCGGGCGTCTTTGCCGGCCACCCGGAAACTCTCGCCATTGATGAAAATGTGCCGATCGTCGTACATCATCTTCGTTCGACGGTCCAGGACTACGCCTTGAGACAAATCCGGCTCATCGTCCGCAGGATCAAACCAGACATTGGCTTTCGGTTCGGTCAAATACTCACCCAGCAAGCTGTCCACCAGGTGAGGATCTTTGAGGGCTTTGACGATCGCCTGGCGGGCAAAATCGCCCAGTGCTGCGGGCATGGCAGCGGGTTGGCTGACGGCGGTTTGCTGGGGGTCGCGGTACAAGGCATCGCCCACACCGTCGAACGCCTCATCGGCCAGGCCCAACAGAATTTCGCGGGCCAGTTCACCCTCAGGGGGCGAACGAAAGCCGATCGACCAGGTCATGCACTCGCCCTCGGCTATGCCGTCATGGGCGTATTTGGGCGGCAGGTAGAGCATGTCACCGGGGTTGAGCACGAACTCTTCTTCGGCCTCGAAGCTTTGCAAAATCTTGAGCGGCACACCCGATTGCAGCGTCAAGTCTTTGTTGCGGCCAATGCGCCAGCGGCGCTGGCCGTGGGCTTGCAGCAAAAACACGTCGTAGCTGTCAAAGTGGGGGCCTACGCCCCCGCCATCGGTGGCATAGCTGATCATCAGATCGTCCAGCCGCGCATCAGGCACAAAGCGAAACTGCTGCATCAGGGCATGCACGCCGTCGTGGTGCAAGTCCACACCTTGCACCAGAAAAGTCCATTTCTTCTGGCTGAAAGGCGGCAGACTGCGTTTGGCCAGCGGGCCGTGCTTCATTTTCCAGCCCTTGTCCGAATCGATGATCAGGCGCGACTCCACGCCTTCTTGGCCCGCCAGGGCCACCAACTCAGCGCGGTTGACGCAAGGCACAAAGCCGGGGATGGCGTTGCGCACCAGCAGCGGTTTTTTCTGCCAATGGCGCTTCATGAATTGGCTGGGCGTGAGGCCACCGAGCAAGGCCAAGGGTTGTTCTGTGTTCATGATTTGTAGATGTCTGCGGCTCCATCACGGACCCGATTCAAAGCCAAGGCGGCCAAAACGGCTCGCCAAACTGCGACAATTGTCCTATGGAAATCAAGACACCTTCCGTGGTCGCACTGACCTGGACACTCAAAGACACGCTGGGCGAAACGCTGGACACCCTCGACGAGCCCGTTGAATTTTTCATTGGTGGCAAGGACCTGCTGCCCAAAATCGAAGAAGCCCTGCACGGCCACGAAAAAGGCGCCAAGGTCGATCTGCACCTGGAGCCCGAAGACGCCTTTGGCGACTTCGACGACCAGTTGCTGTTTCTGGAACCGCTCGCCCTGTTCCCGGCTGGACTGGAAGAAGGCCTGACCATCGAGGGCGCCGCCTTGCCCGACGGTTGCAACCCCGACGCGCCGCGCAACGTGCTCTACACCGTGACCGAGATCTACCCCGAACACGTGGTGCTGGACGGCAACCACCCTCTGTCGGGCATAGCGCTGCGCCTGAGCCTGAAAGTGGAATCGGTGCGCGAACCGACCGAAGCCGAAGTGGGCAGCGGCAGCTGTGGCACCGGTTTTTTCAAAATCGAAGTGGGCGATGAAGGAACGCCGACGGGGCCCACATTCCACTGATGCGGTGGTAAGTCGGTGGCTTGAGCCCCGACACCCCACACGCCATTGTCACGTCGGCGCGAAAGCGCCGACCTTCGGGCTCGGACTTATTTTTTGCCGGTCGAGCCGTAACCGCCCTCACCGCGTTCGCTGGGCGCGTCAAATTCATCCACCACATTGAAAGTGGCCTGCACCACCGGCACGATCACCATCTGCGCGATGCGCTCCATCGGCTCAATGGTGAAGGCCACATCGCTGCGGTTCCAAGCGCTGACCATCAGCTGCCCCTGGTAATCGCTGTCGATCAAGCCCACCAGATTGCCCAAGACGATGCCGTGCTTGTGGCCCAAACCGGAGCGGGGCAAGAGCATCGCGGCGTAACCCGGGTCTTTCAGGTGCACCGCAATGCCCGTGGGCACCAGCTGCCAGGCATTGGGCTGCAAGGTCAAGGGTGCATCCAAGCAAGCACGCAAGTCCAAGCCTGCACTGCCTGAGGTGGCATAGGCAGGCAGTTGCTCGGCCATGCGGGCGTCGATGATTTTGAGGTCGATGTTCATGGGTTGTCCAAATTGAAGCGCATGACCCATCAGGCCATGTCGCGCTGAAGAATCATTTCAAACGGCGGGCAATATCTGCAATGAGTTGCTCGGCCAAGGCCTGCTTGCTGGCATGCGGCAATTCACGGGCACCGGCATCGTCCACCAGGAGCAAGGCGTTGTCGTCCTGCCCAAATGTGGCCGGGCCGATGTTGCCGACCAAAAGCGGCACCCCTTTGCGGATGCGCTTGGCGGTGGCATGGGCCAGCAGATCATGGCTTTCGGCGGCAAACCCAACGCAAAACAGTGCGCCCGATTGGGCCCGGGTGGACTGCGCCACCGTGGCCAAGATGTCCGGGTTTTCTACAAACTTGAGCGCTGGCGTTTGGCCCGATCCGTCTTTTTTGATCTTCTGATCGGCTTGCACGTCAGGCCGCCAGTCGGCCACAGCGGCGGTGGCCACAAAGACCGAGGCCTTGTCCACTTGGGCCTGCACCGCCTCCAGCATTTCACGGGCCGAGCGCACATCGATGCGCTGCACCCCACGCGGCGTGGGCAAGTGCACCGGCCCTGCCACCAAGGTCACTTGGGCCCCCGCCATGCGGGCCGCGCGGGCAATGGCAAAGCCCATTTTTCCGCTCGACAGATTGGTGATGCCGCGCACCGGGTCAATCGCTTCGTAAGTGGGCCCCGCCGTGACCAGCACTTGCTGGCCCACCATGGTTTTGGGCGCAAAAAACGCCGCCAGATCTTCCAAAATTTCTTCGGCTTCGAGCATGCGGCCATCGCCTGTTTCGCCACAAGCCTGATCGCCCTGCCCCACGTCCAGCATATGGATCCCGTCGGCTTTGAGCTGCGCCACATTGCGTTGGGTCGCCGGATTGGCCCACATTTCGCGGTTCATGGCCGGGGCCACGATCAAGGGCACCTTGTCCAGCGGACGCGCCAGGCACATGAGGCTGAGCAGCTCATCGGCCCGGCCATGCAGCAGTTTGGCCATGAAATCAGCGCTGGCAGGCGCCACCACAATGGCATCAGCCTCACGGCTCAAATTGATGTGGGCCATGTTATTGGCTTCACGGCTGTCCCACTGCGAGGTGTAGACCGGCCGGCCCGACAAGGCCTGCATGGTGACCGCGGTCATGAATTGCTCCGCCGCCTCGGTCATCACGACCTGTACCGTGCAGCCCGCCTTGACCAAGGCGCGGCAGAGTTCAGCCGACTTGAAGGCCGCAATGCCGCCGGACAAGCCCAGAACGATGTGTTTTCCAGCCAATGTGCTCATGCCGGGGAATGTAGCAGACGCGACTGTCTATAATCACGATTTCCACCTACCGGGAGCTCAAGGCTCCCGTCTTGGACATGACCAAATTCGTCTTCGTCACCGGCGGTGTGGTGTCTTCCCTGGGCAAGGGAATCGCCTCCGCTTCTTTGGCCGCCTTGCTTGAATCGCGCGGCCTGTCAGTCACCCTCATCAAGCTGGACCCGTACCTCAACGTCGACCCCGGCACCATGTCGCCGATCCAGCACGGCGAAGTGTTTGTGACCGACGACGGCGCCGAAACCGACCTGGACTTGGGCCACTACGAGCGCTTCATCAACACCCGGATGAAGAAGGCCAACAACTTCACCACCGGCCAAATCTACAAAAGCGTGCTCGAAAAAGAGCGTCGCGGCGACTACTTGGGCAAGACCGTTCAGGTCATCCCCCACGTGACCAACGAGATCCAAGACTTCGTCAAGCGTGGCGCCGGTTATGACACACCAGAAGCCGTGGATGTGGCCATCGTCGAGATCGGTGGCACCGTGGGTGACATCGAGTCTTTGCCATTTTTGGAAGCTGTGCGCCAACTCAGCCTGCGCCTGGGTCCCAACAACACCGCCTTTGTGCACCTGACTTACCTGCCCTGGATTGCCACCGCAGGCGAGCTCAAGACCAAGCCAACCCAGCACACGGTGCAAAAGCTGCGCGAGATCGGCATCCAGCCTGATGCGCTGCTGTGCCGTGCGGACCGCTACATCCCGGACGATGAGCGCGACAAAATTTCGCTGTTCACCAACGTGCAAGGCTGGGGCGTGATCTCCATGCCCGACGTGGACACCATCTACAAAGTGCCCCGCGTGTTGCACGAACAAGGCCTCGATGGCCTGATCTGCGACAAGCTGCGCCTGAACACGCCACCGGCCAACCTCAAGCGTTGGGACGATCTGGTTTACGAAACCGCCAACCCCAAGGGCGAAGTGAAAATTGCCATGGTGGGCAAGTACGTGGAATTGTCCGACAGCTACAAATCGGTCAACGAAGCGCTGCGCCATGCGGGCATGCGCAACCATGTGCGCGTGAAGATCGAGCACATCGACTCCGAAACCATCACCTCCGAAACCGCAGCCTGCCTGGCCCAATTTGACGGCATCTTGGTGCCCGGCGGCTTTGGCAAGCGCGGCGTGGAGGGCAAAATCAGTACCGCACAGTTTGCCCGTGAACACCAAGTGCCCTACCTGGGCATCTGTCTGGGCATGCAAGTGGCCACCATCGAGTACGCCCGCCACATGGCCGGTATGAAAGACGCCAACAGCACCGAGTTCGAACCCGAAACGCCCTTCCCCGTGATCGCCTTGATCAACGAATGGAAAGACGCCGACGGCTCCATCCAAGTGCGCGATGCCAACTCCGACCTCGGCGGAACCATGCGCCTGGGCGCACAAAGCTCCGACGTGGCCAAGGGCACCCTGGCCCACCAAATCTACGGCGACGTGGTCACCGAGCGCCACCGCCACCGGTATGAGGCCAACGTGAATTACCTGGACGACCTGCGCAAAGCCGGTCTGGTGATCTCGGCTTTGACCCAGCGCGAGCAGCTGACCGAAATCGTCGAGCTGCCCCAAAACGTGCACCCCTGGTATGTGGGCGTGCAGTTCCACCCCGAATTCAAGTCCACCCCTTGGGATGGTCACCCGCTGTTCAATGCCTTCGTGAAGGCCGCCATCGCGCAACAGGCCAAGGCCTGATCCCACACAGGAGCCCCCATGAAACTCTGCGGATTTGACGTTGGCCTGCATCAACCCTTCTTTTTGATTGCAGGCACCTGCTCGATCGAAGGCCTGGAAATGTCCATCGATGTGGCCGGTCAGCTCAAGGAAATCTGCGCGGGTCTGGGCATCCCCTTGATCTACAAGGGCTCGTTTGACAAGGCCAACCGGTCTTCGGGCAACACCCAGCGCGGCGTGGGCATCGACGCGGGCCTGAAAATCCTTGACGAAGTGCGACGCCAAATTGGCGTGCCCATCCTCACCGATGTGCACGACGAGTCGCAGGTCAAGGCCGTGGCCAGTGTGGTCGATGTGTTGCAAACCCCCGCCTTTTTGTGCCGCCAGACCGACTTCATCCGGGCCGTGGCCCAGTCGGGCAAGCCGGTCAACATCAAGAAGGGCCAGTTCTTGGCGCCTTGGGACATGAAAAACGTCATCGACAAAGCCCGCTCCGCTGCGCGTGAAGCCGGTCTGCCCGAAGACAACTTCTTGGCCTGCGAGCGCGGCGTGAGCTTTGGCTACAACAACCTGGTGGCCGACATGTCGAGCCTGGCCGAGATGCGCAAAACCGGCGCACCGGTGGTGTTTGACGTGACCCACTCGGTTCAAAAGCCAGGCGGCCAAGGCACCAGCAGCGGGGGTGCCCGCGAGATGGTGCCGGTCCTGGCCCGCGCAGGCGTGGCCGCGGGTGTGGCGGGTCTCTTCATGGAAACCCACCCCAAGCCCGCCGAGGCCTGGTCGGATGGCCCTAACGCGGTGCCACTGGGCAAAATGAAGGCCTTGCTGGAGACGCTGGTTCAGCTCGATTCCGTCACCAAAAAGAACCCCTTCCTCGAGGACAACTTCGCATGAGCGGCTATATCATCGCCAACGTTCAGGTGACCAACCCGACCCAATACGAAGAGTACAAAAAGTGGTCCACCGCCGCCATGCAAGCCACCGGCGCCGAAGTCTGCGTGCGAGGCGGCAAGGTGGAAGTGCTGGAAGGCGACTGGTCGCCTGAGCGCATCGTGATTTTGAAATTCCCGACCTTTGAAGCGGCCAAGGCCTTTTATGAAGTGCCTGAATACCTCAAAGCCCGCGAAGCCCGAGCCGGTGCAGCCATCATGCGCATGGTCGTGGTCGAAGGTTTGTAAAGTTTTATTTTTCCATTGAGAGAGTCTGAAAATGAGTGCAATCGTAGATATCGTCGGCCGTGAAATCCTCGACAGCCGTGGCAACCCCACCGTGGAATGCGATGTGTTGCTAGAGTCCGGCGTCATGGGCCGCGCCGCTGTGCCGTCGGGCGCATCGACGGGCAGCCGCGAAGCCATCGAGCTGCGTGACGGCGACAAAAGCCGATACCTCGGCAAAGGCGTGCTCAAAGCCGTCGAGCACATCAACACCGAAATCTCCGAAGCTGTGCTAGGGCTCGATGCCTCCGAGCAGGCCTTTTTGGACCGTACCTTGATTGACCTGGACGGCACCGACAACAAGTCACGCCTGGGTGCCAACGCCATGCTGGCCGTGTCCATGGCCGTGGCCCGCGCTGCGGCCGAAGAATCCGGCCTGCCGCTGTACCGTTACTTTGGCGGCATGAATGGCAACCAGCTGCCCGTGCCCATGATGAACGTCATCAACGGCGGCGCACACGCCAACAACAACCTGGACTTGCAAGAGTTCATGATCATCCCCGTGGGCGCACCGTCGTTCCGCGAGGCTGTGCGTTGGGGCGCTGAAGTGTTCCACGCGCTCAAGAAAATCATCCACGACAAAGGCATGAGCATTGCCGTGGGCGACGAAGGCGGCTTTGCCCCGAACGTGGACAGCCACGAAGCAGCCATCCAGATGGTGCTGGACGCCATCGCCGCAGCGGGTTACACCGCAGGTGAGCAGATCGCCATTGGCCTCGACTGCGCAGCCAGCGAGTTCTACAAAGACGGTAAGTACGTGCTGGCCGGTGAAGGCGGCATCAGCCTGACGTCTGAGCAGTGGACCGACATGCTGGCCACTTGGTGCGACAAGTACCCCATCATCAGCATCGAAGACGGCATGGCCGAAGGCGACTGGGACGGCTGGAAAGTACTCACCGACCGCTTGGCCAAAAACGTGCAAATCGTGGGTGACGACCTGTTTGTGACCAACACCAAGATCTTCAAAGAAGGCATCGACAAAGGCATCGCCAACTCGATCCTGATCAAGATCAACCAGATCGGCACCCTGACCGAAACCTTTGAAGCCATCGAAATGGCCAAGCGTGCCGGTTACACCGCCGTGATCAGCCACCGCTCGGGCGAGACCGAAGACAGCACCATCGCCGACATCGCCGTGGGTTTGAACGCCGGTCAAATCAAGACCGGCTCCATGAGCCGCTCGGACCGCATGGCCAAGTACAACCAGCTCTTGCGCATCGAAGAAGACTTGGGCGACGTGGCCGTCTACCCTGGCCGCAGCGCTTTTTACAACCTGCGTTGATACAACATGGGCAATCGCCTCGTCCCCATCGTGCTGATCACCTTGTTGGTGATCTTGAATGCTCAGTTGTGGTTCGGACGGGGCAGTTTGCCCAATGTGTCCAAGCTCGAGCGTGACCTTCAGGCGCAAAAGGCTTCCAACGAGGAAGCCCGCCGCACCAACGAACAGCTCAACGCCGAGGTCAATGACCTCAAAGAAGGCCTGAACATGGTGGAAGAACGTGCCCGGCAAGAGTTGGGCATGGTCAAAGCCAACGAAATTTTCGTTCAGATCGCCAAATGATGTCCCCCACCGAGATCGCCGGCTTCGCGCTGGGCTTGGTGATGGTGGTCTGCAGCATCCGCGAGCTGCACTGGAGCTGGCCCTTGGCCATCATCAGCTCCCTCCTGTATTTTTTCGTTTTCAAAGACAGCCTGTTGTATGGCGAAGCCGCTTTGCAGCTGGTGTTCGTCGCACTCGCTTTGTGGGGTTGGTGGCAATGGTTGCGCCCGGGCGATGACGCCCAACCGACTTTGCTCATTCAGCGCTTGTCCCGACGCGGTTGGGCTTGGGTCGCCCTCGCCTCACTGACACTTTGGCCTGCCTTGGCCCTGTTGCTGCAACATTTCACCGACAGCGATGTGGCTTGGGGCGATGCCTTGCCCACCGCCTTGAGCCTGGTCGGGCAAGTGCTGCTGGGCCGCAAATTCATCGAAAACTGGCTGGTCTGGCTGGTGGTCAATCTGATCAGCGTCGCGCTGTTTGCCTACAAAGGGCTGTGGCTGACCTGCCTGCTGTACGGCTTGTTCGCGCTCATGAGCGTGTGGGGCTGGCGAGCTTGGCAAGTGCGCATGAAGGCCTCGTCATGACGCCATTGCGCATCGCCATCGTGGGCGCGGAAAGCACCGGCAAATCGTCCCTCACGCAAGCGCTGGCCGAGGTGATCCGCCTGCGTGGTCAGGCGGTACACACCATCGACGAGGTCTTGCGCACCTGGTGTGAGCGCGAAGGCCGGACACCACAGCCCCATGAACAGTTGGGCATCGCTCAAGTGCAGGCGCAAGCAGTGGAGCAAGCCGGGCCGCAAGGCCCCCAAGACTGGGTCATCTCGGACACCACGCCCTTGATGACGGCGGTTTACAGCCACATGCTGTTTGCCGATGAAAGCCTGTACCCCATGGCCTTGGCGCATCAAAAGCACTACGACATCACGCTGGTGACAGGCCTGGACTTGCCCTGGGTCGCAGACGGTTTGCAGCGCGATGGCGCCCATGTGCGTGGCCCCGTAGACACACTGGTGCGCCAAGCGCTGGAGCGCTCAGGCATTCATTACCGCGTGGTCTATGGTCAAGGGCCACAACGCCTGAACAACGCCCTGCTGGCCTTGGGTCTGCAAGGTGAAGATGAACAAGCCCGGCAGCTGCGCGAACAGGGCCAATTTGCGATCAATCAGGGGCGCACCGTGTGGCAATGCAACGAGTGCAGCGACCCCGAGTGCGAACACAAGTTGTTCACGGGGCTCCTTAAAGAGCGGTTAACCTAACTGTAGGTCGGCGCTTCAGCTCCGACACTGTTCTGTTGATGTTCCTGAATTTGTCGGGGCTAAATCCACCGACCTATCGTTCCATCAGTGGACCGAGCCGCCCGAGGGATCCGGCACCAAACCGGTGAAGAGACCCGCTGCATCGACCGGATCGAACTGGTATTCGGCACCGCAGAAATCGCAGCCCACATCCACCTGACCGCGCTCGGCGATGATACTTTCCACCTCTTCGGTGCCCAAGCTGCGGATCATGTTGCCCACGCGCTCACGGCTGCAACGGCAGGCAAATCGGGGGCCGGTTTCGCCGATGAAGGGCTCAAAGCGGGCCAGCGGCTCTTCCCAATACAGGCGGTGCAAGATGGTTTCGGCGTCCAGCGTGAGCAACTCTTCGCGCTTGAGGCTCTTGGTCAAAATCGCAATGCGGCTGAAGTCTTCGCTTTGACCCAGCACCGCTTCGCGCTCCACCGAATCCGCCTTGCCGGCCAGATTGCCCTCACCTTCGATCGGCAAGCGCTGGATCAGCAAACCCGCGGCGACCTTGTCATCGGCCGCCAGCACCAGCACGGTGTCCAGCTGCTCGGACTGCAGCATGTAATGCTCCAGCACCTCGCTGATATTCTCCAGCTTCTCGCCTTGGTCGCCAAACAGCGGCACCACACCTTGGTAGGGCTGCTGGCCGGGCAGGCGGTCTTGCGGGTCGAGTGTGATGGCGCAGCGCCCCTGATTGTTCACGTTGACCATCTGGCTCAAGCTGGCGTCTTCGGCCACATCGCCCACTTGGGTGCAGGTGGCACGCAGGCTGAAATCGGGCTGCACCTCGACCACACCCAGCTTGACCGGACCGTCTCCAAAAATCTGCAAAACCAAGGCCCCGTTGAACTTGATGTTGCCTTGCATCAGCACACCGGCAGCGGCCATCTCGCCCAGCAGCTGGCGCACGGGCGCGGGGTAGGCTCCGGTTTCGGAGTTGGCAGCGCGGCGGGCCAAGATGTCTTGCCAGGCATCGGTCAGGCGCACGAGCATGCCGCGCACCGGCAGGCCTTCAAAAATGAATTTATGGAGTTCGGACAAAGTCAATTCACCGGCCGGTCGGGCCAATCCTCAAAAGTAAAAGTTCAAGCTCAGCCGATTTTTTTCAAACCGGCTTTGAAACGCTGGGCGTTTTCCACATAGTGCCGTGCGCTTTGGCGCAGACCTTCAATCTGCTCGGGGCTCAATTCGCGCACCACCTTAGCAGGCGTGCCCATGATCATGGAGCCATCGGGAAACTCTTTGCCCTCGGTCACCAAGGAGCCTGCGCCCACCAGGCAATTTTTCCCAATTTTGGCGCCATTGAGCACCACGGCACCGATGCCGATCAACGATTCGTCACCGATGGTGCAGCCGTGCAGCATGACCATGTGGCCCACCGTGACGTGCTGGCCAACCTTGATCGGCTTGCCATGGTCGGCGTGCATCACGCTGCCGTCTTGGATGTTGCTGCCTTCGCCGATCTCGATGGTTTCGGTGTCACCGCGGATGGTGACTCCAAACCAGACGCTGGCGTCTTTGGCGATTTTGACCGCACCCATGACCTGCGCCGAGTCGGCGACCCAGGCGGAATCGGCCACTTCGGGGGTGTGCGCATCGAGTTGGTAAATGGCCATGGGGGTCTCCTGTGGGGTGATCGGTTGGGCGAAACCTACAATTGTAGGGAGGCTCAAGGCTGTTGCTTGGGCCCACGCACCGTCATGTCCTTCGAACACGGGACTTTTTTGACGGGAAACCCATTGTGACGATCTCTTCTTGCCACGCATGTCTTCTTTGCGAATTGCTGCCCTGGGGCCTTGGGCCGAAGCCGACCCCGTGAAAAAAGCCGAGGCCACTTTGGCCCTGGACTTGCGCATGCCTGTGCATGCACATGAAGCCTTGCAAGCGCCCCGTCAAAGCCCAGGCCGCCCTGCCCGCCCCGAATTGCTGCCGCACACCCACATCAAGGCCAGGTCGCTCACCACCCTCGAGGGACGGGCCATCTTGCTGCATTCGATCACGCACATTGAGCTCAACGCCATCGACCTGGCGCTGGACGTGGTGTGGCGCTTTGCCGGCATGCCCGATGCCTTCTACACCGATTGGGTGCGCATTGCCCAAGAGGAAGCCAAGCATTTCACCTTGCTGCGCAACCATCTGGTGGGCATGGGGTACGACTATGGCGACTTCCCGGCGCACAACTCTTTGTGGGACATGGCCGAACGCACCCAGGGCGATGTGCTGGCCCGCATTGGCATCGTGCCCCGCACCATGGAGGCGCGGGGCTTGGACGCGTCCCCTGGCGTCAAAAACAAGCTGGTGAGCGCGGGCGACCACGAAGGCGGCAAAATTTTGGACATCATTTTGGAAGAAGAGATCGGCCACGTGGCCGCGGGCAACCGCTGGTACCGCTACCTGTGCGCACAGCGTGGCCTGGACCCGGTGACGACCTATGCCGAGCTGATCGCGCAATACGACGCGCCCAAACTGCGCCCGCCCTTCAACATGAGCGCCAGGCGATTGGCTGGTTTTGAACAAGCGGAATTGGACGCTCTGAGCTGACACCCTGCCCGCAGCTCGTCACCTTCAGGTCCGACGTTTATGCGCCCCAGCACCCCCTGTCGGCGCTGAAGCTCCGACCTGCACAGCATTTCAGCCACGCGGGTGGTGCTGCGCGTGCAGGCTCTTGAGCCGTTCGCGGGCCACATGGGTGTAGATCGTGGTGGTGGAGATATCGGCGTGGCCCAGCAGCATTTGCACCGCCCGCAGATCGGCCCCATGGTTGAGCAAATGTGTGGCAAAGGCGTGGCGCAAGGTGTGCGGCGACAAAGGTGAGGTGATGCCCGCCTGGATGGCGTAGCGCTTGACCAGGTTCCAAAACATGATGCGCGACATGCCGGTGCCGGGCTTGGGGCCACTGGAGGTGATGAACAAGTCTTCGGTCTGGCGCTGCCCCAGCAAGGCCGGGCGGGCTTGCGCCATGTAGCGCTGCAGCCACTGCCGGGCCTCGTCGCCAAAAGGCACCAAGCGCTCCTTGCTGCCTTTGCCCATGATGCGCAGCACGCCCTCGTTCAAAGACACGTGCAGGGTTTTGAGCAAGACCAATTCGCTCACGCGCAGGCCACTGGCGTACATCAGCTCCAGCATGGCGCGGTCCCGAAGGCCCAAATGGGTGGCCACATCGGGGGCGCAGAGCAAGGCATCGACTTGGGCTTCGCCCAGTGTTTTGGGCACCCGCAAAGCCTGCTTGGCCGCCAGCATGCGCAAGGTGGGGTCTTGGGTGATGAAGCGTTCGCGCAGCGCCCAGCGAAAGTAGCGCTTGAACACCGTGAGGCGACGGTTGGCCGAAGTGGCTTTGCTGTGGGCATGCCGGTCAGCGAAATAAGCCTGAAGGTGGTGCTCTTGCGTGTGTTCCAGCGCCAGCCGCTGGTTCAAAAACAGCCAGGTGGAAAAGAGTTCCAGATCCCGCCGATAAGCCGCCAAGGTGTTGGCGGCCAGGCCATCTTCCAGCCAGAGGGCATCGGCAAAGCGGTCGATGGCCGTCTGGCTGTCCGGGTGCATCAGTCCAGCTTGAGCTTTTGCGTGTCCACGACTTTTTTGTAGACCTCGAATTCGGCCTTGATCTGGGCCGCGAACTCTTCAGGGGAGTTGGCTACCACCAAAGAGCCGGTGTCCTGGATGCGTTTGACCACGGCTGGGTCTTGCAGGGCCTTCTTCACGCCCGCGCTGACCTTCTCGACCACCTCTTTGGGCAGGTTCTTGGGGCCATAGATGCCGTAATAGGCCATGCGGTTGACCGGCTCCAGCCCCACTTCCTTGAACGTAGGCACATTGGGCAACTGGGGCAAACGCTGGGGCGCCGCGACCACGATGGGGATCAGCTTGCCGGTTTGGATGAAGGGCATGGCCGAGGGCATGTTGTCAAAAATGATCGGCACCTGACCGGCCACCGTGTCGTTGAGCGCAGGACCCGCACCACGGTAGGGGATGTGCGTGATGAAAACACCTGCCAGGCCCTTCCACAATTCGGTCTGCAGGTGGCCAATGCCGCCCGTGCCCGAGGAAGCGTAGGAATATTTGCCAGGGTTTTTCTTCAACTCGGCCACGAAACTTTTGTAGTCCTGAGCCGGAAAGCTGGGGTGCACCGCGATCACATTGGGCGTGGCTGCGATGTTGACGATGGGCGTGAAATCGGTGATCGGGTTGTACGGGATCTTGGTGTTGATCGCAGGGTTGGCCGCCGTGGTGGACACCGTGGCCATGCCCAAGGAGTAGCCATCGGGGCTGGACTTGGCGGTTTCGTTGGCACCCACGACACCGCCGCCACCGGCTTTGTTCTCCACCACGACGCTTTGGCCCAGGGCCTTGCCCAAAGGCTCAGAGATCACCCGTGCCACGATGTCTGTGGTGCCGCCGGGTGCAAAAGGCACCTGCAGTTTGACAGGGCGATTGGGGTAAGCCTGTGCCCAAACAGAGCCACTGACCAAGGCCAAAGTGGCCAGAGAAATCAAATTGCGTCGTTGCATGTGAAAAACTCCTAAAGACAGACGCCATCATAAGCAGAATCAATGCCCCTTCAGACGAGGGGAAACCACGGGAAAGCCGACAACGCATCGCCCAAGCGACAGCACCAAGCCCCTTCCTGTTGGGTCGCGGTTATGCTCCCAACGTGAACTTTGCCCAACTGCTTTTCCCCGACTTTTCGCTCATCTTGTGCGGATACCTGATCTGCCGCTACACCGCCTTGAACCGCCCGGTGTGGCAGTCGGTCGAAACGCTGGTGTATTTCTTCCTCTTTCCGGTGCTGCTGTTTCACTCCATCGTCAAAAGTCCGATCGATGTGAACGCCGCCTCCAGCCTGATCGGCGCAGGCGTGAGCCTGGGCTTGTGCGCGATTGCCCTGTCTTACAGCCTGCCCTACTGGCCCGTGTTGGGCAAACGCCTGAACCAACGCGACCACGCCGCCAGTGCCCAGGTGGGCTTTCGTTTCAACTCATTCATTGCCTTGGCCCTGGCCGATCGCCTGGCTGGCCCCGGCGGTTTGCTGATGATCTCGATGCTCATTGGGGTCTGTGTGCCTTTGTTCAACATCGGCGCGGTCTGGCCCATGGCCCAGCACGCCAACAAGGGCTTCATGCGTGAGCTGCTGCGCAACCCGCTGATCATCGCCACCTGCACGGGCCTGGCCGCCAACCTGATGGGCTTTCGCATGCCGCAATGGCTGGACCCGAGCATCAGCCGCATTGGTGCCTCGTCCTTGGCGCTGGGCCTGATGGCTGCCGGTGCCGGCATGCAACTGGGCACCCTGACCCAGGGCAAATTGCTGGGCCTGAGCGTGCTGTCCATCAAACACTTCTTCTTGCCCTTGATCGCACTGGGCATGTCAAGGTTGTTTCAACTCGATCCGATGCAGACCACGGTTTTGCTGGCGTTTTCGGCCCTGCCCACCGCGTCCACCTGCTACGTGCTGGCAGCTCGCATGGGCTACAACGGCCCCTATGTGGCGGGCCTAGTGACCTTGTCCACTTTGTCGGGCATGTGGAGCTTGCCTTTTGCACTGGGCGTGTTGCGCTGAGTCAAGCCCTGCTCAGTGACCAAGCCGCCTGCTCTTGCACCACAGGGTCCGCATGCGCTGTGAGGACGCTCAAAGTCCGCTGAAGTTGTTGCCGCTCTGAAAGCGCCAACGCATCAGACGCCAGCGCATTGCCCGCCGCCAGGGCCAGGTTGCGCAGCCAGCGGGCGTGGCCGATGCGGCGGATCGCACTGCCTTCGGTGCGGCGCAAAAACTCGGCTTCGCTCCAACCCATCAAATCCACGATGTGACCCGCGCTCAGGCCCTCACGCGGCTGCCAGTCGGGCAGCGTGCTGACTTGCGCGAACTTGTTCCAAGGGCAAGCCAGCTGGCAATCGTCGCAGCCATAGATGCGGTTGCCCATCAGGGGACGCAGTGCCTCGTCGATGGGCCCGGCGTGCTCGATCGTCAAATACGAAATGCAGCGCCGCGCATCCAATTTGTAGGGCCCCACGATGGCCTGCGTCGGGCACAGGTCCATGCAAGCGGTGCATTGGCCGCAATGACTGCTCACGGCCACGGTCTCGGGCAAAGCGAAGTCCACAAACAGTTCGCCCAAGAAAAACATCGAGCCCGCTTCACGGTTCAAAACCAGGGTGTGTTTACCGCGCCAGCCCAGGCCACTGCGCGTGGCCAGCTCGGCCTCCAGCACCGGGGCCGAGTCGGTGAACACCCGGTGACCGAAAGGCCCGATCGCATCGGCCATGCGGTCTTGCAGCTTTTGCAAGCGACTGCGCAGCACCTTGTGGTAGTCCCGGCCCCGTGCATAAAGCGACACCACCGCCTCGCCCGGTTGCAAGCTGCGGGCGGTTTCACGCTCTGCCCAGTCGGGCCGCGTGCCTTGGGGCAAATAATCCATGCGGGCGGTGATCACGCTCACCGTGCCGGGCACCAGCTCGGCTGGGCGGGTGCGCTTCATGCCGTGCGAGGCCATATAGTCCATGCTGCCGTGAAATCCGGCATCGAGCCAAGCCTGTAATCCGGGCTCTGCCGTGGCCAAATCGATGCCCGTCACGCCAATTTGGGACAATCCCAACTCCCGCGCCCAGATTTGAATCTGGGGCAGCATGTCATGAGGTTCGATCTGAGTACTTTGAGCAGTCACACGCCGATTGTAGAAAGCCCCGCCGCCGCCCCGTCGATGCCCCAGGTCTGGACAGGCTTGTGGCCCGATGAATCGGCCACCCAAAGCTTTGCCGCCCGTCTGGCCCAAGCCCTGCAAACCTGGCCCGGGGGACGTGACGCCCGCATCGAATTGCGCGGCAACCTGGGCGCGGGCAAAACCACCTTGGTGCGCCACCTGCTGCGGGCAGCGGGGGTGCAAGGCCGCATCAAAAGCCCCACCTACGCCGTGGTCGAGCCCCACCAGGCCGGCACGGGCGACACCGCTTGGCCCATCTGGCATTTTGATTTTTACCGCTTCAGCGATCCGCAGGAATGGGAAGACGCGGGCTTTCGCGACATCTTTGCCGGCCCCGGCCTCAAGCTCATGGAGTGGCCCGACAAAGTGGCGGGCCAATTGCCCCCGGCCGATCTGGTGATCGCGCTGCATGCGCTGGACGAAGACCAACGCCAAGTCCACATGAGCGCGCACACCCCTGCGGGCCAAGCTTGGCTGAACGACTGGATGGGCAACGGGCATGCGCGCTGACCGCCGACGCCTCGTCAAAGCCGGATTCTTGGCCCTGAGTCTGGGCGCCTCGCACATGGTGCGCGGCGCGACCATGATGGCTGTGCGCATCTGGCCCGCCGCCGATTACAGCCGGGTCACGCTCGAATCGGACAAGCCGCTGCAAACGCGGCAAACCTTCATCGCCTCGCCGCCGCGTTTGGCGGTGGACATCGAAGGCATGGAGCTCAACCCCGCGCTGCGCGAGCTGGTGGGCAAGGTGCAAGCGTCCGACCCCAACATCGCCGGCATTCGGGTGGGCCAGTTCAGCCCAAACGTGGTGCGCCTGGTGATCGACCTCAAGCGGCCCATCGCACCGCAAGTGTTCACCCTGTCCCCGGTGGCTTCGTATGCCCACCGATTGGTGCTGGACCTGTACCCCGCGCAAGCGGCCGACCCGCTGGAGCAACTCATCCAGGAGCGCACCCATGCGACGGCAAGCGGTGCGACGGCAAGCGGTGCAGCGGCAAACAGTGCACCCACAACTCCTGCGCCGTCGACCTTGGACCCTTTGGGCGATTTGATCGCCAAGCAAGGGCAAAAGCTGCCCGTGCCGTCCACACGCAAACAGGATTTTGAGCCGCCACCGACCGCATCGATGGACCGGCCCGACCACCCGCCTCGCCCTGCCACGCCCACCGACCGCTTGATCGTGGTCGCCATCGACCCGGGACACGGCGGCGAAGACCCTGGCGCCATCGGACCTGGCGGCACCCGTGAAAAAGACGTGGTGCTCAAGATCGCCACCTTGCTGCGCGACCGCATCAACGCGGCCAGCGTGGGTGGCAACCCCATGCGGGCCTACCTGACACGCGACGCCGACTTTTTTGTGCCGCTGCACGTGCGGGTGCAAAAAGCGCGGCGCGTGCAAGCCGACCTTTTCGTCAGCATCCATGCCGACGCGTTCTTCACCCCCCAAGCCAGCGGCGCCAGCGTGTTCGCCCTCAGCCAAGGGGCCGCTTCGAGCAGTGCCGCCCGATGGATGGCGCAGCAAGAAAACAAGGCCGACCTGATCGGTGGCCTGAACCTGGGGGCGCAAGATGCGCAAGTGCAGCGCGCCCTGCTGGACATGAGCACCACCGCCCAAATCAAGGACAGCCTGCAACTGGGCCACAGCCTGCTGCGAGAAATTGGTGGCGTGGGTCGGCTGCACAAGCCCCGCGTCGAGCAAGCTGGTTTTGCGGTGCTCAAAGCCCCCGACATCCCCAGCGTGCTGGTCGAGACCGCCTTCATCAGCAACCCGGAAGAAGAAGAAAAACTGCGCAGCGAAAGCTACCAGCAAAAACTCACCGACGCCTTGATGCGCGGCATCTTGCAATACTTCTCGCGCAACCCACCGCTGGCCCGCAACCGTTCTGTTTGATTCGTTGCAGGGCGGAAGTTGGACCTTTCGCACCATCCGCAGGTCGTTGGCTTCAGCCCCGACAAGCGACTTGGCATGAGCCTTACACGTCGGACCTGAAGGTGCCGACCTACAGCACCGCGTTTTGGCTTGTTTGCACGTCTTGGTCGAACTGCGCCATCGCCGCGTGCGTAATCGGGTCGGTGGCCAAACTGGCCGCAAACTCGGGCCGCACCGTCACAGCATGCGCGCCGCAAGCGAGCAATCGCGACAGCACATCGGCCGACTTGATGCTGGCGGCCAGCAGCTGCAGGCCATCGGCCTGCACAGCGACGCAAGCCTCGATCAAAGACCAGACATCGCGGCCATCGGCCTGCAAGCGACCCACATAAGGCGCCACATAACTGGCCCCTTGCGCACGTGCCCAGAGCAATTGCACCGGGTTGGACAAGCCCGTGAGCAGCGTGGGCACGCCCCAGGCTTGCACCTCGCGCAGAGCCGGTTGCCAGTCGGGGTGGCAAGGCAGTTTGATGGTCAGGCGCACACGGGCCTGCACGGCCACCGGCAGCAACACCTCAAGCCACTGTGCAGCCTCGCCCACATCGGCGCGGGGCAGCTGCAGCATCAGCTCAGGGATTTTGGCCTCACCGGCTTGCGCCACCAATTTCATATACCCGGCCAAGCTGACCGGCAAACCGGCTTGCATGACCAAGGTGGGGTTGGTCGTCACGCCCTGCACGGGCGGGCAACCGGCGGGCAGCGCCCATTGGCGGGCGTCGGCAGAGTCGAGGTAGAACTTCATGCGGCGTCCTGCTTGAGGAAGATGTCCTTGTCGGGGAAAAACTGGCTGTGCAGCGGCAGCAAGGCCCCGCCCAAGGCGCGGGCGTGCGCCCCTACCTGACCCGCCAGCAGTTGCGGCTGGTGCATGCCATCAAAACGGTATTGGGCCAGCGCGTCTTGCGTGGCCGCCATCAAAGCGGTCATAAGGGGCGCCCCCAAAGAGCCGTCCATCACCACCGCGTCCAGATCCAGCAAAGCGGCCGAACTGGCCACCGTCATGGCCAGGGCTTGGCTGGCTTGCGCGATCCACGGCGCAGTGAACTCGGCATAGGCCGCATCCATGATGGCGCCCTGATGGATCAGCAAAGGGTTGTGGCCTGCGGCCAGCAAGGCTTGCTCCAGCTGCCAGCCCGAGGCTTTTTGCAAGAGCTGCGGCGGCATGCCCGAACGTTTGGACACAGACGTGGCCAAACCCACAGGGAGTGAGCCAATCGCGCCAGCGTTGCCGCGTTCGCCGTTCATGATGTGACCCGACAGCACCAGACCACCGCCGATGAAGGTGCCGACAAACACGTACAAAAAGCTGCGCACGCTGCGGCCATGGCCTTGCAGCAACTCGGCCACACAGGCGGCGGTGGTGTCTTTGGCAAACACCACCGGCAAATCGGTCAGGGCTTGCACACGGGCCGGCAGATCGATGTGTTCCCAGCGGGCCAAAGCCTCCGCCGCAGGGCCGCCCATCAGGTCGGCCCATTTGTGCAGGGACAGCGGGGCCGTCAGGCCCACACCCACGGTGCGAGCCCACAAATCACCCATGCGGGTTTGCAGGGTCTGCAGACCCTCGGCCATGGAAGCGAAAAGCTGGTCCGGATCGGGGTAGTCGTAGAGCACTTCGACCCGCTCCACCGGCTGGCCGGTGAAGTCGGCCACCAGCAACTCCAGATTGCGCCGCCCCACCTGGATGCCCACGCTGAACGCGCCTTTCGGGTTGAGCGACAGCGGCACCGAAGGCTGACCGATCTTGCCGCGCACCCGGTCTTGTTTGACGAGCAAGCCGTCGTCCAGCAAACGACCCACGATGATGGCCACCGTCTGGGTGGACAGCTGGGTCAAGCGGGCCAAATCGGCCTTGGGGATGGCCCCGTGGTGGCGGATGGCCTGCAGCACGGTGCGCTCGTTGAACTGGCGCATCCCCACGTGGTTGGAACCACGCATGGCGGAAGTCGGGGTGGCGCTGTTCATGAAAACGGATGGAAGTCGTTGAGAAAAGGTTAAAGCAGGATCACGCCTTTGCAGAACAAGGCATTGCCGAAGGCCGTGCCCTCACCGCTTTGCACGATCAGGCTGGCGCCCTTGATTTTCTCGTAAAAGGCGTAGCGCTCCACGGCTTCGACTTGATCGGCTTGGAAACCTTCGGCCACGACCAGATCGACCACCGCTTGCTGGGCGGCGGTGCGGTGCCCATCAGGGCTGTGGCACACGCGCATGAAGGCCGCTGGTTGCGCCACATCCACCGCCAGCGGCAACACCGACAACACGGCGCGGCTCACGCGCTCCAGGCTGTGACCGGGGATGCGCACCACCGGTTTGCCTTGGCTCAAAAAGTCGGCGGTGAAATTGGCATCCACCACCGCCACCCATTCGCCGTGACCCATGGCGCACAGGTGCATCAAGAGCTCAGGCGTCAGCAGCGGGTCGATCCCTTTCAGCATGTGGCCGCCTCTTCGGAGCGCAGGCTGGCCGGATCGATGGCGCCGGTGATCAGGCCCACGATTTCTTCGGGATTGGTCTCGCGGGTCAGGCGGCTGCAGATGATGCGGCCTTGGCGGAACACCCAGATGCGGTCGACCAAATCAAACACCTGGCGCAGGTTGTGGCTGATGATGATGAGCGGAATGCCCTGCTTTTTGAGACCCTTGATGATTTCTTCCACGCGGGCGGTCTCTTGCACGCCCAGTGCTGCGGTGGGTTCGTCCAAGATGATGAGTTTTTTGGCGAACCCGGCGGCGCGGGCAATCGCCACGCACTGGCGCTGACCGCCCGACATGCCGCGCAGGCTCTCGCTCATGTCCTGGATCTTGACGCCCGTGGTGGCGAGCATGCTGGCCGATTTCTCGCGCATGGCCTTGTGGTTGAGGATGGACAGCGGCCCCAAGTTCAGCCGCGTGATCTCGCGGCCCAAGAAGATGTTGGCCGGCACGTCCAGGTCTTCGGCCAGCGCCAGCGTTTGGTACACGGTCTCGATGCCCTGTTCGCGGGCATCGAGCGGCGACTCAAAGCTCACCTTCTGGCCATCGAGCAGGATGTCACCGGTGTTGGGCTGCTCCACCCCGGTGATCAGTCGGACAAAGGTGCTTTTGCCCGCGCCGTTGTCACCCACGATGGCGGCGTGCTCACCGGGTAGGAGGCGAAATTGCGCATCGGTCAGGGCTTTGACACCGCCGTAATGCTTGGTCAATTGGCTGATTTCAAGAACGGGTTGGGAGGTCGACATGGTGATCATTTCAAACAGGAATGGCCCCGAGCATCGCAAATTTATGGATCTCGTGCATTAGTAAAACTACTAGGTTTACTTAGTCAGTGTTTTCGATTCCAATCCGTTCGCGGTCAGAAAAAAGTGGAGCGATGACCGAAACCCTCAACAACGGAGATAAACCCATGATCACCAAACGCACATTCGGCCGTCTGGCCATCGCTGCAGCTGCAGCCACCCTGTTCACCTCGGCCATGGCCGCAGACGTCACGGTGGCTTACATCACCAACGGCAACACCAACGAAGGCTGGACGCTGATCAACGGCGGCGCCAAGAAAGCGGGCCAAGCCAAAGGCGTGAAGTTCATCGAGCTGGCCGCTGAAAAAGGCGAGTTGTCCAAGCAATTGGCCATCGTGGAAGACATGATCACCCGCAAAGTCAATGCGATTGCCATCGCCCCCGTGGACTCGGCTGGCATCGCCCCCGCCATCAACAAAGCCCTGAAAGCCGGTATCGCTGTGGTGGCTGTGGACACCGGCATCACCGGTGCCGCCATCACCTCGTATGTGGCCACCGACAACATCAAAGCCGCCAACGTGCAGGGCAAATGGGCGGCCGAGCAAATCAAGGACGGCGACACCGTGATCTATGTGACCGGCGACCAAGGCCAGTCCACCGGTCAAGAGCGCAAGAAGGGCTTCGTCGATGCCCTGAACGCTGGCCGCAAGAACGTCAAGGTCGTTGAAGTGCCCACCACTTGGGACCAGACCATGGCCCAAAACGGCGTGGAAGCCGCCCTGCGCGCCAACCCCGGAGTGAAGGTGATTGCCTGCGCATGGGACGGCGGCGCTTTGGGTGCCAAAGCCGCATTGATGGCTGCAGGCAAGAAGCCCGGCGACGTGAAGATCGCTGGCTTTGATGGCTCGCCTGGTGGCCTGGACATGATGAAGCAAGGCTGGCAGCAAGCCAACGCCGCGCAGATGTTGGCCAAGATCGGTCAAGTCGGCGTGGAAACCGCTGTGGCTGCGGCCCAAGGCAAAAAGGTCGATGCCCGCATCGACACCGGCTCCTTCCTGGTGCTGCCTGCCAACGTGGACAAGTTCGCCGCCGACTCCGGCGTGGGCCAGTTCATGAAAGTCAAAGCCAAGTGATGGGCCGCCCGGAACAGTGCGTCCGGGCCCTCCCCTTTTTTGTAGGAGCCAGCCCTGCTGGCGATAGGCCCCCCAAAGCCCGTCGCTTGCAGGGCCTGCGCCTACATATCCATGGCCAGCGGGCTATCTGCCCCTCAAAAAAAAGCATCGCGCGTGCGATGCATTGAAAACAATCGAGAAAAATATGAAATCCATCACCCGTCAAGAGTGGTACGGCGCCTTGGTGGCGGTCATTGTGTTGGGCGTTTTGCTCTCCTTCGCCTCGCCCTACTTTCTGACCACCGGCAACCTGTCCAACATCTTGGTGCAGGCCTCGGTGATCGCGCTGTTGGCCGGTGGACAAACCTTTGTGATCTTGACTGGCGGCGTGGATCTGGCGGTGGGCGCCCTGACGGCGCTGGCGGGCGCTGTGGCTGGCCACTTGATGATCAAGATCGGCGTTGACCCTTACCTGGCCATGGTGGTGGCGCTGGCGATTGGCGCTGCCGTGGGCCTGTTCAACGGCTATTTGGTGGCCTTTGTGGGCATTCCGGCGTTCATCGTCACCTTGGGTGGCCTCACGCTGTGGCGCGGCCTGGCGTTTGACCTGACCGGCGGTTTTGACAACGCGGGCTTGCCCGAGCCCTTCCCCTTCTTGGGCTATGGCGATGTGTTCGGCATCCCCATGCCCACGTTGATCACCGGCCTCTTTTTTGTGGTGATGGCCTTCATTTTGTCGAGCACCAAAATCGGCCGCTATGTGTACGCCATGGGCTCTAACGAAATGGGTGCGCGCCAAGTGGGCATCAACATCCGCTGGTACAAGCTGGGCGTGTATGTCGTCTCGGGCCTGAGCTGTGCGCTGGGCGCCATCGTGCTGATGGCCCGCATGGACTCGTCGAGCGGCAAGATGGCGCAGATGTTCGAGCTGGACGCGATTGCGGCCGTCATCTTGGGTGGTACATCCCTCTTTGGCGGTCGCGGCAGCATTTGGGGCAGCTTGCTCGGCGCGGTGCTGATCACCATGATCCGCAACGGCATGAACCTGATGGAAGTCTCCCAGTTCAAGCAAATGATGGCCATTGGCGCCGTCGTGATCGTGGCTGTCTGGATCGACGTGGTGCGCCGCAAGCACCTGCTCAAAAAATAATTTTTTATGTCTCCTTCGATTTTTGTCTTGGGCGAAGCCCTGATGGACTGCATCGCGCAGCCCGACGGCCAATTGCGGCCCCTGATGGGCGGCAGCCCCTACAACCTGGCCCGAGCCGCCGCCTTGCGCGGTGCAACGGTGCGCTACCTCAACCCCTTGTCGAGCGACAACTTCGGCACCCAGCTCAAAGCCCAACTGCTCAGCAACGGCGTGGCCGTGACCGAGCAGTCTTCGCGCCTGCCCACCTCGCTGGCGGTGATCCAAATCAAGGACGGTCAGCCCAGCTACGGCTTTTACCGCGAAGGCATTGCCGACCGCGACTACAGCGTGGACAGCGTGTTGGCTCAGTTGAAAAACGCAGCCCCTGGCATCCTGCACACCGGCTCTTTGGCCTTGGTGCCGCCCGAACACGAGAAAGTGCTGGCCATCGTGCAAGGCGCCAAAGCCTTGGGCTGGACAGTGAGCGTGGACATCAATTTGCGCCCCAAACTGGCAGAAGACCTGAACGCCTATGCCGCCGCCGTGCGCTCGGTCATGGTCTGGGCCGACTGGATCAAAGCCAGCGACGAAGACCTGGAGACTTTGGGTTTTGAAGGCGTCCATTTGTCCGAGTCAGCCCGCTTGGTTTCAGAGCTGCGATCAACAGCCCAGACCGGCGCCTTGAGCCGTATTGCGCTGACCTTTGGCGGTGATGGGGCCTCTCTGGACATTGAAGACCAACACCACAGCCTGCCCGTGCCGCACATCACCGTGGCCGACACCGTAGGCGCTGGCGACACCTTCTGGGGCAACACTCTGGCCGACTGGGCCATGCAGCCTGCTGATGCCGCCGCACGCGTGAACGAAACGCTGGCCCTGTCCATGAAAGCAGCTGCCATCAACTGCACCCGCCAAGGCTGCCAGCCGCCTACACGGGCTGAGGTGCTGGCGTTTTGATCACCCCGCCTTGCGCGCGCGCCATGCTCCGATGATGGCGATCAGGCCTGGCACAAAAATCAAAGCCCAGATGATCTTGCTCAGATGGGTTTGCACAAAGGGCAAATTACCGAACAGGTAACCGGCCAAAGTCAGGCCGACCACCCAAATCACGCCGCCCACCACGTTGAACATCGTGAACTTGTGGCGGGTCATCTCGGCCACACCCGCCACAAAGGGCACAAAGGTGCGGATAAACGGCATGAAGCGCGCCAAGATGATGGTGATGCCGCCGTACTTTTCATAAAAAGCATTGGCCTGCATGAAAGCCTGGCGGTTGAAAAAGCGGGAGTTTTCCCACTGGAATACCTTGGGGCCCAAGTAACGCCCAATGCTGTAGTTGGTCTGGTCACCCAAGATGGCGGCCACCAAAAGCAGGGCCATCGTCAAAGGCAGGTTCAAGAGATCGGCACCGCACAGCGCGCCCACGATGAACAAAAGCGAATCACCCGGCAAAAACGGCATGATGACCAGGCCCGTCTCGACAAAAATGATCACAAACAAGAGGGCATACACCCAAGCGCCATGCTGGCTCACAAAGGCCTCCAGGTAGCGGTCGACGTGGAGGATGAAATCAAGGAGTTGCAAGAGGATGTCCATGCGCCGATTATCCCCTGCCCCCAGGCGGGCGCAGGCCACGCCCAAGCCCTAAAATCAGGCGGTGAGCTTTGAACAAACCCCGGCGACCGCGCGCCGCCCCATTCGCGAACTCCCCGATGAACTGATCAGCCAAATCGCCGCTGGCGAGGTGGTTGAGCGCCCGGCATCGGTCGTGCGCGAGCTGGTGGACAACGCCATGGACGCGGGTGCACAAAGCATCACCCTGCGCCTGATGGGCGGCGGCACCCGCCTGATTTCGGTGGAAGACGATGGCGGCGGCATTGCCCCAGACGAGTTGGCTACAGCCCTCAAACGCCACGCCACCAGCAAGATCGGCAACCTCGACGAACTCGAATCGGTCATGACCATGGGCTTTCGGGGCGAGGCACTGGCGGCCATCAACTCGGTGTCCGAACTCACCTTGCTCTCGCGCATGGACGGCCAGCCCACCGCCTTTGCGCTGGACGGCCGCACCGGCGAGATCCGCCCGGCCGCACGCGCCGTGGGCACCACGGTGGAGGTCAAAGAGCTGTTTTTCTCGACCCCCGCCCGCCGCAAGTTTTTGAAAAGCGACAGCACCGAACTGGCGCATTGCATCGAGGCCGTGCGCCGCCACGCGCTGGCCCGTCCCGATGTGGGCTTTGCCATCTGGCACGAGGGCAAGTTGGTCGAACAGTGGCGCGTGCACCCAGGCGCTGCGGGCCTGGAGCAACGCCTGGCCGATGTGCTGGGCGAAGAGTTCGTCGCGCAGTCGATCGCGGTGGAATACAACGCCGGGCCGCTCAAGGTGATTGGCCGTGCGGGTCTGCCCGACGCCGCCCGCTCACGCCCCGACCACCAGTTTGCTTATGTGAATGGCCGCTTTGTGCGGGACAAGGTCGTGATGCATGGCGCACGCAGCGCCTACGAAGACGTGCTGCACGGCCACAAGCAGCCAGCCTACGCCCTGTTCATGCAGATCGACCCCACGCTGGTCGATGTGAACGTGCACCCCACCAAGATCGAAGTGCGCTTTCGCGACAGCCGAGCCGTGCACCAAGCGGTGCGTCACGCGATTGAAAACGCGCTGGCCGCGCCGCGTTCACAAAACTTGGCCGATTCAGCCTCAGAGACCCCGAGCGATTTCGACCTGAAAGCCCCCGCCCCCAAAACCCTGCCCGAATCGGCCAGCTGGCAGCAAGGCGGCATGGCGTTTGAGCGGCCTGGCCCCTCGACCTTTTCAGCGCCCAGTTACAAACCCGCCGACTTTGTGCGCCCCCGCGTGGACGGCGAGCAGGCCATGGCCGACCTCAAAGCCCTGTGGAACCCACCACAAGCCCGGCAAGAAGCCCACGACAGCGACGCGCCCCGCTGGACAGCGCCTGTCACTGCACCATCGACGACGCCCGTGCCAGCGGCTGCCCCTGCACCTTCCCCTTTGCCCGAAGGCGATTGGCCCTTGGGCCGCGCCGTGGCGCAGCTGCACGGCGTGTACATCTTGGCCGAAAACAAGCAAGGCCTGGTGGTGGTGGACATGCATGCCGCACACGAGCGCATCGTGTACGAGCGCCTGAAAAACCAGCTCAACACCGAAGGCGATGGCCCACGCATTGCCAGCCAGCCGCTGCTGATCCCGGCCACCTTTGCCGCCACACCGACCGAGGTGGCCACCGCCGAAAGCGGCGCCGAGGTGCTGGCGCAACTGGGCCTTGAAATCTCACCGCTGTCGGCCAAGACCCTGGCCGTGCGTGCCGTGCCCACCACCTTGGCCCAAGGCGACGCGGTTGAGTTGGCCCGCAGCGTGTTGGCCGAGCTGGCCCAGCATGACGCGAGCACCGTGGTGCAACGCGCCCAAAACGAAATCCTGGCCACCATGGCTTGCCATGGCGCGGTGCGGGCCAACCGGCGCCTGACGCTCGATGAAATGAACGCCCTGCTGCGCCAGATGGAAGAGACCGAGCGCTCTGACCAATGCAACCACGGCCGCCCCACCTGGCGGCAAATGTCGATGCGCGATCTGGACGCCTTGTTCTTGCGGGGCCGTTGATGAGCCGTCACCTCGTCGTTGCGCTGTTGGCGCTGCTGCTGGGTTTGCAGGCCGTCACCACCGACTTGTACCTGCCCACCCTGCCCGCGATCCGCGACAGCTTGGGCGCCAGCATGGGCGAAGTTCAGCTGACCTTGACCGCCCTCTTGCTGGCCTTTGGGCTGTCCCAGCTGGTCTGGGGGCCGCTGTCAGACCGCTATGGTCGCCGGCCGGTCTTGCTGTGGGGCATGGGCGCTTATGTGATCGCCTCGCTGGCCTGCGTGGCGGCGCCAGGCATCGGGTGGTTGATCGCCGCACGCACGGTGCAAGGCATCGCCATGGGCGCGGGGGTCATGGCTGCGCGCGCCATCGTGCGCGACCTGTACCAGCCCCACGAGGGCGCGCAAGTCATGTCGCAAGCCCTGACCGGTCTGGGCATGATCGCCTGCACCTGCGCTCCGGTGGGCGGCTTGCTCAGCGACTGGGTGGGCTGGCGCTATGCCTTGCTCTCGGTCACCTTGTTTGGCGCGCTCACTTGGGGCTTGCTGGTCTGGTGGTTCCAAGAAACCCTGCCCCAGCGCCGCATGGACGCGCTGCGCTGGGATTCGCTGTGGCGCTCCAACCTGCAGATCATCCGCCACCCGGTGTTTCGCACCGGGTGCGCCTTGTCTTCTGCGTCTTACCTGGGGTTGTTCACTTTCTTGGCCACCTCGTCTTTCGTCTTCACCCAGCAGTTGGGCTACAGCAAGACGGTCTATGGCCTCTTGATGTTCACCATGTCGCTGTCCTACATCCTGGGCACCTTCTGGGGGCGGTGGATGCTGCGGCGCACCAGCATGCACCGCACCGTGGGCGTGGCCGCGGGGCTCTCGGTCGGTGGCGGCGTGGTGCTCACCGTGCTGGCCTATGCCGGATCGGACCAGCCCTGGTATGGCGCTTGGGCGGTGATGGTGCCGGTGTATTTCTACATGTTTGGCCATGGCGTGCACCAGCCCTGCGGCCAAAGTGCGGCGGTTGCGCCCTTCCCGCTCCAAGCGGGCACGGCGTCTGCACTCAACGGCTTTTTGATGATGCTGGGCGCCTTTGTCATGGGCGGCTGGCTGGGTCGCAACATGGAAGTGCCGCTGTGGGCTTTGGCCCATGGCATGCTGCTGTGGAGCACGGTGATCGCGGCTGTGGCGTGGACCGCTGTTCAACGCCACGGCAAACCACGCGAATGGCAAGCCGCATGAACCGGCCGCTGGACGCCATCGCCATCGTCGGGCCCACCGCCAGCGGCAAGACCGCTGCGGCATTGGCCTTGGCACAAGCCTTGGAGGGCGAGGCCGAGATCATCAGCGTGGACTCGGCCCTGGTTTACCGGGGCATGGACATCGGCACCGCCAAACCCAGCCGGCAAGAGCTGGCCACCGTGCCGCACCACCTGATCGACACCATCGATCCCTTGCAAAGCTACAGCGCGGCCGAATTTGCACGCGATGCCACCAAGCTGATTGGCGAGATCCACGCCCATGGCCGCACACCGCTGCTGGTGGGCGGCACCATGCTCTACCTCAAGGCCCTGCTGGAAGGTCTGAACGACATCCCTGCTGCCGACCCGCAGGTGCGCGAAGCCATCCAGGCCCGCGCAGCGCAAGTCGGCTGGCCCGCCTTGCATGCCCAGCTGATGCAAGTCGACCCTGTGACCGCCACACGTTTGGCGCCGGGCGACAGCCAGCGCGTGGGCCGCGCCCTGGAAGTCTGGACCGCCACGGGCCAAACCTTGTCGTCTTTTCACCAAAGCGCCAAGGCCGCTGCACCCGACTGGCACATCCCGGTGCTCAGCCTGGAGCCCCAAGACCGCAGCTGGCTGCACCAGCGCATCGCCCAACGTTTTGAACTGATGATGGCGCAAGGCTTCATGGACGAGGTGCGCCAACTGCGCGCACGCGGTGACCTGAACCCCGACCTGCCCTCGATGCGCTGCGTGGGCTACCGCCAGGCGTGGCAAGGTTTGGACGAAGGCTGGCGCGAGGCCGAGATCGCCGAGCGCGGCATCTTTGCCACCCGCCAACTGGCCAAACGCCAAATCACCTGGCTGCGCAGCATGGACAGCCGCCACGTGATCGCTGCCGATGCGCCAGATGCTTTGGCGCAGGTGCTGGCCCAAGCCCAGGTCCTGATGGGCGCTTAATCCCCGTCACTCTTGCGGCGCGAGCTTTTGAGCTGCGATTGAATCGCCTTACCCTGCAAGCGCCGTTGCACCGAGCCGCGTGTGGGCTTGGTGGCCTTGCGGGCTTTGGGCGCTTTGGCAAACTGGTCCAGCAATTCGTACAGGCGCATCCAAGCATCTTGGCGGTTGGCTTCTTGTGTGCGGTGGCGCTGGGCCTTGAGGACCAGCACCCCGTCTTGCGACAAGCGGCTGTCGCCCGACTGCAGCCAGCGGGCTTTGACGTCATCGGGCAAGCTCGATTGCGCCACATCGAAGCGCAACTGAATGGCGCTGGACACCTTGTTGACGTTTTGCCCACCGGGCCCCTGCGCACGGATGGCGCTCAGCTCAACTTCATCGTCGGTGATGTGCAAGCTGTGTTTCATGCGAGGAACCGGCTTGCCAGGCGGCTCATTGGAGCGGCCCGTCGAGGCCTTCGGGCACAGGCAGGGGCATGACCGCGATGCCCTCGTCGAGCAAGGCCTCGGTTTCTTCGCGGGTGGCGTGGCCTCGGATGTTGCGCTCCTGGCGCTCACCGTAATGGATCTTGCGGGCTTCTTCAGCAAAGCGCGTGCCCACGTTTTCGGTGTTGGCCATGACGTGGCGCACCATGTGCATCAGTGCCGCTTGCATTTGCACCACGGGGTTAACCTCAGCACTTGGCGCTGAGGACGCTGCGGTGGTGGCAGCAGAAGCCTCCGATGGCACTGTCTCAGACTGGGCTGAGGTGGGCGCGCTGCTGTGCCCCAAGTTCAGGCGCGGTGCAGACAGCATTTTGGTGATCTCGCTGTCGTTGCACAGGGGGCACGTGACCAATCCCCGCGCCCGCTGCGCGTCGTAATCGCCTTGCGAGCCGAACCAGCCTTCGAAGCTGTGGCCCTGACGACACTGGAGGTCAAGGACTTTCATGAGGTTCAGGTGGCGCTTTGCCAAGTCAGCGGCCAAGCACCAGAGAGCACATTCTGCAACCAAAGCGCCCCGGTCAGGGTTTTGCCGTCGGTCACCAGGCCTTGCTGGCACCAGCCCATCAGCTCTTGAGGGGTGGCGGTGAAGACATCCAAAAACTCTTCCGAGTCCAGTTGCCGCTCACCCAAGCTGAGGTCGCGCGCAAACCAGATCTCGATCACTTCGGTCGAATAGGCGATCACCGGGTGCAAAACACCGGCCTTGGCCCATTCTCGGGCCCGGTAACCAGTCTCTTCCATCAACTCGCGTTGGGCACACAACCAAGGGTCTTCACCGGCATCGAGCTTGCCGGCAGGGAACTCGATCATGACTTGCCCCACCGGGTAGCGGTATTGGCGCTCCAGCACCAGTCGCATCTGGCCATCGGGCATTTGCAGCATCGGGATCACCATCACCGCGCCAGGGTGAACGACGTACTCGCGGGTGGCCAAGCCTTTGTTGGGCAGGCGGACCGTGTCTCGGAAAGCGTGCAAAAAATGGCCGTGCAGCAACTCTTCCTGCGAGACGCGGTGCTCGATCAGATGCTCATCGGACATGGATGGGGCCAGCCTCAGTGCTGGCGGTGCATCAGGTAACGGTAGACGAAACCCGGAAAGGACAAGGTCACAAACATGGTGCCGGTGATGGCGTAAAACTCCCAACCTTGGGGAGAGATTTGTCCGGCGTGATTTTCCAGCGCTAAACCCGCAGCGCCGACCACAAAATAAAGCAGCACCAACTCGGCCAGCCGAATGGCCAGTGATTTGCTGCTGCGTGTAGGGCCGACCAGCAAGATGCGCTGGTTGGCAAAAGGCAAGTTGGCGGCCAGCACAGCCAGCGCGATCAACAGGCCAATTTGCCAGGCGGTGGACATGGTCAGACCGCCAACATGCGGGTGACCGCGTCTGCGCACAGGGCCATCAAGGCGCCAGGCGCCATGCCCAAAACCAGCACCAGCAAGCCGTTCAGGGACAGGACCACACGCACGTCGGCATCGGCGGAGACGGTGGTGGCGGTCACGGGCTCGTCAAAGTACATGACCTTGACCACACGCAGGTAATAGAAGGCACCGATCAAGGACATGAGCACAGCGAAGATGGCCAAGCCAATGTAGAAGCCTTGACCCGAAGCCACGAGCGACTGCAGCACGGCCAGTTTGGCGTAGAAGCCCACCATGGGTGGAATGCCTGCCAAAGAGAACAAACAAACGGCCATCACGCCTGCGTACAAGGGGCTGCGTTGGTTCAGACCGGCCAAGTCGGTGATCTCTTCGCTCTCGAAACCTTGACGGGCCAAGAGCATGATGATGCCGAAGCTGGCCAAGGTGGTCAGCACATAACCGACGATGTAGAACATGGCCGAGCTGTAAGCGTTGGCGGCCAAGGTGGTTTGGCCATTGACCACACCCGCGACAAAACCGAGCAAGACAAAACCCATTTGCGCGATGGTCGAGAACGCCAGCATGCGCTTGAGGTTGGTCTGTGCAATCGCGGCCAAGTTACCGATCAGCAGCGAGCCGATCGCGAGGAAGGACAACATCTGCTGCCAGTCGATGGCCAAAGGCAACAAGCCTTCCACCAGCAAGCGGATCATGATGCCAAAGGCGGCCAACTTGGGCGCGCCACCGATCAGCAGCGTGGCCGCTGTGGGGGCACCTTGGTAAACGTCGGGGATCCACATGTGGAAAGGCACGGCGCCGATCTTGAAGGCCAAACCCGCCACGATGAAGACCAGACCAAACACCAGCACCTGGTGGTTGACTTGACCCGAAGCGATGGCTTTGAGCACAGCGGCCAGCTCCAAGCTGCCGGTGGCGCCGTACATCATGGACATGCCGTAGAGCAGGAAACCCGAAGCCATCGCGCCCAGCACGAAATACTTCATGGCCGCTTCCGTGGCTTGGCCATGGTCACGGCGCAAGGCCACCAAGGCGTAGCTCGACAGGGTCAACAACTCCAGGCCGAGGTACAGCACCAGGAAGTTTTGACCCGAGATCATCACGCTCATGCCCAGCAGGGCAAACATGCTCAGGCTGAACAACTCGCCGCCACGCAGCATGTCGCGGTCAGCGGCATAAGGGCGCGAGTAAACCAAGGTCACCATCACGGCGATCGCGGCAAAGCACTTGAGCCAGTGGCCCATCGGGTCGCTGACCACCAAGCGGCCAAAGCCGTACAGGGTCTCGCCTGATTGGGCGTAAAGGGCATTGAGCCAGGCCACGCCACCCAACGACACCAAGGTCAGGGCATAAGTGGCGGTGCGCTTGGGGCTCTTCACGAACAGGTCGGCCAGTGCGATCACACAGGCCATGACCAGCAACACGATTTCAGGATAAATCGTCATCCAACTGGTGTTGTCCATCATCATTCTTTCTATTCTTCAGTTCAGTACTGAATGGTCATTGGGGCAATTTGGACAAGGCCACGTGCTTGAGCAAGTCGACCACCGAGGTGTCCATCACATCGGTGAATGGCTTGGGGAACAGGCCCATGTAAAGCACGGCGATGGCCAGCAAAGCCATGACCAGGAATTCACGGCTGTTGATGTCGGTCAGTTCCTTGACATCGTCGTTGGCCACAGGGCCCAGGTAGACGCGCTTGAACATCCACAGGGTGTATGCCGCGCCAAAGATCAAGGCCGAAGCGGCCAAAGCGCCGATCCAGAAGTTGAACTTGACGGCACCCAAAATCACCATCCACTCGCCCACGAAACCGGCTGTGCCTGGCAGGCCGCAGTTGGCCATGGAGAACAGCAAGGCAAACGCCGCAAACTTGGGCATGGTGTTGACCACGCCGCCATAGCTGGCGATCTCTCGCGAGTGAACGCGGTCGTACAAGACACCGATCGACAAGAACATGGCGGCCGACACGAAACCGTGGGCGATCATCTGCACGATGGCGCCCGACACGCCCAGCGGATTGAAGATGAAAAAGCCCAGGGTCACAAAGCCCATGTGGGCCACTGACGAATAAGCCACCAGCTTTTTCATGTCCTGTTGGACCATGGCCACCAGACCCACATAGATCACGGCCACCAAGGACAAGACGATCATGAAGGTGCCCCACTCGCGTGCCGCATCAGGTGCGATGGGCATAGAGAAACGCAGGAAACCGTAAGCACCCAGCTTGAGCATGATGGCGGCCAGCACAGCCGAGCCACCGGTGGGTGCTTCGACGTGCACGTCGGGCAACCAAGTGTGCACAGGCCACATCGGCACCTTCACGGCAAAGGCGGCAAAGAAGGCGAAGAACAGCAAAGTCTGCACCGTGCCTGACAAAGGCAGTTGGTGCCAAGCCAGGATGTCAAAGCTGCCGTTCGATGCGGTGTACAGGTAGATCAATGCTATCAGCGTCAACAGCGAACCCATCAGGGTGTACAAGAAGAACTTGAAAGCCGCGTAGATCTTGTTGGGACCGCCCCAGATGCCGATGATCAGGTACATCGGGATCAGGGTGGCTTCGAAGAAGACGTAGAACAAGATGCCGTCCAAGGCACTGAACACACCGATCATCAGACCCGACAGGATCAGGAAGGCGGCCATGTACTGGTTGACTTTGCGGGTGATGACTTCCCAGCCCGCGATGACCACGATCACGTTGATGAATGCCGTGAGCAACACGAACCACAGCGAAATGCCGTCCACACCCAGGTGGTAGTGCACATTGAAGCGCTCGATCCAGGTGTATTTTTCGACAAACTGCATCGCCGAAGTACCGAGCTCAAAGCCCTTGTACAGCGGCAAGGTGATCAGGAAACTGACGACAGAACCGATCAAAGCCACCCAGCGCACGGCGCGGGCTTGGCTGTCACGACCGATGGCCAGCAAGATGACGCCGAAAACAATCGGTGTCCAGATGGCAAGGCTTAACAATCCCATTTTTATTGTCCTCTAAACCGTTAAGCGAGCCAGACGAAATACGTCATCAGCGCGAACACACCCAAGATCATGACCAGGGCATAGTGGTACAGGTAGCCCGACTGGAAGCGGCGAACGGCGCCAGAGATCAGGCCCACCACTTTCCAGGAACCGTTGACCACCAAGCCATCGATCAAGGCGCGGTCGCCCACTTTCCACAAACCGGCGCCCAACAGGCGAGCCCCACGGGCCAGGATGTTTTCGTTGATCCAGTCCAGGAAATATTTGTTTTCGAGGACGACGATCACAGGATGCAAAACACGTGCAAAGAAAGCAGGCACTTTGGGGTTGACGAGGTACATGTACCAAGACACCACCACACCGGCCAAAGCCAGCCAGAAAGGCGCTGTGCTCAGGGCGTGCACCGCCATGGCCACGGGACCGTGGAACATCTCCGCCATTTCTTCCATCACAGGGTGCTTCTCGGCGTTCACAAAGATCACGTCTTTGAAGAACTCGCCGTAAAGCATGGGCTCGATCGCCATGAAGCCGATCACCACCGAAGGAATCGCCAGCAAGACCAGTGGCACCGTCACGACCCATGGGGACTCGTGGGGTTCGTGGTGCTCGTCATGGCCATGACCGTGGTCATCGTGACCGTGGTGCGCATCGGGGTTTTGGTCGTAGCGTTCCTTGCCGTGGAAGACCAGGAAGTACATGCGGAAGGAATAGAAGGCAGTCACAAAAACACCGGCCAGCACGGCGAAGTTGGCAAAGCCAGCAGCGGCCAAATGGCTCTCGTGCACCGCTTCGATGATGCTGTCCTTGGAGTAAAAGCCTGAGAAGAAAGGCGTACCGATCAAGGCCAGCGAACCGAGCAAGGAGGTGATCCAAGTGATGGGCATGTACTTGCGCACGCCGCCCATCCAGCGGATGTCCTGGTTGTGGTGCATGCCCATGATGACGGAGCCCGCACCCAAGAACAACAAGGCCTTGAAGAACGCGTGGGTCATCAGGTGGAACACCGCGACCGAGTAAGCCGATGCGCCCAGAGCCACGGTCATGTAACCGAGTTGCGACAAGGTGGAATAAGCCACCACGCGCTTGATGTCGTTTTGGATGATGCCCAAGAAACCCATGAACAGCGCCGTGATCGAACCGATCACCATGATGAAGTTCAAGGCCGTGTCGGACAGCTCAAACAGGGGCGACATGCGGGCAACCATGAAGATGCCAGCGGTCACCATGGTGGCCGCGTGGATCAGCGCCGAGATGGGGGTCGGGCCTTCCATCGAGTCAGGCAGCCACACGTGCAGCGGAAACTGGGCCGACTTGCCCATCGCGCCGATGAACAAGCAAATGCAGATCACGGTCACCAGCATCCAGTCGGTGCCAGGGAAGGTCAAAGCACCGAGTTCAGCGGTCTTGGCAAAGGCTTCGGCATAGTTGAGCGTGCCGGCATAAGCGGCGATCAGTCCAATGCCCAAGATGAAACCGAAGTCGCCGACACGGTTGACCAAAAAGGCCTTCATGTTGGCGAAGATGGCGGTGGGCTTGTTGAACCAGAAACCGATCAACAGGTAAGACACCAGGCCCACGGCTTCCCAGCCGAAGAACAGTTGCAGCATGTTGTTGCTCATGACGAGCATCAGCATGGAGAAGGTGAACAAGGAGATGTAGGCGAAAAAGCGGTTGTAGCCTTCGTCTTCTTCCATGTAGCCAATGGTGTAGATGTGCACCATCAGCGACACGAAGGTCACCACACACATCATCATGGCCGTCAGGCTGTCAATCAGGAAGCCCACTTCCATCTTCAGGCCGCCCACCACCATCCAGGTGTAGAGCGTTTCATTGAATCGGGCACCGTCGATGACGCTCTTGAACGTCATGGCCGACAGGATGAAGGCGACCAACACACCCAAAATCGTCAGGGTGTGCGAGAGGCGGCGGCCGATCCAGTTGCCACCGAATTGCGTGCCAAAAATGCCCGCCAGTGCCGAGCCCACCAGGGGCGCGAGCGGTACGGCCAGCAGCGTGCTTGCGTTGAGGGTTTGACTCATATCAGATCTCCCGCCGGGCCGCCCCAAGGGAAAGCTGGGCCCCCTTGGGGGGCAGTGAATACACAAAGTGAGAAACGTGGGGGCTTCATTAAATTAACCCTTGAGCGAATTGAGTTCGTCCACGTTGATGCTGTTCATGTTGCGGAACAACAGCACGAGGATGGCCAGGCCAATGGCCGATTCAGCGGCCGCGACGGTCAAGATGAAGAACACGAACACTTGGCCGTGCATGTCACCCAGGTAGTGCGAGAAGGCCACGAAGTTCATGTTCACGGCCAAGAGCATCAGCTCGATCGCCATGAGCAAGACGATCAGGTTCTTGCGGTTCAAGAAAATGCCGATCACGGCCAATGCAAACAGCATGGCGCCGAGCGACAGGAAGTGTCCGAGTGTCAAGGCCATCATTTGTTCTCCTGTGCAGCATCGGCGGCCACGGGGGCTGGGGCTGCTTGGGTGGCGGCCACATGGACCACGCTCAGGCGGTCAGTAGCGCGCACACGCACTTGGATCGAAGGGTTGATCGCTTTGCTGTCCTTGCGTTCACGCAAAGTCAGGGCAATCGCAGCCACCATGGCCACCAGCAAAATCGCCGCAGCGATCTGGATGGGCATCAGGTACTCGGTGTACAGCAAGATACCCAAAGCCTTGGCATTGGAAGCCTGCGCGACCGAACCGGCCACAGCGGCTGGGGCTTGCGACAAACGGAAACCGCTCATCAGCACCGCAGCCATTTCGAGGGCCACGATGGCGCCCAAAGTGGCGGCCAGCGGGAAGTGTTTCCAAAAGCCCTGACGCAGTGTGTCGATGTTGATGTCCAACATCATCACCACGAACAGGAAAAGCACCATCACCGCGCCCAAATAAACCAGCACCAAAGTGATGGCCAGGAATTCGGCGCCGAGCAGCAGCCAGATGGCAGAGGCCTGCGAAAAGGCCAACATGAGGTACAGCACAGCGTGCACGGGGTTGCGCGCTGTCACCACCCGGAAGGCTGAAAACATCAGCACCACCGAGAAGAGGTAGAAGAAACCGGTCTTGACGTCCATAGGTCTGTCTTTTTTAAATGTTCAGGACTGGGCCACGTTCAACGGTAAGGAGCGTCGGCAGCTTTGGCAGCCGCGATCTCTTTTTCGTAACGGTCGCCCACAGCCAGCAACATGTCCTTGGTGAAGTACAGGTCGCCACGCTTTTCACCGTGGTATTCGAAAATTTGCGTCTCGACGATGGAGTCCACCGGGCAGCTTTCTTCGCAGAAGCCGCAGAAGATGCACTTGGTCAGGTCAATGTCGTAACGCGTGGTGCGGCGCGAACCGTCTTCGCGCTGGCCAGCCTCGATGGTGATGGCCATCGCAGGGCAAACGGCTTCGCACAGTTTGCACGCGATACAGCGCTCTTCACCGTTGTCATAACGGCGCAGGGCGTGCAGGCCACGAAAACGCGGCGACAGCGGCGTTTTTTCTTCGGGGAACTGCACAGTGACCTTGCGGGCGAAAGCGTAGCGACCGGTCAGGGCCATGCCCTTGAACAACTCCACGAGCATGAAGCTCTTGAGGAAGTCCTTGATGGAGAAAGATGTCATGGTGGTCATGTTCTGTACACCGCTCATTTCCAGATGTTCCAGGGTGAGAACAGCCAAGCGCCCACCACCAGCAGCCACACCAAAGTGACCGGAATGAAAATCTTCCAGCCCAGACGCATGATCTGGTCGTAACGGAAGCGCGGGAATGTGGCACGGATCCAGATGAACATGGACACGACCAAGAATGTTTTCAGGCCCAGCCAGATCCAACCGGGGATCCAGTTGAACAAGGCGCTGTCGATGGGCGACAACCAGCCGCCCAAGAACATGATCACAGCCAAGATGGACACGAGCCACATGCTGGCATATTCGGCCAAGAAGAAGATCGCAAAGCCCATGCCCGAGTACTCGACCATGTGACCGGCCACGATTTCGGCTTCGCCTTCCACCACGTCAAAGGGGTGACGGTTGGTTTCGGCCACGCCCGAGATCAGGTAGACCAAGAAGATCGGCAACAAAGGCAGCCAGTTCCAAGACAAGAAGTTCAGACCCATGCGGGCCATGCTGCCTTTGTCTTGGGCCAACACGATGTCGGTCAGGTTCATGCTGCCGGTGACCATCAGGACCACCAGGAAACAAAAACCCATCGCGATTTCGTAGCTGACCATCTGGGCCGAAGCACGCAGCGCACCCAAGAAGGCGTACTTGGAATTCGATGCCCAGCCGGCAATGATCACACCGTACACCTCGATCGAGGTGATGGCCATCACCAGCATCAAGCCAGCGTTGAGGTTGGTCAACGCGACTTCAGGGCCAAAAGGAATCGCCACCCAAGCGGCCAGCGCGGGCATGATGGCCATGATCGGGCCCAAACGGAACAAGCCTTGGCTGGCCGCTGTGGGGTTGATCAGTTCTTTGGTCAGCAACTTGAGCGCATCAGCGATCGGCTGCAGCAAACCCATGGGGCCCACGCGGTTGGGGCCGTGGCGCACTTGCATGAAGCCCAAGAGCTTGCGCTCCCACAGCGTCAGGTAAGCCACAGCGCCCATCAGCGGCGCCAAGATGGCCACGATCTTGAGCAAGATCCAAAGCACTGGCCAGACCATGGCAGTCCACCAAGTGGCCGCGACCAGGTTCAGGCCGCCGTTGTACAGAGCGTCAATCATGGGGTCACCTCCTGGCGAGCGTCTGCAGTCAACTGCAAGGACGGTGCACGGCGCACGATGCCATCGAGTTGGTAAATGGGCGCCACGCAAGGCGCGCCAGCATCAGCTGCCAAGTTGATCGCAGCGCGTGTCGCGTTGGATGCCGCCAGCGGCTTGGCCGTGGCACGGGCCAGCACGTCTTGAGAGGTCTCAAAAGACACGCCAGGCACGTCCAACAAATTGGCCAGCACGCGCAGCACTTTCCAAGCTGGGCGGGTTTCAGCCAAAGGCTTGACCACAGCGTGGAAGCTTTGCAGACGGCCTTCCGCGTTCACAAACGAGCCCGAAGTCTCGGTGAACGGTGCGATCGGCAACAACACATCGCTGAAAGCCATGTTGGCTTTGAACGGGCTGAGCGTGACGACCATCTCGGCCTGGCCCAGAGCCTGCGCGGCGGCGGTGCCTGCAGCGCTGTCAAACTCAGGTTCGGTGTTGAGCAAGATGGCGGCTTTCAAGCCACCGGCCAACATTTGGCCAGCGTTCTTGCCACCGGTTTGAGGCTGAGCACCCACCCACTGCGCACCCACGGTGTTGGCAGATTCGGTCAGGTAACCCACAGTCGCGCCGGTTTGCTCGCCGATCCAGTTGGCCAAGGCCAGCAGGCTCGACGCGTTGGCGTGGTGTGCTGCGGCATTGCCCAGCAACACGGCCTTGCGCTCGCCGCCCAACAAGGACTTGGCGATGGCTTGCGCTTGCGCGGTGGCGTTGCCAGTGGCAGGCGCTGCAACGCCCTTTTCTGCTGCAATGGCTGCGGCCACATCGGCCAAACCCTGAGCCCAAGCCGAAGCATCGGCCAGCACCGCTTGCGCCACAGGCATGGCCCAAGCGTCAGCGTGGCGCAAAGCCGCAGGCGATGTGATGACGTTCAGCTGAGCACCGTGGCGCACAGCGTGGCGCACGCGCAAAGCAAACAAAGGATGGTCCTTGCGCAGGTTGGAGCCCACGACCAGCACGCGCTGCAATGTGGACAGCGATGCGATCGAGGTGCCCAGCGTGCGCACGCCTTCAGCAGCGCCAAATTCGGCATTGCGCAAGCGGTGGTCGATGTTGTCAGAACCCAAGCCACGCACCAAAGCGCCAGCCAGGTACAACTCTTCAACGGTGCTCTGAGGGCTCACCAATGCGCCGATGCTGTTGGCACCATGGTCGCGCTGGATGTTTTTGAGACCATTGGCCACGTATTCCAAAGCGGTTTGCCAATCCACGGTTTTCCACTCGCCGCCTTGCTTGAGCATGGGCTGTGTCAAACGCTCGGCACCGTTCAAGGCTTCGTACGAGAAACGGTCGCGGTCAGCAATCCAGCACTCGTTGACGTCTTCGTTTTCCAGGGGCACGACGCGCATGACCTGGTTGTTCTTGACCTGCACGATCAGGTTGGCACCCGAGGAGTCGTGCGCAGCGATCGACTTGCGGCGTGACAACTCCCAAGTGCGGGCGTTGTAGCGGAAAGGCTTGCTGGTCAAAGCGCCCACAGGGCAGATGTCGATCATGTTGCCCGACAGTTCGGAGTCGATCGTCTGACCCAAGAAGGTCTCGATCTCGGCGTGTTCGCCACGGTTGGACATGCCCAACTCCATGTCGCCCGCCACTTCCTGACCAAAGCGCACGCAACGTGTGCAGTGGATGCAGCGGCTCATCTCTTCCATGGAGATCAGCGGGCCGACTTCCTTGTGGAAGACCACGCGCTTTTCTTCTTCGAAGCGTGACTTGGAGCCGCCATAACCCACGGCCAAATCTTGCAACTGGCACTCACCGCCTTGGTCGCAAATGGGGCAATCCAGGGGGTGGTTGATCAGCAAAAATTCCATGACCGACTTTTGAGCCGCAATGGCTTTGTCGCTCTTGGTGCGCACGATCATGCCTTGCGTCACCGGTGTGGCGCAGGCGGGCATCGGCTTGGGGGCTTTTTCAACCTCGACCAAGCACATGCGGCAGTTGGCCGCGATGGAGAGTTTTTTGTGATAGCAGAAATGCGGGATGTAGGTGCCAGCTTTTTCAGCGGCATGCATCAACATGCTGCCTTCGGCAACTTCCACTTTCTGACCGTCGAGTTCTATTTCAACCATGGGTCTTCACCGTTGACACATCGGCACCGACCATGCAGGTCTTGTGATCGATGTGGTGTACAAATTCGTGACGGAAATGCTTGAGCATGCCGCGCACCGGCATGGCCGCTGCGTCGCCCAAGGCGCAAATCGTGCGGCCCATGATGTTGCCGGCCACGCTGTCGAGCATCTCGATGTCGCTGGCACGGCCCTGGCCGTTTTCAATGCGGTCCACCATGCGCCAGAGCCAACCCGTGCCTTCGCGGCAAGGGGTGCATTGGCCGCAGGATTCGTGCGAATAGAAGTAAGACAAGCGGGCCAAGGCCTTGACCATGCAACGCGTGTCGTCCATCACAATGACCGCGCCCGAACCCAACATCGAACCGCCCTCTTTGGCGATGCTGTCGTAGTCCATGGTCAGCGTCATCATCAGGTCGCCAGGGATGACGGGCGAAGACGAGCCGCCCGGGATCACGGCCTTGAGCTTGCGGCCACCGCGCACGCCACCGGCCAATTCAAGCAGCTTGGCAAACGGTGTGCCCATGGGCACTTCGTAGTTGCCGGGGCGCTCCACGTCACCACTGACCGAGAAGATCTTAGTGCCGCCGTTGTTGGGCTTGCCACATTCCAGATAGGCCTGACCACCGTTGCGGATGATCCAAGGCACAGCAGCGAATGTTTCGGTGTTGTTGATGGTGGTGGGCTTGCCGTACAAGCCAAAGCTGGCGGGGAACGGCGGCTTGAAGCGTGGCTGGCCTTTTTTGCCTTCCAGCGATTCGAGCAAAGCAGTTTCTTCGCCGCAGATGTAAGCGCCAAAACCGTGCGAGGCGTGCAGCTGGAAGCTGTAGGTGCTGCCCAGGATGTTGTCGCCCAGGTAGCCTGCAGCGCGGGCTTCTTCCAAAGCCGCTTCAAAGCGCTCGTAGGTGTGGAAGATTTCGCCGTGGATATAGTTGTAACCCACGCTGATGCCCATGGCATAAGCAGCGATGATCATGCCTTCGATCACCGTGTGGGGGTTGTACTCCATGATGTCACGGTCTTTGCACGTGCCCGGCTCGCCCTCGTCCGAGTTACAGACCAGGTACTTCTGACCTGGGAACTGGCGGGGCATGAAGCTCCACTTCAGGCCGGTGGGGAAACCCGCACCGCCACGACCACGCAGACCGGACTCTTTCACCGTGGCGATCACCTGATCTTGCGTCAGGCCTTCACCACCGTCTTTGCCCAAAATCTTGCGCAAGGCCGCGTAGCCGCCACGTGCTTCGTAATCTTGGATGCGCCAGTTGCTGCCATTCAAGCCCGCATAAATCTGGGGGTTGATGTGACGGTCATGAAAGCAAGTTTCCACGCCCGTGGCTTGGAATTGGTTCAGAACTTGTTGGACGTTCATCAGACGGCCTCCGCTTTCTTCAGGCTGTCGACCAACTGATCCAGTTTGTCGTGGCTCATGAAGCTGCACATGTGGCGGTCGTTGACCAACAGCACCGGCGCATCGGCGCAAGCGCCTTGGCATTCGCTGGGCTGCAAAGTGAACAGGCCATCGGCCGTGGTTTCACCCGCATGCACGCCCAATTTGTGCTCCAGATGCTCCAGGGCTTTTTGGCCCCCGCGCAGCTGGCAAGGCAGGTTGGTGCAAACGTTCAACTTGAACTTGCCCACCGGCTTTTGGTTGTACATGTTGTAGAAGGTGGTCACTTCGTGCACCGCCATCACAGGCATGCCCAAGTAATCCGCCACGACCTGCTCGCTGTCGGGGCTCACCCAGCCGAGTTCTTGCTGAACGATCGACAGGCAGGCCATCACGGCCGACTGTTTTTGATCCGCAGGGAACTTGGCGACTTCACGCGCAAAGCGTGCTTTCGTTGACTCAGAGATCATCGGTCAATCTCTCCAAAAACAATGTCCATGGTGCCGATGATCGCGACCGCATCGGCCAGCATGTGGCCACGGGCCATCTCATCGAGCGTGGCCAGATGGGCGAAGCCCGGGGCACGAATTTTCAAACGGTAAGGCTTGTTGGCGCCATCGCTGACCATGTAGATGCCGAACTCGCCCTTGGGGTGCTCGACAGCGGCATAGGCCTCGCCTTCGGGCACGCGGAAACCTTCAGAAAAGAGCTTGAAGTGGTGGATCAAGTCTTCCATATTGGACTTCATGCCTTCGCGGGCTGGCGGTGCCACCTTGTGGTTGTCGGTGATGACCGGGCCGGGGTTGGCACGCAACCACTTGACGCACTGCTGGATGATGCGGTTCGATTCGCGCATCTCTTGCACACGCACCAGGTAACGGTCGTAGCTGTCACCGGTCTTGCCCACAGGAATGTCGAACTCGACTTGGTCGTACGCATCGTAGGGCTGGGTCTTGCGCAAGTCCCAAGCGAAGCCAGAGCCGCGCAGCATGGGGCCGGTCATGCCCAGGTTCAGGGCGCGCTCGGGCGGCACCACGCCGATGCCGACGGTGCGCTGCTTCCAGATGCGGTTGTCAGTCAGCAGGGTTTCGTATTCGTCCACGCACTTGGGGAAGCGCTGCGAGAAGTCATCGATGAAGTCCAGCAAGGAACCGCTGCGGTTCTTGTTGAGTTGCTCGATGGCTTTGGCGTTTTTGATCTTGCTGACCTTGTACTGCGGCATGCTGTCCGGCAGATCGCGGTACACACCACCGGGACGGAAATACGCGGCGTGCATGCGCGCGCCCGACACGGCTTCGTACATGTCGAACAGGTCTTCACGCTCGCGGAAGGTGTAGATCAGGATGGTCGAGCTGCCGCAGTCGTTGCCGTGCGAGCCGAGCCACATAAGGTGGTTCAGGACGCGTGTGATTTCCGAGAACATCACGCGGATGTACTGGGCGCGCATAGGTACTTCTAAGCCCAACATCTTTTCGATGGCCAGGCAATAGGCGTGCTCGTTGCACATCATGGACACATAGTCCAAGCGGTCCATGTAGGGCAGCGACTGGATGTAAGTCTTGTGCTCGGCCAGCTTTTCGGTGGCGCGGTGCAGCAAGCCGATGTGCGGATCGGCGCGTTGCACGACTTCACCGTCGAGCTCCAGCACCAAGCGCAACACACCGTGTGCTGCAGGGTGCTGAGGACCGAAGTTCAGGGTGTAGTTTTTGATTTCGGCCATATCAGTTCAGGCCTCCGTAGTTCTCTTCACGGATGATGCGCGGCGTGATTTCGCGTGGCTCGATGCTCACGGGTTCATAGACCACACGCTTGCGCTCGGCGTCGTAACGCATTTCGACATGGCCCGACAAGGGGAAGTCTTTGCGGAAAGGGTGACCAATGAAGCCGTAGTCGGTCAAGATGCGGCGCAAGTCGTTGTGACCTTCGAACACGATGCCAAACAGGTCAAACGCTTCGCGCTCGTACCAGTTAGCAGAGTTCCACAGCGCGTTGACCGAGGCCACCAAGGGCAATTCGTCGTCGGGGCACAACACCTTGACGCGCACGCGCTGGTTCAGGCTCACCGACAAGAGGTGCACGGTCACGCCAAAACGGGGACCGTCGGTGCCGACTTCGCGGTAGGTGGAATAGTCCACACCAGCCAAGTCGATGAGTTGTTCAAATTTGCAAGCTGCCGCATCGCGCAGGGTTTGCATGACGCTCAAATAGTGGGCGGCGTTGACATGCACGGTCACCTCACCCAAGGCGACAGTGATCTGGGCAGCGCGCTCACCCAGCGCGGCGGCCAGGGTGTTTTGCAGGTCTTCGGGGCGAATGGCGAAGTTGGTCATCGTCACTCCCTCAAACACGCGCAATGGTGTGCGTGCGGCGGATCTTCTGCTGCAGCTGGATGATGCCGTAGATCAAGGCTTCTGCTGTGGGTGGGCAGCCGGGCACATACACATCCACCGGCACCACGCGGTCGCAACCACGCACCACCGAATAGCTGTAGTGGTAGTAACCGCCGCCGTTGGCGCACGAGCCCATGGAGATGACCCAACGGGGCTCCGACATCTGGTCGTACACCTTGCGCAGAGCGGGGGCCATCTTGTTGCACAAGGTGCCGGCCACGATCATCAGATCGGACTGGCGAGGACTGGCGCGAAAAACCTCGGCGCCAAAGCGACCGAGGTCATAACGGGCTGCCGCCGCATGCATCATTTCGACCGCGCAGCAAGCCAGACCGAACGTCATGGGCCAGAGCGAACCGGTTTTGGCCCAATTCACCACAGAGTCGTAACTCGTGGTGATGAAGCCTTCCTTCATCACGCCTTCAATCATTATTTATCCTCAAACAGGCTGAATGCTGTTGTCAATGCGGACTGTCATTCCCAGTCCAGGGCGCCTTTTTTCCACTCGTAGACAAAGCCCACGACCAGAATCGACAAGAAAATCACCACGGCCACAAAGCCGGCGACACCCACTTCCTTGAGCGCAACAGCCCAAGGGAACAGGAAGGCAATTTCCAAATCGAACAAGATGAACAAAATGGCCACCAGGTAGTAGCGCACGTCGAACTTCATGCGAGCGTCTTCGAAGGCTTCGAAGCCGCATTCATAGGGGGAGTTTTTTTCCGCGTCAGGTCGGTTGGGGCCGAGGATGTAACCCAAAACCTGGGGAATGATGCCGACAGCGATGCCGACCAAAATGAACAAAAGAATGGGAAGGTACTGGTCGAGGTTCATCTTGAGACTACCGGATCACCGAATAAAGAGCCCAGGCACAAGGCCTGAGCTGCTCTGATTGTCTGGTGCCGTCGGCGAGACTCGAACTCGCACAGCTTTCGCCACTACCCCCTCAAGATAGCGTGTCTACCAATTTCACCACGACGGCGGGATGCATTGAACGGATGGCTTGAGGAAGCATGTTTCCACACTTTTCGCTCTCCGGACAATCCCGTATTCTACTCTGAAACCCAGTCAGTTCCCTGTCAAAAAACCCGAAATTTGTGCGCAGCAACAAAGCTGATCACAAGCTTACTTGGCAGGTGCTGCCGGGGCGTTGCCTGGAATTTGTGAAGCGGTGCTGTTGTCCACCGCAGGTGCTGCGGGTGCAGGGGCTGTCACAGCGGCGCCTTCGAGCACGCTGCCCGTCGAAGCCGCAGGGCGGTTGTTGCCCAGATAGGCCAAAAGCAAGGTGCACACAAAAAACACAGCGGCCAAAACAGACGTGGTGCGCGACAAGAAATTGGCACCACCGGTGGCGCCAAACAGGCTGCCCGAACCGCCGCTGCCAAAAGCAGCGCCCATGTCGGCACCCTTGCCATGCTGCACCAAGATCAAGCCGATCATGGCCAAGGCCGACAGCATTTGCACCACCAAGATCACAGTCATCAAAAAGCTCATCTCTTCACTCCAATTTCAAATGAAAAAGCTCAGCAGGACGCTGAAGCCAAAATACTCAAAAAGTCTGGCGCCTTCAGGGCTGCGCCACCGATCAGGCCGCCATCCACATCGGGCTGGTCCAACAAGGTCGAGGCATTGGCCGCATTCATGCTGCCGCCGTACAAAATCGAAATCCTGTCCGCATGCGCACTGGCCGCCTGCAATTGCTTGCGCAACAGGGCGTGCACTTCTTGCGCTTGCTCGGGCGTGGCCGTCAAGCCGGTGCCAATGGCCCACACCGGCTCATAAGCCAGCACGATCTCGCTGATGCAATGCCCGTTGGTGTGGATCACGGCCGCCAGCTGGCGTTTGACCACCGCTTCCGTTTGCCCGGCTGCTCGCTCGGCTTGGGTCTCACCCACACACACGATGGGGGTGATGCCTGCCGACAAGGCCCGCTGGGCTTTGGTGGCCACCAAAGCATCGCTTTCGGCATGGTACTGGCGGCGCTCAGAATGGCCCACGATGCAGTAGCGCGATCCAAAATCCCGCAACATCGAAACCGCCACTTCACCCGTGTAGGCACCCGCTTCGTGCGCCGATACGTCTTGAGCTCCCCAAGCGAGGGCCGAACCACTGAGCAATGCCTGCATCTGCGCCAAATAAGGCGCAGGCACGCACACAGCGGCGCGGCAAGTCACGCCGCTCATGCCTTTCTGAATGTCGGCCAGCAAAGACGCATTGGCAGCCAAGCTGCCATTCATCTTCCAGTTGCCAACGATCAGTTTGCTTTTCATGCACCAACCCAATTCAAAACGATTTTGCCCACGTGCTGGTTGGACTCCATCAAGGCATGTGCGCAGGCCGCCCCAGAAGGCATGCCCGCTTGCGCTTGCTGGGCTTCAAACACGCTGTGAATCACAGGCTTGATCCGACCAGATTCCAAGGCAGGCCATACGTTGTCACGCAAAGCGCGAGCGATGGCGCCCTTGAATTCGATGGACCGTGGACGCAGCGTAGAGCCGGTGATGGTCAAACGGCGACGCAAGACAGCGCCCGCATTGAAGCCACTTTCCAAGCCGCCTTGAACCGCGATGATGACCAAACGGCCATCTTCGGCCAAGGCCTCCACTTCGCGCGCCACATAGTCGCCTGCGACCATGTCCAAAATCACGTTCACACCCACCCCGCCCGTCAGGCGCTTGGCCTCAGCGACGAAGTCGGTGGTTTTGTAATTGATGGCGTGGTCCGCACCCAAAGCCAGGCAAGCCTGGCATTTTTCGTCCGAACCTGCCGTCACGATCACCGTGGCACCCGCGGCCTTGGCCATCTGGATGGCGGTGACGCCGATGCCGCTCGACCCACCTTGGATCAGCAAAGTCTCGCCCGCTTGCAAATGCCCACGGTCAAACACATTGCTCCAAACGGTGAAAAAGGTCTCGGGCAAAGAGGCTGCTTCGATGTCGGTCAAACCCTTGGGCACTGGCAGGCACTGAGCCACCGGCGCCACGCAAAGCTCGGCGTAACCACCGCCTGCCACCAATGCGCAAACACGGTCGCCCACAGCGAAACCCGACGCGGCCATGGCCAAGGCATCGCCTGCCACCACCACACCCGCCACTTCCAGACCCGGAATGTCCGAGGCACCGGGTGGCACAGGGTACAGGCCCCTGCGCTGCAGCACATCGGGGCGATTGACCCCGCTGGCCGACACGCGGATGAGCAACTCCCCTGCCCCGGCAACCGGGTCAGGGCGTTGTGCAGGCACCAGCACCGCAGGGGCGCCAGGACTTTGAATTTCGATGACGTTCATGATGCAAGGCCCAGGTTGAAGCCGACAAGGGCCGGCCCTCACAGGCCCGCCCTTGCGTGCATTACTGCTGCTGTTGCTGTTGTTGAGCGCCTTGAGCAGGACGGTCCAACAATGCTTTCATCGACAACTTGACGCGGCCTTTTTCGTCTGTTTCCAGAACCTTGACTTTGACGATCTGGCCTTCGCTCAGGTAGTCGGTCACCTTCTCAACGCGCTCGTGGGCGATCTGGCTGATGTGCAGCAGACCGTCTTTGCCAGGCAACAGGTTGATCAGGGCACCGAAGTCCAAGATCTTGGTCACAGGGCCCTCGTAGACCTTGCCGATTTCGACTTCGGCGGTGATCTGCTCGATGCGCTTCTTAGCGATCTCGGCCTTCTCGCCGTCGGTGGCCGCGATGGTGATCGTGCCGTCTTCTTCGATGTTGATCTGGCAGCCGGTTTCTTCGGTCAGGGCGCGGATGGTGGCGCCGCCTTTGCCGATCACGTCACGGATCTTCTCGGGGTTGATCTTCATGGTGAAGAGCTTGGGTGCGAAATCAGACACTTCGGTGTTGGCTTCGCTCATCGCTTCTTGCATCTTGCCCAGAATGTGCATTCGGGCTTCTTTGGCTTGGGCCAAAGCGACTTGCATGATTTCCTTGGTGATGCCCTGGATCTTGATGTCCATCTGCAAAGCGGTGATGCCGTTGGTGGTACCGGCCACTTTGAAGTCCATGTCACCCAGGTGGTCTTCGTCACCCAAGATGTCGGTCAACACCGCAAAGCGGTTGTCTTCCTTGATCAGGCCCATGGCGATACCGGCCACGTGGGCTTTCATTGGCACGCCAGCGTCCATCATCGACAAGCAGCCGCCGCAGACCGAAGCCATGGACGAGGAACCGTTCGATTCGGTGATTTCAGACACCACACGCAGGGTGTAGGGAAATTCTTCTTTGGTTGGCAACACAGCGGCCAGAGCACGCTTGGCCAGGCGGCCGTGGCCGATTTCGCGGCGCTTGGTCGAGCCCATGCGGCCCACTTCGCCAGTGGCAAAGGGAGGCATGTTGTAGTGGAACATGAAGCGGTCTTCGAACTCGCCAGCCAAAGCGTCGATGCGCTGTGCATCGCGCTCGGTGCCCAGGGTCGTCACGACCAAAGCTTGGGTTTCACCACGGGTGAACAAGGCCGAGCCGTGGGTGCGGGGCAACACGCTGTTGCGGATTTCGATGGGGCGCACAGTGCGTGTGTCGCGGCCGTCGATGCGGGGCTCACCGGCCAGGATCTGGCTGCGCACGATGCGGGCTTCGATTTCGAACATCAAACCGTCGAGCTTGACTGCGTCGAAGGCCACGCCCTCTTCGGCCAAAGCGACTTTGACCGAGGCGTAGGCTTCACGGCAAGCGTGCGTGCGGGCTTGCTTGTTGCGCAACTGATAAGCCGCGCGCAATTTTTCTTCGGCCAAAGAAGCCAGCTTGGCTTCGAAAGCGGTGTCGCGGGCAGGCGCTTGCCAGTCCCACACAGGCTTGCCGGCTTCGCGCACCAACTCGTGGATGGCGTTGATGGCGGTCTGGCTTTGCTCGTGGCCATAGACCACAGCGCCCAACATGATTTCTTCGGACAGTTGCAGGGCTTCGGATTCGACCATCAGCACAGCGGCTTCGGTACCGGCCACCACCAGATCCATCACGCTGTCTTTGCGCTGGGTCTGGCCGGGGTTCAGAACGTATTCGCCGTTGATGTAACCCACGCGAGCGGCGCCGATGGGGCCGTTGAACGGGATGCCCGAGATGGACAAGGCGGCAGACACGGCGATCATCGCGGCGATGTCGGCATCAACTTCAGGGTTCAAAGACACGGTGTGGATGACCACGTGCACGTCGTTGTAGAAACCTTCGGGGAACAGAGGACGGATCGGGCGGTCGATCAGGCGGCTGGTCAGGGTCTCGTGCTCGCTGGGCTTGGCTTCACGCTTGAAGAAGCTGCCGGGGATTTTGCCTGCGGCATAAGTTTTCTCGATGTAATCGACCGTGAGGGGGAAGAAGTCTTGACCGGCTTTGGCGATCTTGGAACCCACGACGGTGGCCAGCACCACGGTGCCTTCCATGTCGAGCAGCACAGCGCCGCCAGCTTGGCGAGCAACTTCGCCGGTTTCCATCTTGACCGTGTGCTGGCCCCACTGGAATGTTTTGGTAACTTTATTGAAAATGGACATGTTCAGAACTCCTGAAACAAAAAGGGCATGAGGCTGCCCCCGGGGCCCGAAATCTGACGCTCTGAACTCGATGCCATTCCACAAAACCTTGGCCTCAAAGCCTTGTGGAATGACACAGCGCGGGTTCTTCCTGACAAATTCCGACTGAAAAAAGAATAAAGCGCCTGAGCTAGCGAGCTAACTCAGGCGCTTTTCATCTGGAGAGACGATTACTTACGCAGGCCAAGCTTGGCGATCAGCGCAACGTAACGGTCAGCATCACGGGACTTGAGGTAGTCCAGCAGCTTGCGGCGACGGCTCACCATGCGCAGCAGGCCACGGCGACCGTGATGGTCTTTGGCGTGTGTTTTGAAGTGGGGGGTCAACTCGTTGATGCGAGCAGTCAGCAAAGCGACTTGGACTTCTGGGGAGCCAGTGTCGTTGGCGGCACGTGCGTTGGCCTTGACGACCTCGGCCTTGATCGAAGATGCGATCATGGTATTTCCTTGTTATTCGCCTTCATTCGGTGAGGAATTTCAGCGGGTTAATGACTTGCGCCACCTGCTGGAAAAGCGGATGGCGTGCGCTTTGCAAATCGCAAAACAGGCGGATTATAGCCCGAAACAACGCTCTAAAGCCAATCGCGCTGGCCCGCACAAGGCGATTTGGCAGGTCGGACGCTTCAGCGCCGACATGGGCGAGCTCGGCTCAGACCTTGTGTCGGGCCTGAAGGTACCGACCTACCCCCTACCAGCCGGTCAACATGGGCGACAGTTAAAGGGTTTTCACCATCCGGGGCGCCCCGGCAACTGCCTAAAGTGGCGGCAAAGGAGCTTTTTCATGAAACTTGCCTTCGCCCCCCTCGCCCTGGTGCTGGCCGGTCTGTTGACCACCCAGGCCCCTTCCGCCTTGGCTCAGACCTACCCCGCCAAACCCATCCGCTTGGTCGTGACCTTCACGCCCGGCGGTGCGCCCGACATTTTGGCCAGGCTTTTCAGCGAGAAAGCCCAACTGGGCCAACCGGTCGTCATCGACAACAAACCGGGCGCGGGCGGCAACATCGGGGCCGACATCGTGGCCAAATCCTCCGGCGACGGCTACACCCTGGTCATGGGCACCGTGGGCACGCACTCCATCAATGGGGCGCTGTACGACAAGATGCCCTACGACATGGTGAAGAACTTCTCCCCCATCTCGCTGGTCGCCTCAGCACCCAACCTGCTGGTGGTGAACAACGACCTGCCGGTCAAAAGCGTGCCCGAGCTGATCGCCTACATGAAGGCCAACCCCAACAAACTGTCGTTTGGCTCGCCCGGCACTGGCACCTCCGTGCACGTTTCGGGCGAATTGTTCAAGTCCATGACCGGCACCAGCATGACCCACGTGCCCTACAAAGGCCGCCAATTCGCCATCCCCGACCTGGTGGGCGGCAGCATCCAGCTGATGTTTGACAACATGCCCTCGGCCCTGCCCATGGCCCGCGAAGGCAAAATCCGCGCCCTGGCCCAAACCACCGCCAAACGCTCCCCCGCTGCACCCGATGTGCCGACCATGGCCGAATTTGTGCCCGGTTTTGAAGCCACCACCTGGTTTGCCATGTTTGCACCGGCCAACGTGCCCAAGCCGATCATCGACAAGCTCAACGCCGAAGTCCTGCGTGTGTTCCGCCTGCCCGAAGTTCAAGAACGCCTGAAAACACTGGGCCTGGACCCGGTGCTTTCTACGCCCGAAGAACTGGCCCGGTACCAAGCGGTTGAAATCACCAAATGGGCGAAGGTGGTCAAAGAGTCTGGGGCCAAGGCAGAGTGAAACAGGCCTAGCGGCTCACGGTGCAGCCAACCACCCCTTAAGCCTCTCCACCCCCTGCGCCAATCGGCTCAGATCTTTGGACGCAAAGCACCAGCGCAGCCAGCCTGCGGCCTCGGGGGCGAAGGCTTCGCCGGGGGCCAGGCCCAAGCCGGCTTCGGCAACCAGGCGCTTGGCGGTCAGCACCGCGTCGGGGTGACCTTCCAGCTTGAAAAATGCGTACATGCCGCCTTTAGACGGGGCCACTTGCACGCCCGGCACGGCTTGCAAGAGGGGCACCAGGGTGTTGCGGCAGGCTTTGAGGTGGGCGACCACGCGGGGCGTGATGTCTGCGGTGTTTTGCAAAGCGACCACACCGGCCCGCTGGGTGAAGACCGAGGCGCAGGAGGTGTTGAACTCGATCAGCTTGCCCATGTGCGGCGTCATGGCCGGTGGCATCACCAGCCAGCCCAAGCGCCAGCCGGTCATCAAGAAACTCTTGGAGAAGCTGTGCACCACGACCAGCCGGTCATCGGGCTCGGCCACGTCCAAAAAGGACGGGGCGCAGCCGTTGGGAGTGTCGGTGTCGTAATACAGGCGCTCGTAGACCTCGTCGGCCAGCACCCAGGTGCCGGTGCTGCGGCAATGCGCCAAGATTTCGGCTTGTTCGGCGCGGCTGAGCGTCCAGCCCGTGGGGTTGTTGGGCGAGTTGACGATCAGCATTCGCGTCGTGAGCGTGATTGCGGCTTTGAGCGCGGCCATGTCGAGCTGCCATTGGCCGTTCACCGGGCGCAGGGCCACGCATTTCAATTGCGCGCCCATCACCAGCGCCTGCGCCGTCAAGTTGGGCCACACCGGAGTGACGGCGACCACCTCATCGCCCGCGTCGATCAGGGCTTGCGCGGCCAGCATCAGCGCATTCACGCCACCCGAGGTGATGGCGATGCGGTCCATGTGGATGGGGCCATGCAGCGACGACATGTAGTCCGACACCGCTTGGCGCAACTCGGGCAGGCCGAGGTTGTGCGAATAAAAGGTCTCACCACGCTGCATCGAATCGATGGCGGCCTGTCGCACCACATCGGGCGTGACTTCGTCGGATTCGCCAAACCAAAAAGCCAACACATCGGGCCGGCCCATGCCGGCGTTGGCCACTTCGCGGATGCGGGACTCTTCCAGATCGAGCACGGTCTGGCGCATGAAAGGAGGTGCTTTGTCGTTCATGGCTTGATCCTAACTTCTGAGCGGTTCACCTGCATGCAGGCTTGCGAAATTTAAGGGCCGGCCTATCATCGTTGGCATCAAAACCAGCTCAGGGAGACGCCATGAAACACCACCGCGCAGCGCTGCTCATCGCTTTGATGTCGGCCGTATTGGCCACGGGCTTGAGCCCCGTCACGGCCAACGCCGCATCCAGCGGCGTCCGCAAAAAAGCACCCAAACAAGCGATTGACAAAGGCCCCGCCGAAACCCGCGCCGAGCGCGACAAACGCCTGGCCCGCGAATGCAAAGGCCGCCCCAACGCCGGTGCCTGCGAGGGTTACGGCAACTGATCCCACCACAGCCGCAAGCCGCTGGCGCGCACGCTGGGGCGAGCGATGGCGGCTTCGAGGCGTTCGGACTGGGCTTCAATGAGGGTGAACTGTTGGCGGGCGCGGGTGATGCCGGTGTAGACCAGCTCGCGTGACAGCACCTCGGCGCCGCCCGGTGGCAAGACAAGCGCCGTGTGCCAAAACTCCGAGCCCTGGCTTTTGTGCACCGTCATGGCAAAGGCTGTTTCGACGTGGGCCAGGCGCATCACGCTGACCGAGCGCAATGCATCGCCATCGAGGAACCAGGCTTTGAGGTCGCCCCGCGCATTGGGCAGCACGACGCCCACATCGCCGTTGAAGACGCCCAGCTGCGCGTCGTTGCGGGTGACCATGATGGGCCGACCGGCAAACCACTCGCCCTGGACTTTGAGCCAGCCCCGATCGGCCAGGGCTTTTTGCACAGCGACGTTGAGGCCTTCGGTGCCCCACTCGCCTTGGCGCACCGCGCACAACAAGCGAAAACGGTCAAAGGCCAGCAAGACCGATTTGACCCAATCGTCGTGCGCCCCGTCTGCAGGCGCTTGCGCCATGCAGTGCAGGTAATCGGCATACGAGGCCTGTCCGGACTGGCCGCAAGCCAAGTCACAAATGGCTTGCGGGCTGGCCAATTGCAAAGCCTGCACCCCGCCAGCCGAGGGCGATTGCACGGCGCTGCGCGATGCAGCGGCATCCCCCGCATTCACCGCCAAGGCCAGCTGCCCGATGGGGCCGCCAAAGCGGCGGCTTTCGCGCAACATGACGGTTTGTTGCGCCAGCGCCGATGCAGGCACATCCGAGAGGAATTCCAAGGCCAGCGACTGCCCCGCCACGCGCTGCACAAACGCAGCGGTCTCGGCGCTGTAATGGCCCTGCGTCGCATCGCGGCACAGGTCGCCCAGCACGGCACCGGCTTCCACCGAAGCGAGTTGGTCTTTGTCGCCCAACAGCACCAGACGCGCCTGAGGCGGCAGGGCCAGCAGCAAAGCGTCCATCATCTCCAAGTGCACCATGGAGGCTTCGTCCACGATCAGCACATCCACATCGATCGGGTTGGCCGCGTGGTGCCGGAACTGCCGCGTGTCGGGCCGCGCCCCCAACAGCGAATGCAAGGTGCGTGCAGGCCCCATGCGCTCCACCAGCGCTTTGAGGTCCAGCCCCGCATCGGCAGGCACTGGCAAATCGTTCAAGGCTTTGTCGATGGACTGCTTGAGCCGCGCTGCCGCTTTGCCCGTGGGCGCGGCCAGTGCCACGCGCAGTGGGCTGTCGCCCTGGTGCAGCGCCAGCAACAAGGCCAGCAAGCGCGCGGCGGTGTAGGTCTTGCCTGTGCCCGGCCCGCCGGTGATGACCGACAGGCGCGCACGCAAGGCGACTGCACAAGCCATTTTTTGCCAATCCAGGTTCGGGCGCGGGGCAAAGAAACGGTCAAGCCATTCAACCGCTGCCGCTTCTGGCACGGGCAAACGCTCGCCTGCACGCAGCAACAAGCCTTGGCCCACGCGCTGCTCGTAGCCCGCGTAACGGCGCAAATACAACAGCGGCGCATCGGGCGTGCCGCCCAGCACCAAGGGCTCACCGGCATCGGGCGCATCGCTGCGGCGCAAACACGCGGCCTGAAGCTGTTCACGCCACGCGGACAAGCCTGCGGGCAACTGCGCCCACAAAGCCTTCAGACCCATGGGCCCCTCCACCCAGGCATCGGGCCAGCCCAGCAAGGCCACAGGCGCGTCGCACAAGGCGAGCACCGACAAACAGGTGTGGCCCCGCCCTTCCATCTGAGCCAGCATGGCGGCAGCCACCAGCAAAGCGGCAGGCGCTTGCGGGTCCAGCCGGTGCAATTGCTCGGCCAGTGCGCTGTCGATGCGGCGCAGCAAACCTTGGTCGGCCCAGCTGTGCAGCCACTGCAGCGCTTGCTCGGCGCTCAAGGTCTGTGCCGGCAAGTCTTGCAGCCAGTCCATCTGAGCGGCAGGCACCACCAGGGCGCGGGGGTTCTTGCGCATGCTCATGCGGCCTCCTCGGTGCACAGCATGGCGTCCAGTCCATCCAGCAAAGCCAGCGGCGCAGGCAAGGTGCAGCAGCCCCCCGCAGGCCCATCGATGCCGCGCAAAAACACATACACCGCACCACCCAAATGCTGCGCGGGGTCGTAGTCGTACCCCAAACGTGCGCGCAGCAAACGGTGCAGCGCCAGCATGTAAAGGGCTGCTTGCACCTCATAGCGGTGGTGGGCCATGGCCTCGTTCAAGGCGGTCTCGGTGTAGGCCGCATCGCCCTCGCCCAAATGGTTGGACTTGTAGTCGAGCACCCAGTAGCGGCCTTGGTGCTCGAACACCAGATCGGCAAAGCCCATCAACATGCCGTGCAGCTGCGCATCGGGCAGCTTCGGTCGGCTGACACCAGGCAGCAAATGCTGGCGGCACAAAGCGTCCACCTCCTGAGCATGCAGTCGGTGGGCGGGCAACCAAAACTCCATCTCGGGCAACAAGGTGCCCAGCGCATTCAAAGCGGCATCGGGGCCGCGCAAGGGCTGGGCCACCACGCGGCTGAGCCACTGCACCACCTCCTGGGCCTGCGCTTTGTAACCCGCGCGCTCGCAGCGTTTGGTCAGGCGATCGGCCAAGGGGGTGCCCGCTTGCAGCGCAAACCGGTCTGCGGCCAGCCACTCGAGTTGGTCGTGCAAAAAGTTACCCGCGCTCGGTCCGCGTGCAAAGCGGTGCCATGGCGCCAAGGCCACCGTGGGCATCACCGGCTCTTCAAGGGCAGGCTCGTCATCGGCCGGCCGTGCGGTGCCCCTGTTCAGGTCAGAGGTCCACACCGGTTGCGAAGACAGGTCCCGCGTCAAACGCGAAAAACTGGCGATCGACCAGGACTTGTCGATGCGGGCCGTGCTCTTCAAGGCCTCGCGCAAAGCGGGGCGCTGCTGGCGGGGCTGCCAGCTCGTCAAAGGGGTATCGCCCAACACGGGCTGCAAGAGCACATCCAGCACGGCCCCTTGGGTGCTGGTTTGCAGCTGCTGCAAAAGGGGCAACCATTGGTCGGCATCGCACTGCGCACCGCTGCTCAGCACATGGCCGGGGGCACTCTTGTGGTTCACGCACGTGGGGCTTTGGCCGATCTTGATCGGGCTCCAGCCCACCCACAGGGCGTGGCGTGCTCGGGTCAGCGCCACGTACCACAGGCGCAGGTCTTCGCGCAGGCGGTCCGCATCGGCCAGCTGAGCATCGCTCTTGTCAAAGTCGAGCGTCCAGTGGCGCTGGCCCTGCCCGTCCGGGATCTGCATCACGGCCGCTTTGCCCGCGGTCAACTCGCGGTGGCTGTGCGCAAAGGGCAGGCACACGATCGGGTACTCCAAGCCCTTGCTTTTGTGGATGGTGATGACCTTGACCAAGTCTTCGTCACTCTCCAGCCGCACGGTCTGCTCTTCATGCTCGCCCGCGCTGCCGCTTTGCGCCTCGTCCACTTGCTGACTCAACCAGCGGATCAGGGCCTGCTCGCCATCGAGTTGCTGGCTGGCCGTCTGCAGCAATTCGGCCAGGTGCAGCACGTTCGTCAGGCGCCGCTCGCCATCGGGCTCACCGCGCCAGCGACCGGCCAATTTCAAAACATGGAGCGACTGGCGCAGCATGGCCAGCACGCCTTGGCTCTGCCAGGTCTGGTGCAGGGCGCGCATATGCTCGGCGCGTTGGTCCAAGCAATCGTCTTGCGTGGCCAGCGCGTGCAGCTCACTCAAAGACAGACCCACCGTGCGCGTGCCCAGTGCCGCACGCACACGGCGCATGTCTTGCGGCTCGGCCACGCCGCGCAGCCACAGGCACAGGTCGGGTGCTTCGTCGCTGGCAAAGACAGAATCGCGGTCCGACAAATAGACCGAGGCCACACCCCGCGCACGCAGCGCATCGCGCACGGCCGAAGCCTCCACCCCGGTGCGCACCAGCACCGCGATGTCTTTGGGTTTGAGGGCTTCGTCTGGCTTGGCGCTTGGCGCTGTCTTTTCAAACCGCGCCTGCGGGTCGTTCAACCAAGCCACGATTTGCTCGGCACACAGCTCGGCCAAATGTTTGCGCGCATCGCGCTGGCTTCGCAGCTGAGCGTCGTACACCACCGTCATGGCGGGTACCGCGCCACTTTGGGTGCGCAAAACCTCGTCTCGGCCTTGGGCTTTGACGGGCTGAAAGGGCAAGGGGTCGCTTTCTCGCGTTTGGTAGCCAAAGGCATCGGCGGGGATGTCAAACCAGCGGTTGACCACATCGACCATTGCCTGAGTGGACCGGAAGTTGGTGTCCAGCACATGGTGGCGGCCCTCGGTCGCAGAACGTGCGGCCAGGTAGCTTTGGATGTCGGCCCCGCGAAACCCGTAGATCGATTGCTTGGGATCACCGATCAACAGCAGCGCCGTGTCTGCGCGGTTCTCGGCCGTGCGGTAGATGCGGTCAAAGATGCGGAACTGCAGCGGCGAGGTGTCTTGGAACTCGTCGATCATCGCCACCGGGAACTGCTCGCGCAGGCGCTGCGCCAAACGCTCGCCCGACTCGGGGTCGGACAGCGCCACGTCCAACCGTTGCAGCATGTCGGCAAAACCAAACAAGCCGCTGCGGCGCTTGAGCTCGGCCATGCGCTGGGTCACCTGCTGGCGGGCGTGCAAGCGGGCGGCATGGTGGGGGTCGGGCAAGGCCTTCAGGGCCGCTTGCAAATCGGCATAGGCCTGCGACTCGGGTGGCCAATCCACCGGCCCCTCGCCCGGTTTGCGGCAAGCGCGCAAGCCCTCGGGGGTGAAGCGGGCCCAGCCCGCTTCCTTCATGTTTTTCTGCAAGGCGGCCGCGCCGTCAGGCCCGGCCGCCCAGGCTTTGAGCACGCCCAGCCATTCGGCGCATTTTTTGTAACTCAGTTTGCGGCCATCCCAGCTGGATTTGTGGTTTTCGAGTTGGGCCTCGATCCAGCCCAGCAAGTTGTCGGCCTTCTCGTCCCAACCGAGCTTGAGGGATGCCAATTGCGCCTCGTGCGTGGCCAGCGCTGCGCCATACACCTGCGCCAGCGTGCCGGACTGGGCGTCTTGCAGCGGCACGCCCATCAGCGCACGCACATCGGCTTCGAGCGCAGACACATCGCCCCAGATGTTTTGCACTTGGGCCACCAGGGCCGTGGGCATGGGGTAGAGCTGTTGCCGCCAATAGTCCTGCACGGCTTCCATGCGCAAGGCGGCTTCGTCGCCCACCAGGTTTTCTTCAAACAGGTTGCCACTGTCAAAGGCGTGCTCGCGCAGCATGCGCTGGCACCAGGCGTCGATGGTGAACACCGCCGCATCGTCCATGGCTTGCGCAGCCAGCGCCAGCCGGTAGGCGGCTTTCTCGCGCTGCGGGCCTTCGGGGTACTCGGCCATGAGCTGGTTCAAGAAGGCATCGTTCGAGCTCAAGGTGCCGCGAAACACCTGCGCGGCCTCGGTCAAGCGGGCGCGGATGCGGTCCGACAGTTCGCGTGTGGCCGCGCGGGTAAAGGTCATCACCAACACGTCTTGCGGCTGCATGGCCCGCACAGGAGCGGTGCTGTCGCTGCCGTGGGCCAAGACAAGGCGCACATACAGGGCGGCAATGGTCCAGGTCTTGCCTGTCCCGGCGCTGGCCTCGATCAAGTGGCTGCCGCGCAGCGGGAAGGTCTTCGCATCGAGTGCGTGGGCTTGGCTCATGCCATGTCCTCCTCATCCGACACATCTTGCGTGCCTTGCAGTGGCTCCACCTGGCAGGCCTGGGCCCAATCGCGCAGTGGCGCATAGACCTGTTCGGCCAAACGTTCAAATGCACCACCTGCCAAGAGCGCGTCCAGCGTGGGGTAGGTGCGGGCCAATGCGGGGTCTTTGCTGCGCTCGGCCCGCTTGAAATGCCCGCCTTCGTAGACGTCCAGCAGCGCGTTGTCGTTGCCCTGGGCCTTGAGCCATTGCAAGGCGGTCTCGGGCGGCAAAGGCAGCGGCCAGCGCATGCCGTCTGCCCAGGTGACCAGCAGCTGCTGCAACTGGGCACGGGCCGCATCGGGCGCTTGCGGGGCCAAACGCACCACGGCGTTGCGCCCCACCACCGCAATGGTCAGCGCATGGCCCATGGCCGCTGCGGCCAGGCTGATGAGCCAGACATCGATCAATTTGTCGGGCAAGGCCTGAGGTTTTTTGCTTTTGAGGTCGGCCAAATGGCTGGCCCGCATGTGCAAAGACAATGCGCCCTGCTCGCCCACCAAGATGCCCCCCAAGGCGTCTTGCAAATGGACATCGGCCTCGGGCACATCGATCAAGAGGCGATCGGCCACATCGGGAAAATCTTCACGCTCGCGGATGGCCGCGTCCAGCAGCGTCTCTAGGCTGCTGGCGAGGTTTTGGGCTTCCAGTGCGCCCACACCGGCCAAAGGCAATGCCCCAGCCTTGCGCAAGCTGTGCACCACGTGCTGCACATGGGCTGGCACGTTTTGACGGTTCAAGTCAGCGGGCACATGCGTCAATTCATGGTCCAGCAATTGGTACAGGTCCAGTCCGGCCAAGCCGAACAGCTCTTCGTCGTGCAGCTCGCTGCGCTCGTCCTCCAAGTGCACTTGCAAGCGCTCTTTGAAAAATGCCCCCACGGGGCGGCGCAGAAAGCGCGCCAACTGGGCCAGCGTGATGACCGGCTTGCCGGTGGCGGTCTGCAAGGCTTCCAGCTTGGGCATGGGCGCCATGGCAGACGGTGTCCCATCTTCGGTTTGCGCACTGCGCCACTCTTGGGCGTAGGTCGTGAGCAAACCGCCTTCTTCAAAATAAACCCGGCTGAAAGGCTGCAACGGGTGCACGGTGGTGAGCTGATCGCTGGTGCCTGCGCCCCAAAGCGCATCGATCTCGTCGCGCAATTGCGAGACCAGCACCGAAGGCGGTTGATCGCTGTTGTCGCGCACACTGCGGCCGCTCCAGCTGACGTACAGCACGCGCCGGGCAGACAGCAAGGCTTCGAGCATGAGCTGGCGGTCGTCGTCTCGGCGCGAACGGTCTCCGGGCCGGGCCATGCCGGGCAGGCCCAGCAAATCGAAGTCGGCCCGCGGGCTGCGGCGCGGGTAGTCGCCGTCGTTCATGCCCAGCAAGCACACCATCTGGAACGGGATCGCCCGCATAGGCATGAGCGTGCAAAAGGTCACCCCGCCCGCCCGAAAGCGTTGCTCCAGCTTGGGCACCTTGAGCGCTTCCAGCCAGGCCGAGCGGGCCACGGCCAAAGGCACCGCTTGGGCAAACTCGGCTTGGTCGGCGGCCTGCAGCCAATCGTTCAAGGCCTGGTCCAGCGCGGCCAAGGCCTGTCGCTCGCCGTCATCCTGCGGCTTGAACAAGGCCGCCAGCATGGCGCGGGCACGCTCAGCCCATTGCGCTGGGGTGGCGGCTGTGGTGCTCACTTGCCACCAATCGATCAAGGCTTGCAACAGGTGCGCCAAGGCCCCGGCCAGCTCGGCATCGAGGCCGCCTACTTCTGGGTACGGGTCGCTGCCATCAGCGCCAGCAGGCATTGCGTCGGCGCCACAGGCGTAGCCCATCAGCATGCGCTGCACGCCAAACAGGGCCGAGTTGTCTTCGCCGCAGCTGGCCAAACCCAAGCCCTCGCGGTGCTCGGCCGACAAACCCCAGCGGATGCCCGAGCCCGCCATCCAGCGCGTCAGAGTGGGCCGTTGTGCAGGCTGGATGCCAAAGCGTGCCGCCAGCGCAGGCACTTCGAGCAACGCCACCAGCTCGCTCATGCGGCCGCGCTGCTGCGGCAAGGCCAGCAACCATTCCACCGCGTGGATCAGTGGGCTGGTCGCTTGTGCGCCCAAGTCGGCAATGTCAAACGGGATGAAGCGCGCATCGCTGCGTTTGTATTGGCCAAAGACCGCGCGGATCGCGGGGGCCATGACTTCAATATCGGGCACCATCACCACCACATCGCGCGGCGAGACCTCGGGCATCTGGTGGAACCACTGCAACAACTGGTCGTGCAGCACTTCCAATTCGCGCACCGGGCTGTGCGCCACCTGAAAGACCACCGAGCGGTCATCGCGGTGCCATGGGGCATCGACCGGGTCTTGAGCAGGCCTCAGATCGCGGATGCGGTTTTGCAGTTGCGCCAGCAGCTGCAGGCCATCGGGCTCGGGGAGTTCAAACAAATCGAGCTTGACGCCGGGCACGGCTTCTTGCGCGGCTTGCACATCGTCAAAAGCATCGAGCTGGCGGATGAAGTCGCGCCCCTGCCGCCCCCACGCGGCCAACAAGGCGGGCGCGTGCAGGTGCATTTGTTCATAGGGCATGTCCGACAGCGCGACGCCATCGCGGTAGGCATGCCGCCTGCGCTCGGCCTGCAAGGCTTCGCGCCCGTCCATGATGTCGCCCCAGTGGTGCTGGCAAGGGTTGGGCACGGCCAGCAGCACCTGGCTGTGGGCGGACAGCGCGGCCAGCATCTCCAGCAATTGCCCCGGCATGTGGCTCATGCCAAACACCGACACACGCCGCGCCACCGGGCTGGCCAAGGGTTGACCAGACTTCAGGCGGGCCAGGGCCCGCACATGCAATGCCGGCCGCGTGGCCTGGCGTTCGGTGTCGGTCAGCGTGGCCAGCACGCGCCGCCAGAGCTCGGCCTGCCACAACTGCTCGGCAGGCAGATCGTCAAGACCTGAAGCCTTGCGCAGCACATTGCGCCCAGCGGCCCAGTCTTCGAGCCAATCGGGGCGGTAGATCTGGTACTGGTCAAACAAATCGGCCAGGCGGCTGGCCAGTTGCAAGAGGCGGTCGGGCTCGTCGCCGCGCAAAAATCCGGCCACCGGCTGGAACACCGCATCGCCCACACACCCGGGCAACAAGGCCATCAAGCGCCAGGTCATGGGCAATTTGTCGAGCGGTGAATCGCGCGGCACGTTGTGCGCGCCCAAAACCTGCCGATAAGTGCGCCACAAAAAGCGCGAGGGCAGCTCCACCCGCGTGGCCGCGCAGACGCCGCCTTGCTGGGCCAGCGCCATCTTGATCCACTCGGCCATGCCGTTGCTTTGCACCAGCACCACCTCGGACTCGAGCGGCGCCAAAGGCTGACGCGCCAGCCAGCCCGACAGGGTCTCGGCCAGCACCTCGGAGCGGTGGCTGTGCAAGGCAATGAAGCCCGAAGGAATGGCAGAAACAGGCATGCGGTGGGATCAGGCGATCAGGCGGGGAATACGGCAAGAATAGCCGCAATCTTGCCCCGCCACGGGGTCGCAGCATGAGCCTTTTGATGCCCAATTTTTAAGCACCCAGCGCCACCCCAGGCAGGATGCGGCCTGGCGCAGTTGTTCATGGACTTATCCACAGCTTTGGGCACGGTCTGTGGGGGAAAGTCTCCATCGGGATAGAAAGGCCATCGCTGTGCTTTTAAAGTAGCCCCATGACGCATTTCTACGAACCCCGCCTGGGCCATGGCCTGAAACACGACCCCTTCAACGCGATCGTGGGGCCGCGCCCCATTGGCTGGGTGTCCAGCCGTGGCGTCAACGGGGTGATCAACTTGGCGCCCTACAGTTTTTTCAGCGCCTTCAATTACGTGCCGCCGCTGATCGGCTTTGCCAGCATTGGGCGCAAGGATTCCCTCAACAACATCGAAGCCACCGGCGAGTTCGTTTGGAACTTGGTCACGCGGCCGCTGACCGAGGCCATGAACAAGACTTGCGACGCGCTGCCGCCCGATGTGAGCGAGTTCGATGTGGCGGGCCTCACGCAGCAGGCCTCGCGCATCGTGAACGTGCCGCGCGTGGCCGAAAGCCCGGTCAGCTTCGAATGCAAGTGCACCCAGATCATGCAGATGCAAGACATCGAGGGGCAAAAGGTCAACACCTGGATGATTTTTGGCCAGGTGGTCGGCGTGCACATCGATGAGCGGCTGCTCAAAGACGGCATTTACGACACCGCCAACGCCCAGCACGTCTTGCGCGGGGGCGGACCGGCCGACTATTTCGACATCGGCCCTGAACAGTTGTTCAAGCTCTACCGCCCTGAAAGCTGGCAAGCCAAAACGTAAAGCTTGGCCCCGATCAGGCCTTGGCCACTGAATCGGCCTCGTGCAGGAGTTGCGCAATCTCTGCACTGCCCAGCAACTGGATGGGTTGCTGCCGGGCCAAGGCCACAGCGGCGGGGCTGAAGACCCCCAGGCTCATGCAACTGCACGAATAGGCTTCTTGGCTTTCGACGGCGGCCAACAGTTCGCGCAAAGGCTCAGCGCCCACGCTGGCTGCTTTCCAGCGCTTGGCGCTGACCAAGGTGATGCGGCCGTTTTTCTCGATCTCGAAATCGGCAGGGCCGCTGCGCAGCGGACGAACCTCAAAGCCTTGCTGGCGCAATGCGGTCTCGACCACCGCTGAAAACTCGCGCCAAGCCATGTCTCTGGCGCGCGCCGTCAACGACTCGATGCGTGCTTCAGACAGGGTGTTTCTTTGTCGCCATGCGGCCATGACGCCGATCACCAAAAACGGAAAGGCCCCCAGCATCCCGGCGGTTTTGTAGACCTCGGGCAAAAAGGCGCCCGCCACCAAGGCCACGGCCAGCATCACCACAAAGCTCACCCACCAGGGGGCGCGCAGCAAGGTCGCAAACAGCGACTTTTCGGACATTTTGAATTTCATGATCAGCTCAAGTCAGGTTCTTCGCAGCGCGCCACGCCAAGCGTTTGGGCCACGGTACACCAGTGTAGTGGGCCAAGCGACAGGCCTCATTGCCCCTCCGTGCTAAAGTGATTTCAAGCGCATTCACACAGACTTTGACCATGACCCACTCCCACGATTCCTCCACACACGAGCACACCGATTGGAAACACGACGGCGTGCGCGTGGTGCCGGGCGACCAACTCGATGGCAATGTGCCCTCCACCCCCGGCATGGACCGCAAAGCGGCCATCAACTTTGCCCGCGTCGGCGCGCAAAAACTCTGGGCAGGCACGGTGCACATCCACCCCAATGCCAAAACCGGTGCGCACCACCATGGGCCTTTGGAGAGCGTGATTTATGTGGTCAAAGGCCGCGCCCGCATGCGCTGGGGCAATGCGCTGGAGTTCACCGCCGAAGCGGGGCCGGGCGACTTCATTTATGTGCCGCCTTTTGTGCCACACCAGGAAATCAATGCCAGCGCAGACGAAACGCTGGAATGCGTGCTGTGCCGCAGCGACGGCCAGGCGGTGGCCGTCAACATGGACATTGAGCCGGCCGAAAAACCCGAGACGGTGCTCTGGATCGATCCCACCCACCCGCAAGGCGGGGTCTAAGCCCCCACACAGGCCCGTGCCTGTGGGGCCTTTTGGGCAGGGTGCTGACTTGGCTCAGTCCAGCGTCACGCCGGCGTTCTTGACGACTTGGCCCAAGCGGATGGTTTCCTTGCGGATCAACTCACCAAACTGAGCCGGCGTGCCGCCCACCACGGGCGTGCCAATGGCTTCCCACTTTTTCTTGAACTCTGGGTCGCTGAACATGGCGTTCAAGGTGGTGTTGAGCTTGTGGATGATGGGCGCAGGCGTGCCGGCACGCACCGCGATGCCATGCCAGCCGGTCAGCTCGTAGCCGGGCACACCGGCTTCGATCATGGTCGGCACATTGGGCAGCGAGGGGTGGCGTTTGGCCGATGTCACGGCCAGGGGCTTGAGCTTGCCGCCCTGAATGTGCGGCAAAGAGCTGCCCAAAATGTCGAACATCACCTGCACCTGGCCGCCGATCAAGTCGTTCAAGGCCGGACCTGCACCGCGGTAGGGGATGTGCGAGATGTTGGTGTTGACCTGGGTGTTGAAAATCTCGCCGGCCAGGTGCTGTGGGGTGCCGTTGCCCGCCGATGCGAAGGCCAATTTGCTGTCGCTCTTTTGCGCCAGGGCGATCAACTCCTTGACGTTGTTGACCGGCACGCTGGGATGCACTTCGAGCACCAAAGGGAAGGATGAAATTTGGATGACCGGAGCCAGGTCGGTCATGGGCACGAAGGACATGCTGCGGTACAGCGTGGGGTTCACCGCCATGGGGCCGCTGGCGGCCAGCAGCAAGGTGTAGCCGTCCGCTGGGGCTTGTTTGGCCACTTCGGCGCTGCCCAAGTTGCCGCCTGCGCCGCTCTTGTTGTCAACCACCACGGTGGTGCCCAAACGGGTGCCGAGTTCACCCTGAATGAGTCGCGCCATCAGGTCGGTCGGGCCGCCCGGTGGGTAAGGCACCACAAAGCGGATGGTCTTGCTGGGGTAGTTGTCTTGGGCCAGTGCGGGCAAAGCCGCGCCGATCAGGGTAGCGGACAGTGCGGCGAAAAAGAGGCTGCGTTTCATGGATGGGTCTCCTGAGGGTCTGTGATCGTTATGCGGAAAAGAAAGCTTCGCGCGCCTGCTTGGCGCTGTAAAGGCTGCGGCCCAGCACGCGGGCCGAGTCGGCGATTTGGCGCACCAAAGCGGCATTGTCGGGGGCCACTTGCCCGTTGTTGAGCAAGAGGTTGTTTTCAAAACCCACCCGCGCATGGCCGCCCAGGGCCACCGCGGTGGTGGCGCAAGCGTGTTCGCCCGCACCAAAAGCGCACATGGACCAAGGCTCGGCGCCCGTGTGGGCCATCACAAAGGGCAAGAGGTCTTTGGCCTCCGAGGTTTGGCCGACCGAATAACGACCCAGTACAAACAAGAGTGACCAAGGCGCATCAGGGATCACGCCTTTGGCGCGCAAGGCTTGCCAACGCTGCAGATCGGCCACGTCGTACACGATGACCTGGGTCATGATGCGTTCTTTGGCCAACCAGCCAAAGAAATGTTCCAGACCGGCTTCGCCGATTTCAGGCTGGTCCACTTCGCGCAGGCCCACCGACACGGCTTCGGGCTTGAGGACCGTGACCATGGCGATTTGCTCGGGCGCTTTGTACACGCGAGCCGCTTCGCTGGTGACCTGGATGATGAGCTCATCGCCCACCGCCGCCTTGACCGCCTGCTGCGCCTCGCGGTAGCCCGTCACGTCAAGGCTGTGGCGGCCGTCTGCATCGCGGATGTGCATGTGAATCATGCCCGCACCGGCCTCCAGACACTGCTTGGCGGTTTGACCCAGCTCGGAAGTGGTCAGCGGCAAAGCCGGGTGGTCGGGGCGTTGCTTGTAGGCGCCATTGGGCGCGACGGTGATCAAGAGAGGAGAAGAAAAAACAGCCATGGATTTGCCTTTTTGGGGGGGGTCGGGTGCGTCAATCGTGGGGGTTCAGGGGCGGCAATTCTGCGGCCAGCAAGTCCAGCCCTTGTCGCAGCAAGCGGTCGTAGCGCTCACGCTCGGCCTTTTGGGTCTCGGGCGTCCAGGCAAAGAAGCCTTGACCGGTTTTCATGCCCAAGTCGCCTCGGGCCACGCGCTCTTGCAAGACGCGGGCGGGCTCGGCGTTCACCGCCAAGCTGGGGTACATGCTGGCAGCCGCTGCGGTGTGCACTTCCAACCCGGCATGGTCACGCTGCATGACCGGGCCTGCAGCCAAAAATCGAAAGCCAAAACCAAAGCGCACAGCGGCGTCCACATCCTCGGGCGAGGCCACGCCTTCGTCGATCAGGGCAAAAGCCTCACGCGCCAGCGCGTGCTGCATGCGGTTGGCCAAAAAGCCCGGCTTGTCTTTGCGCACCAGCACCGGCACGCTGCCGCAGTCGCGCATGAAGCCGCACAGTTGTTGGGCTTCTTGTGCATCGGTTTGAGGGCCCAACACCACTTCCACCAACGGCACCAAATGCGCCGGCATGAAAAAGTGCAGGCCCAGCATGCGCTCGGCCGTGGGCAGGCCTTGGGCGATGGCGCTGATCGGGAAGCTGGAGCTGTTGCTGCACAGCAGCGTCTCGGGCGCGGCCAGCTGCGCCAGGCGGGCAAACAGCGCTTGTTTCAGCGGCAACTGCTCCGGGATGCATTCGATGAGCACGCTGACACCAGGCCAGACCACATCGGTCAAATCGGTCACGGCCTGCACACGCTCGGTGCGGTGGGCCATGCCCAAAGGGCTCAGGTTGTGGCGCACATGCGCGGCCAGTGCCTCGCGTTTGCGGGCATCGGGCTCGACCACGGTGACCTGGCAGCCACCACGGGCCAACACGATGGCCACGTCCATGCCCATGGTGCCGCCACCGACGACCACGGTGCGGGCTTGAAGCGCTTGAGAAGAGATCATGGATACGGTGCTTGTCTTGAACAAAGCTGGAGTCTAGGAAGACCCCATTGCTTCGTCCAACCGTTTTTTTCTATAAACTGATCTAAAATGCATATCAATTGGACCTCCCGCGATCTGGACATCTTTCTGGTGCTGGCCGAAACCGGCAGCTTCAGGCGGACCGCCGCACAGGTGCACCTGTCGCAATCGGCGGTCTCGGGCGTGGTGGCCAGGCTTGAAGAATCTTTGGGCGCGCGCTTGTTTGACCGCACCACGCGCAGCGTGCACCTGACAGCCGCAGGCCAGGTGTTCGTCGAACAAGCCAAACTGCTGACGGCACAAACACAAGAAGCGGTGCAACGTGTGCAGCACATCACGCAGATCCAGTCGGGCAAAGTCAGCATGGCCGCCCTGCCCTCGCTGGCGGCCACGTTGGTGCCACGCGTGATGGCCCGCTATGCCGCGCAACACCCCGAGATTGCGCTGCAACTGCACGACACCTTGTCGGGCCCAGCTTTTGATCTGGTGCGGGCCGGTACGGTTGACTTTGCCTTGACGGCAGCCAACCCCGATTACGCTGACTTGGACTGCACGCCGCTGTCAGCCGATGGCTTCGTGCTGCTGATCCCGCTGAACCACCGCTTGGCCAAAGGCAGGAGCCCACTGACTTGGTTGCAAGCGGCGGCGTTGACCCACATCTCGATGCCGCTGCCCGCCAGCGTGCGCCAATACGCCAATGCCGCGCTGATCGAGCACCGCATCGCTTTCAAACCGCGCTACGAGGTCGAACACATCGCCACCATCCACGCCATGGTCAAAGCCGGGCTGGGCGTGGCCGCCCTGCCCGAATTGGCCGCCGCCTTTGTGCAGCAAGAAGGTGTGGTCATCCGGCGCCTGACAGCACCCGACATCCAGCGCCCCATCGGCGTGGTCACGCGGCGCAACCGCAGCCTCTCGCCTGCCGCGCAAGAAATGGTGTCGATGCTCCGCGAGGAAATGGCGGCTTTGCTGCCTTGACCATGCCCAAGCAATCAGACCCCAGCGCACAATTGGCCGAGGCCGATGCTTCCGCCATCATTGCCATGGCTTGGCAGGACGACACGCCTTTTGAGGCGATTGAACTGCAGTTTGGGCTGAGTGAGTCGGCGGTGGTTGCATTGATGCGCAGCGCCTTGAAAGCACGCTCGTTCAGACTTTGGCGGACCCGGGTGCGCGGACGCATGGCCAAACACCAAACCCGTCAATCCAGCGCAATGCGCGATCCGTCGGGCACCCTTGAAGCCATCAGGCAAGATTTGAGCGACGCGCAGGAAACGTTTCCTTTGCCCCCATCGCCTCTGACCCGTGCATCTCTGCGCTGAGGGACTCTGAGCGCGGCTCGCCAAAGGGCGCGCTCACCGCATTTTCAAAACCTGAGGGCTGGGGCAAGATCGACTCCAACACCGCCAGCACGTTCTGCAAGCGCGGATCATGGGTTTGTGCATCGTCCGTGGTGTCGTTGATGCAAAAGAATTCGAGTGCGCCAAATTCAGTCACCAGCGCGCGCAACTGAGCGTCTTGATCGGCCTCGCCTGTGGAGACATAACGATGGCGGTACGGCCGCACATGGGCCAGCCCATGGGCCAAAGCCCAGCGCAGCACGAAGTCCGAGACGATGGTGGGTTTGTCCCAGCTGCGAAAGACCGTCGATCGGACGGCGGCAAACAACTCGGGCGCGGTGCCTTCGAGCTCCATCAAGATGGACTTGAGCATGGGCCGAGGCGAATGCGCAAAGGTGCGGAAGGTGCTTTGGTACAGCGGGTCCTGCGTGCGCACAGCAGGCTCACCTGAGCGCGCTTTGTCGGTCAGCCACTGAATCGACAAACGGCAAGCGTTCTCCAGCGAGGTGGCGTCCGTGCGCATGGCTTCGTCGGTGACCACGGGGTCGTCCGACCAAGTCACATGGAAACCCTTCGGATGAAACCAGTCTTCGAGGCGCACCGGCGCACCAAAGAAAACGTCATCATTGAAATAGAAATAACGCTCTGACAAGCCCGGAATGTGGTGAATCCAGGACTCGATGTGACCCGAGTCAAAGGTGGGCAAGGACGCTTCGGGCATCAGCTCGCGGTGGTCCACCACGGTCAATCGGTCCGAGGGGCGCAACCAGTCGGGCGTTTGGGCATCGGTCACGATGTACACATGCCCGTGCTCAGGAAAGAATTTCTCCAAAGCACGCAGGCTGTAACGCAGCTCGTGGTTGTCCCTGAACCGGCCTTCTACATTGCTGTAGCGGGCCATGGCGGCACTGGAATCGCTGGGAAGTTGCTGCAAAGCCGCCTGACGTTTGGCACGCCAGCGCGAATCGTTCCCATCGACCCACAAATAAACGATGTCGATGGGCGAATCGTGGAGCATGTCTGCGGTGTTTGTCTTGAAGGGCTCGAGTCTAGCCGCTGGTGGGCCAACCCTCACCCCATGCCCGCTGGGCAGCCAGGGCATCTGAAGGTCTTTCAAGTGGCCTGGGGATGTCCAACGGCTCAGCGCATCCAGGCCTGCACACTGCCCAATGGCGCAGAAAACTCAGCGCGCCACTGCTGCCCCGCTTGCAAGGGCCAGGCATCGGTCCAAGTGCCGGTGGTGATCACATCACCGGCTTGCAGATCGGGCGCACCGGGGCAGTCGCGCAGCTCTTTCAAAAAGTGTTGCAAGGCTTTGAGCGGGCTGTCCAACACATTGGCGCCCACGCCCTGCTCCATCACTTGCTCGTTTTGGATCAAGGTGACCCGGGCCGTGGACAACAAAGCATCCAAGGCCTGCGCATCGGCTGCCACGCTGCGCACCGGCAAGCGCTGGCCCACCAGCAAGCGGGCATGCAAGCCGCTGTCGGCCATGGTGTCGGTGGCGGTGAATTTCCAGTCCGCCGCATGCGACTGCACCACTTCAAAGCTGGGCGCCAGCCATTCGATGGCCTCGAACAATTGCTGCAAGTTGGCCCCAATCGGCGGGGTCGAGCGCATGCCGAACACGATTTCGGGCTCCAGCCGAGGCTGGCACGTCCCGGTCAAATCCAAATGGCCAATTGCGGGGCCATTTGCGGGGCCATTTGCTGGGCCGTCAGTGGCGGGCTCTGCAAAGACCAAGCCCGTGTCCCAGACCGTCCCCCACATGGGGCCAAAAACTTTGTAGCGTTCCCACAAGGTACGGTTGGTGAAACCGATCTTGAAACCTTTGGGCACTTCACCGCGTTGCTGACGCAAACGGCGCACCGCAAGCGCTTGCTGGTAAGCGGCCGCCGAGTCGGGGCCACCCACCACGCCAGGCGCTTGGCCCCACAAGCGGGCCTGATCGTGGTGTTGCAAAAGTTGTTCGGGTGTCATGGTGCGGCATCCTTATGAAAAGGCCCGGTGGCCTTGGAAAGCGCCACTATAGCCAGCGTGACACCTGCGCACTGGCGCGCAGGATACAGTGAATGCCATGAACACATTGCCTTCAGACGCCCCCCTGGCCCCGACCGCCTTGATCGACAGCGACCACCCCGATGTGATCGCTTTTGCCCGCGAGCACGCGCAAGGCGGCCATGACAGGGAACGCGCCGTGGCGCTTTACTTGGCGGTGCGCGATCGGTTTCGCTATGACCCCTACCGGATTGATCTGTCGCCTGTCGGCATGAAAGCGAGCACCGTGATCAGACAAGGCTCGGGTTGGTGCGTGCCCAAAGCCGCGCTGCTGGTGGCCGCCTGCCGCGCCACAGGCTTGCATGCCCGCTTGGGCTTTGCCGATGTGCGCAACCACCTGAGCACCGAGCGCTTGCGCCAAACCATGAAGACCGACGTGTTCATCTGGCACGGCTATGCCGACATCTGGCTGGAGGGGCAATGGGTCAAGGCCACGCCGGCCTTCAACATCGAGCTGTGCGACAAGTTCGGCTTATTGCCGCTGGAGTTTGATGGGTTGAGCGATTCGATCTACCACCCGTTTGACAAAACAGGCCAGCGCCACATGGAGTACGTGAACCAGCGTGGCAGCTTCAATGACATGCCTTTGGCCCAGATCGTGGCGGACTTTCAAACGGTGTACGGCAGCTGGATGGCCAATCAGAATTCGCTGGCACAAGCGGACTTCGCTGAGGATGTGCAAGCCGAGAAATAGCCAACGCGGGTACAGTCTGCGTCGACTGCGTGACAGGTTCAGCCAACGGCATGGCCAATACTGTCCCGATGAAAATCTTCTTTTCCCCCACCTCCCCTTACGTGCGCAAATGCATGGTCACGGCACACGAAGTCGGCCTGGTTGACCGGCTCGAACTGCTGCCCGCCAGCGCACATCCCGTCACCCGCGACCAAGCCATCATCGCCAGCAACCCCTTGGGCAAGGTGCCCACCTTGGTGAGCGACGATGGCCACGCCCTGTACGACAGCCGCGTGATTTGCGAATACCTCAACGACCTGGGCCAAGGCCGCTTGCTGGCCAAAGACGGGGCTCTGCGCTGGGAAGCGTTGACGCTCCAGTCGCTGGGCGACGGCATCCTCGACGCGGCACTGCTGGCCCGCTACGAGACCGCAGTACGCCCCGAAGCGCTGCGCTGGACCGACTGGATCCAAGGCAAGATTGACGCCATCCACACCTCTTTGCGTTACCTAGAAGAACACCCCGAGCTGTTCCAGCGTGACTTTCACCTGGGCTTGCTCACAGTGGGATGCGCCTTGTGGTACCTCGACCTGCGTTACCCCGATCTGGCTTGGCGACAAAACTACCCACAACTGGCCCGCGCGTCCGAACCCGTGCTCCAGCGCGAATCCATGCAACAAACATGGGCGCTGCCCGCCTGACAAGGACAACCCATGCAAGCCGCCTGGTACAGCCACAATGGCAGCGCACGCGATGTGCTGCGCGTCGGAGAACAAGCCACACCCACACCCGCTGCGGGAGAGGTCCGCGTCAAGCTGCGCACCTCAGGGGTCAACCCCTCGGACGTCAAGTCACGCACGGCCCGGCCCGTCACGGATGCCCTCATCATCCCGCACAGCGATGGCGCAGGCGTGATCGACGCGGTAGGTGACGGTGTCTCTTCGAGCCGCATCGGCGAGCGGGTCTGGATTTGGAACGGCCAGTGGCAACGCCCCTTGGGCACGGCTTGCGAATACATCGCCTTGCCCCAGCAGCAAGCGGTGGCGCTGCCCGCGCAGGTGGACGACGATGCCGCCGCTTGCTTGGGCATTCCGGCTTTGACCGCCATCCAAGCCGTGCACCTGGCGGGCGAAGTGAAAGGCCTGACCGTGCTCGTCACCGGTGCCTCGTCTGCTGTGGGGCACTACATTGCGCAACTGCTCACGCAACAAGGCGCACAGGTCATTGGCACGGTCGGCTCCGAGGCCAAAGCGGCCCATGCACGATCGGCCGGTTGCCAGCATGTGATTTTTTACAAAACCGAATCGGTCGCGGAACGCATCCAAGCCTTCACCCACGGGCGTGGGGTCGATGTGATCATCGACATGGACTTCTCGGGCACCAGCCCGCTGCTGGGCACAGGCGCGCTCAAAAGCCACGGCACCGTGGTTTGCTATGGCTCCAACAACCCCGGCGAGGTGCCGGTCCCCTTTCGGGCCCTGCTGTACAGCTCGATCACGCTCAAATTCTTTTTGGTCTATGACCTGAGCCCGCAAGACCGCGCTTGGTGTCTGGACAAGCTGAGCAGCCTCTTGCAAGCCAACGCCTTGCAGCACACCATCGCTGCAAAGTTCAAGCTCAAGGACATCCTGCAGGCGCACGAAGCCGTCGAGCAAGGCCGCTTGATCGGCAACGTGGTGATCGACTTGACGTCCTGAGGGTTACAAACGCGAACCCCAAGCACGAGGAGTGGTCATGGCATTCAGCATTCAGCATGCACAAGATGGCGAGTTCAAGTTCGACGGCCTGCGCCCCTACTTTGAATACCGCGACTTGGGCATTCAACAAGCCACCGATGGCCTGGCCGTCATGCACGTCATCCGAGCCCGTGAAGGTACGCACGCCACGGGCGAATGGCACCACCACAAGGTGTCCTTGCAAGTGGTGTACGTACTCAAAGGCTGGGCCATTTTTGAATACGAAGGCCAGGGCCAGCACCGACTGGAAGCCGGCACCTGTGTGCACCAGCCACCGGGCATCCGCCATCGTGAGATCGCCCACTCCGAAGATCTGGAGCTGATCGAGATCGTTCTGCCTGCCAACTTCGAGACGGTCACATCGCCAGCCTAGGCAGACGATCCAAGCGCCAATGAAAAACGGGTTACACCTTGTGAGATGTAACCCGTTGATTCGGTATAAATGGTCGGCGTGGCGGGATTCCAAAAAACCATGCTAAGCAATTGATTTTGTTGAGAAATTCATTTTAGAACCAACCAATTTCAAAAATCTACCCCCTTCTTTTCCCCCAAATAACAATGGCTGTCGATTTAGCGATCCACGTACAAGCCATCCGATGTGGAACACCACGCTGGCAAGACCACAGATACCGACCGCCCTGCGGCTGGCGAGGTTGCGAAAAACTATGATTGTTGTCTGAGTCTCGTAAACAAAAAAGGCCTCCCGTATTCGGCCGGCCTTCTTTGCTAACTTCAGGAAGTTAGTATTTTTTCCTGATTTGAGACATCTCTTCTTCTTTGGCGACTTTGAAAATTTCTTTTCGCGTAGAGACATCGAGCATCCTGTTACCCGGGTCGAGCTTTTCAATCTCGCTCAATGATTCCTCTTTGAGCTTCATTTGTCCTACTGCATTGCCCTTAGTTTCCCGATACAAATCCCAAACCTCATCAAGTTCTTTTTCGAGGCGAGCGGCGTAAGCTTTCCACTTTTGAGCGGCAGCGTAATTCTCTTCAGCGATCAGAAAATTTGAGTCTGCTTCCTGCGTAGCGCCAAACCACTGTCCCCATGTTGGACCACTCATTTCAAGCACCTCCGGCAGAATAGAGATCTAGTCAAGTAGATCTCACTAATCTAATTTTTGACAACATCAAATAGGTAACGACAACTAGAAAGTCTCTATGAGTTGCTCATCTAGCTCGAGGTCATTGATTCGGTATTTAAGCAGCATTGACTCAATCTGTGCTCGATCAATAAGTTCAACATGATTGAAAGCCACCCGGTGCCCTCATCACCTTCTTTCTTCTCTTTCTGAAGTACAGGGACATAGATGGGCTTGGCAATGCCGATAGCTGCCAGCTTGATCTGTAAATCCTTCAACGATGAATCGCTTGATCCATTTCCCGTTTTCTGTTTTCTTGGCTTTCAGAAGCGTAGGAATGTAAGTTCGTAACTCTGCCTTGACCTCATTGGCTATAAGGTAGGAATTGGTGTCAAAAAACACTTTATCTCCAAGATCGAAGATGTAATTAGAGGTGTCAACCTGTACGGTCTATCGGGGCACAAAAACCAGCCCGGAAAATGACCCTCTGAATTTTTACCCCCACCCTACCAAATGACCCCGATTTTTGCCCCCATTTTGACCCCCAAAGGGTCATAGCAGCAGGTAGAAGTCACCGGCAGTCGGTAGAGCATAAAGTACTGATTTGCAAAAGAAAAAGGCTTCTAACTATCTCTAGCTAGAAGCCTTTATCACATCTAATGGTCGGCGTGGCGGGATTCGAACTCGCGACCCCTTGCACCCCATGCAAGTGCGCTACCAGGCTGCGCTACACGCCGACAAGTCTCAAATTATACCCCGAGAAATTGCCCTCAAAGGGTGAGCAGCGCACGAATTTCCAAAAGCTCTTGATGCAATGCGGGGTATGCAGAAACAGCGCCAGCCATGTCCATTGAGGCCACCGACATGGACTCGGCATCCATCATCCCGTCATCGACCATGTCAGGTCCCAAGTCGGCATCATCGGGCAGCGCGCGACGACGATCGGCTTGCACCAACTCTTGAAGTTTGTTGCGGGCACCACTGATGGTGAAGCCTTGGTCGTACAGCAGGTCTCGAATGCGGCGGATCATCAGCACTTCGTGGTGCTGGTAATAGCGGCGATTGCCCCGTCTTTTGACCGGACGCAACTGGGTGAACTCCTGCTCCCAATAGCGCAGCACGTGGGGTTTGACGCCACACAGCTCACCAACTTCACCGATGGTGAAGTAGCGTTTGGCCGGAATGGGTGGGAGCAAACTGTCCATGAACGACAACAAGTTACGTGGAAAACCTTGTAGCTTACTGCAACTTATAGGCACTGGTCCAGCGCTATTGTGATCAGACACCATTTCGGCCTGCCTTGACACCCAAAGGCTTGATTCAGACAGGGCAAATCGACGGCAAGATGATTCAAAATCGGTCTAGTGCCATGCTGAAATCACCAAGAAACACCATGAAGACGACCTCACGAACCGAGCCACGACTGGTTGCGCTCTTGGCACTCTTGTGCCTAACCCCATCGTGTTTTGCTCAAGCGACTTCACCGGAAGTCCAAGAACCCCAAGATCATTGGCACTTCAAAGTTACCCCGTCCTATCACCAGAACAAGCAAGAAGCCAACGCCACCGATGTGAATGTGCGCGCCAGGGTGGGCAAGCATGTCATGTGGTTCGGCCAATACGACCAAGCCGACACCTTTCACCAATCGCGTTTGGGCTACGAATACACCTTCACCACACCTTGGGGGCAACTCGTGCCCTCATTGCAAGGGGCCAGTGGTGGTTTTGTAGGCCGCTCACTGAACGCACAGTGGGGACAAAGCACCTACCTCATCGCGGGTTGGAGCAGGACCAATTTGCGGCCGTATTACAACTTGAACTTTGACCCCAATGATGCGATCACTTTGGGCTTGGGAAGCTGGCTGAGTCCTGAGCACCAAGTGTCGCTGTGGCGCACGCAAGACGACCGCATGCACACCGGCCAACAGGTGACGCACCTGACATGGCGTTACCACTTGCCTGACCGCAAGCGGCTGACGCTGGACGTTGCCAGCAAGTCTGGCCGCGGCGATCCGGACATCGGCGCGGTCAAAGGTCAAAGCCTGGGCATGACCTGGGACTGGTCACGCTACTTTGTGCGCATGGCCTGGGATCAAAAGGTCAATTTCACAGACCAAGACCAAAAGCGCGTGAGCCTGGGCTGGCACTACTGAGGCAATTGCGCTCAGGGGCGCTGCTCGCAATGGTTGGTCCATGCCCTATGTTGGGTTGGGTCGAGTCAGCCACATCAACCCCATTTTGGATGTGCCGCTGCATTTGTGAGTTGGGCATGAAAAAAGCGGCTGGGGTCCAAGACCCGAGCCGCTTTTGGCGATCGACAAGAACGATTACTTCTTCTTGTTCACAGCGGCCTTGAAGGCAGCGCCGGCGCTAAATTTAGGCACAGTTGCGGCTGCAATTTTCAGCTTCTCGCCGGTACGTGGGTTCTTGCCGGTACGGGCTGCGCGCTTGGCGGCCTTGAATGTACCGAAACCGATCAATTGAACGTCTTGCTTCTTGGCCACGGTCTTGGTGATGATGTCCACCAATGCCGACACGGCGCGGCCAGCAGCGGCCTTAGACAAGTCGGTTTCTTTGGCCAATGCTTCGATCAGTTCTGCTTTGTTCACGGGTTATCTCCTGAAAGGGTGTGGGGAAAACCTTATCATAAATGATAGTTGTCCAGATTCTTCAAAAAAAATCACAACCGATGCCTACAAAGTGGCACAGATGTTGTATCGGTTTCCAAAAAACAAAGAAAAAACCCCTCAAGTCAACGACTTGAGGGGTTTGAATCTGGTGGGCGATACATGGATCGAACATGTGACCCCTGCAGTGTGAATGCAGTGCTCTACCGCTGAGCTAATCGCCCTATCGCTTTGCAGCGTAGACCGCAATTATGGCACAAAAAATCAGTGACTTTTTAGCCGCTGAAGATTTTTTGAAGTCAATGCGCAGAGGCCTGTTGGCGCCAAATGGTTTTGCCGCCGCTGGACTTGTCCATCTGCGTGAGCACTTCTTCGTGGGCCGCTATCTCTTGCTCGTTGGCGCTGATCACGGGCAATGTAAAGCCCGACAGGTCCACTTGCACAGCGACGCCCGAAGCGTCGGTCTGCGCATCACCGGCGTCGATCAGCAAGGCCTCTTGGCCACGCGTCATATTGATGTAGACATCGGCCAGCAACTCGGCATCCAGCAAGGCGCCGTGCAAGGTGCGGCCTGAGTTATCCACTTCCAGGCGGTCACAGAGCGCGTCCAAACTGTTGCGTTTGCCAGGGAACATTTCCTTGGCCATGGCCAAGGTGTCGATCACGTTGCTGACATAAGCCTTGAGCGGCTTTTTGCCCACGCGCTCGAGCTCTTTGTTCAAGAAGCCAATGTCAAAGGCCGCGTTGTGGATGATCAGCTCGGCATCGCTCAGGTAGTCGAGGATTTCTTCGGTCAGCTCGGCGAACTTGGGCTTGTCGCGCAAGAACTCGTTGCTGATGCCGTGCACCTTGAGCGCGTCTTCGTGGCTGTCGCGCTCAGGGTTGAAATAAAAATGCAGGTTATTGCCTGTGAGCTTGCGGGCATACAGCTCCACACAGCCCAACTCAATGATGCGGTCGCCACCTTCGGCCGACAAGCCGGTGGTTTCGGTGTCCAGAACAATTTGGCGCATGTCATGTCGCTCCGTCTGTTCAGTGGTTTTCTTTGGCGTGGTTGATGGTGTAGCGCGGGATCTCGATCACCAGGTCCTGCTTGGCCACAAAGGCCTGGCAGCTCAGGCGCGAATCGGGCTCCAGGCCCCAGGCGCGGTCGAGCAGGTCTTCTTCGGTTTCTTCCATCTCGTTGAGGCTTCGGAAACCCTCGCGCACGATGACGTGGCAGGTGGTGCAGGCAGCACTCATGTCGCACGCGTGCTCGATGTTGATGTTGTTGTCGAGCAAAGCTTCGCAAATGCTGGTGCCAGCAGGCGCATTGATCTCGGTGCCTTGTGGGCAGTACTCGGGATGGGGCAGGATTTTGATGACGGGCATGACGGTATTGTGGTTCACATCGACTGGATGTTTTGGCCAGCCAGGGCTTTTTGGATGCTGTGGTTCATGCGCTCGGCGGCAAAGGCTTCGGTGCCTTTGGCCAGGGCCTGGGTGCAGTCTTCGAGTGCTTTGGCGTCTTGCTCGGTCTGGATGGCCGCTTGCAAAGTGACCATCAGTGCATCGATGGCGCTGCGCTCGGCATCGCTGAGCAACATGCCATCGGCGTCCAAGGCACTGCGCGTGGCCAGTAGCATGCGGTCGGCATCGACCCGCGCTTCGACCAAGGCACGCGCTTGCATGTCGGCCTGGGCCGTGGTGAAGCTGTCTTGCAGCATGGTCGCGATTTGCTCGTCGCTCAGGCCGTACGATGGCTTGACATCGATGTGGGCTTCAACGCCGCTGATTTGTTCTTTAGCGCCCACGCTCAGCAGGCCATCGGCATCCACCGTGAACGTGACGCGGATGCGCGCCGCACCAGCCGCCATGGGCGGAATACCGCGCAGCTCAAAGCGGGCCAAGCTGCGGCAGTCTTGCACCAGATCGCGCTCGCCCTGCACCACATGCAAAGCCAGCGCGGTCTGGCCGTCTTGGTAGGTGGTGAAGTCTTGCGCCATGGCGGTGGGGATGGTTTGGTTGCGCGGGATGATGCGCTCGACCAGGCCGCCCATGGTCTCGATGCCCAGCGACAGCGGGATCACATCGAGCAGGAGCAATTCGCCTGCGGCGTTATTACCGGCCAGCTGGTTGGCCTGAATGGCCGCACCCAGTGCCACGACTTCGTCAGGGTTGAGGTTGTTCAGTGGCGCCTGGCCAAAAAAGTCAGCCACGGCCTGCTGGATTTGCGGCATGCGGGTGGAGCCGCCGACCATGACCACGCCTTGCACATCGTCCTTGGCCAGTTGGGCATCACGCAAGGCCTTGCGCACGGCGGTGATGCAACGGGCTGTCAAGGCTTGGGTGGCTTGCTCAAAATCGGCACGGCTCATGTGCACCGACAAAGCGCCCGTGGACAGCGCCACGTCCAATGCAGCGGAGTCAGCCCCGGTCAAAGCCTCTTTGGCCGCACGTGCAGCGGCCTTGAGCTGGGTTTTATCCTCTGCGGTGACCGCTTGCAATGCAGGCTGCTGGGCCATGGCAAAGTCGGCCAGGGCCTGGTCGTAATCGTCACCGCCCAAAGCCGAGTCGCCGCCGGTGGACAAGACTTCGAAGACGCCCTGCGTCAGGCGCAAGATGGAGATGTCAAACGTGCCGCCACCCAGATCGAACACGGCATAAACGCCTTCGCTGGCGTTGTCCAGGCCATAGGCAATGGCAGCGGCCGTGGGTTCGTTGATCAAGCGCAGCACGTTCAAGCCGGCCAGTTGCGCGGCGTCTTTGGTGGCCTGGCGCTGGGCGTCGTCAAAGTAAGCGGGCACGGTGATGACCGCGCCATACAGGTCGTCGTTGAAGGTGTCTTCGGCGCGGTAACGCAGCGTGGCCAAGATCTCGGCACTGACTTCCACCGGTGACTTGGGGCCCTGCACCGTCTGGATGCTGAGCATGCCACCCTTGGCTGTGCCTTCGCTGGCGGTGAACTCGTAGGGCAGCTTGCTTCGGTCTGCAATGTCCTGCAAGCCGCGGCCCATGAAGCGCTTGACCGAAGCGATGGTGTTGACCGGATCGGTGGCAGCCGACTGCACCGCATCAAAACCGATCTGACGGCCTTGGCCCGGCATGAAGCGCACCACCGAAGGCAGGATCACACGGCCCTTGTCGTCGGGCAGGCATTCGGACACGCCATTGCGCACCGAGGCCACCAGCGAATGCGTGGTGCCCAAGTCGATGCCCACCGCGATGCGGCGCTGGTGCGGGTCGGGCGACTGGCCCGGTTCAGAAATTTGCAGTAAGGCCATGGTCCATCAAGGGGGTGTTCTTGCCGCCAACCTTGGCAGGTTCGGCGGCAAATGATCAGGTCAATCGGTCGAGTTTAGCGTTCACTTCTTGCGTGAAGCGCTCAATGAACATGAGCGCCCTCACCTGCCCCACGGCCTGCACGGGGTCTTTGGCCACATCGAGCCATTCGGCCAAGGTTTGCTGCACGCGGCGCTGTTCGGCGGCCACCTCATCGGCCAGGGCTTCAAGGCCTTGAGCGCTTTCGGTGTCTTCCAGGGTCTCGCGCCATGCCATCTGCTGTATCAGGAAAGCAGCGGGCATGGCGGTGTTGTTTTCGGCCTGCACCGGCGCGCCTTGCAACTCGCACAAATAGGCGGCCCGTTTGAGCGGGTCTTTCAGGCGCTGGTAGGCCTCGTTGATGCGCACCGACCACTGCATGGCTACCCGCTGGGCAGCAGCGCCTTCGGCGGCAAAGCGGTCGGGGTGGGCTTCGCGTTGCAGGGCTTTCCAACGGGCATCCAGTTGTGCACGGTCCTGTGCGTACTGCACGGGCACATCGAACAACTCAAAATCGTTGGCCTGCAGGGAGATCACACGCGGAAGGACTCACCGCAACCGCAGCGGTCACGTTCGTTGGGGTTGTTGAAGCGGAAACCCTCGTTCAGGCCTTCGCGCACAAAGTCGAGTTCGGTGCCGTCGATGTAGGCCAGGCTTTTCGGGTCCACCAACACCTTGACGCCATGGCCTTCAAAGACCACGTCTTCGGGGGCTATGTCGTCCACGTACTCGAGCTTGTAAGCCAGGCCTGAGCAACCGGTGGTCTTGACGCCCAAACGCACGCCCACACCTGAGCCACGCTTGGCCAAGTAGCGGGTCACGTGCCGGGCGGCCGATTCAGACAGTGTGATGGCCATGTCAGTTCAGGTGTTTTTTCTTGTAATCGTCCACCGCCGCCTTGATGGCGTCTTCGGCCAAGATAGAGCAGTGGATTTTCACGGGCGGCAGTGCCAGCTCTTCGGCGATCTGGCTGTTCTTCAAAGCCGCCGCTTCGTCGAGTGTCTTGCCCTTGACCCATTCGGTCACCAGCGAGCTGGACGCGATGGCCGAGCCGCAACCGTAGGTCTTGAACCGCGCGTCTTCGATCACGCCGGTTTGCGGGTTGACCTTGATCTGCAGCTTCATCACGTCGCCGCAAGCGGGCGCACCGACCATGCCGGTGCCCACGGTGTCGTCGCCTTTTTCAAAGGAGCCGACGTTGCGGGGGTTTTCGTAGTGGTCAACCACTTTTTCAGAATAAGCCATGGTGTGTTCTCCGTGTTCAGTTCAGTGAGCCGCCCATTGGATGGTGCTCAGGTCGATGCCGTCTTTGTACATTTCCCACAAGGGGCTCAGGTCGCGCAGCTTGGCCACGTTTTCGCGAATGGTTTTGATCGCATAGTCGATCTCTTCTTCGGTGGTCCAGCGGCCAATCGTCATGCGCAAGCTGCTGTGGGCCAACTCGTCGCTGCGGCCCAGTGCACGCAGCACATAACTGGGCTCCAAGCTGGCCGAAGTGCAGGCTGAACCGGACGACACCGCCAAGCCCTTGATGCCCATGATGAGGGACTCGCCCTCCACATAGTTGAAGCTGATGTTGATGTTGTGCGGCACGCGCTGGGTGGCGTGGCCATTCAAAAACACCTGCTCCATGTCGCTCAGGCCGTTGATCAGACGCTCGTGCAGCGCACGCGCTTTGGCGTTGTCTTGGGCCATTTCCAGCTTGGCGATGCGGAACGCTTCGCCCATGCCCACGCACTGGTGGGTGGGCAAGGTGCCCGAGCGCATGCCGCGCTCGTGACCACCGCCGTGCATTTGCGCTTCCAGGCGAATGCGGGGCTTGCGGCGCACATACAAAGCACCAATGCCTTTGGGGCCATAGGTTTTGTGCGAGGCCAAGCTCATCAGGTCGATGGGCAGCTGGGTCATGTCGATCTCGACCTTGCCGGTGGCTTGCGCCGCATCGACGTGGAAGACGATGCCTTTTTCGCGGCACAGGTTGCCAATGGCGGTCACGTCTTGGATCACGCCGATTTCGTTGTTCACGAACATCACGCTGATGAGGATGGTATCGGGGCGAATCGCAGCCTTGAGCGCATCCATGCTGAGCAAGCCATCGGCCTGCACATCAAGGTAAGTCACTTCAAAGCCTTGGCGCTCCAGCTCACGCATGGTGTCCAACACAGCCTTGTGCTCGGTTTTGACCGTGATCAGGTGCTTGCCGCGCGATTTGTAGAACTGCGCTGCACCCTTGATGGCCAGGTTGTTCGATTCGGTCGCGCCGCTGGTCCAGACGATTTCGCGGGGGTCGGCACCGATCAAGGCGGCCACGTGTTCACGGGCTTGTTCAACGGCGGCTTCGGCTTCCCAGCCCCAAGCGTGACTGCGCGATGCCGGGTTGCCGAAATGCTCGCGCAGCCAAGGGACGATGGCGTCAACCACACGCGGATCGCAAGGGTTGGTCGCGCCGTAGTCGAGGTAAATGGGGAAGTGTGGCGTGGTCATGGTCTGTACTTCTTTTTCAATCAAGATTTGGCAAACACGGTGCCCAGCTCGAACACCGAATTGGGACCGGTCACGCGAATGGGCTTGACCGTCGGCATGGGCGCAATGGCGCGTTTGATGGTGGGTTTGATCTCCACCACCAGGCCATTGGCCAGCTGGTCTTCAACCAATTTTTGCAGGGATACGGAATCCAGGAAGTCAACCATCTTGGCGTTCAAGGATGCCCACAGGTCATGCGTCATGCAGCGGGCATCGCCGCCGTGGCAGTTTTCCTTGCCGCCGCAGTGCGTGGCATCGATGGGTTCGTCCACCGACAAAATGATGTCGGCCACCGTGATGTCGGCCGCCTTGCGGCCCAAGGTGTAACCGCCGCCAGGGCCACGGGTGGACTCGACCAGGTTGTGGCGGCGCAGCTTGCCAAACAGCTGCTCCAGATAAGACAGAGAAATTTGCTGACGTTGGCTGATGGCCGCCAAGGTCACAGGGCCGGCTTCTTGGCGCAGCGCCAAATCGATCATGGCGGTGACGGCAAAACGGCCTTTGGTGGTCAAACGCATGGCAGGCTCCTGAAGGGTGTGAACTGTGCGGTCACAGCTTTGAAACTCTGTTCCCGACTAAAGGAGTCAAGTATAACCCAATCCCGATCAAATCGCTCGGGTTATAGGGGCATTCAAACCCCTGCCCTGTCCCAGCTCAATGCTGCCCCACCAAGCGGTGAATGCGCCAACCCAGAGCCGCCACCCCCACGGCGCACAGGCTGAAAGCCAAAGGCAGCCAGCCTTGGTCCACCGACTGCGCCATGACCAGCACACCGGCCGACTGGCCAAAGAACAACATGCAGGCAAACAGCGTGACCGCCGTGCCCCGAGCGTGCGGAGCCATTTGGGTGGCTTGTGTCTGCAAGGTGTTGTGCATCATGTAAAAGCCAAAGCCCGTGGCAAAGCAGCCCAGCATGCCCAGCACCGGCTGGTGCGTCCAGGCCAACAACACCAAGCCCAACACGATGCAGCTGGCGCCCGTGCGCACCAAACCCCGCTCGCCGCCGAGCCAGCCCAGCCAACGGCGGGCCAACTGGCTGTAAATCAAGCCGCCCACGCCATAAAGCATCATCACCGTGCCGGCAAAGACCACGCTCATGTCGTACTGCAGATGCAAATGGGTCGGGATGAAGGCCATGGCCCCAAACACCAAAGCGCCCTCGATGGCGGTCACCGTCAAGACCTGGCGCACACGCGTGTTGCCCAGCAGTTTGAAGGTGTTGCCAAACGAGGCCAGCAGGCCCGGGGCCGAAGCCTCGGTGGGCGCGGTTGCGGGCATGCGGCGCAGCTTTCGCACAAGCAACAAAGCGGCCGCGGCGAACAGCACCGAAACCACGGCAAAGGCCGTTCGCCAACCCAGGTTTTCGGCCGCAAAACCGCCAAACCACAGGCCGACCATCATGCCGCTGACGGTGGCCCCCATCAGCCGCGCCAGGGTTTCCTGACGGCGCTCATAGGCCACCTGGTCACCGATCCAGGCCAAGGTCAGCGGGATGATGCCCGCCGCAGCAGCGCCCATCAGGGCCCGCATGAACACCAGCACCGACAGGTTGGGCGCCAAGCTGGTCAAGGCACTGAACACCGAACACGCCAGCGCGGCCAAAGTGATGACCCGCAACTTGCCAAACCGGTCGCCCAAGGGGCCGTAAAAGAGTTGCAAAACACCATAGGCCACCGCAAACGCCGAGACCACGCGAGAAGCCTCGCCGGTGCTGACCTGGAACTCCTGGCTCAGGACCACCAGCATCGGATCGCACATGCGCATGGACACCATGCTGGAAAAACCAGCCAGCGCCATGACCCACAAACTGTTGCGCTCAGCGCTGGTGACGGTGCTCATCCATCAGCCGTTCAGCTGCTGTTCCAGGTCGTGCAGCACCTGGTAGCAAGGCAGCACTTGGGCGATCGAGCTGTTGGGCTCGCGGCCTTCTTTGATCGCGGCGAAGAACTCGCGGTCTTGCAACTCGATCCCGTTCATGGACACGGCCACTTGCGAGACGTCGATTTTTTCTTCCTTGCCGGTGAACAGGTCGTCGTAACGGGCCAGGTAGGTGCCGGTGTCGCCGATGTAGCGGAAATAAGTGCCCAGTGGGCCGTCGTTGTTGAAGCTCAAGCTCAGCGTGCAGATCGCGCCATTGGCGGCCTTCAGCTGGATGCTCATGTCCATGGCGATGCCCAGCGTGGGGTGGATCGGGCCTTGCACCGCATTGGCTTTGACGATGGGGCTGCCGCACTGGTAGGCGAACAAATCCACCGTGTGGGCCGCGTGGTGCCACAGCAGGTGGTCGGTCCAGCTGCGGGCTTGGCCCAGCGCGTTCATGTTGGTGCGGCGGAAGAAGTAGGTCTGCACATCCATTTGCTGGATGTTGAACTCACCGGCCTTGATCTTGTGGTTCACCCACTGGTGGCTGGGGTTGAAACGGCGGGTGTGACCCACCATGGCCACCAAGCCGGTTTCCTTTTGGACGCGCAAGACTTCTTGGCCTTCTTTGTAAACATCGCACAGTGGGATTTCCACCTGCACGTGCTTGCCAGCCTTCAGGCAGGCCAAGGTCTGGCTGGCGTGCATTTGCGTGGGCGTGCACAAGATGACGGCATCGACTTCTTTCAAAGCCAAAGACTCGTTCAGATCAGTGGTGACGTGGCCGATGCCGTATTTGTCCGCCACCTCTTTGGTTTTGTCGAACTCGCGGCCGATCAGCGAGACGACTTCCACGCCGTCGATATTCTTGATGCCGTCCAGGTGTTTGATACCAAAGGCACCTGCGCCCGCCAGGGCGACTTTGATGGTTTTGCTCATGAATGTTCCTCTTAAATGTTTTCCAAAATGGCGTGGCCCACAGCGGTGTTCGATGCAGGCACATGGTAAAAGCGGTGCGTCAGCTTGGGCGCGGGGCCAGTGGCCTTGCCATCCACGATGTCGCTCATCGCACCGCGGGCGATCAGCCACATGACCAGCTCGATGCCTTCGCTGCCCGCTTCGCGCACGTAGTCGATGTGCGGCACCGCCGCGCAGGCCACGGGGTCGTTGATCATCAGGTCCAGCCAGTTGTTGTCCCACTCGCTGTTGATCAGGCCAGCACGTGCACCCTGCAGCTGGTGGCTCATGCCGCCAGTGCCCCAGATGTGCACGTGGATGTCGTCGTCGTAGCTCTCAACCGCTTTGCGAATCGCTTGGCCCAAATTGAAGCAACGCTGACCGCTGGGCACGGGGTACTGCACCACGTTCACAGCGAAAGGAATCACTGGGCAGGGCCAGGCGTCTTTGACCGGGTCCAGCTCGCCGCACATCAGCGACAGCGGCACCGTCAGGCCATGGTCCACGTCCATCTTGTTGACGATGGTCAGGTCAAAGTCTTGCTGGATCACGCTTTGCGCGATGTGGCTGGCCAGCTCAGGGTGGCCTTTGACCACGGGCACGGGGCGTGGGCCCCAGCCTTCGTCGGCGGGCTTGTACTCGGCCGCGGTACCGATGGCAAACGTGGGGATCATGTCCAGGCTGAAAGCCGTGGCGTGGTCGTTGTAGACCAAGAAGATCACGTCGGGCTTGTTGTCCTTGAGCCATTGCTTGGAAAAGTCGTAACCCGCGAACAGGGGTTTCCAGTAGTCTTCTTGGGTTTTGCCCAGGTCCATGGCCGCGCCAATGGCGGGCACGTGCGAGGTGAATACGGATGCGGTGATTTTGGCCATGTGTTGTTCTCTCAAATCAATCGGGATCTGCCCCCCATTAAGGGGGCTGACCCCCATTAAGGTTTTTTGCCGGCAGCGCCTTGGGGTTGGTTCTGCGCTTGCGCATCGCCGTTTTCGCCGATGTAGCGGTTGCCCTCCACGCTGCGGCCGCCTTGGATCATCATGTTGCGGTATTCCTCTTCGGTCATGCCGGTCATGGAGCCGGCCATCTGCTGGAAGCTCTTGCCGTCGGTCGCGCCGATCTTGGCGAGGAAATAAATGTTGCCGCCGGTGCGCATGCACCAGTTCAAATCGCGCGCCAGCACGGCCTGCTTTTGCTCTTCGGTCATGGCCCACTCGTCCAAGTAGGCCCGCTCGTCGGCTTTGAAGCGTTCGCGGTTTTCCGCCTTCATGAGCGACATGCAAAACTGGTTGATCCAGTAGCCTTTGCGCGATTGCTCGGCGTCAAAAATGATCGTGCCGGGCACGTCGGTGTAGGGTTTGTCCAGAGCCATCAGTTGTTCTCCTCGGGCCAGTACAGGCGCATCGGGTTGTCCACCAGCAGCTTGCGTTGCAGCTCTGGCGTGGTCGCGATGTGCGGGATGAAGTCCACCAGCAGGCCATCGTCGGGCATGTGGTCTTTCAGGTTGGGGTGCGGCCAGTCGGTGCCCCAGAGCACGCGATCAGGGAACTCCTCGACGATGCGCTTGGCAAACGGGATCACGTCTTGATAAGCGTTTTGCTCACTGTTGAGTGCCTTGGGGCCGGTGACCGACAAACGCTCGGGGCAGGACACCTTGCTCCACACATTGTGGTGCTCGCGCATGAACTTTTGGAACAGCGCAAACTGCGGGCCATCCACCGGCAGCGACACGTCGGGGCGGCCCATGTGGTCCACCACCACGGTGGTGGGCAGCGCGGTGAAAAAGTCCCACAGCTCGGGCAGGTCCACCGCTTCAAAGTAGATGACCACGTGCCAGCCCCATTTGGCGATGCGGCTGGCGATCTCCATCAGCTCGTCCTTAGGAGTGAAGTCCACTAAGCGCTTGACGAAGTTGAATCGCACGCCGCGCACACCCGCGTCGTGCATGGCCTGGATTTCTTCATCGGTCACGCTGCGCTTGACGGTGGCCACGCCCCGGGCTTTGCCGCCGGAGTTGACCAGCGCATCGACCATGGCGCGGTTGTCGGCACCGTGGCAAGTGGCTTGTACCACCACATTGCGCGCAAACCCCAAGTGGTCGCGCAGCGCATACAGCTGGTGCTTGCTGGCATCACAGGGCGTGTACTTGCGCTCGGTAGCGTAGGGGAACTCGGCACCAGGGCCAAACACGTGGCAGTGCGCGTCCACGGCGCCTGCGGGCACCTGGAACTTCGGCTTGCTCGGGCCGGTGTACCAGTCCAACCAGCCGGGGGTTTTTTCAAATTGCATGGTCATTTCTTTCGTGGAACTTCAAAAATCAATCGGGTTTGATGTTGGCTTCGCGCACCAGCTTGTCGTAGCGCACACGCTCGGAACGGATCAGCTGGGTGAACATCTCGGCACTGCCGGGCATCACCTCGCCGCCCACGGCGTTCATGCGCTCGCGCACCTCTTTGGTCTGGAGGGCTTTTTGCACTTCGGCATGCAGCTTGGCCACGATGGGCTTGGGCGTGGCTGCAGGGGCCACCAGGCCGTACCAGACCGACGCTTCAAAGCCCGGAAAACCCGACTCGGCTACGGTCGGCACATCCGGGAAATTGGCACTGCGGTTGGTGCTGAGCACACCCAGCACCTTGAGCTTGCCGCTGCGCACATGGGGCAAAACCTCCAGCGCATTGACCGCCACCAACGGCACTTGCCCGCCAATGGTGTCCGTGATCGCAGGCGAGCCACCCCGGTAGGGGATGTGCTGCAAATCGATGCCGGCAGCCCGCGCCAACAACTCGATGGCCATGTGCGGCGTAGAGCCATTGCCTGGCGAACCGTAAGCAATGGTGTTGGGCTTGCCTTTGGCCGCGTCGATCAGTTGCTTGACGTTGGCATAGGGCGCATTGGCATTGGCCGCGATGACCACCGGCACACGGCCGATCATAGAAACCGCCACCAGGTCTTTTTCGGCATCAAAGGGCTGGGGCTGGTACAGCGCCATGTTGGCCGCCAAGGCGTTGGCCGCCATCAACAGGGTGTAGCCATCGGGCTCGGCCGTGATCACCGATTTGACGGCGATGTTGGTGCCGGCGCCGGGCTTGTTCTCCACCACAAAGGCCTGACCCAGGCTGCTCTGAAGGCTCTGGCCAATGGTGCGTGCCACCACATCCACGGCGCCACCAGCGGCATAACCCACCACGATCTTGACGGGTTTGCTGGGGTAGTTTTGGGCCAAGGCCGAAACGCACAAGCCAAGCGTGCCGATCCAAAGTGCCACGTGTTGGTGAATCTTCATGCCCTAGTCTCCTGCCAAGTGAGAGACGAGCCCTTGAAAAGGGCCCGTGATGGTGTCGATCAGTCGATGTACTTCAGACCCGCAGCCGCCAAGTGCTCGCGCATCTTGTACATGTCCAGGCCCAGCACGCCCGAGGCCAGCTTGGCGCGTTTTTCGCCTTCGTTGGCTTCGCGCGCTTGGGCGGTTTCCAGTGTTTTGGCAGCCAAGGCCTTTGGCACGCAGACCACACCATCGTCATCGGCCACGATCACGTCGCCGGGGTTCACGATCATGCCGGCGCACACCACGGGGATGTTCACCGAGCCGACGGTGGCCTTGATGGTGCCCTTGCTGCTGATGGCTTTGCTCCAGACGGGGAAACCCATCTTGGTGAGTTCTTTCACATCGCGCACACCGGCGTCGATGATGAGCGCACGAGCGCCACGGGCCATGAAGGAGGTGGCCAGCAGGTCGCCAAAGTAGCCATCGGTGCATTCGGCGGTGATGGCCGCAACCACGATGTCGCCGGGCTGAATTTGCTCTGCGGCCACGTGCATCATCCAGTTGTCGCCGGGGTGCAAGAGCACCGTCACCGCCGTGCCAGACACCTGAGCGCCTGCATAGATGGGGCGCATGTAGGGCTTCATGAGGCCGACACGGCCCATGGCTTCGTGCACAGTGGCCGAGCCGAGTGCCGCCAAGCCGTCGGTGGCTGCGCGGTCCGCGCGGGTGATGTTGCGGTAAACAACGCCGAGTTCGTACATGGTGTTCTCCTGAATTGTTTGAAGTCGCTTACAGGCCCTTGGCCGTCAGCTGGTCGTCCAGACGTTTGAACACGCGGCGGGCATTGCCTTCGTAGACCATGTAACGCTCTTGGTCGTTCAGGTTGGCTGTGGCTTGCACGTAGCGCTTGGTGTCGTCGTAATAGTGACCTGTTTCGGGGTCGATGCCGCGCACCGCGCCGATCATTTCGGAGGCAAACAAAATGTTCTTGACCGGGATCACCTTGGTCAGCAGGTCGATGCCAGGCTGGTGGTACACGCAGGTGTCAAAGAAGATGTTGTTCAGCAGGTGCTCGGACAGCAAAGGTTTCTTCAGCTCTTGCGCCAGACCGCGGAAACGGCCCCAGTGGTAAGGCACCGCGCCGCCGCCGTGCGGAATCAAGAACTTGAGCGTCGGGAAATCCTTGAACAGGTCTGAGGTCAGGCACTGCATGAAGGCGGTGGTGTCCGCGTTCAGGTAGTGCGCGCCCGTGGTGTGAAAGCAGCTGTTGCAGCTGGTGCTCACGTGGATCATGGCGGGGATGTCGTACTCGACCATCTTTTCGTAAATCGGGTACCAAGCCTTGTCGCTCAAGGGCGGCGAAGTCCAGTGGCCACCCGAGGGATCGGGGTTCAGGTTGATGCCGACGTTGCCGTACTGCTCCACGCACTTGACCAGCTCGGGGATGCAGGTGGCGGGGTCCACGCCGGGCGACTGGGGCAGCATGGCCGCAGGCACGAAGTTGTCAGGGAACAGTTGCGCCACGCGGTAGCACAGCTCGTTGCAGATGGCCGCCCAGGTGGACGAGACATTGAAGTCACCAATGTGGTGGGCCATGAAGCTGGCGCGGGGGCTGAAGATGGTGATGTCCGAGCCGCGCTCTTTCATCTTGGCCAGCTGGTTGGTCTCAATCGTTTCGCGCAGCTCGTCGTCACTGATTTTCAGCTCGGACACTTTGGGCATGGACGCGGGGTCTTTGATGCCGGCAATTTGCTTGTTGCGCCAGTCCTCCAGCGCCTTGGGGGCGGTGGTGTAGTGACCGTGCACGTCGATGATCAAGGGTTGTGTTTGACTCATGGCGGGTTCCTGAAGGATGGGTCTGATATCTGCCCGAGATTGTGCAGTCTGACCCTGCCCTGACCCAGCCTTTGCACCATCTACCAGCTAGAACAAATTCGTATAACCAAGCCACGGGTATGACAAAATCACACCAACAGAAAGCCGCACCATGGACCTCAAACAGCTCGAATACTTTGTGCGCGTGGCCGAACTGGGCAGCTTCACCCGCGCCGCGCAGGCCCTGAACATCGCCCAACCCGCGCTCAGCCGTCAGGTGCGCCTGCTCGAAGTCGAGCTGCGGCAAAACCTGCTGGTGCGCAATGGGCGGGGCGCCACGCCCACCCAGGCCGGGCAACTGCTGCTGGAACACGGCCGAGGCATCTTGCACCAGGTCGAGCGGGCGCGTGAAGAACTGGGCCGGGTGCGCAGCGGCTTGTCGGGCCGTGTGGCGCTGGGCCTGCCGCCCAGCGTGGCGCGGGTCATCACCGTGCCCTTAACCCGCGCTTTCAGGCAGCGCATGCCCGAAGCGCAACTGTCCATCAGCGAAGGCTTGTCGAGCGCCATGCAAGAAAACCTGCAAAACGGCCGCCTGGACATCGCCGTGCTCTACAACCCCAGCCAGGTGCCCGGCATCGAGCACACCCCCCTGGTGCGAGAAGAACTGCTGCTGGTGCAACCCCGCCCACCGGGCCTGCAAGAAGACCCGCCGCCGCCGCCCATCAGGCTGCAAGAAGTGGCCGCCCTGCCCTTGGTGATCCCCACCCGGCCCAATGCGATCCGCATGCATGTGGAGTCTGAGATGGCCGCCATTGGCTGCCGCCCACAGATTGCGCTGGAAATCGACGGCGTGAGCGCCATCCTGGACTTGGTGGCCGATGGCGCGGGCTATGCCATCTTGCCCTCCAACGCCGTGATGCGCTCGGTGCGGCCTTCGGCGTTTTCGGTGCGGCCCCTGTGCGATCCGCCACTGAGCATCCAGCTCAACACCGCCATCAGCTCTCTGCGCCCCACCACCTTGACCCAACAAGCCACACTGGCGCTGATCACCGAGGTTGCCGAACAGTGGCTTGCCCAGTAGGTCGGAGCTTCAGCGCCGACAACAGCGCAGCACCCAGCCATGTCGGGGCTAAAGCCACCGACCTACAAAACGCCGCGCGAACCAGCCACAGGGTTGCGACGTAGCCACAGGACTGCGACGTAGGTCGGAGCTTCAGCTCCGACAACAGCGCAGCACCCAGCAATGTCGGGGCTAAAGCCGCCGACCTACAAGACGCCGAGCGAACCGACCACAGGACGGCGACTTACAGAATGATCAAAACGGGTGGTGTTGCAAGACCAGCAGCAAGGTGCTGAGCGTGAAAAACGATCCGATGGTGGTGAGCAGCAAAGCCACTGCGCTGATGGTGCCGTGGCCGTGGCGCTGACTCAAGATGGTGAAAATACCCAGCATGGGCAAGGCGCCCGAGAGCAAAGCGGCCGAGCGCAAGGCCGGATCGGCCACCGGCATCACAAAGCTCAGCACCACAAACATGGCCAGCGGGTGCAAGAACAACTTGCCCAAGGTGATCTGCGTGACCGTGCCCTTGAGGCCTTCGGCCTTCAGGCCCACCAAAGAGCCGCCGATCACAAACAGCGACAAGACCATGCTGGCTTGGGCGAACAGATTCACCGTGCGGGCCAGCGGTGCGGACAGCTCCAGGTCAAACCACGAAAACACAAAACCGCCTGTGATGCCCCAGATCATGGGGTTTTTGAGCAGGTTCTTCAGGGTCTGCGCGATCACCTGCTTCCACTGACCGGCAGGACCACCTTGCGCATCGGCCACGGCCAGCAAGAAGGGGATCATCAACAGGTTTTCGACCACCATGTTGAGCGCCAGCGCCACACCGGCCACTGGGCCAAAGGTCAGCAGCATGATCGGGTAGCCCACAAAACCACTGTTGGGACAAGACATGCCCATGGCCATCATGCTGCTGTAGCTCAAAGAATGGCCCTTGACTTTGCGCGCCCACAACAAGCCCAGCAGCGCCACCGCAAACGAACCCAAGGCATAGGCCAGCAGGTAGTGCCCGTTGAGGATTTCACCAATGCGCCGCTGCGACAAGGCGTTGAACAGCAAAGCCGGCAAGGCCAGGTTCAGCGTGAACTTGCCAAAGACCTGCATGTCCGATTTGGCAAACATGCCCCGACGGGTGAACACATAGCCCAGTGCTATGGCCAGGTAAATCGGGCCGGTGATGCCCAGGATGTGGAGGGTGGAATTCATCGTGGTGGAACTTATGGGCGATCACCCTGAGGGAGTCGCCCTGCATTGTCCCGCAAAGCCAGGGCTTACCTTGCCCTGCGGGCCACCAGCAGATAGAGCGTTTTGCAATAGCCGCTGGGAGGGCTGCTTACAAATCCAGCACCAAGCGCGCCGTCTGACTGCGCGAGCAGCAAACCATCATGCAATCGCCTTTTTCTTGCTCTTCGGGGGTGAGGTACATGTCCCAGTGGTCAGGCTTGCCGGCCACCACCTTGGTGAGGCACGTGCCGCAAATGCCTTCGGAGCACGAGAAAGGCACGTCGTGCCCGGCGTCTTGCAAGACTTTGAGGATGGACTGGTCTTTGGTGACTTGCAGGGTCTGGCCGCTTTTTTGCAGCTGGACTTCGAAGCTCCCGTCCGAGGCGATGGGGGTTTGGGTCAGGTCGGTCTGGCTCATGCGGTGACTTCCGGTGTGTGTTCTTCGGCCAAAAGGCGGTCAATGATGCGGCGCGACTGCACGCCGCCTGAGTCGATGTTGAGCATCAACAGTTTGCGATCGGGCCACTTGTTGATGTTGACTTGCTGCAGCTGCAGCATCTCCATGTCTTCGTTGAAAATGCCGCCCTGCCCCGCGCGGATCTTGTCGGTCAGATCGGTGTCATGCGGCTTGAACTGACGCGCCATGCCCCAGTGGTACCAGTGCGAGGTCTCGGTCTCGGGCGTGATGAAGTCCACCACCACGCTGTAGGCCTTGTGCTCGGGCGCGGCATCAAAACCGCCCTTGCCCGCCAATGCCACGCCGACGTCGATCATGATGTGGCTGGGCGGCGTGAAGCGGCAGATCTGCCAGCGGTCCACCTTGGCCTGCGGGTCCAGACCGTTGGCGCTCATGGCCATTTGCCAAAACGGCGGCGCTTGAATGCCCTCCATGTGGCGCTGCAAGATGACTTGGTCGCCTTCGACCTTGGTTTCGCAAGGCGTCTCGTCGATCTCGGGCTGGCCGATGCTGTTGGCGTGCACATAGGTCTCGTGCGTCAGGTCCATCAGGTTGTCGATCATCAAGCGGTAATCGGCCTGGACATGGTACAGCCCGCCGCCATAGGCCCAAGCCGGGTTGTCGAAGAACTCAAACACCGGCATCTGCGCCACATCGGCCTTGGCCTGGTCGCCGGGCCAGACCCAGACAAAACCGTAGCGCTCGACCACGGCAAATGCTTTGATGGCCGGAAAGCCGCGCACGCGTTGGCCGGGCATCTGCACGGTTTTGCCATCCACGCCCATCTCCAGGCCGTGGTAGCCGCATTGCAAATGGCCTTTGCACACCTTACCCAGCGACAAGGGCGCACCCCGGTGCGGGCAAAAGTCTTCGACCGCAGCGACCTTGCCGTCCGGGCCTTTGAAAATCGCCATCTGCTCGTTGCAAATGGTGCGGCCCAGTGGCTTGTCGCCCAAGGCTTCCAGTTCGGTCAGGGCGCAGGCCACATACCAGGTGTTTTTGATGAACATCTTGTCCTCTCTTGTTCGAAACTCTTGTTCAATGCGATCGTTCAAAGCTTGCGGGCCACGCCCAGCAAGCTGTCCAGCAGTTCAGGGTTGGCTCGCAGCGTGTCGGCATCGCTGGCGTGCACCACATTGCCGTGGTCCAGCACCACCGCGCGGTGGCTGATCTTCAAAATCGCTTGCGGGTGTTGCTCCACGATGATGGCCGACAGCCCCTCTTCACGGGTGATGCGGGCAATCGCACGCAGCAACTCTTCCACGATGATCGGCGCCAAGCCCTCCAGCGGCTCGTCCAGCAAGAGCAAGCGCGGGTTGAGCACCAGCGCCCTGCCCACCGCCAGCATCTGCTGCTCGCCGCCCGACAGCTGCGTGCCCAAATTGGTCTTGCGCTCGGCCAATCGCGGGAACATTTCGTACACCCGCTCGGGCGTCCAGGCCCGGCTGCCATGCAATTGGCGCCCAGGCCTTTCGACGGCGGTCAAGTTTTCATGCACCGTGAGCGATTTGAAAATGTTGCGCTCTTGCGGCACCCAGCCAATGCCAGCGGCCGCCCGCTCGTGCGAGGGCAAGCTGTGCAGCGGCTGGCCGCCCAGAAAGATCTGACCGCCGTGCTGGCGCGTGGCACCAGCCAAGGTGTCCATGAGGGTGGTTTTGCCGGTGCCGTTGCGGCCCAGCAAAGCCAAAGTTTCGCCCTCGCCCAGCGAGAAGCTGATGTCGTTCAACACCACCGCCTCGCCGTATCCGGCGCTCAAGTTTTCAAGCTTCAACAATTCAGCCATGCGCCAACTCCTCGCCATGCCCCAAATACACCGCCTTGACTTGCGGGTCGGCGGCGATCGCTTCGGGGGTGCCTTCGGTCAGCACTGCGCCGTTGACCAGCACAGTGATGCGGTCGGCAAATTCAAACACCAAATCCATGTCGTGCTCGATCAGCAAGACCGACACTTCGGCGGGCAGTGCCGCCACGGTTTGCAACAACTCTTCGCGCTCGCCCGCAGGCACACCGGCCACCGGCTCGTCGAGCAGCAGCACCTTGGGCTCGCAGGCCAGCGCAATCGCCATCTCCAGCAAACGGCGCTTGCCATAGGCCAAGTGCTCGGTGCGCTGGTGCATGACTTCGGTCAGGCGAAACAATTCAAGCAATGCTTCGCAGCGCTCAACCACCGCTTTGTCTTGCCCCAGCTTGGGCCACCAACGCCCGCCCAAACCGCGCTGCTGCGAAACCACCATGGCCAGCGTTTGCAAAGGCGTCATGCTGGCAAACAGCTGGTTGATCTGGAAGGTGCGCACCATGCCCCTGCGCACACGCAGGTAAGGTGCGAGTTGGCTGATGTCTTGGCCCAGCAATTCGATGCGCCCTGATGTGGGCGGCAGCACGCCGGTGAACAAATTGATGAGCGTTGTCTTGCCCGCGCCGTTGGGGCCGATCAGCGCATGGCGTGCGCCCAAGCGCAATTCCAGATTCACGTTGTCGGTGGCGGTGATGCCGCCAAATTGTTTGACCAGGCCCTGGGCCTTCAAAACGATGGGCTCGTTCATTGCGCACCACCTTTCTGGTCCGCCGAGCGGCCAAACCACAGCCAAGGCCGAATCAAACGCTCACGCCCCACCATGACCAAGACCACCAAAAACAGACCAATCCAAAACGTCCAGTACTGCGGCGTGATGCCCGAGATCACGTCGTGCATGAGCTTGAACACCACCGCCCCGACCACCCCGCCATAAAGCCAGCCCACACCGCCGATGACCAGCATCAGCATCACGTCGGCTGAGCGCTCTAAAGCGAACACGTCGAGTGATGCAAAGCCGGTGGTCTGCGCCATCAAAGCGCCCGCAGCGCCAGCCAAAGCAGCCGCCACGGTGTAGACCACGGCCAAACGGTTGTGCACCGGAATGCCAATGGCCATGGCCCGCAGCGGGTTGTCGCGCACCGCCATGAGCGTGGCGCCCCAGGGCGAATTGACCCAACGCCGCGCCAATGCAAACAAGATCAACAACACGGTGAGCGAATACCAAGCGGCGGTTTGACCGTACAGATCAAATTCAAAGCGGCCGAGCACCGGGCCCATCATCACGCCCTGCAGGCCGTCTGAGCCCCCGGTGAGCCAGTCGAGCTTGTTGGCCAGCTCCATCAAGATCAGCGCCATGCCCAGTGTGACCATGAGCCGCGTCAGATCGGTGCCGCGCAAGATGGTGAGCGAACACAGCGCGCCCAGCAGCGTGGCGCAGCCCATGCCAAACAGCAGGCCCACCACCGGGTCGGGCATCACATGCTTGGCAAACAAGGCCGAGGCATAAGCCCCCAGCCCCAAAAACGCCGCATGGCCCAGCGACACGATGCCGGTGTAACCCAGCACCAGATCGAGTGACACCGCAAACAAGGCGACGATGGCGACTTCGTTGACGATGAGGGCGTGGCCCGGAAATGCGAAAGGCATGGCAAAGGCCAGGAGCCAGACCAACGGCTCCCAGCCGCGCATGCGGGCCGTCGATAAAAGTTGGGTACGTGCGTTCATATGAGCATTCATTTCAGCGGCCCCCCTTGCGCACAAACAGCCCTTGCGGACGCCAAATCAAAATCGCGATCATCAGGGAATACACGATGAAAGAACCCAGCTTGGGCATGTAGTACTTGCCCGCCACATCGGCAATGCCCAAGAGCAGCGCCGCCCACAGCGGCCCGGTGATGGACGAGGTGCCGCCCACGGCCACCACGATCAAAAAATACACCATGAACTTGAGCGGAAAGGTCGGATCCAGCCCCAGCACCTCGGCCCCCAGCGCCCCGCCCAAACCCGCCAGGCCCGAGCCCACGGCAAAAGTGGCGGCAAAAATCAAATTGACGCGGATGCCCAGGCCTGCGGCCACGCGGGCGTCGTCCACGCTGGCGCGCAAACGGCTGCCAAAGCGGGTTTTGGCCAGCACGTATTGCAAACCCACCGTGAGCGCCGCGCACACCGCAATGATGAACAGGCGGTAGTGGCCCATGCCCAATTCAAAGACTTCGCCCGCCCACAGCTCGGTACGACCCCGCAGCCCATCGGGCAGCTGCATGATCTGCTGCTGCGAGCCCATCAGGTAGTCCACGCTGGCCACCGACATGAAGGCCAGACCGATCGAGAACAGCACTTGGTCCAGATGCGGCTTTTTGTACATGTGGCGGTAGAGCGTGCGCTCCAGCACCGCACCCAGCAAGGCCGTGGTCACAAAGGCCAGCGGCAGGCACCACAAAAAGGGCACCTCAAAGCGCTGCATCAGCACCACCGTGAGGTAGCCGCCCGCCATGGCAAACGCGCCATGCGCCAGGTTGATGAAGTTCATCAAACCCATGGTCACGGACAGGCCCACGGCCAAGATGAAAAGCAGCATGCCGTAGGCAACGCCGTCGAAAAGGATGGTCAGCATGTCATGCGTTTCTGGTTCTCAAATGTTGCAGGGCTGGCTGCGATGGCGCCGCATGCCCTGCCAACGGTTCTTCAAGCTGCACATCGCCAGCAGGGCTGGCTCCTACAACGTCCGGGCCTGTAGGAGCTTGCCCTGCAAGCGATCGCGCCTTCAGCAAGGCTTGGCTTATCGGCTCTTGCCCGGATCTTTCACGTCCTTGAGGGTCGCAAATTCCTGGTTGTAGAGCTGACCGTTCACCTTCTCCACTTTGCGGATGTAGATGTTGTGCACCACGTCGCGGGTTTGCGCGTCGATGAACATCGGGCCACGGGGGCTTTCAAAGACTTGGCCTTTCATCGCTTCCAGCAGTGCCTCACCGCCTGCGCCTTTGGTGGCTTTGGCCGCTTCGTAGATCACGCGCATGCCGTCATAACCGCCCACGGCCATGAAGTTGGGGCGCAAGCCGTTGTTGGCCTTCTCGAAGGCCGCGACAAACTTCTTGTTCAAAGGCGAGTTGTGCGATGCCGAGTAATGGTGCGAGGTCACCACGCCGTTGGCCACATCGCCCATGCTGTTCAAGATGTCGTCGTCGGTGATGTCACCGGTGCCGATCAGCTTGATGCCGGCCTTGTCCATGCCGCGCTCGGCAAACTGCTTCATCAGCGCCGCGCCTGCGCCCGAGGGCACAAACACATAAACCGCGTCAGGTTTGAGGTCACGCACTTTTTGCAAGAAAGGTGCGAAGTCAGGGTTGCGCATGGGCACGCGCAGGGTGTCGAGCACCTGGCCGCCGTTGAACAACAAACGGTCTTTGAAATACTTTTCAGCATCGATGCCGGGGCCGTAGTCAGACACCAAGGTCACGACTTTCTTGATGCCGTTGTTGGGTGCCCAGTCGGCAATGGCCACCGCTGCTTGGGGCAGCGTGAAGCTGGTGCGCACGATGAAGGGCGAAGCTTGTGTGATGCTGGAAGTGGCCGCAGCCATCACCACCATGGGGGTTTTGGACTGGCTGGCAATCGGGGCGGTGGCAAAGGCCAAAGGCGTCAAACCGAAACCGGCCAGTACGCTGACTTTTTCATTGACCACCATCTCTTGCGCCAAGCGCTTGGTCACATCGGCCGCGCTGGTGTCGTCTTTGACGATCAGCTCGACTTTTTTGCCCGCCACCATGTCGCCGTTTTGCGCCATGTACAGGCGGGCTGCGGCTTCGATCTGCTTGCCGGTGGAGGCGAACGGACCGGTCATGGGCAAGATCAAGCCGATCTTGAATTTGTCTTGCGCCATGGCCGTGGAAGCGGTCATGGCCAGGGTGGCGCAAGCGATGGCGCTCAGGAATTGACGTTTTTGCATGCTCTATCTCCTCGTTAAAAATCGGTTCAGGACGGTCGGATCAGTTGCACACCGGGTGTGCCCGATGCGGCGGGGTCGCGCAAGGCGACCTGCATGTTTTGCCTGGCAATGCGCGAGTGCTCGCGCATCAGGGCTTCGGCCCGGCCGGCTTCGCGCCGCTCGATGGCGTCGAGCACCTGACGGTGCTGGTGCTGCGCCACCACCAGGGTGTCGCGGGCGTGGGCGTCGTTCACATGCACACCCACAAAGCCCGAGGCCGATGCAAAGGGCAAGCTCGAGGCCCGTTCAATCTCGCGGGCCAGCACCGCGCTGTCGGCCATCTCGGACAACTGCTTGTGAAACTGGCCATTCAAATCCACATAGGCCGAAAACGTCTCGTCGTTCAGGGCCGAGGCTTGCAGCACCGCATCGATCTGGTCCAGGCAGGCACGCGCTTGGCGGATCAAGGCTGGGCGCACACCGCGCTCAGCGGCCAAGCGTGCGGCCAAGCCCTCGAGCGTGCCACGCAGCTCGATCGCGTCGGCCACTTCGCGCTCAGAAAACGTGCGCACCGCATAACCCCCACCGGCCAGCGGCTCCAGCAAACCTTCTTGTTTGAGGTGCATCAGCGCCGCGCGGATGGGCGTGCGCGACATGCCCAAGCGATCGACCAGCGCCAGCTCGGCAATGCGCGCACCCGACGGCAATTCGCCCGCCAAAATCCACTCGCGCAGGCGCTGCTGAGCCTTGACAGCTTGCGAGCCGCCTTCTTCGGCCAAGTCGGAATCCACAGCGCGGACGGGTGATGTGCTCATGAACAGGTGTTGGTTGAGGCCCGGTGAAATCTGAAATCCTTGGACACGATCGTCCTTGTAGGTCGGTGGCTTTAGCCCCGACATCGGGGCCTTCGGCGCATGCTGCATGTCGGGGCTAAAGCCACCGACCTACGGGATGACGGTGCACAAACTTCAGCGTTCGTGTTGCAAAGTCGTCGAATTAAACCACCAAGACCGCCATCGCTGTATACAGAAAACCCTTGATTCCCTGTTTTTTGCTCAAGATTTAAGCAATTCATGGCGTTTATGTATCCAGCGCGACAGGCTGGCCTTGGGCGCCCCATCGCCAACAGGGCTGGCTCCTACAAACACCCCATCTGTAGGAGCTTGCCCTGCAAGCGATCAGCCATGCCCCACATCGCCAGCAGGGCTGGCTCCTACAAACAGCCCCCTGCAAGCGACAATCGGCGCATGGGATCCTCACAGCACATGACATTGGCATTTCTGGAATTTGACTGCAGCGAAGACAGCGAAGGCGTGGTCTGCTGGGACGCGCTGGCCCAGCCCGCTGCCCGCCACACCCCCGCCCTGCTGCAAGAAGTGACGCAGTTGCTGGCCTGGGCACACCGCTTTGGCCCGCAAGCACCCGGCCCCATCGAAGACGGCGCGGATTGGGACTTTGATTTGCACATCCGCTGTGGCAACGCCCCCATCACCGCCCACTGGAACAGCGCCGACCAAGCCCTGGCCTTGTCGCCCACCCCATCGGCCAAGGACGAGATCACCCTGAGCCTGAGCATCAGCGGCACCGCTGCATTTGCCCAAGCCTTTCGCGAACACTGGAACGCGCCTTGAGCCACCCCCATCGCCCTGCCCCGGTCAGCTTTGCGCAGGCCCTGAGGTTTTGGCTCTGGCTGGGCTGCGTCAGCTTTGGTGGGCCGGCGGGGCAGATCGCGCTGATGCACGAAGAGCTGGTGGTGCGCCGCCGCTGGATTTCGGAAAAGCGCTACCTGCACGCCCTACACTACTGCATGCTGCTGCCCGGCCCCGAGGCGCAACAACTGGCCACTTACACCGGCTGGCTGATGCACGGCACACGCGGCGGCATGGCGGCCGGTGCCTTGTTTGTGCTGCCCAGCCTTGTGCTCTTGATCGCGCTGAGCTGGGCCTACACCGTGTGGGGTCAACACCCCTGGGGCCAGGCGCTTTTGTGGGGCCTCAAGCCCGCCGTGACGGCGCTGGTCTTGCAAGCCGTGCACCGCATGGCCAAGCGCACGCTCAAGGCGCCGTGGTTGTGGGCACTGGCAGCGGCATCGCTGCTGGGCATGCTGTGGGGCTTGTCCTTCCCGTGGATCATCTTGGGCGCAGCCTTGTTGGGGCATGGCATGGCACGCCATCGGCCTGTGGCTGCGGTGCCGCACGGCGCGGCCAGCGCGGCGCCCGACGCGCCCGCTTGGCTGGACGACGACACCCCCCAACCGGCGCACACCCATTACAGCCATGGCCGCCTGCTGCGCGCCTTGTTGCTGGGCGTGGGTCTGTGGGCAGTCAGCCTGGGCAGCATCGCGCTGCTGCTGGGCACGGCCCACACGCTGACGCAAATGGGCGGCTTTTTCACGCAAACGGCCTTGCTGACCTTTGGCGGCGCTTATGCCGTGCTGCCCTTTGTGACGCAAGCGGCCGTCATGCAATACGGCTGGCTGAGTGCCACGCAAATGATGGACGGCCTGGCGCTGGGCGAAAGCACGCCCGGCCCGCTGATCATCGTGGTGGCCTTTGTGGGCTTTATGGGCGGGCACAGCCAGGCGCTTTTGGGCAACCCTTTGCTGGGCGGCATCGCGGCGGCCTGCGTGGTGACCTGGTTCACCTTCTTGCCGTCCTTTGTGTTCATCTTGGCGGGTGGCCCGCTGGTGGAAGCCACGCGCCACATGCCCTCCTTGGCTGGGCCCCTGCAAGGCATCACGGCAGCGGTGATCGGCGTGGTGCTGCATCTGGCCGGCACCTTCGCATGGCACACGGTCTGGCCCACAGGGCAATGGACCCAAGCTGACTGGCCCGCATTGGCGCTCACGGCACTGGCGGCGTGGCTGCTGATTGCGCGGCAGTGGCCGGTGATGCGGGTGCTGGCCGTTTGTGCGCTGGTAGGGATGGGGGTGCAGTGGGTGTGAGGTTGGGGACATTCAGCGCTTAGCCAAGTTGGGGGTCGGCTTGAGGCTGATCCCGGTCACACAAAGGCAGGGCTCGAAGGTCTGCAGTGATCGTTACCGGCCCTTAGACGACAGGTGCCTCATGCGTCAGGCCGCAATCTTTTCCATCGTATCCAGCGGTGCTTTAAGGCGCTTGCTGAAAAACATGACTTCTGAGCCCGTGTAGCGGCGCTGTGCTGTGTAGTGGAGTCCATACGCATAGGGTGTGGCATATGCGTACATCTCTCTGATTTCTTCAGCGTTGTCATATGACACGACCCACGGTCGGCTGAAGCGCTGTCTCCCCAAAAGCTGTGCGATCTTCACGTGGTCGTCGTGTTTGTAAAAGTTGCGGTACAGGCCCGCGCCTTTGACGTAGTACGGCGGGTCCAGGTAGATCAGTGATTTGGCTGGCAAAAACTGGTGGCAACGCCGCAGCAGTTCGTGTGCATCTTCTTCATACACATGGATGCCCTCGGCGTGTAGACCAATACGTTCCAGACGCTTGCAAAGCTCGTCACGCATAAAGCGGGCATCAATTCTGTAGCTGCCGGATTGCGCCTTACCGCCTATAACACCACCTTTCAGGATGCCTGAACGGTTGGTCCGGTTCATGAACAGCGTGGCAAAGCCACGTTCCAGCTCCGATCCAGCTTCCTGCCCCAGCATCACCCCGCGCCAGTGGTGCCACGCATCCATGGTGATGGGCTCGGTGGCGACCATGGTCACCAATTCGGTAGTTTGCTGGGTTGCCACACGCCAGAAACCTGCAATGGCTGGGTCGGCATCGTTGATGTGAATGTGCTCAACGACGTTGTCGATTAGCAGAGACAAGGCAACGCCAGCTCCTCCTGCATACGGCTCAAGGTAATGGCCGCCGGCAAGGTTGTTGGTGGTGATGACCTCGGCGATCAACGGGGCAAAGCGAGCTTTGCCACCGGGATAACGCATAGGGGTGTACAGCTTGTTGGAGTACATGGATAAACAGGTAGGCGGGTAGCTTACCTCATGCCTTGTCTTTAAGCCGATGTGTCTGCATCCACGATCAGGACTCTATCTAGGAATAATGGGTCTTTTTCCGGGAGCTTGACCAGATGTGATCCACCTATGCCCAATGGAATCCAGTTGATAAGAACTCCGTACTTTTTGGACAGGGCTGTTTTCTTCGCTGCAGGGATCAAACTGGCGCAAAACTGAGCTGCCTCGTCATCCTCGAAGTAAACGGCAAGCTTGGGTTTAGCCCTCCTGGTCGGCTTTTCCTTGTCCGGCATCATGGACATGTCGCTCAGCATGGCCTGAAGTGATTGGTCGGTGGCCAGTCTGGGGTACTTGGTGTCCAGCAAGTAAATCACCTTGTCGGGTGCATTGGCGTTCCCGTTGCCATCCGGGTGGATGGCTTCAATGAGGCGCGGCGAGTGTGTGGTGGCGATGATTTGCAGGTCAAGTTGTTTGGCGTAGGTTTTCAGTGACTTGGCGAGCCGTTCAATGGCATGCGGGTGGAAGCCCACATCCATTTCGTCGATAACTAGTAGTCCCCCTGGGTATGCCTCACCCATTTCGCGTTTCAACCGGTTGAATGATGCCAGCGCTGTCGCCATGCTACCTAGGCTGTCCTGTCCCATGGAGACGGCGAGCGCGTCATGCTGGGTGTAGCCGGGTTGAGCGGTTTTTTTCTTGGAGCCTTTTATGGTCTGGTGGGTCACGTCTGTGTTCAGTTCGGTGCCATGAATCACTGAGCTGACAAAGGCCACCATCAGGTTGCTGTCGGCAGGGTGCATATCCAGCTGACTGCTGGTCACTTCTTTTTCGTCGGCTTCATGCGCAAAGCCCAGTCTACGGACGCCAAGAAAGTGGCTTTTGCGATGGAAGGCATGACTTACAAGAGCCCCATCGGTGAAGTCAAGATGCGCAAAAACGACCACCAACTCGAAGCACCGCTGTACCTGGGCATCTGGGCCAAAAAAGGCAGCAAGGGTGTGAAGTACGACGCCGAAAACACTGGTTACGGCTTTCGCACCGAAGTGACTTGGGATTCGTACATCAGCGCCCAACCCACTTCATGCCAGATGAAGCGACCCAGCTGATGCAAAAAAGCCCACCTGCCGCAAAGGCAGGTGGGCTGTTGAGTTTGGGGCGCTTGACAGCGCCCCATTGTTTTTTCAGTCCAGCTTGATGTTGGCCGCCTTGATGACCTGCGCCCACTTCTCGATCTCGGCTTTCTGGAAAGCCTGAACCTGCTCTGGCGTCAGCGTGGAAGGTTGCATGCCCAGGCCCTTGATGCGCTCTTGCATTTCGGGCGTCTGGATGATCTTCAAAATTTCGGCGTGCAATTTGTCCACGATGGGCTTGGGTGTGCCCGCGGGCGCAAACAGCGCTTGCCACGACACCACCTCAAAACCAGCGGTGCCGGGCCAGCCCGATTCGGCCACGGTGGGCACATCGGTCAGCGCATCGCTCAAGCGCTTGGCCGAGGTCACGGCCAACGCACGCAACTTGCCGCTTTGGATGTGGGCACCGGCCACCACGGTGGTGTCGAACATGAAATCCACCTGGCCGCTCATCACGTCTTGAATGGCGGGGGCACTGCCTTTGTAGGGCACGTGGGTGAATTTGACATCGCCTTTGAAGGCCAACAGTTCTTGCGCCAGGTGTTGCGAAGTGCCGTTGCCTGCCGAGGCGCCGGACAGCTTGCCGGGGTTGGCTTTGGCCGCCGTCAGCAGGTCTTTGAGTGTTTTGTAAGGGCTGTTGGCCGCCACCACCAACACCACAGGGTTGGTGCCGTACAGGTACACCGGGGTGAACGATTTGATCGGGTCATAACCCAGCTTGGGGTACAGGCTCACGTTGATGGCGTGTGAGCTGATGGTGCCGCCCAGCAGGTTGTAGCCGTCGGCCGGAGCGCGGGCTGCGATCTCGGAGCCCACGCTGCCGCCAGCGCCGCCTTTGTTTTCGATGACCAGGGTGGTGCCCAGCGCGGCGCCCAGTTTTTGCGAGACCACACGGGCCAAGATGTCGGTGGTGCCACCGGCCGGAAAGGCGACCAGGTAGTTGATCGGCTTGGAAGGCCAAGGCGCTGCCTGACTGAAGGCAGCCGGTGCCATGGCAGCAGCGGCGCAAGCGGCGGCGGTCTGGATGAATTGACGGCGTTGTGTCATGAGATGTCTCCTCGTTGTGATCAATGGGTTCAGGTGATGGGTGCAGGGTTGAACAGCACCAGGGCGTTGTGCAGCTTCCATTGCTCGGCCCAAGTTTTGCGGCCACTGGCCACGTCCAGCATCATGCGAAACAGCTCCCACCCGGCTTCTTCGATGGTGAGCTCGCCGTCGGCAATGCGCCCGGCGTTCATGTCCATCAGGTCGTGCCAGCGGCGGGCCAGGTCGGTGCGCGTGGCCACCTTGACCACAGGGCAAGCTTGCAAGCCATAGGGCGTGCCGCGCCCGGTGGTGAACACGTGCACGTTCATGCCCGCAGCCAGCTGCAAGGTGCCGCAGATGAAATCGCTGGCGGGTGTGGCGGCAAAGACCAAGCCTTTTTGGTCGGCCTGGAGTTTGTTGCCCGGCGCCAGCACACTCGAGATGGCTGAGCTGCCGCTTTTGATGATGGAGCCCATGGCTTTTTCGGCGATGTTGGACAAGCCACCCGCCTTGTTGCCGGGCGTGGTGTTGGCGGTGCGGTCCACACGGCCCCGATCAAGGTATTGGTCGTACCAACCCAATTCATGCACGATGTCTTCGGCCACCTGGGGCGTGGCGGCGCGGCTGGTGAGTTGCTCCACCGCGTCGCGCACTTCGGTGTTTTCTGAAAACATCACCGTGCCGCCGGCCCGCACGATCAGGTCGGCCATGTAGCCCACGGCCGGGTTGGCCGTCACGCCCGAAAACGCATCGCTGCCGCCGCACTGCACGCCCACCACCAGTGCACTGGCGGGCACAGTTTGACGGCGGCGTGCGTTCAGGCGCTCCAGGTGCGGGCGGGCGCTTTGCACAATGTGATCGATCATGGACATGAAGCCCATGTGCGCATCGTCTTGCAGGCACACCAAGTCAGGCCCCTGCCCTGCATCGCGCACATCTTGGATTGGGAAGCTGCCCGGTGGCAGCAAGCGGTCCGGTTGCAGCTTTTCGCAACCCAGGCTGACCACCATCACCTCACCGCCAAAGTTGGGGTTCAGGCTGATGTGGCGCAGCGTGCGGATCGGGATCTCGGCGCCCGGCGCATCGATCGCCACGCCGCAGCCATAGGTGTGCTCCAAGCCCACCACGCCATCGACATTCGGAAACAGCGGCAGCAACTCGCGCTCGATGCGCTCCACCGCCAGCTTGACCACCCCCGCCACGCATTGCACCGTGGTGGTGATGGCCAGCAAATTGCGGGTGCCCACCGAACCATCGGCATTGACATAGCCTTCAAAGGTGAAGCCTTCCAGCGGGGCTTGGGGCGCAGGCTGCACGGTGGCCATGGGCAAGCCTTGCAGTTCGCGAGCAGGCGGAATGTCGAGCAAACGCTCATGCACCCAGCTGCCCGCCGCAATGGCTTGCCGCGCATAACCCACGGGCACGTTGTAGCGCATCACCGCCTGGCCTTGGGCCAGATCGGTCAGCGCCACTTTGTGGCCTTGCGGCACTTTGTCGCGCAAGACCAGCCCTTCGGCCACACCGGCAGGCAAGACGGTGCCTGCCGGCAAACCACCGTCGTTGGCGATGATGGCCACGTTGTCAGCCGCATGCATGCGGATCGCCAATGGCGGACGTGAAATGCTCATGTGCTCAGCCGATCACTTCAACAAGTTGGGCAGCCACAAGGTGAACATGGGCACATAAGTCACCAACAGCACCGCCACGGTCAACGCCCCATAAAAAGGCCCGATGGTGCGCATGACCTGCCCCACCGAGATGCCGCCAATCGCGCAGCCCACAAACTGCACCGATCCGACAGGGGGTGTATTCAGGCCCAAAGCGCAGTTGATCAACAGCATGATGCCGAACTGCATCGGGTCCATGCCAAAGTGCATCGCAATGGGCATGAAGATCGGCGTGCAAATCAAGATGGTGGCCGCCATGTCGAGGAAGGTGCCCAGGATGAACAACAAGATGTTGATCATCAAGAAGATGACCCAAGGCTCGGTACTGATCTTTTGCATCAGCGCACCCGTCATTTGCGGCACTTCGTACAAGGCCATGAAATAACCGAAGGCGTTGGAGATGCCGATCAAGAGCAACACCACGCCGGTGGTTTTGCAAGCCTTGGCACAAGCCTTGAGGAAATTTTGAAAGGTCAAGGTGCGGTACACAATGACCGTGACAAACAAGGCCCAGGCCACCGCGATGGATGCTGATTCGGTGGCGGTGAAGGCACCCGACAAGATGCCGCCCAAAATGATGACCACCACAAACAGGCCCGGCAAGGCGGCACCCAAGGACTTGATGACTTCAAGCCAGCCCGGGAAGTTGCCGTGGATCGGGTAGCCCCGTCGCACCGCCACCCAATAGGCCGCGCCCAAGTTGCACAGCGTCAAGATGATCGCAGGCACCAAGCCCGCCAAGATCAAGCCCAGCACACTCACCGAAGCCAAGCCGGAAGCGGCCAGCGTGAAGATGATCATGTTGTGCGAGGTGGGCATAATCGCGCCCACCAAGGCCGCGTGCGTGGTCACGTTCACCGCGTAGTCGGCGTCGTAACCTTCTTTCTTCATGAGCGGGATCATGACCGAGCCCATGGCCGACACATCGGCCAAGGGCGAGCCAGCCACGCCACCAAAAATGGTGCAACCGATGACGTTGCTCATGCCCAGACCGCCGCGCACATGGCCCACCAGGCTGTTGGCAAAACGCACGATGCGGTCGGCGATGCCGCCGTAGAGCATCAGCTCACCGGCGAACACAAAAAACGGAATGGCCAGGAAGGAGAACACCTGCATGCCCCCGACCATTTTCTGGAACACCATGGCCACCGGCAAACCAGCGGCAATGATGGTGGCCACAGATGACAGGCCAATGGCAAAGGCCACGGGCACACCCAAAATCAAAAGGAGCGTGAAGCTCAGCGCAAGGACGGTGAGTTCCATGTCAGTTGACCTCCGCAGGGCCGCCCCAAGGAGGGCAAGCGCCCCCTCGGGGGGCAATGAAGTACACGCAGTGACAAATGTGGGGGCTCATGTTCAATCCCAGACCGGTTCGACCACTTTGCCTTGCACCAGCGCAACAATGTGTTCAATCGAGAAAAGCAAAATCAAAGCGCCTGCAATGATCACCGGCACATAGTCGATGCCGTCGGGCACCGGCAGCATGGGCTTTTTCTCGCCCCACTTGGCGCTGGCCCACAGCCAGCCGCCTTGCACCATCAAAAAGCCAAACACGCCCACCAGCGCGTGGATCAACACCTCGATGCGGTGCTGCCATTTTTCGGGCAGCAAGATCACCAGAGACTCCAGGCCGATGTGGCCCGCATCGCGCACCCCCACAGCCAAGCCAAAGGCGGTGACAAACAGGACGATCAACATCGCCAAGGCTTCGGCCCAAGTCGGTGTGTCGTTGAGCACATAGCGACCGATGACCTGCCACTGCACGCACAGGATGACGGCGATCAGGCCGATCACGGCCAACACCAAGCAGATCTTGGAGACGGTCGCACAAAATTTGGTGAACATGAAAAACTCCTGCCCCTGGCGCTGAGCCAGGGGCATTGGGCAAGCAAAAAATCAGCCGATCACTTGGTTTCTTGGATCGTTTTGATCGCACGCTTCATGTCAGGCGTGGTCATGAACTTGTCGTACACCGGACCCATCACGGCCTGGAAGGAACGCTTGTCAACTTCCACGATCTCGGCGCCAGCGGCCTTCACGTTGGCCAGCGATTTGCCCTCGGCTTCGTCCCAGGCTTTGCGCTGCACGGCCACCGACTCTTTGGCGGCTTGGCGGACCATGGCTTGCTCGTTGGCTGGCAGCTTGTCCCACACCACTTTGGACATCACCAAAATCTCTGGCGCCATGGAGTGCTCGGTCTTGGAATAAACCTTGACGGCTTCCACGTGCTTGGCGGTGTCAAAAGAGGGGATGTTGTTTTCTGCGGCGTCGATCAGGCCGGTCTTCAGGCCCGTGTACACCTCGCCATAAGGCATGGGTGTGGCGTTGGCACCCATGGCGCTGACCAGGGCCACCCACAGGTCGGACTGCTGCACGCGGATCTTCAGGCCCTTGGCATCGGCCACGGACTTGATGGCTTTCTTGGCATAAATGGAGCGTGCGCCGCTGTCATAAAAAGCCAAGCCCACGTAGCCGACCGACTCGCAGCTTTTCAGGATTTCTTCGCCCACAGGGCCGTCCAAGGACTTGCGCATGTGGTCCACCGAGCGGAACAAGAAGGGCATGGTGGGCACCATGGTCATGGGGCAAATGCCGTTCATGGGGGCCACGTTCACACGCACCAAATCCAGCGCACCGATCTTGACCTGGTCGATGGTTTCTTTTTCAGAACCCAAAGCGCCTTTGTTGAAGACCTTGATCTTGTGCTTGCCGCCCGACAACTTCTCGAGCACGGTGCTCATGTGCTTGACCGCGACCACGGTGGGGTAGTCGTCGGCGTTGTGGATGTCGGCAGAGCGGAACTCGGTGGCTTGGGCCGAAAAAGCCAAAGCGGCAGCGATGGCCATCAGGGATTTGTTGAGTTTCATCTTGTTGTCTCCAGGGTTAGAAATGGTTGAAATACACCTTACACACTAGCGGGAAAACGGGAAAACACAGGCTCGGGCAAACCCTGCACGCCAGGCTGCAAGGCAATCAGGGAACCGCTGCTGCCACGCGTGGCCTCTGTGGTTTGCGCGGGGATGATGGAGGTGACCAACAATTGGTCCAGCTTGGCGCCGCCAAAGGCGCACATGGACGGCTTGGGCATGGGCACCGACAGCGATTGGCACCACTGGCCTTGCGCATCAAAGTCGTGGATCTGACCGGCGTCGTTGCCACAGATCCAGTAATGCCCTCGCGCATCGACGGCTGCGCCATCGGGGCGGCCGGGCCAGTCGTTCATGTCCACAAACAAGCGCTGGTTGCGCAAGTGGCCAGTGGCAGCGTCGAGATCAAAAGCCCATATTTTTTGTACCGTGGGGTGCGAGTCCGACAGATACAAAGTGCGCCCATCGGGGCTGAACCCCAAGCCATTGGGCGTGAGCAAGCCCGTGACGTGTGGGCCCGTGAGGCCCCGCTCGTCCAGGCAATACAAACCACCCAAGTCAGAGGCCAAAGACATGTCCATCACCATGGTGCCCACCCATAGGCGGCCACTGGCGTCGCAGCGCCCATCGTTGAAACGCATGCCGGGGGCGGGGTGTTGGATGCGGGCCAGCCAATCGGTGTCCACCTGACCGTCTGCCTGCAAGCTCACACGGGCGATGCCCGACTCCATGGCGGCGATCAATTGCCCCTGCACCGGTGTGAGCGCGATGCAGCCTACACGCTCTGGCATGGACCAGGACTGCACGCCCTCGGCGGCGTCCAAGACGGTGCTGCGAATGAAGGCGCCTTCAATGTCCACCCACCACAAACGCTGGGCGCGGACATCCCACACGGGGGATTCACCCACGCGGTCTTGTGTGTCGGCAATGGTTTGGAAATCGTTCATGAAAAAGTGGCCAAGGTCTGCGGTGTTCTGCTACATTCGCCCCAAGGGCTTGATGTGGTCAGTTGTCGTACAAGTTGATTGTGAAAGCCCGCCATCCAAACTGGAATGCGTATTTACCCGATGAACACCCCGCAAGCCGCCCCCGAAAAACGCAAATCACGCAGCTTGACCTATGAGCTGGTCGATCAGTTGAGCGCCGACATGCAAAACGGCAGCTTGCAAAGCGGCCAAAAACTGCCCACCGAAGCGGCCATCATGGCGCGCTTTGGCGTGAGCCGCACCGTGGTGCGCGAGGCGATCTCCAAGCTGCAAGCGGCCGGTCTGGTGCAAACGCGCCACGGCATTGGCACCTTTGTGCTGGCGCAATCGGAGTCACCCTCTTTTCGCGTCAACCCCGGCCAGCTGAGCACCTTGCACGATGTGATTGCTCTGCTGGAGCTGCGCATCAGCATCGAGACCGAAGCCGCCGCCCTGGCGGCTGTGCGGCGCACCGAGGCCAATTTGGCCGTGATGCAAGAAGCCATGGCGGCGTTTTCCAGCGCCATCGAAGAAGGCCGTGACGCGATTGCCGCCGACTTTCAGTTCCACCATGAAATCGCCCGCGCCACCCAAAACAACCACTTCGCCGACATGATGAATTCGCTGGGATCGCAGTCGATCCCGCGTGCACGGCTGGAGACCTCCCCCGCTGTCGATGCCACCCGCTTGGCTTATTTGCGGCGCGTGCACCAGGAGCACGAAAACATCCTGAACGCGATCGCCGCGCAAGACGCCGAATCGGCCCGCGCCGCCATGCGCACCCACCTGTCCAACAGCCGCGACCGGCACAAAAAAGGCGCCTCCAGCCACCACTGAGGCACGGCGGCAAGGGTTAACACGCATCACGTGCCCGGCCTTTAGGTTGTACGATGTCCGTCAAATCAACCGACATTTGAACCATGCCCCAGCCCTCTTCCACCCCTGTCGTCACGCGCATGCAGGTGATCCCTGTGGCGGGCCACGACGGCATGCTGATGAACCTCAGCGGCGCCCACGGCCCCTTCTTCACGCGCAACATCGTCATCCTGACCGACTCTGCGGGCCACACCGGCGTGGGCGAAGTGCCGGGCGGCGAAAAAATCCGCCAGACCCTGGAAGACGCCCGCCCTCTGGTCGAAGGTCAGCCGATTGGCCACTACAACGCCGTGCTGCAGGCCATGCGCCAGCAGTTTGCCGACCGCGACAGCGGCGGCCGAGGCCTGCAAACTTTTGACCTGCGCATCACCATCCACGCCGTCACCGCCGTGGAAAGCGCCCTGCTCGACTTGCTGGGCCAGCACCTGAACGTGCCGGTGTGCGCCCTGCTGGGCGAAGGCCAGCAACGCAGCCGGGTGCAAATGCTGGGCTACCTGTTTTATGTGGGCGACCGCAATCAAACCGACCTGGCCTACAGGAGCGAGCCCGACCAAGCCGACGACTGGCTGCGCCTGCGCCATGAAAAAGCCATGACGGCCGAGGCTGTGGTGCGCTTGGCCGAAGCCGCGCAAGCCCGTTATGGCTTTCAGGACTTCAAGCTCAAAGGCGGCGTGCTGCGCGGCGAAGAAGAAGTAGAAGCCGTGGTGGCTTTGCACGAGCGCTTTCCCAAGGCGCGCATCACGCTGGACCCCAACGGCGGCTGGTTGCTCAAAGACGCCATTCGCCTTTTGCGTGACCACCGCAGCACCATGGCCTATGCCGAAGACCCCTGCGGCGCAGAAGGCGTGTTCTCGGGTCGCGAGGTGATGGCCGAGTTCCGCCGCGCCACGGGCTTGCTGACGGCCACCAACATGGTGGCCACCGACTGGCGCGAGATGGCCCACAGCATCCAGCTGCAGTCGGTGGACATTCCGCTGGCCGACCCGCATTTCTGGACGCTGCAAGGCTCGGTGCGGGTGGCGCAGCTGTGCCAGATGTATGACCTGACCTGGGGCTCGCACTCGAACAACCACTTTGACATTTCACTGGCCATGTTCACCCAGTGCGCTGCGGCAGCACCGGGCAAAGTCACCGCCATCGACACGCACTGGATCTGGCAAGACGGCCAGTTCCTCACCAAAGACCCGCTGCAAATCAAAGACGGCTACGTCGATGTGCCCGCCAAGCCTGGCCTGGGCATCGAGGTGGACATGGACGCGGTGATGCAAGCGAACCAGCTCTACCAACAACACGGCCTGGGTGCACGCGATGACGCCATCGCGATGCAGTACCTGATCCCCGGCTGGAAGTTCAACAACAAGATGCCTTGCATGGTGCGCTGAGCACCCGGGCGATTCACTCCAAAGGAAACACCATGAAACTCGGATTCATTGGCTTGGGCATCATGGGCGCGCCCATGGCGGGACATTTGCTGGCCGGTGGCCATGAGGTCTTTGCCTTTTCGCGCAGCGGCGTGCCCGCAGGCGTGGTGGCGCAAGGCGCACAGGCTTGTGCCAGCCCCGCCGAAGTCGCGCAACAAGCCGACATCATCTTCACCATGGTGCCCGACACGCCGCATGTGGCCGATGTGCTGTTTGGCGACAAGGGCGTCGCACAAGGCCTGAGCGCAGGCAAAACCGTGGTGGACATGAGCTCCATCTCGCCGATCGCCACCAAAGAGTTCGCGGCCAAGATCAACGCGCTGGGCTGCGAGTACCTGGACGCTCCGGTGTCCGGTGGCGAAGTGGGTGCCAAAGCGGCCAGCCTGACCATCATGGTGGGCGGTTCGGAAGCCACCTTCAACCAAGTGCAGCCCCTGTTTGCGCTGATGGGCAAGAACATCACCCTGATCGGCGACAACGGCAGCGGCCAAACTTGCAAAGTGGCCAACCAGATCATCGTGGCGCTCAACATCGAGGCCGTGGGCGAAGCCCTGCTGTTTGCCGCCAAAGCCGGTGCCGACCCCACCAAAGTGCGCCAAGCGCTGATGGGGGGCCTGGCCACCAGCCGCATTTTGGAGCTGCATGGCGAGCGCATGATCAAGCGCACCTTCAACCCGGGCTTTCGCATCGAGCTGCACCAAAAAGACCTGAACTTGGCCCTGGAAGGCGCCAAGGCCATGGGCCTGAGCCTGCCCAACACCGCCAGCACCCAGCAGCTGATGAGCAGCTGCGTTGCCAACGGTGGCGCAGGCTGGGACCACTCGGGCCTGGTGCGCGCCTTGGAGATCGCCGCCAACTTCCAGATCAGCCCGACCCCCGCCGATCCTTCTGCCGCTTAAGGAGCACGCCATGGACTTTCCCATCAACCGTTTCAAGCACGCCATCCTGAGTGGCCAAAAACAAATCGGCCTGTGGTCGCATTTGTGCAGCCCCATCAGCATCGAAATCTTGGCCCATTGCGGCTACGACTGGCTGCTGCTGGACATGGAGCACTCGCCCAACGAAGTGCCCGATGTGCTGGCCCAGCTGCAAGCCATGCAAGGCGGCACGGCCACGCCCATCGTGCGCCCACCTTGGAACGACATGGTGACCTTCAAGCGCTTGCTCGACATTGGCGTGCAAACGCTCTTGGTGCCTTACATCCAGACCGCCGAAGAAGCACGCAACGCGGTGTCCTACACCCGTTACCCACCGCAGGGTGTGCGCGGTTATGCCGGTGCACCCCGCGCCAGCAACTACGGCCGTGTCCAAGGCTATGCCCATCGCAGCGCTGAAGAAATCTGCGTGCTGCTGCAGGTCGAGACCATCGAGGGCCTGAAAAACATCGAAGAGATCGCCAACGTCGAAGGCGTGGATGGCGTCTTCATCGGCCCCGGCGACTTGTCTGCCGCTTTGGGCCACTTGGGCAACCCCAAGCACCCCGAGGTGCTCAAGGTCATCGACGAGGCCATTGCCCGCATCCAAGCGTGCGGCAAGGCCGCCGGCATCTTGACGGGCGACGAAACCCTGGCCAAACACTATGTGGCCCAAGGCTGCCTGTTTGTGGCCGTGGGCGCCGACCAGAACGTGTTGCGCGACAGCGCACAAGCCCTGGCCGCGCGTTTCAAAGACTGAAAGCCAAGAACACCATGCTCAATCCCCCCGCATCCCCTTTGAAATTTCCCCGCCTGCTGCTGACGGGCGCTGGCGGCAATCTGGGCCAAGAGCTGCGCCCGCGCCTGAAAGCCTATTGCGATGTGCTGCGCGTGAGCCACCGCCGCGACCTGGGCGCAGCAGCCGCTGGTGAAGAAGTTCAAATCGCCGCGCTGGAAGACGCCGACCAGATGATGGCCTTGCTCGACGGCGTGAGCGCCGTGGTGCACATGGGCGGCGTGTCCACCGAGCAGCCCTGGGCGCCCATCTTGGCGGGCAACATCGTGGGCATGGTCAACCTTTACGAAGCAGCCCGCTTGAAAGGCGTCAAGCGCATCGTGTTCGCCAGCTCCAACCACGTGACCGGCTTTTACCGGCAAGACGAAGTGGTCAACACCCGCATGCCACCCAAGCCTGATGGTTTTTACGGCCTGTCCAAAGCCTTTGGCGAAGACCTGGCTCAGCTGTATTGGGACCGCTGGGGCATCGAGACGGTGAGCCTGCGCATCGGCTCGTCGTTCACCGAGCCCAAGGACCGCCGCATGTTGGCCACCTACCTGAGCTACGACGACTTGGAACGCCTGATCGTCGCGGCACTCACGGCCCCCATCGTGGGCCACACCATCATCTATGGCATGTCGGACAACCAGACCACCTGGTGGGACAATACCCATGCCAAACACATCGGCTACCGGCCACAAGACTCGTCGGACGTGTTCCGAAACGCCGTCGAAGCACGCCAACCGGTGATCGACACGCAGGACCCGGCGGCCATTTACCAAGGCGGTGCTTTTGTGAAAGCCACGCCGCACGGATGAACGGGGCTGAGCATGGGGTATCCTCCAGCCCGATAAGGAAACCCCATGAGCACCCTGCCCGCCTGCCCGAAATGCCACGACGAATACACCTACGAAGATGGCAACCTGTTGATCTGCCCCAGCTGCGGGCACGAATGGAACCCCGCTGAGGCCGCTGCCGCTGATGTGGCCAAAGTCTGGAAAGACGCCAACGGCAATGTGCTGCAAGACGGCGACACCGTCACCTTGGTCAAGGATTTGAAAATCAAAGGGTCTTCCTCGGTCGTCAAGGTCGGCACCAAGGTCAAGAACATCCGCCTGATCGAAGGCGACCACGACATCGACTGCAAGATCGACGGCTTTGGGCCCATGCAGCTGAAAACCGAATTCGTCAAAAAAGCCTGAGCCGGGCATGAGCGAAGGCAACCAGATCTACCTGCCCGAGAGCTTCACGGCGCTGTATGTGCCGCCGGGCAAGATCAAACCCAGCATCGGCCACCGCGAAATGGCCGAGCGCTACGAGCTGTGCGAAGACTTGGCCAACTTGCTGACCGAAAAAGCGGCCAACATGCAGTTCACCTTGGGCATCACCGAAGAGTTGGTGCTGGCGCAATGCGAGCTGGGCCTGCTGGCCGAGCCTGCGGTGGTGTCGCCCGTGGAAGCGCGTTGGGTGGTCTGCCGCCTGGGCGAACTGCTGAACTGGCCGATAGACCAGCTGCTGCAAAGCCCTGCGCCACAGGATCCGGTGGTGTGAAGGGATCGGCGCCAAGACGCCGATCTGGAAATCAAGCGGCCTTGTCCAGCCCCAGCAAACGCACCGCGTTGTCTTTCAAGATGCCGGGCATCACCTCGGGCTTGAAGCCCGCCACTTCAAAATCTTTCATCCAGCGCTCGGGCGTGATGAGCGGGTAGTCGCTGCCAAACAAAATGCGGTCTTTGAGCAGCGTGTTGGCGTACTGGATCAGCTGCTTGGGAAAGTACTTGGGGCTCCAGCCCGACAGGTCGATCCAGACATTGGGCTTGTGCGTGGCCACAGACAGCGCCTCGTCTTGCCACGGAAAACTCGGGTGTGCCATGACGATCTGCATGTCGGGCCAGTCGATGGCCACATCGTCCAGGTGCATGGGGTTGCTGTAGGCCAGGCGCAGGCCGCCACCGCAGCGCATGCCCGAGCCGATGCCGCTGTGCCCAGTGTGAAAGATCGCAGGCAGCTTGTACTCGTTGATCACGTCGTAAATGGGCCAGGCCATCTTGTCGTAAGGGTGGTAGCCCTGCACCGTGGGGTGGAACTTGAAGCCCTTGATGCCCTCTTCCTTGATCAGGCGCTCGGCCTCGCGTGCGCCCATCTTGCCCTTGTGCGGGTCGATGCTGGCAAAGGCAATCATCATGTCGCTGTTGTCTCGCGCGGCCTTGGCGATCTCTTCGTTGGGGATGCGGCGGCGGCCCAGCTGTGATTCGCTGTCCACAGTGAACATGACCAAACCGATCTTGCGCTCGCGGTAGTAGGCCACGGTCTCTTCAATGGTCGGGCGGCGGTTGCTGCCAAAGAATTTGTCCGCAGCGCGGTCGTATTCCTCACCATAGTTGTCAAAGGGGTTCCAGCAACTCACTTCAGCGTGGGTGTGGATGTCGATGGCGATCAGGTCTTTGTAATTCATGGCTTGCAGGTCTCCGTTGGGTGCCTCTGAACGATAGCCGATCTCAAAGGCAATGGCTTTAGCTTGCAGCGCTTGAGCGGGAATCAGCACCCAACCTAGGGAAACCCCCAAGCCGAAAAGCGCTCACCGCTGCGCACAATATCGTTATCAATAATAACCTTCTTGGCCTTTGGGTCAAGTCATTTAAGAGACCCAACCGATGTCCCAAGCAAGCAACCCCATCCTTGACCGTGCTGCAGCCAATGGCGTTGCTTTGGAGATGCAAGGCGCCGTCGCCGTGGTGCGTCTGTGCCGTCCTGCCAAGCGCAACGCCCTGTCTGACGGCCTGATCGAAGCCTTGCGCGATGTCTTTCAGAACCTGCCGCCTGAAGCCGGTGCCGCCGTGATCCACGGTGAAGGCGACCACTTTTGCGCAGGCCTGGACCTGTCTGAACTCAAAGAGCGCGACGCCGGTGAAGGCATCCACCACTCACGCAGCTGGCACGTGGCGCTCAATGCTGTCGAGCAAGGCCGTGTGCCCGTGGTTGCGGCTTTGCACGGCGCGGTGGTTGGTGGCGGTTTGGAGCTGGCCAGCGCCTCGCACATCCGCGTGGCCGACGAAAGCACCTTTTATGCCCTGCCCGAAGGCACGCGTGGCATCTTTGTGGGCGGCGGCGGCTCGGTGCGTGTGCCCAAGCTGATTGGTGCAGCCCGCATGACCGACATGATGCTCACGGGCCGTGTGTACAACGCGCAAGACGGCGAGCGCGTGGGCTTTGCGCAATACCTGGTGCCGACCGGCACGGCCTTGACCAAAGCCATCGAGTTGGCCACCCGCATCGCGACCAATGCGCCGCTGACCAACTTTGCCCTGACCCACGCCCTGCCACGCATTGCCGAGCAGCCTGCGGACCATGGCCTGTTCACCGAAGCGCTGATGGCCTCCATCGCGCAGTCCGCTCCCGAAGCCAAGGCCCGTGTGCGCGCCTTCCTCGAGGGCAAGGCCGCCAAAGTCCAAAAAGCCAACTGATCCGGCTGCAGGAGACCAAGCCATGAACGCCCCCCAATTCCGCCCCCTGAAGTTCGGCGTGACCCGCGTCACCCTGCGTGACGGCGTGCCCGGCACGCACTACCTCAAAGCCGATCAGGAACTGCAAGCTTTCCCCGAGCGCATGACCGACCGCCTGCAGCACTGGGCGCAGGTCAAGCCTGATCACAGCTTCATGGCCCGCCGCGTCAAACAAGCCGACGGCAGCACCGGAGACTGGCAACACATCAGCTACGCACAAGCCTGGCAGACCGCACGCAACATTGCGCAAGGCCTGATCGACCGCGGCCTCAATGCCGAGCGCCCCGTGGTGATCCTGAGCGAAAACAGCTTGGAGCACGCCATGCTGGCCTTGGGCTGCATGGTGGCCGGTGTGCCCTATGTGCCCGCCTCGCCGCCCTATTCGCTGGTGAGCGTCGATTACGACAAGCTCAAGCACGTGCTCAAAACCGTCACGCCCGGCCTGGTGTTCGCATCGGACGCCCGCTACGCCAAAGCCATTGCCGGCACGGTGAGCGCGGACATGGAAGTGGTGATGTGCGAAGGCGCCGTGGATGGCCGCCAGGTGACCACTTTCGACAGCCTGTGTGCAACTGCAGCCACGCCTGCGGTGGACGCAGCCATGGCCGCCACCGGCCCCGACACCATCGTCAAGTTTTTGTTCACCAGCGGCTCGACCAAGCTGCCCAAGGCGGTCATCAACACCCAGCGCCTGTGGTGCGCCAACCAGCAGCAAATGGCCCAGTCCATGCCCGTGCTGGCCGAAAAAGAACTGGTGCTGGTCGACTGGCTGCCTTGGAACCACACCTTTGGGGGCAACCACAACTTCGGCATGACCGTGTTCCACGGCGGCACCTTGTACATCGACGACGGCAAGCCCACACCGGCCTTGATTGGAGAGACCTTGCGCAACCTGCGCGAGATCGCGCCCACCGTCTACTTCAACGTGCCCACCGGCTTTGAAGCGATTGCCAACGCCATGAAAACCGACGACCTGCTGCGCAAAACGCTGCTGTCGCGGGTGCAGATGTTCTTTTATGCCGGTGCCGCATTGGCCCAGCCCATTTGGGACAGCCTGTACGCATCGCAAGAGCGCGAAATCGGCGAGCGCATCGTGATGGGCACGGGCCTGGGGATGACCGAGTCTGGCCCGTTCGGCATCTTCGTGACCAACCCCTTTGTGCAAGCGGGCGACCTGGGCGTGCCCACGCCGGGCCTGGAGCTCAAGCTGGTGGACATGCAGGGCAAGACCGAGGTGCGCTACCGCGGCCCCAACATCACGCCCGGCTACTGGCGCAACCCGGAAGAAACCGCCGGTGCTTTTGACGAAGAGGGCTTTTTCAAAACCGGCGACGCGGTCAAGTGGATCGACGAGACCGATGTGCACCTGGGCCTGAAGTTTGACGGCCGCATCGCCGAAGACTTCAAGCTGGCCACCGGCACCTTTGTAAGCGTGGGCCCGCTGCGCGGCAAGATCATTGCCGCCGGTGCCCCTTACATCCAGGACGCGGTGCTGACGGGCATCAACATGAAAGAAGTCGGCGCGATGATTTTCCCGACGCCCGCGGTGCGTGCTTTGAGCGGCTTGGGCGCGGATGTGCCGCTGTCCGAGGTGCTCGCCTCTGCCCCCGTGCTGGCCAAGTTCCAAGAGATCGTCAACACGCTGGCCCAATCGGCCACTGGCAGCGCCAACCGCATCGCCCGCCTGTGCCTGCTGTCTGAGCCGCCCACCATCGACAAGGGCGAGATCACCGACAAAGGCTCGATCAACCAACGCTCGGTGCTCACCCACCGCGCCGATACCGTGGCGGCGCTGCACGCCGACACGCTGCACTACACCGTCAAACCTCAGTGATCACCCTGTAGGAGCTTGCCCTGCAAGCGCCCACAAAAAACCGAAAGAACAAATGGCCTCCAAAGGATTTTTCAACGCGTTTGCCGATGTGTGGATGCACGAAGGTGTTCGCACGCCCATGGTCGATTACTGCGGTGCATTGGGTCACATCTCGCCCACGGACCTGGGCATCAAGGCGGCACGCGAAGCTTTGAAGCGCGCTGGCATTGCGGCCACCGAAATCGGCTCGGTCATCACCGGCAACATGGCGCCCGGCGACTTTGACCAGTTCTTCTTGCCCCGCCACATCGGCCTGTATGCCGGTGTGCCACAAGAAGTGCCGGCCATCATGACCCAGCGCATTTGCGGCACCGGCTTTGAGTTGTTCCGCCAAGCGGGCGAGCAGATCGAAGCGGGTGTGTGCGAGGCCGCACTGGTGGTGGGTACCGAGAGCATGACGCGCAACCCGATTGCCGCCTTTGACCACCGCACCGGCTTCAAGCTGGGCGCGCCCGTGGGCTTCAAAGACTACATGTGGGAAGCCCTCAAAGACCCGGCCGCTGGCATCAACATGATCCAGACCGCCGAGAACTTGGCCAAAAAATACAACATCACCCGCGAAGAGGTGGACCAGTTCGCGTCTGACTCGTTCGCCAAGGCCGTGGCCGCGCAAGCCGCCGGCTTCCATGCCGGTGAGATCGTGCCTGTGGTCACCGAAAAGTTTGAGCTCGAAGGCTACAAAGCCCGTGGCATCAAGTTGCAAGGCAAGGTCACCGAAGTGTCTGCCGACACGCACCCCCGCATCTCGCCGCCTGAAGTGCTGGCCAAGCTCAAGTCGGTGTACGAAGGTGGGGTGCAAACCGGTGGCAACAGCTCGGCTTTGGTCGATGCGGCTGCGGCCTGTGTGGTGACCTCCGGCGCGTATGCCAAAGCCCAAGGCAAAAAACCGCTGGCCCGTGTGGTGGCTGCGGCCGCTGTGGGCGTGCCGCCCGAGATCATGGGCATTGGCCCAGCGCCTGCCATTCGCCTGCTGCTGGAACGGACTGGCCTGACGCTGGACCAAATTGGCCGCTTTGAGATCAACGAAGCCCAAGGCGCACAAACGCTGGCCGTGGGCCGCGAGTTGGGGCTGGATATGTCCAAGCTCAACGTCAACGGCGGCGCGATTGCCCTGGGCCACCCGCTGGCCGCCACCGGCGTGCGCCTGACGATCACGCTGGCGCGTGAACTCCAACGCAGCGGCTTGCGCTACGGCATCTCGAGTGCCTGCGTGGGCGGTGGGCAAGGCATTGCCTTGCTGATCGAAAACCCGGAAGGCAAGTGAACAAAAAACGTGTTTTGTAGGAGCCAGCCCTGCTGGCGACAGTTCAGGTGCTGAGCCACTGGCCATCGCTTGCAGGCAAGCTCCCACAAGCCTTCAAAACTCAACAAAGGAAAAGACATGAACATCCAAGGACAAGCAGCTCTGGTCACCGGCGGTGGTTCTGGTTTGGGCGAGGCCACGGCCCGCGAACTGGCCCGCCTGGGTGCCAAGGTCGCGGTGCTCGACCTCAACATGGACAACGCTGAGCGCGTGGCCAAAGACATCGGTGGCTTGGCGGTCAAATGCAATGTGTCCGATCCCGACAGCATGCAGCAGGCCATCGAGGCCGCCGCCGCAGCCCACGGCCCGGCCCGCATCCTGATGCAGATTGCCGGCATCGGCTCGGCCAAGCGCGTGGTCGGCAAAGACGGCAACGCCGCCCCGCTGGAGGACTTCGCCAAGGTGATCAACGTCAACCTGATCGGCACCTACAACGCAGCGCGTTTGTTTTCGGCCGCCTGCGCCAAGCTCGATCCCATGGAAGACGGCGCCCGTGGCGTGATGGTCTTCACCGCCTCGGTCGCGGCTTTTGACGGCCAAGTGGGCCAACAAGCCTACAGCGCCTCCAAGGCGGGCGTGGTCGGCATGACGCTGCCCATGGCGCGTGACTTGGCCCAGCACGGCATCCGCGTGTGCACCATCGCCCCCGGCCTGTTCAAGACCCCATTGATGGAAACCTTGCCCGAGCCCATCCAGCAGTCGCTGGCCGCCAGCATCCCCTTCCCCGCACGCTTGGGCAAGCCCAGCGAGTTTGCCGAGTTGGCCTGCCACATCGTCACCAACAACCACCTGAACGGCGAAGTCATCCGTTTGGACGGCGCCCTGCGCATGGCGCCCCGCTGAAAGCAAGCCCATGAGCAAAACCGTTGTTTACGAAGTGCAAGTGATGTTCGGGGATTGCGATCCCGCAGGCATCGTGTTCTTCCCCAACTTCTCCAAGTGGATGGACGCATCGTCCCTCAACTTTTTCGTCCAGTGCGGCGTGCCGCCCTGGCGCGAACTGGTCAAGACGCGCGGCATCATAGGCACGCCGCTGCTGGAGATCAACACCAAGTTCATCCGCCCCGCCACCTATGGCGAAACCATCCAGGTGCACACCAGCGTGCAAGAGTGGCGCGAGAAGGTCATCGTGCACAAGCACGTGGTCATGCGCGGCGACACGGTGCTGTGCGAAGGCACCGAAGTGCGCGCCTTTTGCATCAAACACCCCGAGGACCCGGACCGCATCAAAGCGATCCCCGTGCCCGAAGACATCAAGGCCCTGTGCAGTTGAAACCCTACTGTTCAAGCCCCACCCATTGCCCTAACCTGTGTTTTTTTAACCCCCGAGGAGACAAACCATGAAACTCAAGAAAACCCTGCTGGCCTTGGCCATCACCGCCGTGTCCAGCACCGCTGCGCTGGCCGACATCAAGATCGGCGTGAGCCTGTCCTTGACCGGCCCCGGCTCCGGCCTGGGCATCCCGATGCAAAAACAGCTGCAGCTGTTCCCCAAAACCATTGGCGGCGAAAAAGTCCAGCTGATCATCTTGGACGACGCGACCGATCCCGGCAAAGGCGCGGCCAACGCACGTCGCTTTGTGACCGAAGACAAAGTCGATCTGATTTTTGGCTCCTGCATCACCGCCGTGGCGGCCGCCATGACCGACATCGCTGCTGAAGCGGGCACCGTCCAAATCGCTGGCTCACCCGTGGGCGTGCCACCTGGCAAGGACAAGTGGTTGTTCCGCCTGCCCCAGTCCAACACCGTGATGGGCCACGCCGTGGTCGAGCACATGAAAAAGCAAGGCGTCAAGTCCGTCGGCTTTTTGGGCTACACCGACGCCTATGGCCAGCAGTGGCTGGACGCTGTGGGCCCCATGCTGGACAAAGCCGGCATCAAGCTGGTCGGCACCGAGCGCTTTGCCCGCACCGACACCAGCGTGACCCCACAAGCGCTGAAGCTGACCGCTGCCAACCCCGACGCGATGTTGGTCGTGGCTTCGGGCTCCGGTGCCGCCATGCCTCAGATGGGTTTGGTCGAGCGCGGCTACAAAGGCAAGGTCTATCAGACACACGCCGCCGCCACACCTGACCTGGCCCGCGTGGGCGGCAAATCGGTCGAAGGCACTTTTGTGGTGTCCGGTCCTGCTTTGCTGGGCGACCAATTGGCCGACAGCCACCCCTCCAAGAAATTGGCTTTGGACTTTGTGCAGAAATTCGAAAAAGAATTTGGCGCCAACTCGCGCAACCAGTTCGCAGGTCATTCCTATGACTTCGAAATCGCTGTCGAGAAAGCCCTCCCCTTGGCGCTCAAAAAAGCCAAGCCTGGCACAGCCGAGTTCCGCTCGGCCGTGCGTGACAGCCTGGAAACCATGGGCCGCACCGTGTTCGCACACGGCGTCATGAACTGGACACCCGCTGACCACTGGGGCTACACGCTCGAAACCGGCGTGATGACCAAGGTGGTGGACGGCAAGTTCAAGGTCGAATAAGGCCTGATCGCATGCACAGAGGCCTCTCCTCATGGGAGCCCACCTCTGTGAATGGTTGCGCTTGAGCAGTGCGCCCGCCCAGGGGCTGGCGCACTGCTTTGCTTCTAACGGGCTCCTGCTGATTTTCCCCAAGGCTTCCCATGGACTTTTCCATCGCCAGCATCTTGCTGCTTGACGGTGTCACCAATGGTGCGATCTATGCCCTGCTCGGGCTGGCCACTGTGCTGGTGTTCACCGTCACCCGCGTGATCTTCATTCCCCAAGGTGAATTTGTCGCCTATGGCGCACTCACCCTGGCCATGCTTCAGACCGGAAAAACACCCGGCACCATCTGGCTGCTGCTGATCTTGGCTGGCGTGGCCGCTTTGATGGAATGGGTGGAGCGTTGGCACCACCATGGCAAGCCCTTGCGCGCCTTGCGCTCGGCGCTGAAGCTCTTGGTTTTTCCGGTGATCGTCTCGCTGGTGGGCATCTGGGCGGCCCCGCAAATGTTCCCCCTGTGGATGCAGGCCGTTTTGAGCGTGGCCATCGTCACCGCATTCGGCCCACTGGTCTACCGCGTGGCCTACCAGTCGCTCGAAGCGGCCACACCCTTGGTGCTGCTGATCGTGTCGGTGGGTGTGCACTTCGCCATGACAGGTCTGGGCCTGTTGTTCTTTGGTGCCGAAGGCTTTCGCAACCCGCCCTTTTGGGACGAACGGTTCTCGCTGGGCCCCGTCTCGCTCTCAGGGCAAACGGTGATCATTTTCGGCGTGTCCCTGGCATTGATTGTTCTGCTTTGGCTGTACTTTGAGCGGACCTTGCGCGGCAAGGCCTTGCGGGCGACCGCCGTGAACCGGACCGGCGCTCGCCTGATGGGCATCTCCAGCCACACTTCGGGCCAGCTGACCTTCCTCATGGCCGCGCTGATTGGCGCCTTGTCGGGCCTGTTGATCGGCCCGACCACCACCGTGTTTTACGACTCAGGCTTTCTGATCGGACTCAAGGGTTTTGTGGCGGCCGTGATCGGCGGCCTGGCCAGCTACCCCGGTGCCCTGGTGGGCGCTCTGTTTGTTGGCATCGTGGAAGCCTTTGGCGCTTTCTGGGCCAGCGCTTTCAAAGAAGTGATCGTCTTCACGCTCATCTTGCCCATCCTCCTCGTGCGCTCTTTGCGCAGTGGCCACTCGGACGAGGAACACTGACATGAACAAGCAAAAATTTTCCATTTGGTTGCTGGCCGCTGCGGTCCCGCTCATCGCCCTGGCGCCTCTGCCCGACTTTTGGATTGCACAACTGAACTACATCGGTCTTTATGCGCTTGTGAGCCTGGGCCTGGTGCTGCTGACCGGCATCGGGGGTCTGACCTCTTTTGGCCAAGCGGCTTTTGTGGGCATCGGCGCTTACACCACCGCTTGGCTCACGCTCAACACCGGCATGTCGCCCTGGCTGACCTTGTTGGTCGGTCTGTCGCTGACCGCTGTCAGTGCCCTGATCGTGGGCTTCATCACCTTGCGCATGTCGGGCCATTATTTGCCGCTGGCGACCATCGCGTGGGGATTGGCTTTGTACTACCTCATGGGCAACCTCGATGCCTTGGGCAAATACGACGGTCTGCTGGGCCTCAAGAGTTTGTCCATCGGCGACATCGACATCGGCCAAGGCCGCTTGTTCTTCGTGCTGACCTGGGCCATCTTGCTGGCCGGTGCGGTGGCCTTGCTCAACTTGCTGGACTCGCGTCCGGGTCGCGCCATTCGCTCGCTCAAGGGCGGTACACAAATGGCCGAGGCCATGGGCATCAGCACCTTCCGATACAAAGTCACGATCTTCGTCGTCGCCGCCTTGTTTGCCTGTGTGTCAGGCTGGTTGTTGGCGCATTTCCAGCGCACCGTCAACCCTTCGGCCTTCGGTCTGAAGATGGGCATCGAATACCTGTTCATGGCGGTGATTGGGGGTGTAGGCCATGTTTGGGGCGCCATCGTCGGTGCGGGCCTGATCAAGCTGCTCGACGATTACCTGCAGGTGGCACTGCCCGCTTTGATCGGCACCAGCGGCAGTTACGAAGTCATCGTCTTTGGCGTGGCCATGGTGTTGGTGCTCAAGTATCTGCCCGACGGTTTGTGGTCGGTGGTGGCCAAAAAGTTGCCCCGCCCACCACGCCGAGTCGATTGGCAAAACGCCAGCGACCTGCCCACACGCAGCAAACCCGCTGCTGGCGATGTGGTGCTCAAAGTCGACAAGATCCGCAAACAGTTCGGTGGCTTGACCGCTGTCAACGACATCAGCTTTGAGATCCAAGCCGGCCAGATCGTGGGCCTGATTGGCCCCAACGGTGCCGGCAAGTCCACCACCTTCAACCTGATCACCGGCGTCTTGTCCAAAACCAGCGGCCAGGTCTTGTTCCGCGGCAGCGACATCAGCGCTTTGCCCTCGCGGGACATTTCTCGCCAAGGCATGGCCCGCACCTTCCAGCACGTCAAGATGATCCCCGACATGACCGTGCTCGAAAACGTGGCGCTGGGCGCCTACACGCGGGGCCAAAGTGGCGTGCTCTCGTCCATGCTGCGCACCAACCGCGCCGAAGAACAACGCATGATGAAAGAGGCACAGCGTCAACTCGAACGCATTGGCATGGGCGCTTACATGCACGAGCAGGCCGGCAACCTGGCCATGGGCCCGCAACGCCTGATGGAAATTGCCCGCGCCCTGTGCTGCGACCCTGCCCTGCTGCTGCTCGATGAACCCGCTGCTGGCCTCAGGCACAAAGAAAAACAAGGCCTGATCCAGGTCTTGCGTCAGCTGCAAGGCGAAGGCATGAGCATCTTGTTGGTCGAACACGACATGGACTTGGTGATGGATGTCTGCGACGAGCTGGTGGTGATGGAATTCGGCACCTTGCTGACACGCGGCACCCCTGCCGAAGTACAAGCCAATCCGGCCGTTCGCGCCGCTTACCTTGGAACGGAACACTGACATGGCGACCCCTCTTCTCAAAGTCACCGACCTGCGTGCGGGCTACGGCAAAGCCGAAGTGCTGCATGGCCTGAGCCTGCAAGCCGACAAAGGCAGCGTGATCACCGTGATCGGCCCCAATGGCGCCGGCAAATCCACCTTGCTCAACAGCCTGATGGGCATCTTGCCGTCCAAGGGCCTGATCGAATTCAATGGGCAGTCGATCACCGAACTCACCCTCGAAGAACGTGTGATGCAGGGCATCGCCCTGGTGCCTGAAAAGCGCGAGCTGTTTGGCACCATGAGCGTGGAAGACAACCTGGTGCTGGGCGGTTACCGCCAGATGCGCCTGGGCAACGCGCAGTGGCGCGACCGCCTGGACGATGTGTACGACCTGTTCCCGCGCCTGAAAGAGCGCCGCCTGCAAGAGGCCGGCACCCTCTCGGGTGGCGAGCGCCAAATGTTGGCGGTGGGCCGCTCCCTCATGTCGCGCCCCTCGGTCTTGATGCTGGACGAGCCCAGCCTGGGCCTGGCCCCACTGATCGTCAAAGAAATTTTCTCCATCATCGAAACCCTGCGCCAAACCGGCGTGACCATCGTGCTGGTGGAACAAAACGCCCGCGCCGCGCTGGCCGTGGCAGACGAGGGCTATGTGCTGGAGATGGGCGAGATCGGCCTGCACGGCAAAGCCGCTGACCTGGCCCAAGACCCCCGCGTGATCGACACCTATTTGGGTGCCGCCAAAAAGTAATTGACCGGATCGAGCATGAACGCCTACCAACCCCGCACCGACGACATGCAGTTTGTGTTGTCCCGCGTGCTGAACGCCCCCGCCCAACTGCAAGCGCTGCCCGCCTTTGCCGAGGTGGACCCGGACCTGATGCAACAAGTGCTGGCCGAGGCAGGTAAGTTTGTGGGCGAGGTGATCGCCCCGCTCAACCGCGATGGCGATGAAATCGGTGCGCAGTGGCAAGGTGGCGCGGTCACCATGCCGCCAGGCTTCAAAGCCGCTTACCAGTCCTTCTGGCAATCGGGCTGGCCCGCGCTGGCCGCGAGCAGCGAAGACGGCGGTCAAGGCCTGCCCACCGTGCTCGAAGCCATGCTGTACGAAATGCTGAGCGCAGCCAACCACGGCTGGACCATGGCGCCCGGCCTTTTGCATGGCGCTTACGAGTGCATCAAGCACCACGCCAGCGACGAGCTCAAAGCGCAGTATTTAGAGAAAGTGGCCACCGGCGAATGGCTGGCCACCATGTGCCTGACCGAGCCGCATGCAGGCTCTGATTTGGGTCTGGCCCGTACCAAAGCGGTCCCCATGCCCGATGGCACCTATGCCGTGAGTGGCACCAAGATTTTCATCTCGGGTGGCGAGCACGACCTGACCGACAACATTGTTCACTTGGTCTTGGCCCGCCTGCCCGATGCCCCGCCCGGCCCCAAAGGCCTGTCGCTGTTCCTCGTTCCCAAGTTCTACCCCGATGGCAGCCGCAGCCGTGTGCATTGCGACCGCATCGAAGAAAAGATGGGCCTGCACGGCAGCCCCACCTGTGTGATGCGTTTTGACGAAGCGGTCTCTTCCATAGTGGGCGAGCCCGGCAAGGGCTTGGGCGCGATGTTCGTGATGATGAACGCCGCCCGATTGCACGTGGCCTTGCAAGGCATTGGCCTTTTAGACGCCGCTTGGCAAAAGGCCGATGCGTATGCGCAAGAGCGACGCCAGATGCGTGCGCCGGGCAAAGGCAAAAGCGCGGGCGAAGCCGACCTGATTGGCGAACACCCCGCCATGCGCCGAATTCTGGACACTCAACGCGCTTGGGTCGATGCCGGTCGTGTGCTGGCCTACCGCACCGCACTCGAGCTGGACCTGATCAAGCACAGCGCCGATGCAGAACAACAAGCCGCCGCCCAGCGCTGGTGCGCCCTGGTCACGCCGGTCATGAAATCGGTGTTCACCCACCAGGCCTTTCACGGCGGCAGCGACTGCCTGCAGGTGTTCGGTGGCCACGGCTATGTGCGCGAATGGGGCATTGAGCAAATCGTGCGCGACGCCCGCGTGGCCATGATTTACGAAGGCACCAACGAGATCCAGGCGATCGACCTGCTGGTGCGCAAGGTGATGGCCGATGGCGGCCAGAGCATGAACGCGCTGCTGGACACCCTCGCCGCCGACTTGCCGCAAGCGGCCAAGGCCAGCACATCGGCACAAGCCCGCATCCAGACGCTGCGTGCCGTGACCGCGCAGATCGTCAAAGCCGCGCCCCAAGACGCCGCTTTGCCCTTCCGTGTGGCCGACGACTACCTGCGTGCCGTGGCTTTGGTGCTGATGGACTGGGCTTGGTTGCGCATCGAAACCGGTGTCGATGCCGACACCCCCGATGCCAACACACGCTGGCTGGCACCGGCCAAAGCCTTGCGCCAGTGGGTGCTGCCCGAATTCCAGATGCGCACCTTCATCATCGTGCAGCAGTGCACGGCCGCAGGCGCCTGAAGGCCCAGCCATGGCCACCACCGCCAAAACGGCTACCCGAAGCCCTGCAGCCCGCAAAAGCAAAAAGTCCACGGAAGCCACAACGGCTGCCGTGGACCCCATCGACACCACTTATCTGCAAAGCCTGATGGGCTACAACGCCCGTCGTGCGGCGCTGAGCATCATCGAGTTGTTTCTAGAGCGGCTGGCACCCTACGGGCTCAAGCCGGTGGATTTTTCGGTGATGTCCACCATCCACCACAACCCCGGGGTGACCTCGCGCCAGCTGTGCGCAGCTTTGAATTTGCTGCCCCCCAATTTGGTGGGGCTGATCCAAAGTCTGGAGGCCAGGGGCCTGATCGAGCGCAAGCCGCACCCCCACGATGGGCGGGCCGTGGGTTTGCACCCCACCGATCAAGGCATCGCCTTGATGCAGCAAGCCGAACAAACCGCCTCCGACCTCGAAGTCGAAAAGACCTCGCGCTTGACGGCTGCCCAGCGCAAAACGCTGCTGGACCTGCTGCAAAAAATCTACCTCTGAAGCGCCGCGCCAAGCCGCAGCGCTGTGCCGATCACTTGCCCGTCGAGCGCTCGGCCAGGTAAATGTCGATGCGGCGGTTGCGCGCACGACCGGCTTCGGTGGCGTTGTCGGCAATCGGTTCACGCGAACCTCGGCCGTCGATGCTGATGCGGCTGCTGCTCACGCCACGGCCCACCAAATAGTCACGGGCACTTTGGGCGCGGTTGACCGACAAGGGGTTGTTGATCGCGTCGCTGCCTTTGTTGTCGGTGTGGCCCACGATCTTGACTTCCATCGACGTTTGCTGGCTCAGGCCTTGTGCGAACTGGTCCAAGATCGGGCGCAAATTGGGCTTGATGTCCGAGCGTCCGGTGTCAAAAGAAATGTCGTTCGGGATACTCAGCTTGAGCTGGTTGTCGGCGGTCTGAGTGACCACCGTGCCCGTGCCGGCTGTGGCCGCCTCCATGGCGCGTTTTTTGTCTTCCATGTTCTTGGACCAGATGTAACCGCCCAAGGCGCCCAGGCCAGCACCGATGGCTGAGGATTTCGCGTCGCGGCCCAGCACCTGGCCCGCAACTGCGCCGATCAAGGCCCCGGTGCCCGCCCCTTTTTGCTCGGGGGTGGCGGTGGCGCAGCCGGTCAGCACAATGGCCAGACCCGTGACGAGGCTGCCTGAGGCTTTGAGGGCGTTTGAAAATGTCATGTGAAATTCCTGTGTCTGAAGGGTGTTGAATTTAACCGTCCCAAGCAGGCAATACCGTGACGCAGCTCACAAGCTTGCAACAATTTTCTTCAGCAGCGCCCATGCCTGTAGGTGACAGCCGGCCTCTTGCAGCTCTGGCATGCTGAGGGTTCGATTTATCCACCACGCGAACACCATGACACATCCCAGCTTGCCCCATGACCACGCCCAAGCATGTTTGATTGGTCGCCTTTGGCAACCGGGCCTGGGGGCCACCTTGGTGGCCATCACGGCCCATGAGGTGTTTGACCTTTCGGCGCTGGCCCCCACCAGCAGCCAATTGCTGGAGCTGCCCAACCCGGCCGCGCAGGTGCGCCAAGTGATCGAGTCGGGCCTGGCGACCGCTGTGGCCAAGACGGCCGATGTGTTGGCCAACGCCCACGAGCCGCAGCGCGATGCCACAAAGCCTTGGCTCATGGCGCCTTGCGACCTGCAAGCCATCAAAGCGGCGGGTGTGACCTTTGTGGCCAGCATGCTCGAGCGGGTGATCGAAGAACAAGCCCGGGGCGACGCCAGCAAGGCCGAGGCCGTGCGCCAGGCGGTGGTGGCCGTGATTGGCGACAACCTGCGCAGCGTCAAGCCCGGCTCGCCCGAATCGGCCAAGCTCAAAGAAGTGCTGCTGGCCCAAGGCATGTGGTCGCAATACCTGGAGGTGGGCATTGGCCCGGACGCCGAAATCTTCACCAAATCCCAACCCATGAGCGCTGTGGGCACGGGCGCCCTGGCCGGCATCCACCCCGCAAGCCAATGGAACAACCCCGAACCCGAAGTGGTGCTGGCCGTCAACTCACGCGGCGAGGTGGTGGGCGCCAGCTTGGGCAACGACGTGAACCTGCGCGACTTTGAAGGCCGCAGCGCCTTGCTGCTGGGCAAAGCCAAAGACAACAACGCCAGCTGCGCCATCGGCCCCTTCATCCGCCTGTTTGACGCGCACTTTGGCATCGACGATGTGCGCCAATGCGACCTGACCCTGACCGTGAAAGGCCCGGAGGGCTTTGTCATGCAAGGCAGCAGCTCGCTGGGCCAAATCAGCCGCGACCCGCTGGACCTGGCGGGTCAAGCCATGGGGCCGTATCACCAATACCCCGACGGCATGATGTTGTTTTTGGGCACCATGTTTGCGCCCACGCAAGACCGGCACGGCCCCGGCCAAGGCTTCACCCATGTGGTGGGCGATACGGTGAGCGTGTCCACGCCCCAATTGGGCACCTTGACCAACACCATCACCACCTCCGACCAAGCGGCCCCTTGGGTGTACGGCGTGCGAGCCTTGATGCGCGATCTGGCCCGGCGCGGTCTGCTGGCATAATTTTGGGTTGGCCTGAGCCTTGCCTGCCGTTGGTGGCAGCGGGTTCTGCACTCTCTCCCAATTTATCCAGAAAGCCCACCATGAACACCACCCCCTCCGGTCTGCAATACGAAGACACCGTTGTTGGCGAAGGCGCTGAAGCGACCAAAGGCCAAGACGTCACGGTGCACTACACCGGCTGGCTTTACAAAGATGGCCAGCAAGGCGCCAAGTTCGATTCGAGCCGCGACCGCCGTGACCCCTTCGTGTTCCCTCTGGGCGCGGGCATGGTCATCAAGGGCTGGGACGAAGGCGTGGCCGGCATGAAGGTGGGCGGTCAGCGCACCTTGATCATCCCGTCCGAGCTGGGCTATGGCGCCCGTGGCGCTGGCGGCGTGATCCCCCCCAACGCGACCTTGAAATTTGATGTGGAACTGCTGGCACTGAGCTGATTTCCCCGCTGACATGCCCCATTGGGCGGCCATCAGCCACTTGAAACGCCTTGAAGAACCCCTATTTGTATGGGGTTCATTTCTCTTTTCCGGACATTGTTCATGTCAGACGCCACACAAAACCCCGAAAACAAGCCTTTGAGCGACGAAGAAGTCGCTGCCGCTGCCGCCATGGCGCCCACCGATCCGCTGGCCGATGCGCAAGCCGAACTGGCCAATTTGAAGGCCCAATACGCCGATCTGGCCGACCAGTATCTGCGTGCACAGGCCGATGTGCAAAACGCCCGCCGCCGCGCGGACGAAGAAATCAGCAAGGCCCGTAAATTTGCCGTCGAAAGCTTTGCCGACAGCCTGCTGCCCGTGCTGGACAGCTTGGAAGCGGGCCTGGCCATCCCCAACGCCACACTGGAGCAAATCCGCGAAGGCTCGGAAGCCACGCTGCGCCAGCTGAAAAGCGCCCTGGAACGCAACAAAGTGGTCGAGATCGCCCCTGCTGCGGGCACCAAGTTCGACCCCCACCACCACCAGGCCATCAGCGTGGTGCCAGCTGACCAAGAAGCCAACACCGTGGTCACCGTGCTGCAAAAGGGCTACCTGATCGCCGAGCGCGTGCTGCGCCCTGCGCTGGTCACGGTCACCGCCCCGAAATAAAGCCGCTCAAACCGCTTTTTTCGACACAAAAACCTTTTTTGGCGTGTGGGGACTTGAAAAGTTTCCACCCCACCCCACCTGCAGACCATCTGCACTTTCACTGAATTTTGGAGCATCAAATGGGAAGAATCATCGGTATTGACTTGGGCACCACCAACTCGTGCGTGGCCATCATGGAAGGCAACACGACCAAGGTGATCGAGAACGCCGAAGGCGCTCGCACCACGCCTTCGATCATTGCTTATCAAGAAGACGGCGAGATCTTGGTCGGCGCATCGGCCAAGCGCCAGGCGGTCACCAACCCCCGCAACACGTTGTACGCGGTCAAGCGCCTGATCGGCCGCAAGTTCGCCGAAAAAGAAGTCCAAAAAGACATCGACCTGATGCCTTACACCATCGCCAAAGCCGACAACGGCGACGCCTGGGTGGAAGTGCGCGGCAACAAATTGGCCCCCCCACAAATCAGCGCCGAGATCCTGCGCAAGATGAAGAAAACCGCCGAAGACTACCTCGGCGAAGAAGTGACCGAAGCCGTGATCACGGTGCCCGCTTACTTCAACGACGCACAGCGCCAGGCCACCAAAGACGCTGGCCGCATCGCCGGTCTGGACGTCAAGCGCATCATCAACGAGCCGACCGCTGCCGCTTTGGCCTTTGGTCTGGACAAGAACGAAAAGGGCGACCGCAAGATCGCCGTGTATGACCTGGGTGGCGGCACGTTCGACGTGTCCATCATCGAGATCGCCGACGTGGACGGCGAAAAGCAGTTCGAAGTGCTGTCCACCAACGGCGACACCTTCTTGGGCGGCGAAGACTTCGACCAGCGCATCATCGACTTCATCATTGCCGAGTTCAAGAAAGAATCCGGCGTGGACCTGACCAAGGACGTGTTGGCCTTGCAGCGCCTGAAAGAAGCCGCAGAAAAAGCCAAGATCGAACTGTCGAGCTCCGCTTCGACCGACGTCAACCTGCCCTACATCACCGCCGACGCCACAGGCCCCAAACACCTGAACGTCAAGCTCACCCGCGCCAAGCTGGAGCAATTGGTGGAAGAGCTGATTGAGCGCACCATCGCCCCTTGCCGCATGGCCATCAAGGACGCTGGCGTCTCGGTCTCTGACATCCACGACGTGATTTTGGTCGGCGGCATGAGCCGCATGCCCAAGGTGCAGGAAAAGGTCAAAGAGTTCTTCGGCCAAGAACCCCGCAAAGACGTGAACCCTGACGAAGCCGTGGCCGTGGGTGCTGCGATCCAAGGTCAGGTGCTCTCGGGCGACCGCAAGGACGTGCTGCTGTTGGACGTGACCCCTCTGTCTTTGGGCATCGAAACCCTGGGCGGTGTCATGACCAAGATGATCACCAAGAACACCACGATCCCGACCAAGTTTGCACAGACGTTCTCGACCGCCGACGACAACCAGCCGGCTGTGACCATCAAGGTGTTCCAAGGCGAACGCGAGATCGCCAGCGGCAACAAGCTGCTGGGTGAATTCAACCTCGAAGGCATCCCGCCAGCGGCCCGTGGCACGCCCCAGATCGAAGTGTCTTTTGACATCGACGCCAACGGCATCTTGCACGTGGGCGCCAAAGACAAAGGCACCGGCAAAGAAAACAAGATCACCATCAAGGCCAACTCGGGCTTGTCGGAAGACGAAATCCAGCAAATGGTCAAGGATGCCGAGCTGAACGCCGCCGAAGACAAGAAAAAGCTGGAATTGGTGCAAGCGCGCAACGCCGGCGAAGCCGCAGTGCACAGTGTCAAGAAGAGCTTGACCGAGCACGGCGACAAGATCGAAGCGGCCGAAAAAGAAGCCATCGAAGCCGCAGCCAAGGCATTGGAAGAGGCTTTGAATGGCGAAGACAAAGACGCCATCGAAGCCAAGACCGAAGCCCTGATGACCGCCAGCCAAAAACTGGGCGAGAAGGTCTATGCCGAGATGCAAGCGCAGCAAGCCGCCGCGGGTGCGGGCGCTGAGCAAGCCAAGCCCCAGGACGACAACGTCGTGGACGCTGAAGTCAAGGAAGTCAAAAAGGGCTGATACCCCTCCCCTTCTGCGGCAGCTGCCGCAGTCCCGCCGCGCAAGCTGGTTCAGAGTCCTGAATCACCTTCGCGGCGTTCTTGTTCTAACGGTTTGATTGCACATGGCCAAACGAGATTTTTACGAAGTGCTGGGCGTTGCCAAAAACGCCTCGGACGAAGACATCAAAAAGGCTTATCGCAAGCTGGCGATGAAGCACCACCCTGACCGCAATCAGGGCGATGCCGCCAAAGAGGCCGAGGCCAAATTCAAAGAGGCCAAAGAGGCTTACGAGATGCTGTCGGACCCGCAAAAGCGTGCGGCCTACGACCAACACGGACACGCCGGTGTGGACCCCAATATGCGCGGCGGTGCCGAAGGCTTTGGCGGTGGTTTCGGCGATGCGTTTGGCGACATCTTTGGCGACATCTTCGGTGGCCAAGGTCGCCGTGGCGGTGGCCGTCAGGTCTTCCGTGGTGCGGACCTCAGCTACGCGATGGAAATCACCCTCGAAGAAGCGGCCAACGGCAAAGACTCGCAGCTGCGCATTCCCGGTTGGGACGAGTGCGATACCTGCCACGGCTCGGGCGCCAAACCCGGCACCAGCGCCAAGACCTGCTCAACCTGCCACGGCTCTGGCCAAGTGCAAATGCGCCAGGGTTTTTTCAGCGTGCAGCAAACCTGCCCACACTGCCGAGGCACCGGCAAGATCATTCCCGACCCGTGCACCAGCTGCCACGGCCAGGGCAAGATCAAGAAACAAAAAACGCTGGAAGTCAAAATCCCAGCCGGCATCGACGACGGCATGCGCATCCGCAGCGCCGGCAACGGCGAGCCCGGCACCAACGGCGGGCCGCCCGGCGACCTGTTCATCGAGATCCGCATCAAGAAGCATTCGATTTTTGAGCGCGACGGCGACGACTTGCATTGCGCTGTGCCGATCAGCTTTTCCAAGGCTGCATTGGGCGGCGAGATCGAAGTGCCCACCTTGGGCGGCAAAGCGGCCATCGACATCCCCGAAGGCACGCAAACCGGCAAGCAGTTCCGCATCCGCGGCAAAGGCATCAAGGGCGTGCGCGGCAGCTATCCCGGCGATCTGTATTGCCACATCACCGTGGAAACACCCGTCAAGCTCACCGAACACCAAAAGAAGCTGCTCAAAGAGTTCGAAGACTCGATCCAAAAAGGCGGCGGCAAACACCAACCCTCCGGCGAAAGCTGGACGGACAAGCTCAAAGGCTTCTTCGGCGGCTGAAGGTCAGTCCTAAAGACAAGGGATTGAAGGGATCAAAAGGCTGTTTGACTTGCGTCAAACAGCCTTTTTGCTTTGGGCTCAGCATGCACAACATGACTGCCACCATCACATTCCTGGGCGGGGCCGACACGGTCACAGGCTCCAAATACCTGATCGAGCACAAGGGCCAGCGGCTGCTGGTCGACTGCGGCCTGTTTCAGGGGTACAAACAACTGCGCCTGCGCAACTGGAGCCCAATGCCTGTGTTGCCCAGCCAGATCAATGCGGTGATCCTGACCCATGCGCACCTGGACCACAGCGGCTACCTGCCATTGCTGGTCAAGCAAGGCTTCAAAGGACGGGTGCACGCCACCTCGGGCACCTGCGACTTGGCGGCCATCTTGCTGCCCGACAGTGGGCACATCCAGGAAGAAGATGCCTTCTTTGCCAACCGGCATGGCTTCTCCAAACATGCACCTGCCCTGCCCCTGTACACCAAGCAAGAAGCGATCAACAGCCTCAAACCATTGCATGCTGAGCACCAAGGCCAATGGTTTGAGCCCATCAAAGGCTGGAAAGCACGCTTTCAGCCCGCTGGACACATCCTGGGTGCAGCCAGTTTGCTGCTCGATGTGGCCGGACGTCGCATCCTGTTTTCGGGCGACTTGGGCCGGCCTGATGACCCGCTCATGAACCCGCCCGAGCCGCCGCCACAAGCGGACACCGTGCTGATCGAATCGACCTACGGCGACCGCCAACACCCGAGCGGCCAATTGTTTTCAGAGCTGGGCCCTTTGCTGCACAAGCTGGCCGCACGCGGGGGTGTGGCGGTGGTGCCCGTCTTTGCCGTGGGGCGTGCGCAAGCGGTGCTCCACACCATCGCACAGCTCAAAGCCGCTGGCGAGATCCCGCACGGTCTGCCGATTTTTCTGGACAGCCCTATGGCCATCCACTCCACAGCGCTGTTTTCAAAACACCCGGGCGAGCACCGCCTGAGCGATCAGGAAGTCCGAAACATGGACCGTGTCGCGACCATGCTGGAGACGCCCGAACAATCGAAGTCACTGGCGCATCGGCACGGGCCCATGGTGATCTTGGCGGCCAGCGGCATGGCCACCGGTGGGCGCGTGCTCCACCACTTGGCGCAGTACGCGGGCGACCACCGCAACATGATCATCTTGACGGGCTACCAAGCGCCGGGCACACGCGGGGCCTGCCTGGCCAGCGGCCGCAAGACCATCCGCATCCATGCGCAAGATGTGGCGGTGCGTGCCGAAGTGGTGCAAATCGAGTCTGCCTCTGCCCATGCCGATGCCAACCAATTGCTCAGCTGGTTACACAAGATGCCCAGTGCGCCTGGGCAGGTGTATGTGGTGCATGGCGAGCGCGAAGCATCCGACATGCTGCGCCAGCGCATCGAGCACGAAATCAAATGGCGGGCTCTGGTGCCCGAGCAAGGGTCGGTCTGGCCGTTGTAGCGCGAAGACATGCGGCCTTTGGCGAAGACAGCTCGTCGGACCTGAAGGTCCGACCTACAGGAAGCGGTCGAGCAGCTTGCGCGAGTGTTTGTCCATGGCCGCGAGGTCGCGGATCATGTACTGCACGCCATCGGCGTCGTTGATCAAGAGCACCGTGCCAGTCAGGCGGCGGATGTCTTCTTCGCCTTTGAGCAAGAACTGGGTGGTGCCGCGGTTGGTCACCACCGTCCAAGTGCTGGGCGTGGCAAAGCTGCTGACGCCTTCGAGCTTTTCGATCACAGGCAAAAACTCGCGCTCCGTCAGGGCCTGCAGCACCTGATTGCGCGCCGTCGGCGCCAACTGGGCCATGTGGTCAATCCACAGCAACTCATGGCCTTCGGCGTCCATCAAGGCCACGCCGCCCTCCGGGTCGGTGATCGGGTAAGCGCGAATGGCGGTCACGGGCGCGTGGCGCGTGCCATCGGCCAGCACCAAAGTCCAGCGGCCATAGGCATCGCGTTGCAAGTCAAATGCGTTCATGCGCTCACCTTTTGTTCTTCTGTGCTGCCGCCCAAGACCGCCTCGGCTTCGGCTTGGCGTTGCTGCGCTTCATACAGGCGCCAGTAAGCACCCTGGGCTTCGATCAATTCCTCGTGCGAGCCTTCTTCGACCACCACGCCTTTGTCCATGACCACCAGGCGATCGGCTTTGCGCAAAGTCGATAAGCGGTGCGCGATGGCAATCGTGGTGCGACCGCGCACCAGGTTGTCCAGAGCGCGTTGAATCTCTTTTTCGGTCTCGGTGTCCACTGCCGAAGTGGCCTCGTCCAAAATCAAAATGCGCGGGTTGATGAGCAATGCGCGCGCGATCGAGATGCGCTGGCGCTCACCACCCGACAAGCCCTGGCCGCGCTCCCCCACCAGCGAGTCATAACCCTGCGGCATGCGCAAGATGAACTCGTGTGCGTGCGCGGCGCGGGCAGCGGCCACGATGTCTTCGCGGGTCGCGCCGGGTTTGCCGTAAGCGATGTTGTCGGCGATCGTGCCAAAGAACAGGAAGGGCTCTTGCAAGACCAGGCCGATTTGGCTGCGGTAATCGGCGATTTTGAGCTGACGGATGTCGGTGCCATCGAGCTCGATCGCGCCTTCGGTCAGGTCATAAAAACGGCAGATCAGGTTGACCAAGGTGCTTTTGCCCGAACCGCTGTGGCCCACCAGTCCGATCATCTGACCGGGCTGGATGTCGAGGTTGAGCTGGCGGATCACGGCGCGGTTGCCATAACGAAAACCGGCGTCGCGCACCGTGATGCGCCCTTGCACCGGTGGCAGCGGCAAAGGATTGACCGGCTCGGGCACGCTGGAGACGTGGTCCAAGATGTCAAAAATGCGCTTGGCGCCCGAGGCGGCTTTTTGGGTGTGCGAGACGATGCGGCTCATCGTGTCCAAGCGGCCATAAAAGCGGCCGATGTAGGCTAAGAATGCGGTGAGCACACCCACGGTGATTTGGTCGTCCGAGACCAGCCAGATGCCAAAGCCCCAGACCACCAGCAAGCCCACTTCGGTCATCAGCGTGACGGTGGGCGAGAACAAGGCCCAGACCCGGTTGAGGCGGTCGTTGACCATCAGGTTGTGTCGGTTGGCGTCCTTGAAGCGGGTGGCTTCGCGGTCTTCCTGAGCAAAGGCCTTGACCACGCGGATGCCGGGGATGGTGTCGGCCAGCACATTGGTCACTTCGGCCCAGACGCGGTCGATCTTTTCAAAGCCGGTGCGCAGGCGTTCGCGCACCACATGGATCAACCAGCCGATGAAGGGCAGCGGCAGCAAGGTCACCATGGCCAAGGTCGGGTTGATGGTGAACAGGATGACCGCGGTCATCATGATCATCAGCACATCGGTCGCAAAGTCCAGCAGGTGCAAAGACAAAAACACGTTGATGCGGTCGGTTTCGTTGCCGATGCGGGCGATCAAGTCGCCGGTGCGGCGGTCGCCAAAGTATTCCAGCGAGAGCTTGAGCAAATGCTCGTAGGTGGTGGTGCGCAAATCGGCACCGATGCGCTCGGACACCAGGGCCAGGATGTAGGTTTTGGCCCAGCCCAAGACCCAGGCCAGCATGGCCGCACCCAGCAAGCCCAGCAGGTACATGGAGACCAACTGGGGGTCAATCGGTGCGCCGTTCTGGTACGGAATCAGGATGTCGTCCATCAGCGGCATGGTCAGGTACGGTGGGACCAAGGTGGCCGCCGTCGAGGCCAGTGTCAGCACAAAGCCCCCCAGCAAAGAGCGTTTGTAGGGCTTGGCAAAGCGCCACAGCTTGAGCAGGGTCCAAGTCGAGGGCGGTGCCAGGTCTTCGCGCCCGCAGCTGGGGCACTCGTCGTCGTCTTCGCGCATGACGGCCTGGCACACCGGGCAGACCGACACAGACAAGGCCTTTTGCAAAGGGCGGCCATCGCTGGCCATTTGGGCCATCTGGTTTTCGAACTGGCTGACCCAACGGGCCACCGCAGACTGCAAGCCCAAAGTGAAGCGCCAAACGGCCAATCGCCCCCCTGTGTGGGTCAGCTCCAGGGTGCCCACACCCGCATGGTCATTAAGTTTCAGGGCCAAATCGGGCTGCAAGGGCCAACTTTGCCAACTTTTTTCTGCATGACCGGGTGATAAAACCCGCCGATCGGTCAAAATAATGACATTTTTCGCAAACAGCAGTTCCCCATCGAGGTCAACCTCCAGCCAGGCTGAAACGTTTTCTTCTGATTGAAGATGCGCAGAAACCTCGGCCTGCCAAGCATCCGGAACCACCGAACGCGGCAAAACTGAAGAAGGTGTTGGAGTCATGAAGGTGAACCGCTAAGTGCCCCACACGCCAATTCGGCGAGTCGAGAAAAAACAACCATTGATTTGGCCAAAGACTGCAACAAAACTGCCCATGTTTTTTTTGAATCCTGAGCTTCTTGTCAACACTTTGGCCGCTGCCTTGACCGGCCGATCATTGTATCGCTGCCCCCTCCATCCATGAGCGCCAAAAACATCCAATTCCTGCGCATGACTTACCTGCGTGGGCCCAACATCTGGACTTACCGCTCGGTCATCGAAGCCTTGATCGACATTGGCGAGCTGGAAGACTTCCCCTCCAACCTCCTGCCTGGCTTCAATGACCGGCTCAAAGCCTGGCTGCCCCAGATGATCGAACACTACTGCACGCCCGGTGTGCGCGGTGGTTTCTTTCAACGTTTGGACACCGGCACTTGGGCGGGGCACATCCTCGAACACGTCAGCTTGGAGCTGCAAAGCCGCGCCGGCATGGCCATGAGCTTTGGTAAGGCTCGCGAAGCCGGGCCCCGTGGCGTTTACAAGGTGGTCGTGCGCACCGACCACGAAACCGTGGGCCGAAGCTCACTGGAAATGGCCCGTGAACTGATCTTGGCCGCCATCCATGACACGCCCTACGACGTGCCCGGCGCGATCGCCAAACTCACCGACATGGTTGATGCCTTGTATGTGGGCCCCAGCACCGCCAGCATCGTCGAAGCTGCTTACGAGCGCCGTGTGCCCTACATCCGCCTGAACGCGGGTAATTTGGTGCAGCTCGGCCATGGCGTGAACCAACGCCGCATCTGGACGGCCGAGACCGACCGCACCAGCGCGATCGCTGAAGGCATCTCCAAAGACAAAGACCTGACCAAGAACCTGCTGGCCATGTGCGGTGTGCCCGTGCCCGAAGGCCAGGTGGTGGACAGCCCCGCTGCCGCTTGGGCCGCGGCCCAGGACATTGGCCTGCCCGTCTGCGTCAAGCCCAGCGATGGCAACCGCGCCCGTGGTGTTTCACTTGATCTGAGCACCCAAGCCGACGTCGAAGCAGCCTACGCCATTGCCTTGGCGCAAGGCAGCGAAGTCATTGTCGAGCGCTTCATTCGCGGCTCGGAGCACCGTCTTTTGGTGGTTGGCGACCGCCTGGTGGCCGCCAGCCGTGGAGAGACCGCCAGCGTGACCGGCGACGGCCAACACAGCGTGCGCGACTTGGTCAATCTGCAAATCAACGCCGACCCCCGACGCGGCAGCGACGGCAGTTTGCCACTGGAGCTGGTCAAGCTCCGTGAAAACAGCCCCGAAGTGCTGGAACTGGCCCGCCAGGGCCTGACCCCCGACAGCGTGCCTGCTGCGGGCCAAACCGTGTTGGTCAAACGCACCGGCAACATGACCACCGATGTCACCGACATCGTGCACCCCGATGTGGCCGCCCAAGCCGTGCTGGCCGCCCGCATGGTGGGCTTGGACATCGCCGGTGTGGACGTGGTCACCCCCGACATCCGCCAGCCCCTGGCCGACCAAGGCGTGGTGGTGGAAGTCAATGCCGGCCCCAGCCTGCTGATGCACCTGAACCCGGCCGAGGGCCAAGCCCGCCCCGTGGGCGAAGCCATTGCACAGCACCTGATCCCCGCCAACGAAACCGGTCGCATTCCGGTTGTCGGCATCATGGGCGACGGTGACACCACCCGCAGCGCCAAACTGATCGCTTGGCTCTTGCACCTCAAAGGCCTGTACACCGGCCTGGCCTGCGCCGATGGCCTGTACATGAACCAGCGCTGCCTGCAAAAAACCAATGCCATGGACTTTGACCAAGCCGAGCGGTTGCTGGTCAACCGATCGGTGCAAGCAGCTGTCTTTGAAAGTGATGCCCGCCGTCTGCTGACCCAAGGCCTGCCGTATGACCGCTGCCAAGTGGGCATCGTCACCAGCATGCCCAAGGCAGCGCCCTTGGAAGACCTCTACCCCGGCCCCGACGAAAAGATGCCCAGCTACATCCGCACCCAGATCGATCTGGTGCTGAGCACCGGTTTTGCCGTGCTCAATGCAGCCGATGAAGCCGTGGCCGATTTGGCCCAATACAGCGACGGTGGCGTGATTTTGTACGCCCATGACGAAGCCGAGCCACGCCTTGCTGCCCACCGGGCTGAAGGGGGCCGCATCGGATTCTGGCGTGATGACCAACTGATCTTGGCCCAAGAAGCCAAAGAACAAGCCGTGCTGTCGATTCAGCGCCCCGCCGTGGCGCGCCTGCTGAAAACCAATTCCCTCAGTCAAAATGACATGTTGATTGCCGCTTGCGCCGCATGGGCCATGGACATGGGCGCCGATTTGATCCGCGCCGGTGTCAAGAGCTACGGCCAAACCCCAGCCGTCTGATACGGCTTCAGAAGAACAACAGGAACCCCTCTTCATGGAAGTGTCCCGAATTCGCGCCTTGCGCGGCCCCAACTTGTGGAGCCGCCACACGGCCATCGAAGTCATCATCACCTGCACGCCCGGCGAGCAGGGTCTGAGCCCCCAACACCCGGTCGAGCAGAAACTGCGCCGCATCTTCCCCGAAGTCGGCCCTTTTGACAGCGTGCGTCCAGGCCAGACGATTTCCATGGCGCACGCCCTGGAAAAGGTCACCTTGGGCTTGCAAACGCAAGCGGGTTGCCCCGTCTCGTTCAGCCGCACCACGCCCACCCAAGAAGCGGGCGTCTACCAAGTGGTGGTGGAGTATTCCGAAGAGTCGGTCGGGCGCCTGGCGCTGGATCTGGCCGAGCAGTTGTGCAAAGCCGCCATCGCAGGCGCTGGCTACGATCTGGAAGCGGCCATTGCGCAGTTGCATGAACTCAATGAAGACGTGCGCCTGGGCCCCTCCACGGGTGCCATCGTGGACGCAGCCCTGGCGCGGGGCGTGCCCATTCGGCGCTTGACCGACGGCAGTCTGGTGCAGTTTGGCTGGGGCGCCAAACAACGCCGCATCCAGGCCGCAGAAATCGACAGCACCAGCGCCATCGCCGAGTCGATCGCCCAAGACAAAGACCTGACCAAGAGCCTGTTGCACGCCGCGGGTGTGCCTGTGCCGATGGGCCGACCCTCGGGCAGCCTCGAAGAAGCCTGGGCCATCGCCCTCGAAGTCGGTTTGCCCGTTGTGGTCAAACCCCAAGACGGCAACCAAGGCAAAGGCGTGTCGGTCAACATCACCGACCGTGCGGCGTTTGAGGCGGCCTACGCCACCGCTGTGCGTTACGGCGTGGTCTTGGTCGAAAAATTCCTGCCAGGCCACGACTACCGCCTGCTGGTGGTGGGCAACAAGCTGGTGGCAGCAGCCCGCCGAGAACCGCCTTTGGTGGTGGGTGACGGCAAGCACACCGTGCGCCAATTGGTGGACCAGGTCAACGCAGACCCACGCCGGGGCACGGGGCACTCCACGTCGCTCACCAAAATCCGATTCGATGACATCGCCATCGGTCGTTTGCACGAGCAAGGGCTGGAGCCCGAGTCAGTGCCCGTCAAAGGCCGCCGCGTGATCTTGCGCAACAACGCCAACCTGTCGACTGGCGGCACCGCCACCGATGTCACTGACGATGTGCACCCCGAAGTGGCCGCCCGTGTGATCGAGGCCGCCCAAATGGTGGGCCTGGACATTTGCGGTGTGGACGTGGTGTGCGAATCGGTGATGCGCCCGCTCGAAGAGCAAAACGGCGGCATCGTGGAGGTCAACGCCGCTCCTGGCCTGCGCATGCACATCAGCCCCTCATATGGCAAAGGCCGTGATGTAGGCAAAGCCGTCCTCGACCACATGTACCCCGATGGCGACAGCGGCCGTGTGCCCGTGATCGCCGTGACCGGCACCAACGGCAAAACCACCACCGTGCGCCTGACCGCGCACCTGCTGCGAACCCAAGGCCTGCGCGTGGGCATGACCAACACCGATGGCGTTTACGTCAATGGCCGCCAGACCGATTCTGGCGACTGCAGCGGCCCACGCAGCGCCCGCAATGTGCTGATGCACCCCGATGTGGACGCGGCCGTGTTCGAGACCGCCCGTGGCGGCTTGCTGCGCGAAGGCCAGGCCTTTGACCGCTGCAAAGTGGCCATCGTGACCAACTTGGGCGCGGGTGACCACCTGGGCCTGAACTACATCACCACACTCGAAGACCTGTCGGTGCTCAAGCGCGTGATCGTGCTCAACGTCGAGCCCACGGGCATGGCCGTGCTCAACGCGGCCGACCCGGCTGTGGTGGCCATGGCGCACCACTGCCCTGGCGATGTGACCTTCTTTGCGCTGGACATGCACCAACCCGTGTTGGCCGCGCACCGCGCCCAAGGCAAGCGGGTGGTCTACACCGATGACGGCGACATCGTGGCTCAAAAGGGCAAACAGATTTTCCGCATCCCGCTGGCCAATGTGCCGCTGACCCGACAAGGACAGATCGGCTTTCAGACCGAAAACGTGATGGCCGCTGTGGGCGCCGCTTGGGCCGTGAACGTGCCTTGGGATGCGATCGCCCAAGGCCTGTCAACCTTCATCAGCGACATCCAGGGCGTGCCTGGCCGCTTCAATGTGTTCGACTACCAAGGTGCCACCTTGATCGCGGACTACGGCCACAACCCGGACGCCATTCAGGCGCTGGTGCAGGCGGTGGACAACATGCCCGCCAACAAGCGCGTGGTGGTGATCAGCGGTGCCGGTGACCGGCGCGATCAAGACATCCGCGACCAGACCCAGATTCTGGGTGCGGCTTTTGACGATGTGCTGCTTTACCAGGACGCCTGCCAGCGCGGCCGTGCCGATGGTGAAGTGCTCAAGCTTTTGCGTGAAGGCCTGCAAGGCGCCGCCCGCACCAGCCATGTCGAAGACATCCAGGGCGAATTCAACGCCATTGACAAAGCGCTGGCTCGCCTTGCGCAGGGCGATCTGTGTCTGATCCTGATCGACCAGGTGGAGGAAGCCTTGGCCTACATCACCGAGAAGGTCAAAGCGGCTGCCTGAGTGGGCCGCCTGATGCCGTTCAGCCGGCCAGGCCGTTGATCTTCATGGCCAGCGCCACGCTGGCCATGAACACCACAACCCACGCGGCCCAGCGCTGCAGACTGGGACGGGGTTGTTCAACCCACTTGTAAAGCGCCGCACCCGCGCACAGCGACAAGCCCAAGGCGGCCAACATGCCCCATCCGTTGGGCCACAGTTGACCAGGCCAAAATTGCGTCACACAGGCATTGACCGCCAAGCTCACCGAAAAATGGATCACAAACACGGAATAAGAAATCCGTGAGAGCCATTGAATGGCCCGAGCCCCCGGGAACTTGACATCCTGCGACGAAAGGCAAGACGCTGGTGCGGTGGCCAACAGGATCGCCACGGCCAGGGCCGTGACCAGGCGCCAGCGTGGATCCAGCCAGAAAGCCACCACGGCGACCAACAGCAACAACCGCCAGGTTTGGCGGGACAAACCCACTGCACGATGTTGGTAAGCCAGCCAGCCCAGCCCATAGGCGCCATAAAAATACACGGCGTAATCGTCCAGACGGTCGTCTCCGCTCCACCACCACAAGGAAGCGACCACCAACATGAGCCAAATGCCTTGGCCCCATGAACCGGGCGAATCCGTGGGCCACCAAGCGCTCAGGCGCTGTGCCAATGCCAACACCAACAAAGCGCTCGCATACAGCTGAAAGTCCATGGCCACATACCAGACGCCAGCCGACAAGGCCTCCATGTCCAGCACGTGCTGCAACAAAGCCACATGCGCCCAAGCTTGGGTCCAATGGGGCAATGCCGACAAGGAAGGATGGTCAAACTGGGGGCGGATGATTTCAGACACCACCACCACCGCACTGAGCGCGGCCAACAAAGGCAGGACCAGGCGCAGGTAGCGCCTCCAAAGCAGCACCCCACTGGTGTGCAAGTCAAGCTGGGTGATTTTGGAAAGGCTGGCCGCCGTCAGAAAGCCACCGCACACCAGAAACATTTGAACCGCAAGCCGAGCACGGTCAAACAACCAATCGATCAGGCCAGGCCAGGCTTGCATCACCACATCCGCCATCGGCCCATAAAAGGCCAAGTGGTGCAAAACAATGAGCACACAGCCCACCGCCTTGAGGACATCGAGCAACCAAGCACGACCCGATGGTTGCGGGGTCATGGCTTGGGTTGTTTGCGAGATCGCTGAACTCAAAGCGCCAGGCGGGCGCGAGCAGCTTGGTATTCGCGCTTGAATTGAGCCACCAGATCGGCAGTGCTTTGCACCGACTGGATCGCGCCAATGCCCTGGCCGCAGCCCCAGATGTCTTTCCAGGCTTTTTTGGCGTCACCACCAAAGTTCATCTTGCTGGGGTCCGACTCGGGCAGGTTGTCCGGGTCCAAGCCCGCTGCTCGGATGGACGGGGCCAAGTAATTGCCATGCACGCCGGTGAACAGATTGCTGTAGACGATATCGTCCGAATCGCTGTCCACAATGGCTTGTTTGTACTCTTCAGCGGCGCGGGCTTCTTGCGTGGCGATGAAAGCCGAGCCAATGTAGGCAAAGTCGGCACCCATGGCTTGGGCCGCCAAAATGGCATCACCCGAGGCAATCGAGCCCGACAAGGCCACCGGGCCATCGAACCACTGGCGGATTTCCTGGATCAAGGCAAAGGGGCTTTTCACGCCCGCATGGCCACCGGCACCTGCCGCCACAGCGATCAGGCCATCAGCGCCTTTTTCGATCGCCTTGTGCGCGAACTTGTTGTTGATGATGTCGTGCATCACCACACCACCGTAGCTGTGTGCAGCTTGGTTGATCTCTTCACGCGCGCCCAGGGAGGTGATGATGATCGGCACCTTGTACTTCACGCACATGGCCATGTCGTGTTCCAAGCGGTCATTGCTTTTGTGCACGATCTGGTTGATCGCAAAAGGTGCCGCAGGCTTGTCGGGGTTGGCCGCGTTGTAGGCCGCCAGTGTTTCGGTGATTTCAGCCAACCAGTCTTCCAGTTGCGCAGCTGGGCGGGCGTTCAAGGCAGGCATGGAGCCCACAACGCCTGCCTTGCACTGCTCGATCACCAGCTTGGGGTTGCTGATGATGAACAAAGGGGACGCGATGACAGGAAATGGCAGGTTCGCCAGAACGGGGGGCAACTTGGACATGGAGTCTCCAGAAAATGATCTGTCTATTGTGAGAGAACAAACGCTTGAGCAGGTGTCGACGGGGCGACAAGTCCGGTGGTAAGCCAAGCGAATGGCATCTGATCGCCAGCAGGGCTGGCTCCTACGCGGGTCTTGTCGCTGCCTTTGGCGCGGCTCTGGATGTGGGAGCCAGCCCTGCTGGCGAAAATTTGTGCGCAGCTGATCAAGCCTGACTTGAAGAACTTGTCATGCCCACAATTGCGCATGACAAGTTCAATCCCTGCTTCAGAACGCGTCCAGCGCCAATTCGGTCACGCTGCCCGCACCTTCCACGATGCTGTCGCGGATGCCGGGCACCTTGGACAGGATGTGGTCGGCGTAAAAACGCGCTGTGGTGACCTTGCTGGCCATGAAAGCGGCGTCTTGTGCCTGCGCCTCGGGGGTCAAAGCCACCAACAGAGCACGACCCATTTGCCAACCCGCCATCAGGTTGCCGGTGAGCATCAGGTAAGGCACGCTGCCTGCGAACACGTCGTTGGGCTTGGCCTTGGTGTTGCCGGCCACGAAATTGACCACATCCACAAACGCTTCACGCGCGGCCTTCAAACGCTTGGCCATGGCCAGTGCGTCGGTGTTGCCCGAAGCGATCAATGCGTTTTCGGTCTGCGCCACTTGATCGGCCAGGGCTTTGGCGGTCTGGCCCCCGTCGCGCGAGGTCTTGCGACCCACCAAATCGTTGGCCTGGATAGCCGTAGTGCCTTCGTAGATCGTCAGGATCTTGGCATCGCGGTAGTACTGGGCGCAGCCGGTTTCTTCGATGAAGCCCATGCCGCCGTGCACCTGCACGCCCAAGCTGGTGACTTCCAGGCTCATCTCGGTGCTGTAGCCCTTGACCAGCGGCACCATGAATTCGTAGAAGGACTGGTTTTGCTTGCGCACGTCGGCATCGGGGTGGTGGTGCGCGGCATCGTAGGCAGCGGCAGCCACTGAAGCCAAGGAACGGCAGCCCTCGGTGTAGGCACGCATGGTCATGAGCATGCGGCGCACATCGGGGTGGTGAATGATGGGGCCTGCGGCGGGCAAGCTGCCGTCCACAGGGCGGCTTTGAATGCGGTCACGGGCGTACTGCACGGCATGCTGGTAAGCACGCTCGGCAATCGAGATGCCTTGCACACCCACCGCATAACGGGCCGCATTCATCATGATGAACATGTATTCAAGGCCACGGTTTTCTTCGCCGACCAAAAAGCCGATGGCGCCGCCGTGGTCACCGTACTGCAAGACAGCCGTGGGGCTGGCCTTGATGCCCATCTTGTGTTCGATGGAGACGCAATGCACATCGTTGCGCTCACCCAGCGAACCATCGCCATTGACCATGAATTTGGGGACCACAAACAAGCTGATGCCCTTGACGCCTTCGGGTGCACCCTGCACACGGGCCAACACCAGATGGATGATGTTCTCGGCCATGTCGTGCTCACCGTAGGTGATGTAGATCTTGGTGCCAAACACTTTGTAGGTGCCGTCAGGCTGAGGTTCTGCGCGGGTGCGCACGGCCGCCAGGTCCGAGCCCGCTTGGGGTTCGGTCAGGTTCATGGTGCCGGTCCACTCGCCCGAAATGAGTTTTTCGAGGTACTTGGCCTTCATGTCGTCCGAGCCGGCCGTGAGCAACGCTTCGATCGCACCGTCGGTCAGCATGGGGCACAAGGCGAAACTCATGTTAGCCGAATTGAGCATTTCGCCACAGGCCGCACCGATGGTCTTGGGCAGCCCCTGACCGCCAAACTCGGCAGGGTGCTGCAGGCTTTGCCAGCCGCCTTGTGTGAACTGTTTGTAGGCTTCCTTGAAGCCCGGTGTCGTCGTGACTTGGTTGCCACTGTGGTGGAAAGACGGGTTTTTGTCGCCCTCCCAGTTCAGCGGCGCGATGACTTCCGTGTTGAGCTTGCCGCACTCTTCGAGCACCGCTTGCGCGGTTTCCAGACCGGCATCTTCAAAGCCGGGGATCTGCGCGATCTGGTCGATGCGGGCCAAATGCTCGATGTTGAACAGCATGTCTTTGAGAGGTGCGGTGTAGCTCATGAAAGTCTCCGGTAAGTCTGTGTGAGGTTACAAAAAAGGCATCGCGAACGATGCCTTTTGTGAGGTGCTGAAAGGTCAGAGGGCCTGGGTGAGTTCAGGCACAGCGGCGAACAAATCGGCCTCCAAGCCAAAGTCCGCCACGCTGAAGATCGGCGCTTCGGGGTCCTTGTTGATCGCCACGATCACTTTGGAGTCCTTCATGCCCGCCAAGTGCTGGATCGCGCCCGAGATGCCGCAAGCGACATACAGCTGAGGTGCGACGATCTTGCCGGTCTGGCCCACTTGCAGGTCGTTGGCCGCGTAGCCCGCGTCCACCGCAGCGCGGCTGGCACCGATGGCAGCGCCCAGCTTGTCGGCCAGGGGCGTCATCACTTCGTTGAACTTCTCCGAGCTGCCCAAAGCGCGGCCACCCGAGACGATGATCTTGGCTGCGGTCAACTCGGGGCGGTCGTTCTTGGCGATCTCGCTGCCCTTAAAGCTGCTCTTGCCGCTGTCCGCTTGTGCGGCTGCGCTTTCCACGGCGGCTGCGCCACCGGTGGCGGCAGCGGCGTCAAAGCCGGTGGTGCGCACGGTGATGACTTTGGTCGCGTCGGTGGATTGCACGGTGGCGATCGCATTGCCCGCGTAGATGGGGCGCTCGAAGGTGTCAGGGCTGTCGACTTTGGTGATGTCGGAGATCTGGGCCACGTCCAACTTGGCCGCCACGCGGGGGGCCACGTTCTTGCCGCCTGCGGTGGCGGGGAACAGGATGTGGCTGTAGTTGCCAGCGATGGCGAGCACTTGGGCAGCGACGTTTTCGGCCAGGCCATGGGCCAGCGCTTCGCTGTCGGCGTGGATCACTTTGGCCACGCCAGCGATCTGGGCGGCAGCCGCTGCTGCAGCGCCTGCGTTGTGGCCCGCGACCAGCACGTGCACATCACCACCGCAAGCGGCCGCGGCCGTGACGGTGTTCAGGGTCGCGCCTTTGATGGAGGCGTTGTCGTGTTCTGCAATAACAAGGGAGGTCATGTTGTTCAGTCCTTAGATCACTTTGGCCACGTTCTTGAGCTTGTCCACCAAGGTGGCGACATCGGGCACCTTGATGCCGGCGCTGCGCTTGGCAGGTTCTGCGACCTTGAGGGTCTTGATGCGGGGGGCCACATCCACGCCCAGGTCTTCAGGCTTGAAGGTGTCGAGCTGCTTTTTCTTGGCCTTCATGATGTTGGGCAAGGTCACATAGCGTGGCTCGTTCAGGCGCAAGTCGGTGGTCACCACCGCAGGCATGGACACCGACAGGGTCTCCAGACCCCCGTCGATCTCGCGGGTCACTTGGGCTTTGCCGTCCACGATCTCCACCTTGGAGGCGAAGGTGGCTTGGGGCAAGTCGGCCAAAGCGGCCAGCATCTGGCCGGTTTGGTTGCAGTCGTCGTCGATGGCTTGCTTGCCCAAGATGATCAGGCCAGGTTGCTCTTTGTCGACCAAGGCCTTGAGCAGCTTGGCCACGGCCAGGGGCTGCAGGTCCAGGTCCGCAGGCGTTTCGACCAAAATGCCACGGTCGGCACCGATGGCCATGGCGGTGCGCAGGGTTTCTTGGCACTGGGCCACACCGCAAGAGACGGCGATCACCTCGGTGGCCAGGCCTTTTTCTTTCAGGCGCACAGCTTCTTCGACAGCGATCTCGTCAAAAGGGTTCATGCTCATCTTGACGTTGGCAATGTCCACGCCGCTGTTGTCGGACTTGACGCGCACTTTGACGTTGTAGTCCACCACCCGTTTCACGGGAACAAGAATTTTCATGAAAGCATCTCCATTGATTGAAATATCAGGGCCAAGCCCATCGCCAACAGTTGACGTTACGTAAACGTCAATTGTGCACCAGAACCGGCATCAGGCCAACCGTCTGGCAGTAAAAAAGAACGACCGTTCGAATTTTATACGCTCAAGCGCCCGGCCCGCTCAGATGAACCATCCTTTGAGGGAAAGGAATCTGGATCTGGTGCGCCTGCAAAGCTTTGAAAATCGCCCGATTGATGTCCGATTTCAGATTCATCTGCCCATTGGCGACATCGTCCAGCCAATAAGTCACTGTGAACTCCAGGCCATCCGCCCCAAAGGCCGACAAGGCCACCAGCGGCGCAGGCTCAGCCAAGACCCGCTCATGAGAGACACAGGCTTGGCTCAGCAATTCGATCACTTGCTCAACGCTGCTGTCATAAGCCACCACCACGGTGGTGCTCTGAGCCACTTGGGCATCCGACAGGGTCCAGTTTTCGATCCGCTGGGTGATCATCAATTCATTGGGCACGATGGACTCACGGCCATTGGCAGCGCGGATCACGGTGTAACGGGCCTTGATGTCGGTGATACGGCCTTCAAAACCGTCAACCCGGACCGTGTCACCGATGCGCACGCTGCGCTCGGCCAAGATCACAAAGCCACTGACATAGTTGGCCGCCAGTTTTTGCAGGCCAAAACCGATGCCAACCCCCACAGCCCCGCCCAAAACAGACAAGGCGGTCAAGTCAATGCCCACCGAAGACAGGGCCAACAACAAGCCCACAAACATCAACAGAGCGCGCACCGTGTTGCTGATCACTTTGCGCAGCGACAAATCACTGCCAGTGGCCGACTTCAACAAACGCGCCTCGATGGCAGACGAAATCCACAGCACCACAATGAGCACCGCACAAGCCGTCAGGGCCCCCTCCAGCAAAGTGCGCACCGACAGCACCGTCGCACCCACTTTCCAATGGATTTGGTCAAGCTCGCTCAGCACCAGCGGCAAGATGCCCGTGACCCACAGCACCACCCCGCCCCACGCCAACCAGGAAATGGTCCGCTCCAGCGCCCGCACAAAGGGCGCACCGGCAAAGGCCGCTTGCAAGACCTTGACCCCCAGCCGAATCGCGGCCAAGGAGGTGCAAACCGGCAGCAAAATTTCAAACATCACCAGCGCATGGTCGTGCGTCAAGGCGGTGCGGGCGACAAAGGTCAAGACCAGCAACAAGACCGGAAACAACACGCCGTCGACCAGCTTGCGGCCGAGCAGCACCTTGAGCTCATGGCCTGGCAAAAGTCGGCGCAGCCCCCACACCAAGAGCCAGGACAAAAGGATGCACAAGACAAAGGCTGCAATCGCCATCAACGACTCGGGCTGGAGCAAGGCGTCTAGCCAGGCCATGGGGTCAGCGATGTGAACGGATTTCATGGTTTCCACGCAGGGTTTCGTTTCTCGATGAAGGCCTGAACGCCCTCTTGCGCCACCTCGTGGACCATATTGCAAGCCATGGTTTGGCCGGCCAACTGGTAGGCAGCCTCGATGCCCATCTCGCGCTGCTTGTAAAACAGGGCTTTGCCCAGGCGCACCGCTTCGCGAGGTTTGGCCAAAATCGCATCCACCAGGGTGTTGACCTGCGCATCCAATTCAGACACGGGCGCGACGCGGTTGATCAAGCCGCGCTGACAAGCCTCATCCGCCGAAATGAAGCCGCCTGTGAGCAGCATTTCCATGGCCTGCTTGGCAGGCATGTTGCGCACCAAGGGCACGCTGGGTGTGGCGCAAAACAAGCCCACATCGATGCCATTGACGCCAAACTGCACGCCTTGGGCCGCCACGGCCAAATCGCACTGGGCGACCAGCTGGCACCCCGCAGCGGTGGCCACGCCCTGCACTCGCGCGATCACGGGGACGGGCAAGCTTTGGATCGACAACATCATGCGCGTGCACTGCGCAAACAGCTTTTGGTAATAGTTCAACTCGGGCTGTGCGCGCATTTCCTTGAGGTTGTGCCCAGCGCAAAAGGCCTTGCCCGCAGCGCCCAGCACCACCAGGCGCGCGTCGGCATCTTGTTCAACCTGCACAAAAGCGTTCTGCAAAGCCGCCAGCATAGCCTCACCCAAGGTGTTGAAGGTGCTGGGGCTGTTGAGGGTCAGCCGGTGCACGCCGCGGGCATCGCGTTCATGCAGCAAGATGTCAGATGGATGAGCGGTAGAGGTCATGCACCCGATTGTGCCCAAAACCGGCGCTTCAAACGTCGGCCAGCACCCGCAAGTGGGCTTCGACGCTGCGCGACAGCGCGCTGGGGTTGTAGCCACCCTCCAAGCAACTGACGATGCGGCCTTGGGCATGGCGCATGGCCACATCTTTGATGCGCCGCGTGATCCAGGCGTAGTCCTGCTCGACCAAGCCCATCTGGCCCATGTCGTCTTCGCGGTGCGCATCAAAACCAGCACTGATGAAAATCAGCTCGGGTTTGTGCGCTTCCAGTCGGGGCATCCACATCATGTCGATCAATTCACGGATGTCCATGCCTTTGGTGTAGGCAGGCACAGGCAAATTGACCAGGTTCGAGGCGTTCGATTGCGAGCCGCCTTCTGGGTAAAAGGGGTGCTGAAAAAAGCTGACCATCAAGATCCGCTCGTCACCGGCCACGATGTCTTCGGTGCCGTTGCCGTGGTGGACATCGAAGTCCACGATCGCCACCCGTTTCAAGCCGTGGCGCTCCACCGCATGCTTGGCCGCAATGGCCACGTTGTTGAAAAAGCAAAAACCCATGGCCTTGTCACGGCAGGCGTGATGCCCCGGAGGGCGGGTAGCGCAAAAAGCGTTTTCCAACTCGCCCGCGATCACCGCATCGGTTGCCTCAATGGCCGCACCCGCCGACGCCAAGGCCGCATCCCAGGTGTGCTCATTGATCGAGGTGTCCGAATCCAGCGCCGTGTGGCTGGGGCCGCCTGCGGCCACATCGTCGCGCAAGTTGTCGCTCAAACCGCGCAAGGCAGCAACATGCATGCGCCCGTGAGCCAGCTCAATGTCTGCCAGGGCCGCCGGGCCCGCCTCGCGCCGCTGCAAAGCCATGTCCAGCCCAGTGACCAGCAAGCGGTCTTCAATGGCACTGATGCGCTCGGGGCATTCGGGGTGGCCAGCGCCCATTTCGTGCTTCATGCACAAGGGGTGAGTGAAGTAACCTGTCGCGCCCATACGGCCTGTCTTTCTGCAAAGCACGGCCCTCGAGGCCTTGCTCTTCTTGAGTTTTTCGAGTTGATGGCCCAGCTTATCACGCACCAACCAGCACCCATCTGAGCCAAATCATGCTCTGGGCCGATTAAACTGACCGCATGCAATTTGAAATGCCATCACGCCCTCTTGGCCTGAAACACTTGACCCGGGTAGGGTACCTGTGCGTCGCCTTCTCAGTCTTGTTGGGGGCAACACCTGAGGCTCTGGCCAAAAAACACAGCCATGGCAAGGCCAGCCAACTTGACAAGACCACGAAGCCCAAAGCGGTCAAATCGCGCTCAGGGGCCAAGCACAGCCCGCACAAAGGCTCCGCCCTGAACGACGACATCCATGTGATGGCTTGGGCCCAAGAGGCTGCGCCGCGCCTGCAATTGGACCCTGCATGGCTGCACAAAACCATGGCCCAAGCCCAGCGCCTGCCCGTGGTGGAAAAACTGGTGTTGCCCTCGCCTTCCCCCATGGCCAAAGACTGGGCCGCCTACCGCGCCCGCTTCATTGAGCCCACCCGCATCCAGGCCGGCACCCGTTTTTGGCGCAAGCACCAAGCCACCCTGGAACGCGCCGAACAAGAATTTGGCGTGCCCGCGTCCATCGTGGTGGGCATCATCGGCGTGGAGACCTTGTACGGACAAAACACGGGGAACTTCCGTCTGATCGATGCTTTGGGCACCTTGGCCTTCCACTTTCCAGACGCACACCCGCGGGCCGTGGAGCGACAAGCATTCTTCCGCTCAGAGCTGGAGCAGTTTTTGCTTCTGACCTCGCGCAGCGGTGCAGATCCGCTGTCGGTGCGGGGCAGCTATGCGGGCGCCATGGGCTTGCCGCAGTTCATGCCGTCGAGCTGGGCCAAATACGCGGTGGACTTTGATGGCGATGGCCGCATCGACTTGTTTGGCAGCCCAGCTGACGCCATCGGTTCGGTGGCCAACTATTTCAAGGCCTTTCAGTGGCGCACCGGCATGGCCACCCATTACCCGGTGAGCCTGAATGCGCAAACCGACATGGACAGCCTGATGGCGCCAGACATCTTGCCTACCTTCAGCGTGGCCAGCTTCACCGCCAAGGGTGCCGGCCTGGAAGGCGCCGCCTTGGCGCACCCTGGGCCCCTGGCCCTGATCGAGCTGCGCAACGGCCCCCATGCCCCCAGCTATGTGGCCGGCACCGAAAACTTCTACGCCATCACCCGCTACAACTGGAGCAGTTATTACGCGATGGCGGTGATCGAATTGGCCGATGCGGTGGCGCGCGAAGTGCAAAGCAAGCCGTGAACTTCAACTGAACACAAAAAAATCGGCATACCTCTGTGGAAAGAATGCCACTGTGACCTTCCCCAAAGACCGAAAGGGCTTACTGGCTGGTTTGCTGCTCTTGACCATTTTTGGCCAAACTGCCCAGGGTGCCAGTTTGTTTGGCGACCATGCCTGCGTGTCTTGGCAAAGCCTGCCTGATACCGACAAGCGTGCATGGACAAACGCCTTTTTGGCACCGCTGAGCTTGACCCTCAAGGGCCTGCAAAAAAGGAAAGAAGACCCCTACAACGACGACCCCAAGGCCGCTCTGAAAGCCATCGTCGGCATTGACGCTTTTTGCTTGAATCACCCTGACTTGGGAGCCGCCGATGGTGCGGGGCGCTACCTGAAAAAATTGTTGGACATGCCGCCCACGTGATTCCACTAGGAGACTCAAAACTCCAACTTTATTCAGTTGCAAGATCCATGGCATCCATAAAACTTAGGGCATAGATCGATTTTCGTATTCACAAAAATCATTGAATCCATACCATCGTGTGAACCATTTATCCAACACGAGCGTCATGGAATTCAAACCCTTTAGCCGTGCGATCATCATCGCCATTGCCTTCATTTCAACAGCTTCTCTCTCGATTTTTTTATCCACCTTTGCTTCACCTGTTCAGGCCGAAAACCACACAAGTTTGGGTGAAGACGACAACGAATTCGTTTTTGCAGGAACATGCCACAACGGTGAAAGTTACCGTCTTTTCAGTTACGCCAAGGTGGTCGATGGCCTGGCCCTCTGGCAACACGACTACGAAGGACCTGCAGGCAAAGGCAGCGTCCGCACAAGGGCCACGCCACGCACCATGGCTGTCCGTGTTTGTCGCAAACTGGCCGAAATCATCGATGACCATTGATGGTCAGTCGGGCTGATGAAGCCCTGCCCTTTGAACCTAAGTTTTATTGCGATGCGCTGGGGTGCAGTTGTAAGATATTGCGCAACATGGACGCCCAGCCCTCCCAATCACTGCTCATCATCGACGATCACCCGATTTACAGAGAAGCGCTGGTTGAACGATTGACGCAAGAGTTCCAACCCCAAGGCATTGAAGTGCTGGGTGCCAGCAGCGCTGCCGAGGGGCTCGAGATCCTGGACCATGGTCACAAACATTGGATCATTTTGCTGGACATCTTGATGCCAGGCCTCAGTGGTGTGGCCTCCATCAAAGTCTTCAAGACCAAGCACAACGTTACCCATGTGATTGCCGTCTCAGGCCTGGATGAAAACGCTTGGGAGCCCCGTTCCGTGGCCGCAGGTGCCACTTTGTTTCTGTCCAAAAACAACACCTCTGACCGCATCATCGGCAAAATCAAATCTTTGCTCGATGCCAGTCCAAGCGTGAAAGTCTTGCCCAAAGATGTCGAAACGCAAGAGTTCAGATTGACACAACGTCAATTGGAAGTTTTGCAGCTCATTGCCATGGGCCATCCCAATAAAGTGATTGCGGACTATTTAGACATCAAGGAACAGACCATCAAGATTCACATCAATCAGATCTTCAAGGAGTTGCGTGTGTTCAACCGAACGCAAGCGGTCTTGAAGGCGCAAAAAAGCCATTTACTGACACCCAGCAGCCCTCCGGTTTCCGAATCCATTTGAGCTTGTAGACACTGAGCCTTGGAGCGGTGAATCCCACACGCATCATCTCCCGCATGTCTTTCTTCAATGACCAGTCAGACTCGACTGAGCCCATGGATTCGCGCCAGGTCCAGCAGGTGGCGCTTGAAAAAATCAGCTACATGCATGGGTTCGCCAAAACATCGACCCCTGCCACCATCATTGCCCCACTGCTGTGCATTCCTTTGTTTGACTCGGTCGATCTGGGGTCAAACTTTCACATCTGGCTAGGCATGATGGTCGTGGCCGTTATGGTCAGGATCTTCTTGATCCGGTCTATCCGACTCGACGATAACGCAGCCACTAATTTTGCGAAATTGAACTGGGCCGTGGGCATTGTGACTTCGGTCTGGGGCTTGGGCTGGCTCATGCTGGTCCCTGGCATGGACCCCGTCAACTACCTGATCTATCAGGTCATCTCATTGACGGTGCTGTTTGTGGGCATGGTGGGTTACTGCGTGCATTGGAAAACGTTTTTCAGTTTCGCGCTGCCTTTGAAGATCACAGAACTGTTGTTCATCATCATTCACAGCCAATTCATCATTTGGCCGATTGCCATCGGCTCCTTGGTGAACTTTTACCTCGCCCTCAAGATGGGCTTTTTCTTTTCCAAGTCCTGGGAAAAGTCGATGGCTTTGCGCTTCAAAAATGAGAAGCTGTTCGACCAATTGGTGCAAGAAAAAAACGTCTCTGTGGCCGCCAACATCGCCAAATCCGAATTCATCGCCACAGCCAGCCATGACCTGCGCCAGCCGATGCAAGCGATCAACATCTTCGTGGAGTTGCTCAACCTCAACAACCTCAAGGAAGTCGAAAAATCGATCTTTCAGAAAATGCGCTGCAGCATCACGGTGCTCAACAAGATGTTCAACACCCTCCTGGACATCAGCAAACTCGACTCCAAAATGGACACGGCTTATGCCACTTTCGAGTTGGACGCGATGCTCGATGACTTGATTCCGTCCTTCCAGCAACTGGCAGCCGAGAAGAAGCTGGACCTGCGCTTCGACCATGAGCATTTCATGATCCACGGCGACGCCAACCTCCTGAGCCAGTTGCTGATCAACCTTCTGTCTAATGCGCTTCAGTACACCACCTCGGGGAGCGTGAAGGTCAATTTCAGCAACGACCAGGGCAAGCTGGTCTTGACCGTGTCGGATACGGGATGCGGCATTCCTGAAGAAGATTTGCCATTCATCTACAAAGAATTTTTCCGATCACAACGCTCACGCCCCCAACACGACGGTCTGGGCTTGGGTCTGTCGATTGTCAGCCGCATTCTCCACCGAACCGGCGGTTCGGTGTCGGTGGAAACCGAGAAAGACAAAGGCACGGTTTTCACTGTGCACACCCATTTCGACATCACGGGCATGGCTGCCGACAGCACGCCGCAACTTGATCCTGATACGCAAGCACCTTTAACTTCCGCCAAGGAATCGCCAGATTCCTTGCACTTGGGGATTCTCGAAAACGACAGCGCCCTGATGTACGCCTACCTTGAGTTTTTCGTCAGTCAGGGGTATGTGGTCCACCCCATCCCACACGAAGAAGCCGAATTCAAGCATGCCTTGATGACCATTCCCAAGCTGGACTTCATCCTGTCTGATTACAGGCTGGGGGACAAAGATGGCATCTATTTCATCGAACAACTGCGGGAAGAATTCAACCAAGCCATTCCCGCTTGCATCGTGACGGCCGACACGGCACCGCAACACCTGACTTTGTTCAAACAGCTGGACATCGAGGTGCTTTACAAGCCGATGGACATCGCCAGCATTGCCAAGTTCGTTGGCAACCGCATCGGCTGATTTTTCAGTTGGTCAACCGCCGTGCGCAACCATGGCTTTGCCCACTTCCAGCGTGCCTTGCGCTGCGCCTGACAAGGGCACGGTCTCGCCCTGACGGTCGGTGACCTGGGCCAAGGCGGCCGCCAAGCGCTCAGGGGTGTCTGGGGTCAAGCCCAGGTGCACGCCTTGCGTCAAGGTGATATGGGCCACTTCAAAGCTGCCGGCGCCTGCACAAATGATGGTGCGATTGGGTGCATCCTCGCTGGCCATGACCAACATGGCGGGCACCACGGCCTGCGGCTCCAGCGCTTTGAGCACGGCTTCGGGCATCAAGCCTTCGGTCATGCGGGTGGCAGCGGTGGGGGCCAGGCAGTTGACACGGATGTTGTTCTTCTCGCCTTCGATCGACAAAGTCTGCATCAAGCCCGCCAGTGCCATCTTGGCCGCGCCGTAGTTGGCTTGGCCAAAGTTGCCATACAGGCCACTGGATGATGTGGTCATGACGATGCGGCCATAGTTTTGCGCTTGCATGATGGGCCACACCGCCTTGGAGCAGTGCACAGCGCCCATCAGGTGCACATCGACCACCAGACGGAAATCGGCCAGGTCCATCTTGGCAAAGCTCTTGTCGCGCAGGATGCCCGCGTTGTTGACCAGGATGTCGACCCGGCCCCACGTGTCCATGGTCTGCTGGACCATGGCCTGCACAGCGGCGAAGTCGGTGACCGAGGCACCGTTGACGATGGCTTCGCCACCGGCAGCGCGGATTTCATCGACCACGGCCTGCGCTGCCGACACCGAGCCTCCCACGCCATGCACATCGCCACCCAGGTCGTTGACGACCACTTTGGCCCCACGGGCGGCCAGCGCCAGCGCGTGTTGTTTGCCCAAGCCGCCGCCTGCGCCTGTGACGATGGCCACGCGGCCTTTGAAATCGATGCTCATGGAATCTTCCTTGTGATGCCTGGGGTTCAATGGGTGACAGGCGGCTGGGTGTTCATCTGCTAATCTGAAGCCATGAACCAACGCCTGTTTGCTAAGCACTGTAATTCAGCCCGAGCCCCGTCTCTGTTACCCGCTTGACACCCCATGGAACTGAACACCGAAACCATCACCACGCCACCAGCGGATGCCGCCACCGTGGTCTTGCTGCGCGACGCTGCCGAAGGTCTGCAAGTCTTGCTGCTCAAGCGTCATCAAGCTTCCAATGTGCTGGGGGGGGCCTATGTCTTTCCGGGCGGCAAGCTCGATGCAGGCGATCAACACCCCGAAGTTTTGTCGCGCTTGAGCCAGGTCGCAGATCAATTGCACGCACGCCTGGCCGAGCCCGATCTGCCTTCCGCAAAAGCGGCAGGCTTGTTTGTGGCAGCCATACGTGAAGCTTTCGAAGAGTGCCGCGTGTTGCTCGGGCAAGCCCAAAACGGCCAAACCGATTTGACTGCGCTGCAAGCCAGCTTGAGCGAGGGTCAAAGTTGGCGCGATGCCCTGCAAACCCATGCCTTGACGCTGCAAACCGAAGCCTTGGTGCCTTGGACACGCTGGATCACGCCCAAGCAGGCCTCGGTGACCAACAAGCGCTTTGACACCCGGTTTTTCATCACCCAGGTGCCCTCCGACCAAACGGCCAAACACGACGAACACGAAACCACCGAAACCCTGTGGATCGGCCCACGCGAGGCCCTGCTGCGCTACTGGAATCGCGAAATCGAGCTGGCCCCGCCCCAGATCATGAGCCTGGTCCACCTGTCTCGCCACGCCAGCGCACACAGTGTTTTGGCCGAGGCCGCCAGCCGCAAACCGCCGGTGGTGCAGCCCGAGCCCTTTGACCAGGACGGCATCCGAACCATCTGCTACCCAGGGGACCCCCGGCACCCGATCGCTGAGCCGGCCTTTCCAGGCCCGAGTCGTTTGATGTTCAAAGACAAACGTTTTGAGCCCGAATTGGGCTTGGCTGCTTTGCTTGACTAGAATACGGAAATTCAAACGTTTCATTTTGTAACGTGGTTTCCTGCTTTCAAACTGCATTGCCCCTGTATGAGTCCGTCTGCTGCCCCCATCTACTTGTCCGTTGAACGGGCCATGGAGTTCATTGGGGACGCCAACGGAGTGCTGACCCTGCTCAAGACCTTGCAGCAGACACTCAGCACCGATCTGCCCTTGATCGTGGACCTGCTGAACAAGGATGATGTGCTGGGCGCCAGCCGCGTCCTGCACCAACTCAAGGGCTTCACGCCCGTGTTTTGCGTGGACAGCTTGGTCGAGCGCGTGGTCGCTGTCGAGCAATTGAGCAAACACGGTGAAGCCGCGCAAGTGCGTGCTGCCTATGCCGTGCTGGCCCCGCAACTCGAACAGCTGCGCTCGGAAGTGGCTCAGCATTTGGCCCTGAACACCTCAAATTGAGCTTGGGCGCCGCCTTGCAGCGCCTCGCTCAAACAGCCACCACGTCCTGCCGGGCCAGCCACTGCGCCATCAGCGCCGGATCGTGGATCAGTCGCAACTCGTCAAACGCCTGCTGCGCCTCGGGGTAGACCTTGCGCAGGTAATTGAGCCATTGCTTGAGTCGACCTGACCGGTGACGCGGGGCCACCCGCCGGCTAACGCCCACCCAGAACAACTGCATCAAACCGGCAATCACAGCCCAAGGCACAGCGCGGCTGTCTACGGCGTCGCTTAGCCCTGCATCGTGGCGGGCAATGGCCAGCGCCAGTCCGGGGTCTGACACCATGCCGCGCCCGATCATCAAGCGATCGCAACCCGTGACTTCGCGGCAGCGCAAGGCGTCGGCCACGGTCCAGATTTCGCCATTGGCCACCATGGGCAAACGCACGTGCTGGCGTAAATCGGCAATCCGGTCCCAATACGCGGGCGGTCTGTAGCCGTGCGCCTTGGTGCGGGCGTGCACCACCAAATCACTGGCGCCAGCGCCCTCAATGGCCTGGGCGCAGTCTTCGGCACGCCGGTCATCGTTGTAGCCCAGCCGCATCTTGGCCGAAACCGGGATGTGCGCAGGCACCGCTCGGCGCACGGCCGCCACGATTTGGCCGACCAGTTCGGGCTCATCGAGCAAAACCGCACCGCCCCGGTGCTGGTTCACGGTCTTGGCGGGGCAGCCAAAGTTCAGGTCAATGCCGTGCGGCGCCAACTCGGCCAATGCCGCGGCGTTGTCGGCCAAGCAGAACGGATCAGAGCCCAGCAACTGCACACGCACCGGCACGCCGGCCGCGGTGCGGCTGTTGTTGAGCAACTCGGGGGCCACGCGGATGAAAGCCCTGCGCGGCAAGACGGTGTTGGTCACCCGAATGAATTCGGTCACGCACAGATCAACCCCGCCCACCCGCGTCAGCACATCGCGCAGCGTGTGGTCCAGCAAGCCCTCCATGGGCGCCAACATGATCTTGCCCCCACGCTCGCCCTCTTCGTGTGGCTCTCTGCCCCCCAAGGGGGCTTTCGCCACTTGGGGCGGCCCGGCGTGGCTACCAACACCCCCACGCTCGCCCTCTTCGTGTGGCTCTCTGCCCCCCAAGGGGGCTTTCGCCACTTGGGGCGGCCCGGCGTGGCTCATGGTCGCTGTTGCAATGAGTATCGGGTTTCAGCCCAGTTTGCGCTTGAGGCGAACTTCTTCCACCTTCACGCCACCCAAGGGCACGGTGCGGGCGGTGTTCATCTCGCGCTTGAAGCCAGCCAGTTCGTGAAAGCGCAGGGTTTGCTCGTGCAGCAGGGGCAACCACACGGTCACATCGGTGCAGTCTTCGTCCTGCAGGCCTTCACGGGCCGCATCCCACAGGGCCAGGCCCACGCCTTGGCCGATGCGCTCGGGCGCGGCGTAGATGGCCCAAATTTCGCCGGTGGTGTTTTTGGATTTCGGATCACGCGAGCGGTCAAAGCCCACAAAGCCGACGATGTCCTTGCCGTCCACCGCCACCATGACCTGGGGTTCGCCGTATTCGATGGCCTCTTTCCAATAAGTCACGCGCTTGGCCATGGGCGTGACGGCCCAATGCTCATCGGGCACCTGACCGGCATAGGCCATTCGGCAGGCGTTCAGATGCAATGCGGCCACAGCGGTGGCGTCTTGTTGGGTGGCAAATCGGACTTGGATATCGGACATGTTCTGGAAATTCGAAAGAGATCACGGATCGCTCGGTGTGGCCTGCACAACGCAGCGGAAAACCCGATATTGTCGCCGCTTCGGTTATCTTCAGCGCATGAGCTTGTTTTTTTCATGTCGAAAAGCCACCTGGCGTGGCGTCCTCTTGACTTGTTGGCTGGGATTGACCTTCACGCTGGCCTGTGCCCAAACCCCCAGCCGCTTTGCCGACAACATGGCGGAGCGCACCCGCGCTTGCATGGCTTGCCACGGCGATCAAGGCCGCGCCGGGCCCGATGGCTATTACCCCCGCCTGGCCGGCAAGCCCGCTGGCTACTTGCACAACCAGCTGCGCAACTTCGCGCAGGGCCGCCGCCACTACGAACTGATGGCTCGGCTGATCGACCCGCTCACGGACGACTACCTGGGTGAGATGGCTCGCTACTTTTCGTCGCTGGATCTGCCCTACCCCGCCCCCAGCGCGAGCAATGCGATCACGCCCGAGCGCCTGGCCAAAGGCCGGCAACTGGTGACCCAAGGCGATCCCAGCCGCGGCCTGCCCGCCTGCACGCAGTGCCACGGTGCGCGGCTGACAGGGGTTCAAGCCAACGTGCCCGGCTTGTTGGGCCTGCCGCTGGACTACCTGAACGCCCAGCTGGGTGCTTGGCAAACCGGTCAGCGCAAAGCGCTGGCACCAGACTGCATGGCCGAAGTGCTCAAACGCATCCCGGCCGAAGACCTGATCGCCGTGTCCAGCTGGCTGGCCCGCCAGCCCTTGCCCGCCAACACCCACCCTGCGGCACAAGCACCCCAAGGCAAGCCCTTGCCCGAAGCTTTGCGCTGCGGCAGCGCACCTGAACTGCACGGGGGCAAGCCATGACAACAGCCTCCTCACACATCGGCCGGGGCCTGGCAGCCGCCCTGCTGGCCTTGGCGGTTTATGTGATCGTGGACAACTGGGGCAGCCACTGGTTGGGGCGCACCAAGGCACCGACAACGGCCGCCACATCTGCACCAAATTCCTCACTGGGCAAAGCAGCTCAAATCGAACGCGGCCAATACCTGGCACGGGTGGGCAACTGCATCGCTTGCCACAGTGCCAAAGGCGCCCCGCCGCTGGCGGGCGGGCGGCGCATCGACACCCCTTTTGGCGGCGTCTACAGCAGCAACCTCACGCCCGACCCCAGCACCGGTCTGGGCCAATGGAACACCGACGATTTCTGGCAAGCCTTGCACCATGGACGCTCCAGGAGCGGTCGTCTGCTGGTGCCCGCCTTCCCCTACAACCACACCAGCGTGATCAGCCGTGAAGACAGCGACGCGCTGCTGGCCTGGTTGCAAAGCTTGCCGCCCGTGCCCCAAGCCACCCCAGCCCACTCGCTGACCTGGCCCGTGGGCACGCAGCCCGCCTTGGCGGTGTGGCGCAGCTTGTTTTTCAAGCCCACGCCCTTTGTGGCCGATACAAGGCAAAGCCCCGAGTGGAACCGAGGCGCCTACCTGGTGCAGGGCCTGGGACACTGCGCGGCCTGCCACAGCCCACGCAATGCTTTGGGTGCAAGTGGCCCAGTCGATGACCTCTCCGGCGGCCTGATGCCCATCGTCAACTGGTATGCACCCGACCTGACCCGCGACAGCGAAACCGGCTTGGCCAGCACGTCATTGCCCGAGATCGTCCGATTGCTAGTCACCGGCAGCTCAGCCCAAGCGCAAACCAGCGGCCCCATGGCCGAAGTCGTGCAGCACGGCCTGCAATACATGAGCCCTGCCGATTTGCAAGCCGTGGCGGTGTACCTGAAGTCACGGGCCCAAGCCGGTCAAGCCACCGAAGCGCCAACCCGACGCACAGCCGTGAGCCCACGGGTGGCCGAGATGGGACTCAAAACCTACGATCGCCATTGCGCACAATGCCATGGCGACAACGGCCAGGGTGTGCGCACGGCCACCGGCCAGACCGCCTATCCGGCGCTGGCGGGCAACCGTGCGGTGCAACTGAAGGACCCGACCAACCTGGTGCAAATGCTGCTCTACGGCGGCTACAGCCCGGCCACGGCGGGGCATCCCCAGCCCTTTGGCATGCCACCTTTTGTGCTGGAACTGGACGACCGCGACATCGCCGCAGTGCTCACCCACCTGCGCACCCAATGGGGCAACACGGGCGCAGAAGTCACGCCTTTGCAGGTCAACCGAATCAGGGCATCACAAGACAACTGAACATTGAATAGGCTCAAGACTCGTTCGTTCAAAAGCATTCAGAAAAAGGCCCTGAACATCCTTTGGGGCGCCAGCTGTCATCTGCGCTACTTCAAATTCGCCTCAGACTTTGCGAATCGGGCCTTCAAGGACTAGCATTGACCTCCATGCAAAAGCACCTGTTCATCCTGACTGGCGGATCTCGCGGCATGGGTTTGGCCATCGCTCACCAATTGCTGCACCCCGATCACGAATTGATCTGCATCTCTCGCCACGCCAACGAAGCCCTGGCCGCGCAAGCCAAGACAGACGACGTGACTTTGAGCCAATGGACGCAAGACCTGAATGATGGTTCATCCGCCAGCGAACGACTGGGACATTGGCTGCTTCAACAAAACCCTGCCCAATGGCGCAGCGCCACCTTGATCAACAATGCCGGCGCCATTCCCCCAATCGCACCACTCAGCCAAGCGCATCCACAAGATCTGGCCCAAGCCCTGCGCGTGGGTCTGGAAGCACCCATGCAACTATGCGCCCGGTTCTTGGGCGCCACCGAGTCATGGGGCCTGCCCCGCAAAGTGCTCAACATCTCGTCAGGCCTTGGCCGCAAAGCCATGGCCTCGCAGGCGGCCTATTGCGCGGCCAAAGCCGGCATGGACCATTTCACGCGCTGCTTGGCCTTGGACGAAGCCCTCAAACCCCACGGCGCCAAAGTTTGCTCTTTGGCGCCCGGCGTGATCGACACGGACATGCAAGTCCAACTTCGCTCGGCCAAGAGCAGCGCCTTTCCCGACCAACCGCGCTTTGCGCAGTTGATGGAAAAGGGCCTGCTGACTTCGCCTGAGGAGGCCGCACGCCAGGTGCTCGCGTTTTTGAATCGCCCAGACTTTGGTCAAGACCCTGTTGGGGACGTGCGAGACTGAGCCCCCACCGGAGCCCGCACCGGAAGACGCCTGTCAGCTGAATGTAGCGATTGGCCCTGACACTGAGGTGTTGATGGCCTAGACCCTTTTTTATTTCTTTTATCTTGGAGACCTCCCCCATGAGCCGTGAAGTTGTTGTTGTCAGCGGTGTGCGCACCGCCATTGGTACTTATGGCGGCAGCCTGAAGGACACCCCACCCACCGAGCTGGCCGCATTGGTCGTGCGCGAGGCCTTGGCCCGCGCGGGCACGGAGGGCAAAGACGTGGGCCATGTGGTGTTTGGCCATGTGGTCAACACCGAACCCAAGGACATGTACCTGTCTCGCGTGGCGGCCATCAACGGCGGCTGCGCCGAAGGCACCCCCGCGTTCAACGTCAACCGCCTGTGCGGCTCGGGCCTGCAGGCCATCGTGAGCGCCAGCCAATCGATCTTGCTGGGCGATACCGACATCGCCATCGGTGGTGGCGCTGAAAACATGAGCCGTGGCCCCTACGCCAGCTTGAGCGCCCGCTGGGGTGCCCGAATGGGTGACGCCAAGATGGTGGACATGGTGCTCGGCGCCTTGCACGACCCCTTCCACACCATCCACATGGGTGTGACGGCAGAGAACGTGGCCGCCAAATACGGCATCACCCGCGAAATGCAAGACGCACTGGCCGTGGAAAGCCACAACCGCGCCGAGCGTGCCACGGCCGCCGGTTACTTCAAAGACCAGATCGTGCCCGTGATGCTCAAGAGCAAAAAGGGGGAGATCGCCTACGCCACCGACGAGCACTTCCGCGCTGGCTGCAAGCTCGAAGACATGGCCAAACTCAAGCCGGTGTTCGTGAAAGAAAACGGCACCGTGACGGCCGGCAACGCCTCGGGCATCAACGACGCGGCTGCAGCGGTGGTGCTGATGGAAGCCGGCGCTGCCAAAGCGCGTGGCGCCAAGCCCCTGGCCCGCCTGGTGGGTTATGCCCACACCGGTCTGGACCCGAAGATCATGGGCGTGGGCCCCATCTCGGCCACGCAAGCCGTTCTCAAGAAAACCGGCTTGACGGTCAACGACCTGGACGTGATCGAAGCCAACGAAGCTTTTGCCGCACAAGCTTGCGCCGTGACCCGTGAGCTGGGCCTGGACCCTGCCAAAGTCAACCCCAACGGCTCGGGCATCTCCTTGGGCCACCCGATTGGTGCCACAGGCGCACTCATCACCGTCAAAGCCATCCACGAACTGCAACGCGTGAACGGCCGCTACGCCCTGGTGACCATGTGCATTGGTGGCGGTCAGGGCATCGCTGCGATTTTCGAGCGCATGTGAGTGCTGTCGGGGCCTAAAGCCTCCGACCTGCAAACAGTCTTGTAGGTCGGCGCTTGCGCTCCGACCGGCATTGACCTTGTCGCAGGTTCACGACGGAGCTAAAGCCACCAACCTGCTGCGCGCCGTTGCCCTGACTTACGACTTCACCACCGGATCGTCCAAAAAGCCACCCGAGCGCAAGGTGATCACCAGGGTGTCGCGCCAGCCACCAGCCTGCTCAGGCTGGATGGGCGTGGTTTCATGGATCACCCGGGTATCGTCCATCAACAACAGCGACCAGGGCTCGCTGAGCGTGAAGCGCTGTCCCCTCGGGCTGTCCACATCAAACACACGGGTCTCGCCGCCTTTAATGCCGTGGCGTCCCACCAAAAACACCGCCACCCAGTTCACACCATCTCGGTGTGCGCCCTCGGGCGTGGGCCTGCCAATGCCATCGGTGGTGTCGATGCGAAACTGGTGCGCTTCGGTGAACCAAGTCTGCGCACCTTGCGCGTCCGAGGCCACACGGGCCAGCCAGCGCAGCAATGAAGACCACGCCGTTTGTGCCACCACATCGGACGCCATCGGGTCAAACCAGCGCTGCATGCCGCCGTGCAAAGCGTTGTAAGACAGCGGCTGCCAATGGGCGCGGTGCGGCACAGCGGACAAATTCTGCGAAGTGACTTCAAAACTGGCGTGACGGCGGCGGCGGTAACGCCCACCATCCTTGAGGTGCTGATCGGGCGGCAGATCGTCCCAGCTGGACTCCAAGGCCCGCAGGTCCTCCGCGCGGATCCCTGCCAAGGCCCCCACACTGGCGGCGCTCAGCACGGCAAAGCCTTGCGCGTGCAAGGCGGCATTGAGCTGCTCAGGGGCGGTCAGTGGCGGAGGCAGGGTGTTTTGAGGCATACGCTGGAGGAAACGGGCAAAGACTGCAAGCATAACGCCCCAGCGCTGCCCCATGCACCATCAAGGCGACGTGAGCGACCGATCAGGGCTGGCACTGATGTGGATCAAAAACCGCTGCTCACCCCTGCTTTAAGCTGATCAGCACAGGCCACATCCGGTCTGCTGGAGCACACCATGACCCGATTGCGATGGAGCGACGCCCTCTCGCTGGACATGCCCGCCATGGACGATGGCCGTCGGACATTCGTCGAACTGCTGGATTGGGCGCATGAAGCCAACGATGCCCGGCTGGTGGAACACTGGCGCCGCCTGTTCACACACACGGCACGCGTTTTTGAGCAGGAAGACCGGTGGATGAACGCCACGGCCTTTTCATCGGCCCACCTCCACAGCACGCAACACAAGGTGGTGCTGCAAGTGATGCATGAAGGGCTGACTGCAGGCGAGTCCGGCGATCTGGCCACCATCCGCAAGATGGCCGCCGAACTGGGCCAATGGTTTGCAAACCACGCGCAATCGATGGATGCTGCCTTGGCGCTGCACCTGAGAAAAACCGGTTACGACCCCGTCACCGGTGTGCTCAGCATGCCCGACGACATCGCCCTCGCGGCGTAAAGTCAGGCAGGGCTTGAGGCTCCGTTTCAGGCATAGCGCTGGCTGGCCAGCTGGGCGCCTTCGGCCAGAGCCTTGAGTTTGGCCTCGGCCACCGCTCGGCTCATGGGGGCCAAGCCGCAGTTGGTGCAGGCGATCAGGCGGTTCTTGGGCACGAACTGCAAGGCGCGGCCAATCGTGTCGGCGATTTCTTCGGCCGTCTCGATCACGGGGTTGGCCACATCGATCACGCCCACCATCACGTCTTTGCCTTCCAGTAACTTCATCATCTCCATCGGCACATGCGAGTGCATGCACTCCAAACTGACCTGCTGGATGCTGCTTTTAGCCAGGGCCGGGAACACCTTTTCGTACTGGCGCCATTCGTGGCCCAGCGTCTCTTTCCATTTGTTGTTGGCTTCGATGCCGTAGCCGTAGCAAATGTGCACGGCCGTGGTACAGGTCAGGCCCCGTGCAGCCACCTCCAACGCCTTCACACCCCAGTCGGCCGCTTCGTCCATGTAGACGTTGAAAGCGGGCTCGTCGAACTGGATGATGTCCACGCCGTCGGCTTGCAGCGCCAGCGCTTCTTGGTTCAGCAGCTCGGCAAAGGCCATGGCCATCTTGACCTTGTCGCCATAAAAGCGGTCGGCCACGGTGTCCACAATCGTCATCGGGCCAGGCAAGGTGAATTTGAGTTTTTTCTTGGTGTGGGCACGGGCCAGTTGGGCTTCGAAGGCATGCACACGGCCCTTCAGGCGCAACGGCGCAATGACCTGGGGCACCTGCGCGTCGTAGCGGTTGTTGCGGATGCCCATGGTGACCTTGTTCACAAAGTCGATGCCCTCGACCTGCTCGACAAAGCCGTGCACAAAGTGCTGGCGGGCTTGCTCGCCGTCGCCAATCACATCCAAGCCTGCGTCTTCCTGCGCCTTGATCCACAACAACGTGGCATCGGCCTTGGCTTGCTGCAACTCAGGGCCCTGGGTGGTCCACTGGGGCCAAAGTTTTTCGGTCTCGGCCAGCCAGGCGGGTTTGGGCAAGCTGCCAGCGATCGCGGTGGTGAACATCACAAATTCCTCGGGTTAATTCAACAAAGTTTGTCAGTTTGCCGCCAAAGCAAATTCTTGGGCGAGCAATTCATAAGAACGCATTTGTGCTGCAGGGTCATGCGTCCAGGTGATCAACACCAGCTCATCAACGTCCAGACGCGCTGCCAACTGGCGCAGTTTGCGGCCCAAAGTGGCTGGCGAACCAATCAAAGCCCCTTCACGCAGGCGCTCCAGCGCCAATTGCTCGGCAGGGCTGTAATCACGCGCCGCTTCTTCGGGTGCCAGCAAGGGGCCGATGCGGCCCAGGTTGCGGTCCATCTTCCAGCGTGCACGGCTCTCGAACAATCGCAAGGCCTCTTCGTCCGTGTCGGCGGCCAAGGCCCATACGCACACGGTGGCAGCAGGCTTTGAAAGCGCGGCACTGGGCCGAAAGGTTTCGCGGTACAGCTGCAAAGCTTCGTCTGCGCCCTGCCCATCGGTGATGAAATAAGCAAAGGCATACGGCAAGCCCAGGTGCGCGGCCAATTGGGCGCCGTAATCCGAGCTGCCGAGCATCCAGATGTCGGGCGATGTCTCTGACTGCGGATAGGCATACACGTTGTGCCCCGGGTGCCCTGGGGGCAAGTTCTGGCCTTGAATCCAGGCTTGCAATTCCATCACTTGCTGCGGAAATCGCTCGGATGCATGCCGGTCAGGGTTGAGCAGCTGCGCGGTGCGCCCATCGCTGCCGGGGGCTCGGCCCACACCCAAATCGATGCGTCCAGGCGCCAAGGCATCCAGCACACGAAACTGCTCGGCCACTTTGAGCGCCGCGTAGTGCGGCAGCATCACGCCAGCGCTACCCAAGCGAATCCGCTGGGTGCGCGCCGCAATCGCGGCCATCAGCACCTCCGGGGCGGTACCAATGATGCTGGGGTGGCTGTGGTGCTCGCTCACCCAAAAGCGGTGATAGCCCCAGGCCTCTGCCTTTTCAGCCAGCGCCAGGGTTTGCCGAATGGTGGCATCTTGCCCACGCCCCAACGCCGCAGCCGATTGGTCCAGGATCGAAAGCTTGATGGGCATCAGTGGGGTGCCTCAGATGTGGCCGCCATTTCGGCCTCTTGCAAAGCGCGCCACATCACCTTGCCGCTGCCGCTCTTGGGCAATGCGTCCACAAAACTCACCACACGGGGCATTTTGTAGACCGCCATGTTGTCGCGGCACCAGTCAATGATGTCTTGCTCTGACACTTGACCTTTGCGGTCTTGCCGCAGCACCACCACGGCTTTGACCGACTCACCCCGGTACGCATCGCGCGTCGAAATGATGCAGGCTTCCTGGATGGCGGGGTGACGGAACATCAAGGCCTCGACCTCGGCAGGCCACACTTTGAAGCCGCTGGCATTGATCATGCGCTTGAGGCGATCGGTCATGAAGAAGTAACCCTCCTCATCGATGCGCCCCATGTCGCCCGAGCGGAAAAACCGCAAACCGTCGCGCTCAAAAAATGCGCTGGCCGTTGCATCTGGGCGTTTCCAATAACCTTTGAAAACTTGGGGGCCACTGATCACGATTTCACCCGACTCGCCCTGCGGCAACTCGACCAGCGTTTCGGGATCGACGATGCGCGACGCCACACTGAGGATCGGGATGCCCAGACATTGTTTCTTGGGCGCATCGGGCGGGTTGGTGTGCGAGGGGGCTGCCGTTTCGGTCAGGCCATAGCCTTCGATGTAGCGCAAACCAAACTGGTCCAGCAGGCGCTGAGCCACGGCCTCGGGCATGGCCGCGCCGCCGCCGCCAATGTTGACCAGACTGCTCAAATCGTAGGCGCTCAAATTCGGGCTGCCCAGCAAATCGATCACCATGGTCGGAATGTTCGTCCAATGCGTGACGCGCCATTTGGAGATCAACTGGCCGGCCACATCGCGGTCCCAGCGCGGCATGATGACCAGACTGGCCCCAATGAAAATGCTCGCATGCATCACGCTGACCATGCCCGTGATGTGGAACATGGGCACCACACACAAGGTCACATTTTCGGGCGTGCCGTTGACCCACAAGCCTGCCGCCATGGCGTTGTGCATGATCGTGCCGTGGGTGTGCATGCAGCCTTTGGGCAGGCCCGTGGTGCCGCTGGTGTAGGGCAAGATGGCCAGATCCTCAGACCCCGCTTGCACCGGGGGCAAGTCTGCAGCACGGCCTTGGGCCATCAAAGCCTGCCAAGCATGGGACTGCCCTGCATCGAGCTTGGGCAAATCACGCAGAGGCAGCAACCAGGAACGCCAGGCGTCTGGCAAATCAGCGGACGTCAGCGCCTGGGCATCGAAAACATCAGAAAACTGCGTGACCACCAGGTGCTGGAGCTGTTGCTCTGAGGGCAAGGCATTGCTCGCCTGCGCCAATTCGGGGGCCAGATCGGCCGTGGTCACCGCCACCCGAGCGTCGGGGTCGATGATGTAGTGCTTGAGCTCCTCGGCTTTGTTCATCGGGTTGACCGGCACCACCACGGCATCCAGTCGCAAGATGGCGAAATGGGCAATGACCAATTGCGGGCAGTTTTGCATGTTCAAGATCACGCGGTCACCCGCTTGCACCCCCAAACCGCGCAGGGAAGACGCGAATGTCTCGGCGGCGTTTCGCAAATCTTCGTAAGACCACACCTTGCCCATGTAGACCAAGGCAGGCTTGTTCGGGTAGCGCATCGCACTGATGGCTAAATTCATCCACAGCGATGTGACTGGCGGTGAAATATGGGAAGGCAGCCGTGCCGGCCAGACTGCTTCATGAGCACGCATCGGGAGTCTCCTGTTTTTTTCGGTTTCAAATTGCATGTTACGCGTCAGACCCCGTCTGGCCGACCTGACCTTTGTCACGGATGGGACCAGTTCATGGCCGATGAGCGCATTCAATCGCCATTCATTTGTTTCAAATTGTCTTTTTTTCAATTATTTGGTATTAAATTAACAAATTGTTGAAATATTTGAATATAAAATAGCGCCATGCAAACACATACCACTCAAGAATCCCTCGAAGACTACTGTGGCACCACGTATGCAGCCAAATTGCTTGGACTGTCCGTGGGTACGATCCAGACACTCGTCGAGAAAAATGAACTCCAAGCCTGGAAAACCCAAGGGGGGCATCGACGGATCTCCATGCCGTCAATTCGCGAGTACCAGCGAAAGCACAATATGTTGATGTCGACCAGCGAACACCGCGAAGGCCGACTCAAAGTGTTGCTGGTGGAAGATGACGCTGTGACGCGCGACATGATTCGTGATTTCTGCAGCCGCTGCGAAACACCCGTTGACTGCACGGTCATGTCTTCCGGTTTGGAAGCCCTCATCGATATGGCCAGCATTAACCCCGACGTCTTGATTGCCGACCTGAACATGCCTGGCGTGGACGGATTCGAACTCTTAAGAACTGTGCGCCAGACAACTCAGTTCAACCGGATGACCTGTTTGGTCATTTCCGCATTGTCACAAGATGACATTGCTACACGCGGTGGGCTTCCTGAAGGCACCGTTTTCATGGCGAAGCCCGTGAACATGCAATGGTTCAACGGTTTCTTCACCGCGTTGATCGCGGGTCGAAATGTCAACAAGCAAACCGCCTGAAGAAGATCCTTATTCCGCCCACCCGATGAGCATTGAACATTGGGATCGGACATGAAAAAAGCCGCTGTATTGCTACAGCGGCTTTTTTATTTTGGCGGAGTGGACGGGAGAGCTTGCCAGCACTCCGCCAACCCTTGCCCACGCTCAGAAAACCGTTTTCCGTCTGTGCGGAAGGTTACAAAACTGTGAACATCAAGTGTAGCACCTCATCCAGAACACCACCATCCCCGAAGACCTTGCCGCATACACCTTCTTTATGGTTGACGTACATACATTGTACTGATATGATAGATATAGCCTCTAATCCACGAGGCTGAATTGGACACCAATCATGAACAAACTTATCAAAACATCTTTCAATTTATCTGAAAAAGACTATGAAATGCTCAAAGACTTGGCGGCTGAACGCCACGTAAGCGGAGCCGATATTGTTCGACAGGCAATTTCCAACTTCAAATATTTTCATGATGTCCAAAAGAAAGGAGGGTCGATACTAGCCGAAGATAGCGAAAAAAATATTGTGAAACTTATTTTTAGATAAATTTATGTATAAAGGTATATTACGTGAACAATATCAAAGAACATGATTTAGAAGATCTAAATTCAAAAAACCCCAACACGAATTTAGATGATTTCAAAGCGATCCCAGTCCCATACAACCACCAGAAAAAGCAAGAGTCCGCACGTCAAATCATAGCGTTTGCGCTTATTTTTATTTTATTTTTGATCATAGCTTTTGCGATGATCTACCTTTGGTGCTTACCCTTATCAGAAAAAATGCCATCCTACATCAAAGGACTTAACGAAATTCTACAAATCGTTTTTACCCCTCTTTTAACATTGACAAGCACCGCCGTAGGTTATTACTTCGGTTCCAATTCCAAATAAGCTGAAAGCCATCTCTATCGGAGATGGCTTTTTTATGTGCGCTCGAATTGATATCACCACTCAGGTGGTTTTGGCTTTCTCGGGATCTCAAACGGGTTCGGGGCGATCTGAGATTTAAGCCTCTGCGCCGTCTGGTCAAGGGTGTAGACGCTGATCTGTTTCATGGCCGTCATCGCCTTCCGTTTGGCAGTCTCTCCCTCAATTTCCAAGGCCTTCAGGCCCATCTGCGTGGCGCGCTCGACATCCTCGCTGATTTGCTCGACAAATTCGACGGGATCAGTGGAATACGTCGTCCTGATCTTCTGCTTGACCAGATTGGGCTTTTTAGAGGCCTCTTTCTCGGGCCTTTTAGGCGCGTTTGCAACAAAGGTAGGGGCAGGGCTGTGGATCACCCTTGCGCGGCCTTCTGGGGTGCTTTGAATCGCTGCGATTTCGGCATCAATACTGTCAAGCATAGATTCACAACATTCGATGGCATCGGCTGCACCCATGGAGCGAATGGCGGCATTGGCTTCAATGGCAAGCTGCCGCTGTGCTTTGTACTCCTCGCTGGCGTTCTTGCGCTCGGGGCCAATTTTGGTTTCACCCGTCATGGCTGGGGTGTAGTCAGGGGCGACTTTGCGAATATGGGCCAGATACAAGGCCTTGGCATCGGTCAACCAATCGAAGCGTTTGAGGTTGGCATCCTTGCCATTCTTGCGCGTGAAATACGCCTTGGGGTCGTCCACCTTGTCCTCAAACTTGCGGCCCCTTTCGCAGAACATCAGGTGAGCATGCGGATTATTCTTTTTGGGGTCGAAGTGGTAAGCCAGGCGGTAGGCGTGTTTATCTTGGAGTAGTTCGTCCACGTAGGATTGCACCCACGCCATTTTGTCTTTGGCCTCGTTTGGGATCGCGATCACTAATCCTCGATAGGCGCGGCCATTGGCCCGTTCCAGTTCATCGGCTTTTTTGAAAAAATCTTCACCGTCCTTTGCCCAAGCAGGCAGATTTTTATCAATGACTTTCTCGACTTCATGTTTATTGCCATGCACACCAATACCCGAAATATAGGCAGCGCAGTATTGCCCTGCATTTTTGCAGGCCAGTCCTGATTTCACTTTAACGTAAAAAGTCGCCATTATCGTTTACCCCAAACCGTCCTTCTTCTATATTATGAAATTAAAAAGGAAGGCGCAAGCCTCTGGCGGATGCCAGATTATCAGGGGTCCAGGGGCGTAGCCCCTGGCGCAAGGAACGTTTGCTCCGAGGAACGAGGAGAAACGTGTATTGCGCATATCTGAAAGATATGCAGCCCCCGTCTGAATCACGACTTCTAGGAGAGATGAAGACAAGTCGCGAGTAGCGACCAGCCGCGCTAAAAAAACGAATGCCACTGAATAAGGGGCAGGGGATGGCTTGATTAACGGAAATGGATCGCGTAAGAAGAAAGGAGGCAAACCATAATCATGAAAGGGGGCAAGCCATGAACGAAAACGAAAAGAGGGATAAATTAGAGGAATTGACGAAAAGAAAAGAGAAGCTAGCGAAACAAATAGCGGCGATTAAAAAGGCGGCGGAGCAAAGCGAACGCAAAGCCGATGCGCATTTAAAAATAGTTTTGGGTGCGTATTATTTGAAAATGATCGAGAGTGATAAGGTGACCCCTGAATCAGCGCTCAATATTTTGAGCGCCATTGATTCGGGTGTTGAAAAGGTGGGGGTGGCGCGGGACAGATTCGAGGCCATCAAGGCCAAGAAGCTGGCGCAGCTGGAGGCCAAACGGGCGCAGCCAGTGCAGGCGATCCAGCGGCCAAATGTGAGCGGCACGGCTCAGACAAATGTCAGCCAGTAATTTAAAAGGCCCGCAAGGGCCTTTTAAATTTATGGGATAGGTCGATCAAGTAGAATGTGGGTTGGAATAATGGATGTGCTGATAATGCCTGATTTCTTCAAGGTTATTTTCGCTGCGCCATTACCATCGGATTCCAATGTGATTGAATCATTTAAGTTCGTGGGATAAGTGATCTTCCCACTTTTGAAATTCAAGGCCAAACTGCTCAAGGTTGTTCCTGTGTTTGCTCCCAAATTGTTTGCCTGTTCAAAAATAAGAGGTGTTGTTGTGTTATCAAAAATAACACTTTGCTGATTCTCGCCCTTGGCAAAGTATTTGAATATACGTGGCCTTCCGCTCAAATCTTCCATCGGCGCTTCAAAAGAGTCATCCGCACAGACATTGAAGTTTCTGAGGCTTCTTGTTCCATATTGGTTGGTTATATTGATTGAGGCGTTTCTATATTCAATTGTTCGGCATTGTTGGCCACCAGAAACCCACGAGGATGGTCGTGTATATGCATCGCCTCCAGATACAAATTTCATATCAATCGCTGTGCCTGTGATAGTTATACTCTTGCCTTTAACTTCATCTGTATAAGTGACGTTCAATGATGTGTTTCTTGCAATAGGGTATCCTTCAAAGGTTGTCAATGGACCGACCAAACTGCCCGAAATGGTTAATCTTGAATTTTCTGGCCTTCCAATTTTAAATAACTGAGTTGTGGATGGTAAAAATCCATATGGCAGAAAAGTTAAATATGGGGAACTGCACTTCGAAGTGCTTGAAAAAACGGATGTATTTGAATCTGTTTCACCGTAGCAGTTGATAACTGTTGTATTTGGCAAATAATTGTTGGAATTCTGAATGTCGGTAGCATTGGATATTCCAGTGAACCCAGGGGATTTTGGGGGAATTGAGAGAAGATTCATTAGGGCTGCGAATTCTTCGGTTCTTACTATTTCTGGAATTGCAGTTGAGTTCGAATTTATTTTTGCCTGTTCTTTGGACGATTGTAGCGCTTGTGCATAGCTTGATGAATAATTGTCGATGGCGGTGTTGAAATCAGCTTTGAAGCTGCTTGCAGAGTATCCGCCAGTAATACCACCATCAATGTATCCAGTCGATTTTACGTTTGTCGCTGCATCGTGGATCATTCGAATTGTGTCTTGGCTATATTTTGCTGCAACAACTGAAAAGGCTGCTAGTTTTAAAGCATATTTTCCATTGGGACTATCTTTCAGATTTTTTGCGTCCTGAGTTGAACCAATTAGGTCTGGTTTTATCAGAATAGATGCCAGTTCGTTAGCATATTTATCTTTAACATATGTGTTGGCATCAGTAATGCTAGCGGCAGATAGTGTGGCACTTGCTTTTTGATATGCTATTTCTGTGAATCCAGTAACTCCAATTTCAGAATTTTCTGAGTAGCAGGGAGTGGCGGCTCTCAATTTTAAATCATTACCCATGTCTATAAATTTATCGAGTCCTTCATCGTAGTAGCGCCCTTTACTGATTTCGATAATCGCTGGTTGACACCCGATATTTGCCGAAAGTTTTGCTGTTCCATTTTGCAGACTTCCTGTGCTCAGTACTTTTCCATCAATCGAAAGTAGATTTACAGTGCCAGATTCGAATTTTCCCAATGATGGGTAAACATCAATTGATGTTCCCTGTTGTGCGGTTTGGTTGTTCGTTCCTCCGCCTCCACCACAGGCCGTCAAAAAGGTAGCCACTCCCATGGCACAAAGTGCGCGTTTCATCGTCTCATCCTTTCAGGGTCAGGCTGCACCGTGCTGCCTGTGCGGTGGATCATACACATAAGGTAGTTATATCCCGTGAAACTTAGTTCCGTGAAGTCGAATCCCGTGGTGTTTTCACCAGCTTTACAAGAGGATAGACGACATGCCACGCGCCCAGAAAGACCGACAAAAGAACCCTGATTTGGTGGCCATGGGCTTGGCCATCCGTCAGCGGCGCAAGGCGCTGGGCTACTCTCAAGAAGGCTTTGGGGATGCCTGCGGGATAGATCGCAGCTACATGGGTGGCATCGAGCGTGGCGAGCACAATCTAGCCATGGTCAACATCCTGAAAATTGTTCAGGCCCTGAAGGTCAACCCGTCCGAGTTTTTCCGAGACCTTGACCCTGATCGCAAGTTCGAGCTGATCAACGCAGACAACGCCGCCAAGGATTCGGCCAAGTTGAGGAAGTTGGCAGGGGTTGAACTAACGGCAGCGGGAAGCAAACCCCGCAAAACCCTCTAACAATTCCGTCCTTCGGACGGGCGGCATTGGCCGCCGTCTTTTTGAGGCTTTGGGCAGGGCTTCCCCTCTTGCCCAAAAAAAGGAAAGGGACAGGCGCAGCCTGTCGCGGGTGAGGCCGAAGGCCGAGGGGTGCGAACCCCTAATTCCGAGGCGGTAGCCGAGTTGAGTATCTAACTCTATATTCTTTCTCTAGTAAATCGCTCAAAGCCTCTATTTATGCGGGTCTCAAGGTTTCGATCTTGTGTCCAGTCCCAAGAAATCTTGGGACAGACACCAAGATAATCTTGGGACTGACACCAAGAAATCTTGGGACTGGCACCAAGATTTTGAGGGTTTTAAAGCAATTCAGCGAATACCGAATTGAACAAATTCCCATATGCACTTGACATTTTTTAAATTGTTTGTTATTGATAATCAAACAGGAGGAAAATAAATGAAATCAAGGCGGCAAGTTAAAGTGGGCGATTTGGAAGAAACACTTAAAAACCAATTCCAAGACAAGATCGAGGATAAAAGCATTGCCATTGTGACCCGCGCAAAGGCAAAGGTCAATCAAGAATTTGTAATGATGTTTGTGGAAAATGCCCAAACAGCATTGAATGACCTTACCAAAAGCGAATTCAAGGTTCTATTGTCAATTGCAAAATTGGCTCAATATCAGAACGTATTCAACGTCACACAATTGGCCGTCAGTGAAGATTGCAAAGTGAATCAAGCAGACGTTTCACGAACCATGAAAAAGTTAAGAGAAAAAAGATATTTACTCAAGCACCCCACCAATAAAATGGAGTACATCAACCCGAATTTGTTTACCAAGGGTGGCATCAATCAAATTCGAGCTGATAAGAATGGGGTTATGGCTGCACTAAATGACGAGCCAAAACTTTTTGAAACTTCAATTGAAAGGGTGTTTTAATTATGCGAGTCATTCAAAAAATCCAAAACCTTAGAATTATTAAGAATTTTCAGCCTTTAAAAAATATAAAAACTCATGATGGTATTTCGGATTGGTTGTGGCTGGCTGTTTCTGTATTTATATTTTATGCATTGATTGATGTGGTACAGATATTTTTTAAGAAATTTTCATAAATTTTTAATCCAAGCATACACAATAAATGAAAAAGTAGGGATTGTAGGAATTAGTAAAAATCTCATGAATGAATTTTTCCCATCCTGGTTAAATTTTAAGATGGTTATATAGGCTATAATGCAGCCTAAAATTGGAAAAAGAGGGTAGTAGCTGTTAGTGTCAAACAAGATATAGGCCCCATAAAATATGGTTGCCGCTACGTACAAAACAATTGAATCAATAAAGTCAATTACGTGATCACCGTTTTTTTTGTTCCGATTTGTTATTTCTTTTGCTGCGATCATTGTGGCAAGAATAGGGTAAGTGTATGCAACCAACCCGAACGCTTCTTTGAAAAATTTATCTTTTTCGAATTTTTCATGAAAAAGATACAAAATCGCGAAAATAACTACTGTCAATAACCAAGTAATCGTTTTAATTTGCTTTTCAGCTTGAGAGATTTTTTCTTCTGCCATTTTTTGTGGGAGTGTTTTCTTTACGTTGCTCTTGCATATTCCAGCGGTGAAGGGTTTTAGAAAACCTTGGGTCTTCAATCCTCAACGTCTGGAAATCCAAAGCATACCGCAACCCGCCCAGCGTATCAGCCAGTGCTTGCAGGCCCACATCGTGGGTGTAGGTCTTGAAATGAACGCCCTTGGCCTCGTCGGCATGGCCTGCGATCTGCATCACATGGGCGGGGTTGGCTTTTGTGGCATGTAGGCGGGTGATCACGGCCCAGTAAGCCGCACAATAATCCGAAAAATATATTGACAAAAAAATCAATCATTTCTTCCTTTCATCTCTACGTCTTGCTGTTTCAATAGCTTTTTTCATGCTCTGAATATCGCTTTTGTAATGAATCGCATCCCACTGGATTTCATCGAATTGAAGGTGTGGGATGACGCTTTCCAGCAGAAACTTGGGCGGGGTTTCACCACCATAGGTTCGATTGTTCACGCTGTCGTTCTCGTGGCCGATGTACTGGCTGCGGAAGTCTTCGGGCACGCCACGCTCTTTCAATCGCTGGTTGGTCGTGTGCCGTAGCGAATAGAACACCTTCACATTGGGCACATAAATGCCCAGCTTTTTGAGCATCGCCATGAAGTTCTGAGATGGCACATCGGCATAGCCCTGTTCATACTTGTTGAGCCACGGAAAAATCAGCGTGGTGGCGTTGGTGTCGGGCAGGCTTTTCACATCATCCAAGTAACGAAGGAAGCCCACTTTTTCAAGCAAGGGGTGAAGCGGTGCAATGCGATTGGTGGCCCGTGTCTTGGCGCTGTTGCCTTCGATGTAGTCGTGATAGTGGATCACCATCACGCCATCGTCTCGCCGAATGTCGCCCACCCTCAATTGGCAAATGGAAGCGGGGCGTGAACCTGTGAGCAGGCCCAAGATGGGCACAAAAAAATCGGCAGGGTTCTTGACCGTTGCCAGCCTTTGCGGGTCAAAAATGGCTTTGAGTTCATCGGGTGTGAAGGGCTTGCGGTTGGATTTCATCCGCTGTTTTTTGCCCACCAGTCGGCCTTCGATGGGATTGTCTGCCGCCTTCTTGATGACCTTTTTGTAAACGTTGCTGATGACGTTGGAATATTCGTCAATGCTGCGCGGCGTGATCGCTTTTCGGTCGGTCAAGGGGTCGTCTTTGGCCATCCATGTTTGAAAGTTCAAGATGGTGTCTGGCGTGATCTCATCCAAGGTGGCCGACTTTCCAACGAAGTCTTGAAACACTTTGAGCTTGGCGGCATAGCCTTTTTTGGTGCGCTCGGTGATGTCCGAATTCTTGATCAACGTGAGATAGGCATCCACGTACTTGCTGAACAGCGGGGAAGCGGGTTTCTGGTTGACCTGTTGGAACAACTGGGCTTCACGCAGTCGCAAGGCTTCGGCCTCTTTACGGCGGAATTCCAGTTCTGTGTCGGCCAGCCGTTGGCGGTCTGCCTCGGCCAGGTCGTGGGCTGCTTTTGTCGTGTGCTCGGCAATGAATTCACGGGCAAAGGCCACTTCTTCGGGCTTGGCTGGATCGAAGTCGATGCGGTGCCCTTCCCTGCTGGTGAAGCTCAGGGGGTTGGTGATTTCATCAACAAGGCTTTTGATGGACTTTTTGGGCATGGCATAGGTCTTTTCGATGGCAAATCTTAACGCCAGCGCCTGTGCCGTTCGGCTGTCTTTGGTCTTGAGACTGCGCCAAACTTCCTTGGATTGTGGGTTGCTTCGTTCGCCCTCTGGAAGGCAAACGCGAAGGTAATAAACCCCGTGTCGGCTTCTGTAAAGGCGTGGCGTTTTTGCGGGCATGTGTAGCACCTAGGCGTAGCACTTGCACGAAAAAAGGCATCTGAAGCCCAAATGAAAAAACCGTTGTGAGTCAATGACTTACAACGGTTTTCCATTTCTTGGCGGAGTGGACGGGACTCGAACCCGCGACCCCCGGCGTGACAGGCCGGTATTCTAACCAACTGAACTACCACTCCTGGTAGGTAGCTTCGCTTCAACTTTTGTTAAAGCCAAGTGCTACAACTTGGCGACCCTACGGGGATTCGAACCCCGGTACTCACCGTGAAAGGGTGATGTCCTAGGCCTCTAGACGATAGGGTCATAACCTGGACTGATTCTTGCGAATCTTCTCGACACTTTGGTGGAGGTAAGCGGGATCGAACCGCTGACCTCTTGCATGCCATGCAAGCGCTCTCCCAGCTGAGCTATACCCCCTTCGGTACAACGCTTTGCATTGCTGCTTTTCGTTATGCCTCGTTGGTGTCGAGACTTGAATTATAGACAGGTTTTTAGACGTTTTTCAAGCAGGCGAGAATTTTTTCGCGTTTATTCAAAGAAAGTACAGCATCCAAAGACGGTGTCTGTGCAGTGCCCATGACAAGTACCCTCACAGGCATCGCGATCTGGGGCATTTTCAGGCCTGTTGCCGTCAACACTTCTTTGATGGCCGCCGAAATGGCTGACTTGTCCCAGTCGCATGTGCCCAGCTTTTCAGCCAGCAAGGCCAGTGCAGGCTTGACCGCATCGGTCACATGCTGGGCCTTTTCTTCGGCATTGGGTACCACGTCCAGATAGAAGGCGCTTACCCACTTGGCCAACACCACCAAGGTGTCGCAGCGGTCTTTGAACAAGCCACAAATGGCTGTGAGGCGTTCATCAGCCGTGACGCCAAGTTTGGCCAAGAAAGGCTGTACTTTTTGGGCGAGCACAGCGTCGTCCATGGCCTTGAGGTGCTGGGCATTGACCCAGGCCAGTTTGGCCGCATCCCATTGCGCAGGACTCTTGGACAAATGCGTGCCATCGAACCATTGCACCATTTGATCGAGACTGAACAACTCATCATCGCCATGGCTCCAGCCCAAGCGGGCCAGGTAGTTGTTCATGGCCTCGGGCAGGTAGCCTGCTTCGTCGTAGTTGGACACTGCCACAGCACCTCGGCGCTTGGACAGCTTTTGTCCGTCGTCGCCCAAAATCACCGGCAGGTGACCGAAATGTGGCAGCGAAGCACCCAAGGCGCGGTACATGTTGATTTGCCAAGGTGTGTTGTTGATGTGCTCGTCCCCACGGAACACGTGGCTGATGGCCATGTCCCAATCGTCGATCACCACAGCGAAGTTGTAGGTCGGCACGCCGATTGCACCTTCAGGCGCGCCCTCTTCCGGCGCACGCTGGATGATCAGGTCGTCGATCTCGGTGTTGCTGATGCTGATCGGGCCTTTGACCAAATCGTCCCAAGTCACCACGCCATCGATCGGGTTGGCAAATCGGATGACCGGCTTCACGCCCGCAGGCACAGGCGGCAACACTTTGCCGGGCTCCGGGCGCCAGGTGCGGTCGTACAGGCGCTTTTCGCAACGCGCCTCCTGCGCCGCTTTCATGGCTTCCAGATCTTCTGGGGTGCAGTAGCAGCGGTACGCCGTGCCCGCGGCCAGCATTTGGTCGATCACAGCTTGGTAACGGTCCAAGCGCTGCATTTGGTAGATCGGGCCTTCGTCATAGCCCAGGCCCAGCCAATGCATGGACTCCAGAATCTGATCTACCGAGTCTTGCGTGGAACGCGCCACATCGGTGTCTTCGATGCGGAGCACAAACTCACCGCCATGGTGACGGGCATAGGCCCAAGAATACAAAGCGGTTCGGGCGGTGCCCAAATGCAGAAACCCCGTAGGAGACGGGGCGATGCGGGTGCGGATTTTCGTCATGGTTTCAACTCAAGAAGGGCCCCATCGGGGCCCTGAATACACATCAAAGGGTTTCGAGGCCGCGGGCCAGATCGGCCTGCATGTCGGCCACATGCTCCAGGCCCACGGCCATGCGAATCAAGCCTTGTGTGATACCTGCGGCTTGGCGCTGGTCTTCACTCAGCTTGCCGTGCGAAGTGCTGGCCGGGTGCGTGAGCAAGGTTTTGGTATCACCCAAGTTGGTGCACAGCGACAAGGTTTTCAAACTGTCGAGCACATGGAAGGCGCGTGCGCGTGCTGTCTGCGGGTCGCCCGCTTTCAAATCGAAGGACAAAACCGCACCGCCCATGCCCGACATCTGCTGCATCGACAAAGCGTATTGAGGATGGCTTTCCAGGCCAGGGTAATGCACGCGGGCCACAGCAGGATGACTTTGCAACCACAGGGCCATCTCGTGCGCACGGGCGCTTTGAGCGCGCATGCGGATGTCCAGCGTCTCCAAGCCTTTGAGCACCACCCAGGCATTGAAGGGCGACAGCACCATGCCACCGTTTTTCATGACAGGTAGGAACTTCTCTCGGACCATTTTGTCGGTGGCGCACAGCGCACCGGCCATGACACGGCCCTGTCCATCCAGGTATTTGGTGCCCGAATGCATGACGATGTCGGCACCCATGGCGATTGGGCGCTGCAAGATGGGCGTGGCAAAGCAGTTGTCCACCGCCAGCAAGGCGCCCGCGTTGTGCGCCAGATCGGCCAATGCGGCAATGTCACAGACTTCGGTCAGCGGATTGGTCGGTGTTTCGGCAAACAAAATTTTGGTGTTGGGCCGAATCGCGGCCTTCCATGCAGCCAGATCGGTCTGGGGCACCGTGGTGGATTCCACGCCAAAGCGTGCGAATTCGGAGCCAATCAGCTTGATGGTCGAGCCGAACATCGACTGCGAATAGACCACGTGGTCACCCGACTTGAGCAGGCTGAACAGCATCAACATCACAGACGACATGCCAGACGATGTGGCCAGACAGGCCTCGCTGCCTTCGAGCGCGGCCAAACGCATCTCAAAGCTGCTGACCGTGGGGTTGCCCGAGCGACCATAGGTGTAGCCGTCTTCCTCGCCCGCAAAGCGGCGAGCAGAAGCTTCAGCCGACGGCTGCACGTAGCCGCTGGTCAGGTAAAGGGCTTCGGAGTTTTCGCCGTACTGGCTGGGCGGCACCGCGGCACGCACGGCCAAGGTTTCCAGGTGCAGATCATCAAATTGCGAACGGTCAACCATGTCTCACCTCACTCGCTGGCGTTGGGCAAAGCCAAACGCGAATTGTCTTCAGCGCCCTCTTCGGTCTGAGGACGGGATTCATTGAGGCGGCTGATGTCGTCCGACGATATATCGCCCGTGACATACACACCGTCAAAGCAGGAGGCATCGAAAGCCGACAAGGCGCCAGCACCGGACACGCGGGCCTGGGCCACGGCGGTCTTCATCGCATCCACGTCCTGGTAAATCAGGGCATCGCAGCCAATGATCTGGCGAATTTCTTCAATGCTGCGGCCATGCGCCACCAACTCTTCAGCCGTGGGCATGTCAATGCCGTACACGTTGGGATAACGCACCGGTGGCGCCGCACTGGCCATGTAGACCTTGTTGGCGCCCGCGTCACGGGCCATCTGCACGATCTCGCGGCTGGTGGTGCCGCGCACGATGGAGTCATCCACCAGCAGCACATTGCGGCCCTTGAATTCGCTCACGATCACGTTGAGCTTTTGGCGCACGGACTTCTTGCGCACCGATTGGCCGGGCATGATGAAGGTGCGACCCACGTAACGGTTTTTGACAAAACCTTCGCGGTAGGGGATGCCCAGCAAATGCGCCAATTGGGTGGCACTTGGACGGCTCGATTCCGGGATCGGGATCACCACATCGATGTCGTTGGGGGGCACGGTGGAGATCACGCGTTTGGCCAGGGTCTCACCCAAGTTCAGGCGGGCTTGGTACACCGAAATACCGTCCATGGTCGAGTCAGGGCGGGCCAAGTAAACGTATTCAAAAATGCAAGGGCTCAGTTGCGATTTGTCAGCGCACATCTGGCTGTGCAACTGACCTTGCAGGTCGACAAAAACCGCCTCACCAGGCGCCACATCGCGCTCGAACTGGTGCATCGTGCCATCCAAAGCCACCGACTCGCTGGCCAGCATGATGGTGCCGTCCGCGCTGCGGCCCATGCACAGCGGGCGGATGCCGTGCGGATCGCGAAAAGCCAGCAAGCCATGGCCCGCGATCAAGGCGATCACGGCATAAGAGCCCTTCACACGGCGGTTCACGCCTCGCACGGCTTCAAACACATCGTTGGGCGTCAGGAGCAAGCCACGGGTGGTTTTTTCCAACTCGTGCGCCAGCACGTTGAGCAACACTTCAGAATCGCTCTCGGTGTTGATGTGGCGGTGGTCATTCGAGAACAACTCGGCCTTCAGGGCGTGGGCATTGGTCAGGTTGCCGTTGTGCACCAGCACCAAACCAAATGGCGCGTTCACATAAAAAGGCTGGGCCTCTTCTTCGCTGAAGGCATTGCCCGCCGTCGGGTAACGCACTTGGCCCAGGCCGCAATTGCCGGGCAGGGCACGCATGTTGCGGGTACGAAACACATCGCGGACCATGCCCTTGGCTTTGTGCATGAAAAACTTGCGGTCCAGCTGCGTGACGATGCCTGCGGCATCTTGACCACGGTGTTGCAACAACAACAAGGCGTCATAGATCAGCTGATTGACCGGTGCGCTGCTTGCAACGCCAACAATTCCACACATGGCTATTTCCGTTATAAATTAATCAACCCGATTCAAATCAGGGTAAAAACTTCGACATAGATTCAGGCATCAAAGGCTTAAGCCCTTGGATCGTCAGGTCCAGCCAGACCGGACATTTGGCGCTTTGCCACCAGTCACTTTGGGACAAACCGGTCAACTGCAAAACCACGGTGAATGCCAGCAAGAGCACCACACCTCGAGCCAAACCAAAAGCACCACCCAGCACACGGTCAACGGGCCGCAATCCCACCGATTCGATCAGCTTCTTGACCAACCAGGACAGCAAGGCAAAGACAAACAAACTGCCGACAAAAACCAGCACATAACCCACTGCGTATTGAACCGATGGCGCGGCGTTTTGCACAAAGGGCACCCAAGCCACCACATCGGTGGCCAGCCACTGCGCCAAAAAGAAAGCCGCCACCCAACCGGCCAGTGACAACACTTCGTAGACCAGGCCGCGCCACAACCCCACCACCATGGAGGCCAACAACACCCCCAACAAAGCCCAATCGGTGATGGAGACGGTCATCTCAAAGCTTCAAAATAGCCGGGGACAAGTCCAGCTTGCGGATGCGCGCAGCGGCCTTGTCGGCTTCCTCGCGACTGTCAAAAGGTCCGACGCGCACACGCGTTGTGGATTTGCCATCTTTGCCCTCCACCACTTGGGTGTAAGTCTTGAAGCCGCCTTTTTCCAATTTCTGACGCACTTCGCGCAGTTTGGCGGCATCGCTGAAAGCGCCCACCTGAATGATCACGCGCTCAGAGGCGGCAGACTTGCCTTCCAGCAAAGCCTTGGCCTTGTCGGCATCTGATTTGGATTTGTTCTTGGTTTTGGCCTCTGCATCGGCCTTGTCTTTCGCCGTTTGCGCCGCCTTGGCGTCATCCTTGGCATGCCCTGCTTCGGGTTTTTCTTTGGGCTTGTCAGCCTGCTTGTCTTTCGGCTTTTCCGCAGACTCAGGTTTGGCCTCGTTAGCGACGGCCGGAGCTGGCGCCGATGCCGAAGGCTGCACCACCTCTTCGCGTGGATCCAGCCCGGCTTGAGTGGACAAGGTTTCGGGCGCGATCTTCCAGGGTTTGGCGGGTGCTTGCGAAGCGGGCGTAGGCGCAGCGGCCGTGAGGGGCGCTACAGCTTGGCGATCCGGGATCACGATGGGCGTGTCCACCGCCACTGGGCGGGGCTGCGTGTCAAACACGAGGGGAAAACCCACCACCGCGAACAAGACCAGTACCACGGCACCGATCAATCGGTAACGTGCTCGGCGGCGCACGACTTCGATGTTTTCATTGGGTCCCGACGCCACGGCTTCGGCAAAAGCGGTGCGATCAGGAATACGGAACTTGAAAAAGGCCATGGCGGGTGCTCAGGGGCTGAGGTGTTTGGCTTGCAGGCGCGGTATGCCGTCTTGCAATACACCGCCCACCGTATAGAAGGAGCCAAAGACGACGATTCTATCAGTCGGGTCCGCCGCATCGATGGCCGCTTGCAGCGCGCCCATGGGGGACGGATGAAGGCTGGCAGTCACATCTTTGCGGGTATTTTGCTCGGTCCATACTTGGTGTAGATCGACCGCTTTGGCAGCCCTGGGCAAGGGCAAATCGGTGAAATACCAGCGGTCAATCAAGGGGTTGACGCGCTGCAGCATGGGCAACAAGTCTTTGTCTGCCATGGCCCCGAACACCGCGTGGGTGGTGGGGTAAAAGCCCATGGCATCCAGGTTCTCGGCCAAAGCCGCCACCGAATGCGGGTTGTGCGCCACATCCAGCACCAAAACCGGCTCTCCCGGGATGATCTGGAACCGGCCGGGCAACTCGACCATGGCCAAGCCATTGCGCACCGCTTGCGCCGTCACCGGGATGCGGGGGCGCAAGGCGTCGAGCGCCGCCAGCACCCCCGAGGCATTGACCAATTGGTTGGCACCACGCAAGGCGGGATAGGCCATGCCGGCATAACGGCGACCGCGCCCGGCCCAGCCCCACTGCTGCTTGTCGCCTGAAAAGTTGAAGTCTTGCCCAAAGCGCCACAAGTCTGCGCCGATGGCCGCAGCATGGTCCAACACACTTTGTGGCGGCACCGGATCGCTCAGGATGACAGGCCTGCCGGCGCGCATGATGCCGGCCTTCTCAAAACCAATGCTTTCTCGGTCTTTGCCCAAAATGGCGGTGTGGTCGATGTCGATGCTGGTGATCACGGCGCAATCGGCATCAACGATGTTGACCGCGTCCAGTCGGCCGCCCAGCCCCACCTCCAAAATGGCCACATCCAGATTCGACTGGGCCATCATGTGCAAGATGGCCAGGGTGCTGAATTCAAAATAGGTCAGGCTCACATCGCCACGCACCGCCTCGACCGCGGCAAAAGCCTGGGCAAACTGTTCGGGCTTGGCCGACTCGCCGTGCAGGCGGCAGCGCTCTTCAAAATGCACCAAGTGCGGCGAGGTGTACACGCCCGTGCGGTAACCGGCTTCCAGCAAGATGGCTTCGAGCATGGCGCAGGTCGAGCCTTTGCCGTTGGTGCCGGCCACGGTGATGACCGGGCAGTCGAACTTCAAGGCCATGCGGTCGGCGACGGTTTTCACCCGGTCCAAGCCCATGTCGATGGCCACGGGGTGTAGTTGCTCGCACCAGTCGAGCCATTCCTGTAGAGTCTTCATAGGCGGCGATTGTCGCCCACTCCCACAGCTTTCACCCACAAGAACCCGCATGGACCTCATTGTTTACGGCATTCCCAACTGCGACAGCGTCAAAAAAGCCCGCACTTGGCTGAGCGACCAAGGCCTGAACGCCACCTTCCACGACTTTAAAAAGCAAGGCGTTCCTGCCGACGCACTGGACGGCTGGATGGCCGCGTGCGGCTGGGAAACCGTGCTCAACCGCAAAGGCACCACTTGGCGCAAGCTCGACGCCACCGTGCAGGCCAGCGTCCACGACACCCCCAGCGCCAAGGCTGTCATGCTGGAACACGCCAGCACCATCAAGCGCCCAGTGATCGCCTGGCCCTCAGGGCGCATCAGTATTGGCTACACCCCAGAGCTCTGGCCCCTGTAAAGCTGGGCTTACGAATCTTTACCTGACTCAGCATTCCAGGCCACTGACAGGCCGCTAAACTTCAAATATTGAGGAATCAGGAGGCATCCACCATGAAAAAATTCACGACCAGTGCGCTTTTGCTGGCTTTGGCCAGCTTGGCGCAAGCCCAAGAAGTCGGTCAGGTGATTTCGCGCACCGCCGTTTACCAGCAAGTGGCCGTGCCGCGCCAGACCTGCAGCCAAAGCCCTGTCGCCGTGCAAAACCCCACCTCGGGTGCAGGCGCGCTGATGGGGGCCATTGCGGGCGGTGCCGTGGGCAGCCAGATCGGCGGCGGCACTGGCCAGGCACTGGCCACCATGGCGGGCATCGTAGGAGGCTCCATATTGGGTGACCGGATTGAAAATCCTGGCAGCCAAATGCAAAACCAAACCACCTGCACCACCCAGAACTTCATGGAAAACCGTTTGGTGGGCTATACCGTGGTCTATGAATACGCGGGCAAACAACACACGGTGCAATTGCCGCAAGATCCTGGCCCAACGATCCAATTGCAAGTCACCCCCTTGGGCGCAACCCAAGCCGCAGCCCCTGCGCCTGTCGCGGTGACGCAACCCCAGACGGTGATCAGCCAACCCTCGGTGGTTTACGTGCCCACACCGGTTTACCGATCTTACCCACCGATTTACACCAACCTCAACTTTGGGTGGGGCTGGGGTGGTGGCCATTACGGCGGACATCGCCATTGGCGCTGAGCCCCCCGATGGGGCTTGCCTCATCTGACCTAAAATCACGGGTTGATCGTTTGACCCGCCAAACAGGGGCCGCATCAGGCCCTTTTTTGCATTTGCACTCCAACACACCATGACCACCCAAAAAATCGACGGCGCATCCGTCACCACCCAAGCCAATGTTTACTTTGACGGCAAATGCGTCAGCCACGGCCTGACCTTGGCCGACGGCACCAAGCTGTCGGTGGGCGTGATCTTGCCCGCCACATTGACCTTCAACACCGGCGCGCCTGAAATCATGGAATGCGTGGGCGGCTTTTGCGAGTACAAACTCGACGGCAGCACCGAATGGGTCAAGTCCAGCGCGGGCGAAAAATTCAATGTGCCCGGCAACTCCAAGTTCGAGATCCGCGTGACCGAGCCCTACCACTACATCTGCCACTTCGGTTGAACCCCTGGCCGATCGGAACCCCATGAGCACCATCTTGCAAAACCTGCCCAAAGGGCAAAAAGTCGGTATCGCCTTCTCGGGCGGTCTGGACACCTCTGCTGCCCTGTTGTGGATGAAGCAAAAGGGCGCCCTGCCCTACGCTTACACCGCCAACCTGGGCCAGCCTGACGAAGCCGACTACAACGAAATTCCCCGCAAGGCGATGGAATACGGCGCCGAAAAAGCCCGCTTGGTCGACTGCCGCACCCAACTGGCCCACGAAGGCATCGCCGCCATCCAGTGCGGCGCCTTCCACATCTCTACCGGTGGCATCACCTACTTCAACACCACGCCTCTCGGCCGCGCCGTGACCGGCACCATGTTGGTGGCCGCCATGAAGGAAGACGACGTCAACATCTGGGGCGACGGCAGCACCTTCAAGGGCAACGACATCGAGCGCTTTTACCGCTACGGACTGCTCACCAACCCGAGCCTGAAGATCTACAAACCTTGGCTGGACCAGCTGTTCATCGACGAGCTCGGTGGCCGCGCCGAAATGAGCGCCTTCATGACCGCCAACGGCTTTGGCTACAAGATGAGCGCCGAAAAGGCCTACTCCACCGACAGCAACATGCTCGGCGCGACCCACGAAGCCAAGGACCTGGAAAGCCTGGCCAGCGGCATGAAGATCGTCAACCCCATCATGGGCGTGGCGTTCTGGAAGCCCGAAGTCGAAGTGAAAGCCGAAGAAGTGAGCGTGCGATTTGAAGAAGGCATGCCCGTGGCCCTGAACGGCGTGGAATACGCCGACCCGGTCGAGCTGTTCCTGAAAGCGAACGAAATCGGCGGCCGCCACGGTTTGGGCATGAGCGACCAGATTGAGAACCGCATCATCGAAGCCAAGAGCCGCGGCATCTACGAAGCCCCCGGCATGGCGCTGCTGCACATCGCCTACGAGCGTTTGGTCACCGGCATCCACAACGAAGACACCATCGAGCAGTACCGGATCAACGGTCTGCGTCTGGGTCGCCTGTTGTATCAAGGCCGTTGGTTCGACCCACAGTCCATCATGTTGCGCGAAACCGCCCAGCGCTGGGTGGCCCGCGCAGTGACCGGCACCGTGACGCTTGAGCTGCGCCGTGGCAACGACTACAGCATCCTGAACACCGACTCGCCCAACCTGACTTACGCCCCCGAGCGTTTGTCGATGGAAAAAGTGGAAGACGCCCCGTTCAGCCCGCTGGACCGCATCGGCCAGCTGACCATGCGCAACCTCGACATCGTGGACACCCGCGCCAAGCTGGGCATCTACGCGCACACTGGTTTGTTGTCGGTGGGTGAAGGTCCGCACATCTACAAACTGGACGGCAGCGGCAAGAAGTGATGTTTTTGTCTCTTCAATGAAAAACGGCCTTCGGGCCGTTTTTTGTTTTGTGCTTGCGTTTCAGGTGTTTTCCGCCTTGTTGCGGGTGCCTGCCGGCTCGCCTCATAACTCGCTTCGCTCGCCAAATCGGCGAGTCCGGCAGGCACTCTCACCAAGGCTACGTTCTGTCATAAAAAGGGGAAGTCTTTGACCCACCAGCAACGCAGCCCCGGGTATTGGCCTGAGCGGATCGGCCGATTTGGCGAGCGAAGCGAGTTATGAGGCCGACCGCTCAGGCCAATACCCGGGGCGGAACACAGGCGCTCCAAACCACAACGAGCGAAGCCTCAAATCACCACAGGTTCCGGCTCCAACCGAATCCCAAACCGCTCGTACACGCTGGTCTGAATCGCCTTGGCCAAGGTCATCACCTCGCCCCCAGTGCAGGGGTTCTCTCTCCCACCTCGATTGACCAGCACCAGGGCCTGCTTTTCGTAGACCCCTGCGTGCCCCACGGTCTTGCCCTTCCAGCCGCAGGCGTCGATCAGCCAGCCCGCGGCCAGCTTGATGGAGCCGTCGGGCATGGGGTAATGCACCACCTTGGGTTCGCGGGCGATGATGTCGGCGCATTGTTCGGGCGTCACGCTCGGGTTCTTGAAGAAACTGCCCGCATTGCCAATCATGGCCGGGTCGGGCAGTTTGGCGCGGCGGATCGCCACCACCCAGTCAAAAATCTGCCGGGCATCGGGGCTGTGGATGCCGGTTTCGGCCATCTTGCGCTCCAAATCCAGGTAACCCAGCTCGGGTTTCCAACGCTTGGGCAGCGCAAAGCGCACCCGCAAAATGATGGCACGGCCTGCCAGGCCCAAGCCGTCAGGCCCGCCAGAGGCGTGTTTGAACACCGAGTCGCGGTAACTGAAGCCGCACTGCGCCGCATTCAAACTGAACAACTCGCCGGTCAGCATGTCCATGGCGTCAAGCGAATCAAAGCGGTCTTGCAACTCCACGCCATAGGCGCCGATGTTTTGCACGGGCGATGCGCCCACGGTGCCGGGGATGAGCGCCATGTTTTCAAGGCCCGGATACCCGTGGTCCAAGGTCCAGGCGACCAGCTCGTGCCAGCCCACGCCCGCACCGGCTTCGATGATCCAGTGCTTGTCGGTTTCACTGGCCAGTCGCAGGCCGGGCACTTCCACTTTGAGCACAAGAGCCTTCACATCGCCGGTCAGCACGATGTTGCTGCCACCGCCCAGCACCTGCCGGGGCAAGGTGGCCAGCGCAGGGTCGGCCAGCACGGCGCGCAAATCGTCCTCTGAGCGCACGCGCACCAAAGCGTGCGCCTTGGCGGCGATGCCGAAGGTGTTGTACGGCTGCAGGGGGACGTTTTTCTCCAAGTTCATGGGAGAATTGTCGCATTCTCAACCTTTGAATTTTTCAGCCATGCCCTCGTTTGATACCGTTTGCGAACCCAATATGGTCGAAGTGCGCAACGCCGTTGACACTTCCGCCAAAGAAATCGGCACCCGTTTTGATTTCAAAGGCACATCGGCTGCCATTGAACTCAAGGACAAAGACATCACCCTGTACGGCGATGCCGACTTTCAGCTCACGCAGGTCGAAGACATCCTGCGCAACAAACTCACCAAACGCAATGTGGACGTGCGCTTTCTGGACATCGGCAAGGTCGAAAAAATCGGCGGCGACAAGGTCAAGCAAGTGATCAAAGTGAAAAATGGCATCGAGACCGAAGACGCCAAAAAGATCACCAAGCTGATCAAGGAAAGCAAGATCAAGGTGCAAGCGTCCATCCAGGGCGATGCCGTGCGCGTCACAGGTGCCAAGCGCGACGACCTGCAAGCCGCCATGGCCCTGCTGCGCAAAGACATGACCGAGTTGCCCCTGTCGTTCGACAACTTCCGCGACTGAGTTCAATCGCTTGCAGGGCAAGTTCCCACTGGGCCATCCGCTCAGGCTGCCGATGTGGGAGCCAGCCCTGCTGGCGATTTGATCAACAGCGATCCACGAGCGATCGCTTGAAGGGCAGGCGCCTACAGAGCGCTGCCCTTTGCAGCCTGATGCGTCAGGCTTTTTTTGCGCCCAATTTGGATTCGGTGCCCGCCAGCAGGCGGTTGATGTTTTCGCGGTGACGCCAAACCAAGAGCAGCGCCATGACAGCCAAGCACAGCACCTCGGCCCCAACGGCCTGCCAAGCCACGCCGTCACCGAACAGGTAAAACACCGGCGCAAAGACCGCGGCCACCATGGACGCCAGCGACACATAACGGCTGAAATACACCACGATGGCAAAGGTGCCCAAGGTGGCCAGCGCCAGCAGACCGTTCACGCCCACCAACACCCCCACCGCTGTGGCCACGCCCTTGCCGCCTTTGAAGCCAAAGAACACCGGGTACAGGTGCCCCAGAAAAGCCGCCAAGCCCGCCACTGCGGCCACGCCCGTGCCCAGGCCATAGGGCTCGCCAAAGGTCAAGATCAACGCCACAGGCAACCAGCCTTTGACGGCATCCAGCAGCAAGGTCAGGATGGCCGCTTTTTTGCTGCCCGAGCGCAGCACATTGGTGGCACCGGGGTTTTTGCTGCCATAGCTGCGCGGGTCGTTCAGGCCCATGAGCTGGCTCACGATGACCGCAAAACTGAGCGACCCCACCAGATAGGCGGCCAGCACCGCGCCCACTTGAATCAACCATGCCATCGAGATCTCCCTTGTCTTTAAATTGGCGTCATTCTGCCAGTGCGCAGTTCACCGGCTTGGCACTCAGCAACTGCAAACACACTTGCGGGTCGATGCCCACCAGATAGCCACGCCTGCCGCCATTGATGCAAATGCGTGGCAAAGTGAGGATGGTTTCTTCGATGAACACCGGCATGGCCCGCCGCGTGGCAAAGGGGGAGGTGCCGCCCACCAGGTAACCGCTGTGGCGGTTGGCCACCTCGGGGGCGCACGGCTCAATCGATTTGAGCCCCACTTGCCGCGCCAGATTTTTGGTGGACACCTTGCGGTTGCCGTGCATCAGCACCACCAGCGGCTTGGCGTCCTGGTCTTGCATGATCAAGGTTTTGACTACGCTGAACGGGTCCATGCCCAGCACCTGCGCGCTGTGCTGGGCCCCGCCGTGCTCCAGGTATTCGTAAGGGTGCTCGGAGAAATCCACCCCGTGCTGTCGCAAGAGCGCTGTGGCCGGGGTTTCGCTGACTTTGTCTTTCTTGGCCATGCGTCCGATCACAAAGCCGGGTCGCGCATTTCCCAGCGGATGTCGTCAATGGCCTTGAGCACCTCGGGCGAGAGCTGTGTGCTCCAGGCGGCCAGATCTTCGCTCAGTTGGGCCAGCGAAGTCACACCGATGATGGTGCTGGCCACGCTCCAGCGGTGGTAGCAAAACGCCAGCGCCATCTGGGTCGGCGTCATGCCGTTGTCGCGGGCCAACTGGTTGTAGCGGCGTGCGGCCACCAAAGCTTCCGGACGGCCCCAGCGCTGCTTGCGCATGGAGTCATAACGCGCAATGCGGCCGCCATCGGGCACCAGCGGGCCTTTCAGGTCGTCGTTGTCGTACTTGCCGGTGAGCAAGCCAAAACCCAAAGGCGAATAAGCCAACATCGACACATTCAGGCGATAGCATGTTTCGTCCAGACCGTTGTCATAGGTGCGGCTGACGAGGCAATAGGGGTTTTGCACCGTGGCCACGCGCGGCAGGCCATGCTGCTCGGCCAGGCGCACAAATTCGTGCACGCCGTAAGGCGTTTCATTCGACAGGCCGATGTAACGCACCTTGCCCGCCTTGACCAGTTTGGACAGCACTTCGAGTTGCTCGTGGATGGACGTGATCGACTTGTCTTTGGCCGGATCGAAATAGGTGATGCCGAAAGCCGGCACGTGGCGCTCAGGCCAGTGAATTTGGTACAGATCGATCACATCGGTCTGCAGACGGCGCAAGCTGGCGTCGCACGAGTTCAGGATGTCTTGGCCCGTCATGCCCGTGCCTTCGCGGATCCAGGGCATGCCGCGCGAAGGGCCCGCCACTTTGGTGGCCAGCACCAGCTTCTGGCGAGCGCCAGGGTTTTTGGCGAACCAGTTGCCGATGTAGGTTTCAGTTGCCCCACATGTGTCGGCCGAGGCCGGGACGGCATACATTTCGGCGGTATCGATGAAGTTGATGCCTGCTTCGAGCGATCGGTCCAGGATGGCATGCGAATCGGCTTCATTCACTTGCTGGCCAAAAGTCATGGTGCCCAGGCAAATGGGGGTCACTTGCAGGTCGGATTGACCCAGTTGAACGCGTTTCATGGTGATTCCTGTCGGTGATGGCATGGATTGGACAAGGTGCTTGTCCGGTTGGGGCTTATTTTGTCACGCAGCTGCGCCTGGTTTTGTCGCCAAGGCTTTGGCCTCCTCTTGCAGGCGCAGCACGCGCCGCTGGACCTTGCCAGTGGTGGTCATGGGCAGCTGGTCGATGAACTCGATCTCTTTGGGGTATTCGTACGGGGCCAAGAGCCCGCGCACATGGGCTTGCAACTGGGCACGCACCGCGTCATCGAAAGCCGCTTGCCCAGCACCTGTAGGCCTTTGGGCCAGGCAATCGGGCGACATCACCACAAAGGCCTTGACCACCGCACCCCGTTCCGCGTCGGGCTTGGGCACCACGGCGGCATTGGCCACGGCGACGTGTTTGACCAGGCAGTTTTCAATCTCGCCCGGCCCAATGCGGTAACCCGCCGCCTTGAACATGTCGTCGGTGCGGCCTTGGTACCAAAGGTAGCCGTCCTCGTCGGCCACGGCCATGTCGCCGGTGCGGCACCAGTCGCCCGTGTATTTGGCGGTGGTGGCTTTGTCGTTGTTCCAGTAACCCAAAAAGAACACCGGATCGGGTTGTCCATGCACATCCAAGCGGTTGACCGCCACCTCGCCCGGCGTGCCTGCGGGGCACAACTGGCCAGCCTCATCAATGACAGCGACCTGGTGACCCGGATACCCCTTGCCCATGCTGCCGGCCCGCGCGGGCCACAAGCGGGCGCAGTTGCCCACCACGTAATTGATCTCGGTCTGGCCAAACATCTCGTTGACCGTGACGCCCAATTGCGCTTGGCAGTAGCCAAACACCGCGTCCCCCACGGCCTCGCCCGCGCTCATGATGGCTTGCAGCTTGAGCCGGTAACGTGCCTTCGCATCGGGCACGGCTTTCATCATGGCCTTGAGCGCGGTGGGGAACAAAAACGTGTGCGTCACGCCGTGGCTTTGCAAAATCTCAAACGCCGCCTCGGGCGAAAAGCGTCCATTGAACGCCACGATGGGTCGGCCAAAGTACAGGCTGGGCAACAAAGCGTCCATCAACCCGCCCGTCCAGGCCCAATCGGCAGGCGACCAAAACACCGCCTGGGTCTGGCTGCCGGGCCGGTCGGGGTCAAAGCCAAACCAGTTTTGGCTGCACACAAAACCCGTCAGGTTGCCGATCAAGGCGCGGTGGGGGATCAGCGCCCCCTTGGGGTTGCCGGTGGTGCCACTGGTGTAAATCAGCACGGCAGGCTCATCGGCCAAAGTGGACACCGGCTTGAACGTGGCCGCTTGGGCAGCGCACGCCTTGGCGTAATCCAAATCGGCCACTTCACCCGCAGCGCCCACGCCGATCAGGCACTGCAAGCCGGGGCAGTCTGGGCGCGCCTGCTTCAGGGCGTCAGCCGTGGATTCATCGCACACCGCCACGCGGGCCTGGCTGTCGTTGATGCGAAAAGACAAGGCCTCAGGCCCAAACAGCATCGACAGCGGCATGGCCACAGCGCCCATTTGCAAGACCGCCATGTAGGCCACGGCGGTTTCAAAACGCTGCGGCATGACAATCGCCACACGGTCACCGCGCCGCACACCTTGCGCACGCAGCACTTGGCTCAATCGGTTGGCCGCGCTTTGCAATTGGGCAAAGGTGAAGCGGCGGCCCAGGCCCTGCCCCGCCACGTGTTCACGGATCGCCACGCGCCGTGCGGTGGCAGTTTGGGCGGCCCATTGGCCGCAACAAGCGTGGGCCATGTTGAAGCGCTTGGGCACCTTCCAGCCAAAACCTTGGTGAATGGCCTGGTAGCGGTCCTGTGCTGCTGCGGTGCGGCGGTCATCGGTGTGACTGCGTGTCATGGCTGGTCTCCTTATGATCGAAAGTATGTACCAAGTTTTACGTCCATCCTCCAGCTCTTGGGTGCCGCTGCGCGGCTGCCAGTACCACGTGCGACAGTGGGGCAAGCCCACGCCCGGCACCACCCCCATCGTGCTGGCCCACGGCTGGATGGATGTGGCCGCCTCTTACCAGTTCATGGTTGACGCCCTGTCTGAGGCCTTTGTGCAGCAGCGCTCCATCATCGCCTTCGACTGGCGCGGCTACGGCCTGACAGAAGCACCGGCCACCGACAGCTACTGGTTCCCCGACTACCTGGCCGATCTGGACGCCTTGCTGGACAAGCTCTACCCCGGCCAAACCATCGACTTGGTGGGCCACAGCATGGGCGGCAACGTGGTGATGATGTACGCAGGGGCACGCCCTGAGCGCATTCGCCGCTTGGTCAACCTCGAAGGCTTTGGCATGCCCGACACCCGGCCGGCCCAAGCGCCTGGCCGCATGGCCCAGTGGCTGGATGAGATCAAAGCCACCCGCCAAGGCGACAACGACCTCAAGACCTACGCCAGTGCTGAGGGCGTGGCCGCCCGCCTGATGAAAACCAACCAGCGCCTCTCACAAGACAAGGCCGACTGGCTGGCCCAACATTGGGCCAAGCCCGATGCCAATGGCCAATGGCGCATCCTGGGGGACGCCGCTCACAAAGTGATCAACCCCTACCTCTACCGCGCCGAAGAGACCCTGGCCACCTATGCCCGCATCACCTGCCCGGTGCTGGCGGTCGAAGCCACCGACGACTCGCTGGGCGTCTGGTGGAAAGGCAAGTACACCCTGGACCAGTACCATGAGCGGCTCCTATCCGTTCCCCAGGTACAGATCGCGCGTATCGACAACGCCGGCCACATGCTGCAGCACGACCAGCCCGAGCAACTGGCCCGCCTGCTCGAAGACTTCTTGGCCTGAAGTCAAACGTTCACACAAGGCCTCTAAAATCGCTGGCCAATACCAAATTTCAGGGATTCCTCGTGCGTCACTTCACCCTTGCCTTGCTCAGCACGGCCATCACCGGACTGATGGCCAGCGCCCCTGCCCTGGCTGAATCATCCGAGCGTTACTGCCCATCGTTTTTGGCTGTGGATGGCGCGCCCGAGCCTTCGCACCGCGGTGAGTTCGTGTTCTCGCCTTACACCCACCACTGGAGCAAAAGCGACGAGCACAAACCGGTGGTGCTGGTCGCTTTGGACGAACAACTGCCCGGCAACCGCTTTTGCGGCGTGGCCTTGTTCAGCAACTCTTTTGGCCAACCCTCGACCTATGTGTACGCCGGTCAACAGTTCAACAACCTGCTGGGCATGCCCAACTTGTTTGTCAAAGTCACCGCAGGCATCTTGTACGGCTACGTCGGCAAATACGAGAACAAGGTCCCTCTGAACCACAACGGTTTCTCGCCAGCCGTCATTCCCTCCCTGGGCTACCGCCTCAACGAGCACGACTCGCTGCAGGTCAAATTGCTGGGCACAGCTGGCCTGATGTTCTCGTACGGGCGGCAGTTTTAAGCCCTGAGCGGGTCGGCCACAGGCCCAAGTCGTGAGAAAATGCCCGGTTTACCGAACCGGACTTTTCTCATGGACGCAGAACACATCAACCAAATCGGCGCAACGCTGGCAGACCTGTCGGCCCGTACGAACGAACTTCGGGGGTATCTTTGACTACGATGCCAAATCTGAACGGCTGAGAACCGTCAACGCATCGCTCGAAGATCCGGCGGTCTGGAACGACCCCAAGAAAGCCCAAGAACTGGGCAAAGAGAAAAAAGCCCTCGACGGCGTGGTGGTGACCATCACCAACCTGACCAGCGAGTTGGCCGACAACCTTGAGCTCTTCGAGATGAGCAAGGAAGAAGGCGACGAGGCAGGCCTGCAAACCATCGAAGCCGAAGGCGCCAAGCTGACCCAACTGGTCGAAGATCTGGAATTTCGCCGCATGTTCCGCCACGAGGCGGACCCTCTCAACTGCTTTGTCGACATCCAAGCCGGTGCCGGTGGCACCGAGGCCTGCGACTGGGCCAGCATGCTGCTGCGCCAGTACCTCAAGTACGCCGAACGCAAAGGCTTCAAAGCCACGGTGGAAGAAGAAACCGGTGGCGACACCGCTGGCATCAAGAGCGCGACCATCAAGATCGAAGGCGAATACGCCTACGGCCTGCTGCGCACCGAAACCGGCGTGCACCGCCTGGTGCGCAAAAGCCCGTTCGACTCGTCGGGTGGCCGCCACACCTCGTTCGCTTCGCTGTTTGTGTACCCCGAGATCGACGACTCGATCGAGATCAACATCAACCCGTCTGACGTGCGCACCGACACCTACCGCGCCAGCGGTGCGGGCGGTCAGCACATCAACAAGACCGACTCGGCCGTGCGCCTGACCCACATCCCCACGGGCATCGTGGTGCAGTGCCAAGACGGCCGCAGCCAACACAGCAACCGCGATGTGGCTTGGCAACGCCTGCGCTCGCGCCTGTACGACTACGAAATGCGCAAGCGCATGGAAGAGCAGCAAAAGCTCGAAGACACCAAGACCGATGTGGGCTGGGGTCACCAGATCCGCAGCTATGTGCTGGACAACAGCCGCATCAAGGACTTGCGCACCAACGTCGAAATCTCGGCCACCCAAAAAGTGCTCGATGGCGACCTCGATGCGTTCATCGAAGCCTCGCTCAAACAAGGCCTCTGACCTGTTCAGACCCTCAGCCATACGGAGTTAGTGATGCGTGAAGGACAACCCACCGCGATCCAACGGGAGGCTTATGCCGCCCCGGCCTTTTGGATCGACACCGTCGATTTGACCTTTGATCTGGACCCGGCCAAAACCCGCGTCCTGAACAAGATGCGCCTGCGCCGCAACCCCGATGTGGCGGCCCAGCCGCTGCGTCTGGATGGCGAAGACCTGAACCTGGCCCGCGTGCTGGTCAACGGTGGCGGCACCTCGTTCAAGATGGACGGTGCGCAGCTGGTGCTGGAAAACCTGCCCGAAGGCCATGAGCCTTTCGACTTGGAAATCTTCACCACCTGCAACCCCGAGAAGAACACCCAGCTGATGGGCCTGTACGTCAGCAACGACTCGTTCTTCACGCAGTGCGAGGCCGAGGGTTTCCGCCGCATCACCTATTTCCTGGACCGCCCAGACGTGATGGCCAGCTACACCGTCACGCTGCGTGCCGACAAGGCCAAGTACCCTGTGCTGCTTTCCAACGGCAACTTGGTCGAGCAAGGCGCCTTGGACGACGGGCGCCACTTTGCCAAGTGGGTCGACCCGCACAAAAAGCCCTGCTACCTGTTCGCCCTCGTGGCCGGTCAACTGGTGGCTCGCGAGCAGCGCATCGTCAGCCGAAGCGGCACCGAGCATTTGTTGCAGGTGTTTGTGCGCCCTGGCGACCTGGACAAGACCGAACACGCGATGAACTCGCTCATGGCCAGCGTGGCTTGGGACGAGGCCCGCTTTGGCCTGCCGCTGGACCTGGAACGCTTCATGATCGTCGCCACCAGCGACTTCAACATGGGCGCGATGGAAAACAAGGGCCTGAACATCTTCAACACCAAGTTCGTGCTGGCCAACCCCGCCACCGCCACCGACCTGGATTTCGGCAACATCGAATCCGTCGTCGGCCACGAGTATTTTCACAACTGGACCGGCAACCGCATCACCTGCCGCGACTGGTTCCAGCTCTCGCTGAAAGAAGGCCTGACGGTTTTCCGCGACCAAGAATTCAGCCAGGACATGGCAGGGGTTGCCAGCGCCCGCGCCGTCAAGCGCATCGAAGACGTGCGCGTCTTGCGCACCGTGCAGTTTGCCGAAGACGCCGGCCCCATGGCCCACCCCGTGCGCCCCGACAGCTATGTTGAGATCAACAACTTCTACACCGTCACCATCTACGAAAAAGGCTCCGAAGTCGTTCGCATGATGCAAACCCTGGTGGCCAGCCCCGCTGACCTGCAGGGCCGCGACGGGTTTGCCAAGGGCATGAAGCTCTACTTCGAGCGCCACGATGGCCAAGCCGTGACCTGCGACGATTTTGCGCAAGCCATTGCCGACGCCAACCCCGGCTCGGCCCTGGCGCAAAACCTGAGCACCTTCAAGCGCTGGTACAGCCAAGCGGGGACACCCCGCCTGCAAGCGCATGGCGCCTACAACGCCGCCGAGCGCAGCTACACCCTGACGCTGTCCCAGAGCTGCCCTGCCACGCCCGACCAGGCCAGCAAAAAGCCCTTCGTGATCCCCGTCACGCTGGGCCTGTTGTCGCGCGACGGCCAGGCCCTGGCTTTGCAGCAAGCCGGCAGCGCTGACGTGTTGCCCCAGCAAACCCTGGTGCTGACCGAAGCCAGCGCCAGCTACACCTTTGTCAACATCGACAGCGAACCCGTGCCCTCGCTGCTGCGCGGTTTCAGCGCCCCGGTGGTGCTGGATGATGGCCTGAGCACCGCCGAGCTGCTGTGCTTGCTGGCCCACGACAGCGACCCCTTCAACCAATGGGAAGCCGGTCAACGCCTGATGCTGCAAAGCGCAGTGCAAGCCCTGACGCAAGACAGCGCTGGCCCCGTGCTGTCCGACGAGTTGGTCGCTGCGCTGCGCAACGTGCTGCGCCACCCCGAGCTGGACGCCGCCTTCAAAGACCTGGCGCTCACCCTGCCGTCCGAGAACTACATCGCCGACCAGCTGAGCATGGTGGACCCACAGCGCGTGCACGCGGTGCGCGAAGCCATGCGCCTGCAACTGGCCACTGCTTTGCAAGCCGACTGGCAATGGGCCTGGGACGCACACAAAAACAACGGCGCTTACTCGCCCGATGCCCTGTCCAGCGGCCGCCGCGCCCTGGCCGGTCTGGCCATGAACATGCTGTGCATCGCCGCAGTGCAGACCGGCGATGCCGTGACGCCGGGCCGCGTGTACCAACAGTTCAAAGACGCCAGCAACATGACCGACCGCTTCAACGCGCTGTCGGCCCTGGTGGTCAGCGGTCACGCCTTGGCGCACGACGCGTTGGCGCTGTTCCACAAACTGTTCCAACACGAAGCCCTGGTCATCGACAAATGGTTTGCCCTGCAAGCCGGTGCGCCCGACCGCGCTGGCGACGTGCTGCCGCGTGTGCGCCAGCTGATGCAACACGCCGACTTCAGCCTGCGCAACCCCAACCGCGCCCGCAGCCTGATTTTCAGCTACTGCAGCGCCAACCCCGCAGCTTTTCACCGTGCCGACGCGGCAGGCTATGTGTACTGGAGCGAGCAGGTGCTGGCGCTGGACGCCATCAACCCGCAAGTGGCCGCCCGCCTGGCCCGCGCCATGGACCGCTGGAGCCGCCTGGCCGAGCCCTACCGCAGCGCGGCCCAAGTGGCCATCGAACGCGTGGCCGCCAAAGCCGACCTCAGCAACGACGTGCGCGAAGTCATCAGCCGTGCACTGAACGCCGCTTGAGCCGTCATCGCTTGAACCGAATCCAAGGAAACCCCATGAGCAAAATCTCCCTCTCCCGCTACCTGGTGGAGCAGCAACGCGACAAAGGCCACATCCCGGCTGACCTGCGCCTGCTGCTCGAAGTGGTGGCCCGCGCCTGCAAAAGCATCAGCCACGCCGTCAACAAAGGCGCTTTGGGCGGCGTGCTGGGCAGCGCCGAAAGCGAAAACGTGCAAGGCGAAGTCCAGAAAAAACTCGACATCATCGCCAACGAAGTGCTGCTCGAAGCCAACGAATGGGGCGGCCACCTGGCGGCCATGGCCTCCGAAGAAATGGACAGCATCTACCTGGTGCCCAACCGTTACCCGCAAGGCGAATACCTCTTGCTGTTCGATCCTTTGGACGGCTCGTCCAACATCGACGTCAACGTCAGCATCGGCACCATCTTCAGCGTGCTCAAAAAGCCCGAAGGCGACCAAGGCGTGACCGAGCAAGACTTCTTGCAACCGGGCCACCAGCAAGTGGCCGCAGGCTACTGCGTGTATGGCCCACAGACCACCTTGGTGCTGACGGTGGGCGACGGCGTGAGCATGTTCACGCTGGACCGCGAGCAAGGCTCTTTCGTGCTCACACAAGAAAACGTGCAAGTGCCTGCCGACACCAAAGAGTTCGCCATCAACATGAGCAATATGCGCCACTGGGACGAGCCCGTGCGCCGCTACATCGACGAATGCCTGCAAGGCAAAGAAGGCCCACGCGGCAAAGACTTCAACATGCGCTGGATCGCCAGCATGGTGGCCGACGTGCACCGCATCCTGACCCGTGGCGGCGTGTTCATGTACCCCTGGGACAAGCGTGAGCCGCACAAAGCCGGCAAGCTGCGCCTGATGTACGAAGCCAACCCCATGAGCTGGCTGATCGAACAAGCCGGTGGCGCCTCCACCAACGGCAAGACCCGCATCCTGGACCTGCAACCGAGCCAACTGCACGAACGCGTGAGCGTCATGCTCGGCTCCAAAAACGAAGTTGAACGCGTGACCAGCTACCACGCGAAGGTATAATTTTTTTAAAGGTTAGCCGGTGTAGCTCAGTCGGTAGAGCAGCTCATTCGTAATGAGAAGGTCGGGTGTTCGATTCATCTCTCCGGCACCAACACATCAGGGTCAGCAGGTCTAGGTCTGCTGACCCTTTTTTGTTTTGAAAAGTCATGTCGTCAATCCGACTCTTTACAAATTCAGAGGTTCGAACATGCACCACCCCATCCGACTTATGACCGCCCTGCTGCTCTTGGCCTTGGGCCTGAGCAGCGCCTTGGCCCAACGCATGTACGACAGCAGCGGGCGGCAGTTGGGCCGGGTCGATGCCGAGCGGTTTTACAGCGCGTCGGGCCAGCAGATCGGGCGTGTGGATGGCGAGCGCGTCTACGATGCTTCGGGGCGGCAGCTGGGGCGCATCGATGGGGACAGGGTCTACAGCGCATCGGGTCGGCAGATTGGCAGGATCGATGGCGAGCGGCTGTACAGCGCTTCGGGTTCGTTGATGGGGCGCCTGGATGGCGATCGGATCTATGACCCTTCTGGCCGACAGATCGGCCGCACCGATGGCCTGCGCCGCATGCAGATGATCGTGTACTTTTATTTCTTCATGTGAGCGGCGTGTTGCCATGTGCGCCCACTACGAATCCCCCCACGACAAAGCCCTGCTCAAAAAGCACTTCGGCATCGACCTGCCCAGCGAGCTGGCCCGGCGCGATGTGTGGCCGGGCTACGTGAGCAACTTCATTCGCCGCCACCCCCATGCCGATGCGGGCGATGACGCGGTACCCGAGCGAGAAGCGCTTCTCGGCAGCTTTGGCCTGATCCCGCATTGGTCCAAAGACGATAAGATCGCCCGCCACACCTACAACGCCCGCAACGAAACCGTGGCCGAAAAGCCCAGCTTCCGCGACGCCTGGAAACGTGGCCAGCACTGCATCATCCCGGTGCAATCCTTCTTTGAGCCCGACTGGCGCAGCGGCAAAGCCGTGCCCACCCGCATCACCCTGACCAACGGCGAACCCATGGGCCTGGCCGGCTTGTGGGCGCAATGGCGATCACCCGAAGGCGAGACGGTGCACAGCTTCACGATGCTGACCATCAACGCCGACGAACACCCGTTCATGCGCAACTTTCACAAACCGCAGGATGAGAAACGCTCGGTGGTGATCTTGCCGCCTGAGCGCTACGACGACTGGTTGCAGGCCGGTGCGGGTGAGCGTGGGGAATTTTTGCGGGCGTGGCCTGCGGACGGGCTGGTGGCGGACATGACAGCGAATAGGGAAGCACAGGGGCCCCAACAAGCGCATTTGCTTTGAAAAAAAGCCCCTCGACCTTGCGGCAGAGGGGCCAATGCAGAGAGCAAATCAGGCAACTGCAAATTGCTGACGCCGCCAGTATACTGTTAATTTATACAGTACTGGCGACACCATGCCCCACCTCTCCACCCCCCAGCCCCTGCCCCCCGGACCGCTCCTGGTCAACGCATTACCGGCCAGCGTGCAAGCCGGTTTCCCCAGCCCCGCCGAAGACCACCAAGTCGAGCGCATCGACCTGATGCACCAGCTGATCAAGCATCCGCAGGCCACCTTCATGCTGCGCGTGAGCGGCCAGTCCATGCGCGACGCGGGCATCATGGACGGCTCGGTCGTGCTGGTGGACAAAGCCATCCAGCCTGAGAGCGGTCACATCGTGATCGCCGTGGTCGACGGCGACTTCACCTGCAAGACCCTGCAGACCGGTGCCGACGGCTTTCGCCTGGTCGCGGCCAATCCCGACTTTGCCGACATCGTGCCCAGCGAAGGCCAAACGATTGAGGTGTGGGGCGTCGTGGTCGCCAGCATCGTGCAGCACGGCACCTGACATGCTCGCCCTGGTCGACGGCAACAACTTTTATTGCAGCTGCGAACGCGTGTTTCAACCGCGCCTCAAAAACCGCCCAGTGGTCGTGCTGAGCAACAACGACGGCTGCGCCATCGCCCGCAGCGACGAAGCCAAAGCGCTGGGCATCAAGATGGGCGCACCGTGGTTCAAGATCCGGCACTTGGAAGAAGAAGCCGGGCTCGTCGCCCTGTCGGCCAACTTCGCGCTGTATGGCGACATGAGCGACCGCATGATGACGCTGGCCGCAGGCCTGGGCCACATGCAAGAGGTCTATTCAATCGATGAAAGCTTCATCGACCTGAGCGGCATACCGGGTGATTTGGTGCGCCGCGCCCGCACCATCCGCAGGCGCATCCACCAGTGGATCGGCATCCCGACATGCATCGGCATTGGCCCCACCAAGACCCTCGCAAAATTAGCCAACGCCATCGCCAAAAGCGCCGAGCGCAAGCCCGGCAGCTACCCCGCGCACCACGCGCAAATCTGCCACTTGGGCGCGTGCAGCCCGCAAGAACTGCAAGCCCTGCTGCAAGCCACCGAAGTGGGCGATGTGTGGGGCGTGGGTCGCAAGATCGGCGCCCAACTGCGAGCGCAAGGCGTGCACACCGCGCTGGACCTGCAACGCATGAGCCCGGCAGCCGCCAAAGCGGGCTGGTCGGTGGTCCTTGAAAAAACCGTGCGCGAACTCAACGGCGTGCCCTGCATCGAGTTTGAAGACGAGCCCCCGGCCAAACAACAAATCGCATGCACGCGATCCTTTGGCCAGCCCATCACCGAACTGCACGACCTGCAAGAAGCCATCACCGAATTCGCGTGCCGTGCCGCAGAAAAACTGCGCAAACAACGCAGCCACACCGGCCAGATCATGGCCTTCATCCGCACCAGCCCGTTCCGCGAAAAAGACCCGCAATACAGCCGCAGCGCAAGCATCCCCCTGCCCACGCCCACCAGCGACAGCGCCCACATCACGCAGGCCGCGAACGCGATCCTGAAACACATCTACCGGCCGGGATTCAAGTACGCCAAAGCCGGCGTGATGCTGATGGACCTGCAGCCGGCCACCCGGCAACAACTGACGCTGGACCTGGACAACGACATGCCCGAAAACCGCACCCGCCTGATGCAAGCCATGGACGAAGTGAACCAACGATTTGGACGCGGAACCCTGCACCTGGCCAGCGCAGGCACCGCAGGCAGGCACAGGGCCTGGAGCATGAAACAGGAGCGCTTGTCGTCGGGGTTTACGACGGATTGGGGTGGGTTGTTGTGCGTCAATAATGACCTGTTGCCCTGAATCGACCCAACCAGCTCCATGCCGCCGTCCATTGCTCCACGCCGTCGCCGCGACGATTTCGAGGCAAGCCGCGTTTACGAATACCCGCAGCATTTGCGCGAAGCCATCGAGGACGCGCCCACGGGTGCGGGGGTTTACACCTTCCATGGTGAGGCGGGTGATTTGCCGCTGTACATCGGCAAAAGCGTGAACATCCGTGCGCGTTTGCTGTCGCACCTGCGCACACCGGACGAGGCCCGCATGCTGCGCCAGACGCGGCACATCTCGCACATCCGCACAGCTGGCGAGATCGGGGCCTTGCTGCTGGAGGCGCAGATGATCAAGGCGCAGCATCCGCTGTTCAACCAGAAGCTGCGCCGCAACAAACAGCTGTGCAGCCTGCAAATGCGCGGCGATGTGCCCGAGGTGGTGTATTCCAAGGACATTGACTTTGCGACCGCGCCCGATTTGTACGGCTTGTTTGCCAGCCGCCATGCCGCCCTGGATGCGCTGCGGGCCGTGGCCGATGCAAACAAGCTGTGCTACGGCCCGCTGGGGCTGGAGAAGTTGCCGCCAGGCAAAGCGTGCTTCAGGTCGGCCATTCGCCAATGCGCGGGCGTGTGCCGTGGCGATGAAAGCCCAGACGCCCACCGCACGCGTTTGTTCACCAGCTTGCTGGGCTTGCAGGTGGCGTGCTGGCCTTATGCGGGCGCGATCGGCCTGGTCGAGCGCGACGAGGCGTTCACGCAAATTCACGTGATCCACCACTGGTGCTACCTGGGCAGCGCCACCACCCCCGATGAGGCCCGCCAACTGTCCACCGTGGCGGCAGGCTTTGATGCCGACGGCTACAAGATCCTGTGCCGGCCTGTGCTCACGCAGAGCGTGGAGATCATGGTGTTGTGAGGCGACGGCACCGCAAGTGCATGCGCTCCAAAAACCACATATACTTGCACATATACTTGCTCAGCCACAAGAGGTCCACCATGTCACAAATCACGCTTTATCTGGACGATGCGACGCAGGCCTTGGTAGAACAGGCGGCCAAGGCCAATGGTGTGTCCAAAAGCCGTTGGGTGGCAGACATCATTCGCACGTATGCGGCGCACGATTGGCCGCAAGACTGTTTGGCGCTGGCCGGGCGTTTTGCCGATTTCCCTTTGCGTGAGGACACCGCCACAGCCCAACCGGCCGATGTGCCGCGCTTGGGTTTTTGAGGGATCACCATGCTGATTCTGGACAGCAACACCATCAGTTATTACTTTCGCGGTGACCCGCAGGTGGTGCCACGATTGCAGGCCGTGCGCCCGGCCGACTTGGGTGTGCCGGCGATTGTGGAATATGAGCTGCGTTATGGCTTGCTGCGTTTGCCGCAAGAAGCCGCAACGCCCAGGTTGGCGGCCTTGGCGCAATTTTTACGCCCCATGCAGGTGCTGCCTTTTGATGCCGAGTGCGCCGCACATGCGGCCCGCATTCGCGTGACTTTGGAAGCAGCAGGCACCCCCATCGGCCCGCATGACACCTTGATCGCGGCAAGCGCCTTACGTCACCAAGCGACCTTGGTGACCCGCAATGTGCGGGAGTTTTCTCGTGTGCCAGGCTTGCAGTGGATCAGCTGGCATTCAGACAATGCCACGGCCGGTGGTATCGGATCAGGAGATGCCGCCGAAACGGCTGATGCCAAGACGGCGGTTTGAAGACGCGCACCGGACTTGGCGTCCAGTGCTTGGCCTCACTTGGCGGGGTAACGGTTGGGGTATTTCTCGCGCATGGTCATGCCGGTCTCGCCATCGGCCGGAATGTTGCCCAGGCGCTTGGCTTCTTCCAGCTCTGCTTTGACTTGTGTGCGTGTTTTGTTCGGGCCTTTGGCCTGCGCGGGGTATTTGCTGGGGTTGGCTTCGCGCTCTTTCATGCCCATTTCATTGGCACACATCACATCGCCCGTGCGCTTGGCTTCTTCAAGTTCGGCTTTGACTTGTTCGCGGCTCTTGGGCTTGGCGCCAGGTGCGGCCGGATAGCGTGACGGGTTCGCCTCGCGCAGGGTTCGGCCCGAATCGTCGCCACAAGGCATGTTGCCGGTGCGCTGGGCTTCTTTGAGTTCGGCTTTGACTTGCTCGCGGGTTTTGCCGCCTGCAGCGTCTTGCGCAAAGGCGTTGGAGAACAAAGCGGTCAAAAAACTCATGAGGATGGGGGCAATGATTTTGGAGTGGCGCATGTGGGCTTCCTTTGAAACGGAATGGATCGGAAGCCCAATTTATCAATGCGCATTCTTGCAGACAGTGGGTTGGCGCACACAGCTCTCGCCCACAAAAAAGCCGCTCAAGAGCGGCAATTTTTGCAAGTCAACCTGTCGGCTTATTCATCAGCATCGGGCGGCAAGCCCTCTAAGGCTGGCTGGACGGCAGGGCCAGTCACCACATTGCGCAGGGTTTCGCGCAGCATTTTCTTTTCGGGCAGGCTCAAGGCGCGGGCCAAGCGCTGGCGCATGCGCAGCAGCAGTTGGCGGTCCACTTCTTGCGGGATGCCACGGCTGATTTGCAAGGCATCTTTGAGGTCTTCGCGCAGGTCTTCGGGCTCTTCGTCCCACCAGGCGCTGACGACTTCGTGCATGGATTTGCGCAGCTCTTCGACGTCTTCCAGCGCCAAGCCCATACCGGTGGGGACCTTGCCTTGCAGCATGTCGGCCAGGGCTTGCGAGTTGACCACCACGCGGCGGTCGGCTTGGGCCAGCAGACGGGCCCAACCCGGGTCGGTGCGGACCATTTGCGGCATGTTGCGGGCCGATTCGTCGGCCAAGAGGTGCACGCTCAGCCCGCTGAGCTGGGCTTCGTCGATGGTGGCCAAAAAGCGTTCGTCGTCGCTGGCCACCAGCACGTGGTCGCAGGCGTGGTGCTCGGCCAGTTGCTTCAGATCGTGGCCCAGCGAACGCAGCAGCGATGCGCCGCCATCTGCGTCATGCGCTTGCACCAAACGAACGATCTGGTCGTCGATGACCAGGCCGTCCGAGCGGTCGCTGTACCAGTAGATGCGGCGCAGATCGACGTCGAGGCCGGAGTGCGCCAAGGCTTGCGACAAGAGGCTGAGCAGCCCTTGGCGGTTGACGGATTCACCGGTGGTGCCGACAGCGCCTTGCTGGGCCATCCAGATCAAAAAACGGCCATCGATCAGGGCCATGCAGGTGCCGCTGCGTTGCTCGGCAAAACGGCGATCGGAACGGGGGCCTTGGGAAAAATATTCGCGCTTCATGAATAAACCTAAATGTAAAAAGAGACCATAACGCTGCTAAAAAAATTGCAGCGGGCCTCATTCTACGGCGGCTGACTGCCCCCTGCCAATGCTCAGGGCTTGCGCGTAGGCTGCATCACTTCCAGCTGTAGGTCAGCGCGGCGTAACCCGTCACTTGAGAAGCCCGGTCCACCAACGGGCTGTTGCGCACCGCGCTGTCCCAGGCGCGGTAGCGGCCTTGCAGCTGCAAGGCCCACGGCCCTTGCAGGGGCACCGTGGCGTGCAATGACACCACTGGCACCGTAGAAGCACCGGCCTGGTACGCGGGCAAGCCCACCGAGGCTTGCGCAGCGCTCACGCCATACAAGTGCTGCACATAGGCGGCGCTGCGGCGCTCCAGGCCCAGCTGCGGGTACAAGGTGGCGCCGCCCAAGGCCACGCGGCCAGCCCAAGTCAGCTCCAGCAGTTGGCCGCCCGAAGTGGTGTCGTGAAAAACGTAAGCAAACACGCCGCCCACGGGTGTGCGCTGGAAGGTGCCCAAGCCCACTGGCACGGGCGCCGAGCGGTCGCCTGCGCTGGCAAAGTCGGTTTTGCGGGCCTTGAAGCCTTCGGTGCTCACGCGGGCAGCCAGCTCCAGGTGACCTTCGGCCAAGGGCAAGGTCTTGACGCCCAAGGTGTCCACACGCGCATAAAACCGGCCCCAGTTGCCAAAGACATAAGGCAATGCACTGACGGAGCCGCTGGCGCCTTGCACCACGGGCTGTGCGCCCACCAGCATGCCGCCAGCCTCGCCCACAAAGTGATCCGAAAAAGCGGTCTGCGCTTGTGCAGCGGCGCCGATGGCCAGCAAGGCCCAGAGTGTGTGTTTCATGGTGGTGTCTCTCCTGCCGCGATTGTGCCGCAAGGGGCTGGGCAGGTCGGGTATAACTGGGCGCTGTGTCTAAACCTCCGTCCATCGACCCCCGCGCCGCCCCGATCCACCGGGTGGACCACGACCTGCCCGCTGTGCCCTGGGCGCAGTTGCAGCCGCAAGCCTTGCGCCAGCGCTTCGCGCAAGAACGGGTCTGGACGCCCGAGGTGGTGCGCGAGCCCCAGTTTTCCAGCCGCGCCCCGGCCGAGGCGGCGGTGCTGGTGCCCATCGTGATGCGCGATGAGGAAGGCCCCACGGTGTTGTTGACGCAGCGCACCGCGCACCTGTCCACGCATTCGGGACAGATCGCGTTTCCGGGCGGCAAGGTGGACGCCGAAGACGCCGATGTGCAGGCCACCGCCTTGCGCGAAGCCCACGAAGAAGTGGGTCTGCACCCGCGCCATGTGCAGGTGATTGGCCAGCTGCCGCAGTACATCACGGGCAGCGCGTTTTGGGTGACGCCGGTGATCGCCTTGGTCTCGCCTGATTTGGAACTGCAGGCCAACCCGGATGAGGTGGATGCGGTGTTCGAGGTGCCTCTGGCCTTTTTGATGGACCCGGCCAACCACCGCCAGCACCGCATGCAGTGGCAAGGCGCCGAACGGCAATGGTTTTCGATGCCGTACCTGGAAAACATCCGCACCGACTCGGGCGAACAGGCCCAGGTGGAGCGCTATATTTGGGGGGCGACGGCGGCGATGCTGCGCAACTTTTACCGTTTATTAATGGCCCATCCTGCGGGGTGATTCGAGCATGAGCTTTTTTTCCATTTTGTTGGCCCTGGTGATCGAGCAAGCTCGCCCACTGCTGCCCCATAACCTGATCTACCAATGGGTCGGCCACTGGGCCTCTTGGGTGGCCCGCACCTTTGATGCAGGCCTGCGCAACCAAGCTTGGGTAACGTGGGGCATCACCATCGTCACGCCCGCACTGCTGGCCATGCTGGTGCACTGGTCTTTGGAATGGGGCTTGGGCTGGGTGTTTGCGGTGCTGTGGAATGTGGCGCTGCTGTATGTGACTTTGGGCTTTCGGCAGTTCAGCCACCACTTCACCGCCATCCGCGAGGCGCTGGACGATGGCGACGAAACCAAGGCCCGAGAACTGCTGGCCGAGTGGCAGCAGGTTCAAGTAGGTCAGATCCCGCGCAGCGAGATCGTGCGCCACGCCATCGAGTACTCCATCTTGGCGGCGCACCGCCATGTGTTTGGCGTGTTCTTTTGGTATGCGGTGTTGTCCGTCATTGGCCTGGGGCCGCTGGGGGCCGTGGTCTATCGCCTGACCGACTTTGCCCGTCAGCGCTGGCTACAAGAAACCACCGACGGCTCGGTGACCAGCCCGGTGTTGCAAGACGTGGCCGCCAGTGCTTGGCGGGCGCTGGACTGGCTGCCTTCGCGCATGACGGCTTTGGGCTTTGCCATCGTGGGCAGCTTTGAAGACGCGATGGACGGCTGGCGCAACCATGCGCAAAACTTCCCGGACGACAACGACGGCGTGATCTTGGCGGCCACGGCCGGTGCGATCAACATCCGTTTGGGCGGCGCGGCCTTGCAGGGGGCCGACGAGCCTGAGGCCGAAGCCACCACAGGCGGCAGCAGCACCCCTGGCCGCACGCCCGAGGTGGCGCACTTTGCTCAGGTGGTCGGCCTGGTCTGGCGCACCGTGATCATGTGGCTGGTCTTGGTGGCCTTGCTGACCATGGCCAAGCTGGTGGGCTGAGCGCCCTGGCCTTTCACCAGCGCTGCTGGCTCAACTCTTCAAACAACTGCGCATAAATGCGGTGGCGGCGGGCACTGATGGTGCCTGCGCTTTGCTCGCCTTCGACCTGCGCCAGCACGGCGCAACCGGGCTCGTGCAAATGCGTGCAGTTGTAGAACTTGCAGCCACCCAGGTAGCGGCGCAAATCGGGCATGCAATCGGCCAAACGGGTCGGCTCGATGTGGTGCAGACCAAACTCCTGAAAGCCCGGTGAGTCGATCAAGGCGGTGCGGGCCTCGCTGCGGTCCAAACTGGGCACCCAATACCAACGTGTGCTGGTGGTGGTGTGTTTACCCGAGTTCAGGGCTTGCGAGATTTCGCCAGTTTCCACTTGTGCGTCGGGCACCAAACGGTTGATGAGGGTACTCTTGCCACTGCCCGATGGCCCCAGCACCAAGGTGGTGTGGCCCGTGAGGTGTTCGCACAGTGCGGCCACGCCATCGTCGGCCACGGGGCTGCGCGGGCTCAGGCTGACGGGCACCACGCTGTAGCCCATGGCCCGGTAAGGGGCCAGGCGCTCCCAGGCTTGCGCGAAGGGCTGGGCCAGATCGCTTTTGTTGAGCGCGATGATGGGCGTGATGCGTTCGGCCTCGGCGGCCACCAGGGCGCGCGCGAGCTGGCTTTCGGAATATTCAGGGTCGGCCGCGATCAGGATCAGCACGCGGTCCAGGTTGGCCGCGAAGGACTTGGTGCGGATTTCGTCTTGCCGGTAAAACAGGTTGCGGCGCGCTTGCAGTTTTTCGATGCTGCCTTCGTCGCCCGCGATTTGCCAGAGCACTTGGTCGCCCACCACCACTTGGTTCTTCTTGCCACGCGGGTGGCAAATCAGGCGGCGGCCTTCGGGAGTTTCGACCAGGCAGTGGCGGCCATAGGTGGCCACCACCAAGCCCGGCTCGAGCACTGCCGCATCAGGCGCGGCTGGGCGTTGCTTGGGTTTGCTCATGCCGCCTGCATCCGGGCCAAGCGTTCGCTGGCCGGTGGGTGCGAGTAATAAAACTTCACATACAGCGGATCGGGCGTGAGAGTCGAGGCGTTGTCTTGGTACAGCTTGAGCAAGGCCGAAGCGAGGTCTTGCCCAGGCGTCTGCGCGACCGCGTAGGCATCGGCTTCAAACTCTTGCTGGCGCGAGCGCCAGGACGACACAGGCGCAAAGAACAAAGTGAACACAGGCGTGACCAACATGAACAGCACCAAGGCCAAGGCGTTGTTGCTGCCGGTCAGGCTGGGCGCTACGCCCAGGCCCGTGTAGAACCACACTTGCTGCATGAGCCAGCCCAGCAAGGCCAGCCCGGCCAGCGTGAGTGCAAAGCTGGTGAGCATCATCTTGACGATGTGCTTGTGCTTGAAGTGGCCCAGCTCGTGGGCCAGCACGGCTTCCATCTCGGACGGGCTCAGTTGCTTGAGCAGCGTGTCAAAAAACACCACGCGCTTGCTGGCGCCAAAGCCGGTGAAGAAAGCGTTGGAGTGGGCCGAGCGACGGCTGCCGTCCATGACAAAAAAGCCTTTGGCCGTGAAGCCTGCGCGTTGCATCAGCGACTGCACACGGGCTTTGAGCGACTCGTCTTCAAGGGGCGTGAATTTGTTGAACAGCGGCATGATCACATTGGGGGCAATGGCCATGAGGAAAAGTTGCCAACCCACCAAGGCCGCCCAAGCCCACAGCCACCACAGACTGCCGCCGGCTTGCATGAGCCAGAGCATGAGCCACAGCAAGGGCACGCCCAAGACCAGTCCCAACACCAGGCCTTTGGCCATGTCAGCCAGCCACAAAGCGGGGGTGATTTTGTTGAAGCCAAAGCGCTGCTCCACGCCAAAGGTTTGCACCAGCGACAAGGGCAAACCGATCAAGCCGCCCACCAAAGTGAAGGCCAGCACCAGGGCAATTTGCTGCGCCATGCCAGGACCCATGGCATCCAGCAGCACTTGGTTGAGTGCATCGAGTCCGCCCAGCAAGGTCCAGCCCAGCAGGACAGCGGCATCGAGGGCGATGTCGATTTGCGCGAGTTTGGCTTTGGCCAGGGTGTAGTCCGCAGCCTTGTGGTGATCGGCCAGTGAGACGGTGTCGGCATAGGCGGCAGGCACCGCAGCGCGGTGACGCGACACGTGCCGCACCTGCCGCGCATTGAGCCAAGACTTGAGCGCCACATGCGCCAACAGAGCCACCACCAGGGTCACGGCCAAAGAAAGAGAGGCATTCATCCGGCCTATTGTAGGAGCCGCCCCCATAACCCGCAGGTCGGCACCTTCAGGTCCAACGCTTGAGCAATCTGCAGAGGCCCTATGTCGGGGCTGAAGCCGCCGACCTACCCATCCCCTGACCTGCCCTACCCTTCCCCGTAGGTCGGCACCTTCAGGTCCGACGCTTGCGCGATCAGCAGATGCGCCATGTCGGGGCTGAAGCCACCGACCTGCCTTTCGGCTTCAGCGACAATCGAGCCATGTCTGAAGTGAACACCACCACCGCCCCCGAAGTGGCCGAATTGGCCAAGTCTGACCAGAACCTGGTCTGGATCGATTGCGAAATGACGGGCCTGGACCCTGAAAAAGAGCGCCTGCTCGAAATCGCCGTGATCGTGACCGGCCCGCACCTGACGCCTCGCATCGAAGGCCCGGTGCTGGTGATCCACCAAAGCGACGCGTTGCTGAACAAGATGGACGCCTGGAACAAGGGCACGCACGGCAAGAGCGGCTTGATCGCCAAGGTCAAAGCCTCCACCACCAGCGAAGCCGACGCCGAAGAGCAGATCCTCACCTTTTTGAAAAAATACCTGCCCAAAGGCGCGTCGCCCCTGTGCGGCAACACCATCAGCCAGGACCGCCGCTTTTTGGTCAAGTTCATGCCCAAGCTGGAGGCGTTCTTTCACTACCGCAACCTGGACGTGAGCACCCTCAAGGAGTTGTCTCGCCGATGGAAGCCCGAGGTGTACTCGACTTTCAAGAAGCAGCAAAAGCACACCGCCCTGGCCGATGTGCACGAATCCATCGACGAATTGGCGCATTACCGCGAGCATTTCATCAAGTTGTGAGCGTTTTCAGGGAAAACCCTAGCGCCTTTTCGAGAACCGTGTCATAATCGTGGGCTCGCTGCGCAACATGTGCAGCGTTTCTTACATCTCCCTTCATGCCTTGACCCAACGATAGGGTCACTCACAGCGGCCAGGCTCCATGCCCAGCGCCACTCGCGAGCACCGTTTGATGGTTGATGTTTTTTCAACCTTGCGGTGCCTGCGGCCAAATGCAACAGCTTTCCTGTTTGCGGCCGTTGTTCCGTGCGAGTTTTATCTACAAAAAATGACTGACACTTTGAACACAGTGCAGAACGACTTGTCGTCTGCCGAAAACACATCCATTTCCGCCGAATCGTCTGCCCAGACCGCATCGAGCAATTTGGCCACTGAAATCATGGTCGCTGCTGCGGCCGAAATTACCCCTGAAGTGGCGCTTGAAGCCACAACTGAAGAGGCCCAAGAAGAAGCCGTCGCCGATGTGCCCAACGGTTTCGTGGAGCTGGGCCTGGCCCCTGAGCTGGTGCAAGCCGTGGCCGACCTGGGCTACACCCAACCGACCGCGGTGCAATTGCGCGCCATTCCTTTGGCACTGCCCACAGCAGGCGGCTCCAAAGACGGCTTGTCCAACGGCTACAGCGACCTGATGGTCTCCAGCCAAACCGGCAGTGGCAAAACCGCCGCCTTCTTGCTGCCTGTGCTGCACACCTTGATCCAGCAAATGGCCGAGCAAGAAGCCGCTGAGCGAGCCGAGTTCGAACAAGCTTGCGCCGATGCCGCCGCCAAGGGCGAACCCGCTCCCAAGCGTGCCAAACGCAAAGACCCCACCAACCCACGCAACTTCAAGGCGGCTGTACCCGGCGCCCTGATCCTGTGCCCTACACGCGAGCTGGCCCAGCAAGTGGCGCACGACGCCATTGAGCTGGTCAAGCACACACGCGGTCTGCGCGTGGCCAACGTGGTCGGTGGCATTCCTTACCAGTTGCAAATTGCCAAGTTGCAAAACGCCAACTTGGTGGTGGCCACCCCTGGCCGTTTGCTGGACCTGCAGCGCTCCATGCAAATCAAGCTGGACCAAGTGCAGTTCCTGGTGGTGGACGAAGCCGACCGCATGCTCGACCTGGGCTTCTCGGACGACTTGGCCGACATCAACGACATGACCAGCCAGCGTCGCCAGACCATGATGTTCAGTGCCACCTTTGCACCGCGCATTCAGCAACTGGCCATGCGCGTGATGCACGACGGTGGTTCTTCGGTCCAGAAAATCCAGATCGACAACCCACAAGAAAAGCACAACAACATCAAGCAGGTGCTGTTCTGGGCGGACAACGCGCAACACAAGCGCCAGCTGCTCGACCACTGGCTGCGTGATACCACCATCGACCAAGCGATCGTGTTTGCCAGCACCCAAATCGAGTGCGATGGCCTGGCCACCGACCTGCAGCAAGACGGCTTCTCCGCTGTCGCTCTGCACGGCGCCCTGAGCCAAGGCATGCGCAACCGCCGCCTGATGGCCTTGCGCAACGGTCAAGTTCAAATTCTGGTGGCCACCGACGTGGCTGCACGCGGCATTGACGTGCCCACCATCACCCACGTATTCAACTTCGGCTTGCCGATGAAGGCAGAGGACTACACCCACCGCATCGGCCGTACAGGCCGTGCGGGTCGCGATGGTTTGGCCGTGACCTTTGCCGAAATCCGTGACCGCCGCAAGATTGGTGACATCGAGTCCTACACACGCCAGCCTTTCAAGGCCGAAGTGATCCCAGGCATGGAGCCTAAAGCTCGCATGCCCGAAGCACGCAAGCCCATGGGCCGAGGCGGTGACCGCTTTGGTGGCGAGCGCAACTACGCCAACGCCGGCGGTGGTTTCCGTGGCCGCTCTGGCGGCGGTGGCCGTGACTTTGGCGGCAACCGTGACCGTGATGGCGGCGGCTTTGACAACCGGGCACCACGCGGCAACTTCCGCGATGAGCAACCCCGTTTCGAGCCCCGCTTTGACCCACGTAAAGATGGCCGTAACGATGCCCGATTCGATGCACCCCGTGGCGGTGACCGCTTCGAGCAGCGCGCAGCGGCCCCAGCACACCCTTGGGACCGCGAGAACCGTGGCGCCCCACGCCAGGACGCACGTGGCGGTGAAGGCCGTCAAGGTGGCCAAGGCGGTCGTTGGGAAGACCGTGGCGACAGCCGCAATGCCCCACGCGGCGCGGCACCTCGCGGTGCAGCTGGCGACAAATTCGCCCGCGGCCCCAAGCAGTTCGGTGCCGGCAACTTCAAGCCCCACAACGCAGGCGGCGCAGGCGGTGGTGACGGCAAACGCGGTGGCACCCGCGTGCTGAAAATCACACGCGGCTAAACACCGCTTCAGGGCCCTTGTCGGCCCTGCCCCTTCTAAGGCCTTGCCCTCACCGGCAAGGCCTTTTTTCATGGGGGTGGGCCTTGGGGCCTGAACTACAGGCGCAAAAAAACCGCCTCGGGCGAACCCGGGCGGTTTTTTGTACCTTCGAAAAAGGCTTTACGCGGCGGCCACGGGGGCTGCTTTGCGCTGAGGCAACTTTTCCTTGATACGTGCCGACTTGCCGCTGCGATCGCGCAGGTAGTACAGCTTGGCGCGGCGAACATCACCACGACGCTTGACTTCGATGCTGGCGATCAAAGGGCTGTAGGTTTGGAACGTACGTTCCACGCCTTCACCGCTGGAGATCTTGCGCACTGTGAAGCCGCTGTTCAGACCACGATTGCGCTTGGCAATCACGACGCCTTCGTAAGCCTGGACGCGTTTGCGGGTACCTTCAACCACATTCACGCTGACAATCACGGTGTCGCCGGGGGCAAATTCAGGAATCACTTTACCCAAACGGGCAATTTCTTCCTGCTCAAGAGTTTGAATCAAATTCATTTTTTGAACTCCGTCCGATCATGCCTCGCTACACAAGGGGCGTTTTGCGCTGTGAACGCTGTGCATCAAGTGCACAACTGGAGCCAAACCGCGGCGGGTAGAGGATCGAAAAGCCCTTGATTATAGCTTTTTTTGCAAAAAGGTCTCGTCCTGCCGAGTCAGGCGGCCTTCAGCCCGGGCCTGTGCCAGCAATTCGGGGCGATGCAAGGCCGTCAGGCGCAGGCTTTGCTCGCGTCGCCAGCGCTCGATGTGGGCGTGGTGCCCCGACATCAGCTCGGGGGGCACGGCGTGGCCTTGCCACACTTCGGGTCGCGTGTAGTGCGGGCTGTCGAGCAAACCGTCCAGCGCGGGGTTGAAGCTGTCGAGCTGGTGGCTACCTTCGTCGTTCAGCACGCCGGGCTGCAAACGGGCGACGGCATCGAGCAGCGCCATGGCCGCGATTTCGCCACCCGAGAGCACAAAGTCGCCCAGGCTGATTTGCTGATCCACATGCTGGTCAATGAAGCGTTGGTCCACGCCTTCGTAGCGGCCGCACAGCAGCACTGCGCCTGCGCTTTGCGACCATGTCGCCACAGCGTTGTGGTTCAGGGCCTGCCCAATGGGCGAGAACAGCACCAAGGGCGCAGGCTCGGCCTCGTTGCGATCGGCACGGATGGCGCTGAGGGTTTTGAACAAGGGCTCGGCCAGCATGACCATGCCGGGGCCACCGCCAAAAGAGCGGTCGTCCACCCGACGGTAGTTGCCTTCGGCGTGGTCGCGTGGGTTCCACAAGCGCACATCGACCAAGCCGCCTTCGTAGGCACGGCGGGTGATGCCGCTGGTGAGCAGCGGTGCAAACAATTCGGGGAACAGCGTGATGATGTCAAAGCGCATGGATGTGGCCCTCCACGGCCGGGGCCGATCAGTAGTCGGGCTGCCAGTCTACGGTGATGCGCTTGGCCGGCAAATCGACGCCGTCCACAAATGCGCTCACAAAGGGGATCATGCGCTCGACAGGCTTGCCACCCTCCGCTTCGGGGGCCGCTTCGATCACCAGCACGGTTTGGGGGCCGGTGGACATGAGGTCACGCACCTCGCCCAGGGCCACACCTTCGCGGTTGACCACTTGCAGGCCGATGAGGTCCACCCAGTAATACTCGCCTTCGGCGGCACTGGGAAAGCTGGAGCGCGGCACAAAAATGCGGGCACCCCGCAAGGCTTCGGCGGCATTGCGGTCGTCGATGTCGTGGGCCGTGGCCACGATGGTGTCGGAATGGTCTTTGGACTCCTTGATGCGCAAGAGCAAAGGTTCTGTCCATGCAGCGGCTTCAGACTTGGCGGCTGCGGCTTCCGTGGGGCGCTTGGGTTTCATGGGCCGATCGGGCGGCAACAAAAACCAGCGCTTGGAAGAAAAAAGCGCCTCGGGCGAGGCGCTGTGGGGCAAGACCTTGAACCAGCCTTTGATGCCCCAGGCATCGGCAATGCGCCCGACTTCGATGGCGTCAGCGGGCAGTGCCGCCGTCTCCAAAGGTGGGCGCATGACCGACATCAGCCGATCAGGCTGCTGCTTTGCCAGCTTGACGGATCAGGCGTTCCACGGTGGGGGAAGCCTGAGCGCCAACGCTCTTCCAGTAGGTCAGACGGTCTTGTGCAATGCGCAGACCTTCCTCGCCACCGCGGGCTGTGGGGTTGTAAAAACCGATGCGCTCCAGGAAGCGGCCATCGCGACGCACGCGCTTGTCGGCGACGACGATGTTGAAGAAAGGACGTGCTTTAGAGCCGCCGCGGTTCAGACGAATAACAACCATGATTTATCCTTGGGTGGTTGGGTCTGGCGGCACAAATACCGAGACCCGATTTCTTCCAGCGTTTGAGACACGCAACTGGCCACCCGGCCAGTGACACACTGAAAAGCCCACCATTATACAACGGGAGCCCCAATGCCATTGATCCGCCCAAGCCGTGATGAAGACATCCCGGCCATCACGGCCATTTACCGACACCATGTGCTGACCGGCACAGGCACTTTTGAGATCGATCCGCCATCCGAGGCCGACATGCTGACCCGCCGGGCCGACGTGCTGGCCAAGGGCCTGCCCTATCTGGTGGTAGAAGACGCTGGTCAGGTCTTGGGCTTTGCCTACTGCAACTGGTTCAAGCCCAGGCCGGCCTACCGCTTTTCGGCCGAGGACTCGATTTACATGGCTGCCGATGCCCACCACAAAGGCTTGGGCAAGGCCTTGTTGGCCGAGCTGTGTGCTCAAGCCGAACGGGCCAGTGTGCGCAAATTTTTGGCGGTCATTGGCGACTCGGACAATGCCGGCTCGATCGGGGTGCACCGGTCGGTCGGCTTTACCCACGTGGGAATCATCCGGTCTTGTGGCTGGAAGTTCGACCGTTGGCTGGATGTGGTGATGATGGAAAAGACCTTGGGCGCGGGTGACCGCACATCTCCGCAATAATCGCGACCATGAAAAACAAAACACTGACCACCTGGCTCACCTTTTGGGGCGGTCCTTTGGGCTTGCACCGCTTTTACCTCAAGGGCTTTGGCGACATGCTGGCTTGGCTCTTGCCGATGCCGACCGCATTGGGCATCTACGGCATCCAACGGGTGCAGGCCTTTGGCCTGGACGACCAACTGAGCTGGGTCTTGATCCCGTTTTTGGGTTTCAACATCGCAGGCTGCGCGCTCACCGCCATCGTCTACGGCCTGATGCCTGCGGAAAAGTGGAACGCCAAATTCAACCCGCAAGGCGCTGCCGATGCCGCTGCCGGTCAAACCAACTGGCTCACCGTCTTTGGCATTGCAACGTCTTTGCTGATCGGTACTGCGGTTCTGATGTCCAGCCTGGCTTTCAGCTTTCAGATGTATTTCGAATACCAAATTGAACAAGCCCGGCTGATCAGCCAATAAAACAAAAAAGCCGGACAGTGTCCGGCTTTTTTCATGCGATCACGGCAGGCTCAGTCGAAAACCCGAAAGCTGATCCAGTAAGCGACAGCAGCCACAAAAGCGCTGGCCGGAATGGTCAAAACCCAAGCCCACACGATGTTGCCCGCCACGCCCCAACGCACGGCACTGGCGCGTTGAGTGGAGCCCACCCCTACGATGGCACCGGTGATGGTGTGTGTGGTCGACACCGGAATGCCCAAAGAGGTGGCCAAGAACAAGGTCATGGCACCACCGGTCTCGGCACAAAAACCGCCCACAGGCTTGAGCTTGGTGATCTTCTGCCCCATGGTCTTGACGATGCGCCAGCCGCCGAACATGGTGCCCAGGCCAATGGCTGCATAGCAGCTGATCACCGTCCAAGTGGGCGGCGCCTTGTCTCCCGCGGCTGCATAGCCGGTGGCGATCAACATCATCCAGATGATGCCGATGGTTTTTTGGGCATCGTTGCCGCCGTGGCCCAAGCTGTAGGCACCGGCCGACACCAACTGCAGACGGCGGAACCACTTGTCCACTTTGGAGGGGCGTGTGCGGCGGAAGATGTTGGCCACCAGAACCATCATCAAAGAGCCCAGCAAAAAGCCGAGCACCGGCGACACGAAGATGAACGAGACGGTCTTGAGGATGCCCGTGGACACCAATGAACCTGCACCCGACTTGGCAATGACCGCGCCCACGATGCCGCCAATCAAAGCGTGCGAAGAGCTGCTGGGAATGCCGTAGTACCAAGTGATCACGTTCCAGGTGATGGCCCCCACCAGCGCACCGAACACCACATGCGTATCGACCACACCGGGCTGAACAATGCCCTTGCCCACCGTGGCGGCCACGCTCAGGTGGAAGATGAAAATGGCAATGAAGTTGAAGAAAGCGGCAAACACCACCGCTTGGGTGGGTTTGAGTACGCCCGTGGAGACCACGGTCGCGATCGAGTTGGCCGCATCATGAAACCCGTTCATGAAGTCAAAAATGAGCGCCAGGGCGACCAACAGGATCACCACCCACAAGGCGGCTTGTACGGTTTCCATACGTCAGATTCCCGGTTCAGATCAGGAGTTTTCGAGGACGATGCCCTCGATCTGGTTGGCCACGTCTTCACACTTGTCGGTGATGGTTTCCAGCAATTCGTAAATGGCTTTGAGCTTGATGATCTCGCGCACATCGGGCTCGTCGCGGAACAGCTTGCTCATGGCGCTGCGCATCACGCGGTCGGCGTCAGACTCGAGGCGGTCGATCTCTTCGCAGGTCTTGAGCGCCGATTCGGCCACAGCGGGCTCGCCAATGCGGGCCAGCAGCTTGACCGCGTCTTGCACACGTTCGCAGCAACGCACCGACAAATCGGTCAAGCGGGTGATTTCTTCGGTCATGTGGCGCACGTCGTACAGGGCCATGGTCTCGGCCGAGTCCTGGATCAAGTCGGCCACATCGTCCATCAGATTGATCAGGGCGTGGATTTGCTCGCGGTCGATCGGGGTGATGAAGGTGGTGTGGATCAGACGGTTGACTTCTTGGGTCACGCGGTCAGCGGCGTGCTCGGCGTTGTCCACATCGCGGTTGTATTTCTCGCGCAGGTGCACATCGTTGTAATTGGCAACCAGGTTCGAGAAGGCCCGCGCCGCTTCGACGATGCGTTCAGCATGTTGGTTGAAGAGTTCGAAGAAATTGCCTTCTTTGGGCAGCAACTTGCCAAACAGCATGGGGGAGGCTCCTGATGGGTTGATCTGAAAACATGACGTTTTGATGACACACAGAAGTTTAACCGGTGACAAGTCGTCCCAAGGGCTGAAAATCAAATGCTGCGCAGGCCTAACGCGCAAGGGCAATGTCAGCTGTGCGTGATGACTTGGATGCTTTGACCGGCCACACGGGCCCAGTCGGCAGGCGTGACCAACTCGGGGGCCAGATCGGCCAAAGGGTGCACAACAAAGGCCCGCTCCCAAAGGCGCGGGTGGGGCAAGGTCAGGCGCGGGCTGTCCATGCGGGCATGGCCGTACATGAGCAGGTCCAAGTCCAAGGTGCGAGGCGCGTTGGGATAAGGCCGCAAACGGCCAGCCTGGGTCTCCAGCGCTTGCAGGGCGTCGAGCAAATCGGGCGCACTCAGGCGTGTTTCCAGGCGAACAACCGCGTTGATGAAATCCGGGCCGTGGGCCTCAAAAGGCGCTGTGCGGTATAGGCGCGAGCGCTGCGAGCCGCAGCTGCCCGGCAATGGGTCCAAGGCGGCCATGCTGGACAGCACGGTCTGCAAGGCGTCCCCCAAATTGGCGCCCACCGCCACATAAGCGGTCACGGGCTCACGGGCGATCATGGCGGGGCGTCTTTACTCGACGCTGCCAGAACCCTCACCGCCACCCGGTTTGCGGCGACGACGGCGGCGTTTTTTGGGCGCATCGCCCTCAGCGGCCGTTTCTTCGCTCATGGCTTCGGGTACGGCCTTGGCGGCGCGAGGGGCAGCGCCCTCGCCTTCCGGCCTGGGGGCTCGGCGCACACGGGGCTTGGCTTGCTGTTCGGCTTTGGCCGCTTGCACCAGGTCTTCACGCTCGGCATCGCTGGCCATGCTGAACTCTTGCCACCAGTCGGCCAGGGTGTCTTCCACCTCTTGGGCGTCGGCACGCAAGCGCAAAAAGTCAAAGCCGGCACGAAAGCGGGCTTGTTCAACCAAGCTGAAAGGCGTGGCGCCCACGCGTTTTTCAAAGCGCGGCTGCATCATCCAAATTTCGCGCATGTCAGCAGCCAGCTTGCCGCGGCCGGACACATCGCCAATGCGGGCATCGAAGACTTCGTCGATGGCGTCTTGCAAGGCTGGATAAGGGTGCTCTTTGCGGGCCAAGCGGGCGGCCCAGCCATCGCGCACATCGGCCCACAGCACGCAAGCGAGCAAGAAGCTGGGCGCCACGGGCTTGCCCTCGCCCACGCGGCGGTCGGTGTCGGCCAATGCGGCTTTGACGAAGTCGCTGTCGGCACGCTCGACCACCACGTCCAGCAGCGGGTAAATGCCTTTGGCCAAGCCCAGGTGCTTGAGCTGCGCGATCGAGGCGAGCGCATGGCCCGTCTGCAAGAGCTTGAGCATTTCATCGAACAAGCGGCTTTGCGGCACATCGGCCAGCAAGGTGGCGGCTTCCACCAAGGGCTTGGCGGTTTTCGATTCGAGCTTGAAACCCAAGGGGTTGAGCTTGGCGGCGAAACGCACGGCGCGGATGATGCGCACCGGATCTTCGCGGTAGCGCGTGGCCGGATCGCCGATCATGCGCAAAGTGTGTTTTTTCGCGTCCTGAATGCCGCCGTGGTAGTCGACCACGATCTGGGTTTCAGGGTCGTAATACATCGCGTTGACGGTGAAGTCACGGCGCGTGGCGTCTTCGTCTTGCGGGCCCCAGACGTTGTCGCGCAGCACACGGCCACTCGAATCCACCGCGTGCTGGATGCCTTCGAGCTGGCGTTTGCTGGTGCGCTCGTTGCCCTTGACCTGCTCGGCAGCGGCGTTGTCAAGATAGGCGCGGAAAGTGGAGACTTCGATCACTTCGTGTTCGCGGCCACGGCCATAGACCACGTGCACGATGCGAAAACGTCGGCCAATGATGAAAGCGCGGCGAAACAGGTTCTTGACCTGCTCGGGCGTGGCATCGGTGGCCACGTCAAAGTCCTTGGGGCGCAGGCCCAGCAGCAAATCGCGCACAGCACCGCCCACGATGTAGGCTTCAAAACCGGCTTGTTGCAAAGTGCGCGTCACGTTGATGGCGCGTTCGTCCACCAAGTTGGGGTCGATGCGGTGCACCGAGGCGGGCACTTCGGTGCGGCGGCCAAAACGGGCCTTGCTGCCACCAGCGGGTTTGCCCAGCAGCTTGTCGATGAATTTTTTGATCATTCTTGAAACAGTTCGAGGATGCGCCAGCCACGCTCTGTGGCCAGTTGACGCAACCGAGCGTCAGGGTTCGTTGCCACCGGATGGTGGGCTTTTTCCAGAAGCGGCAGGTCGTTCATGGAGTCCGAGTAAAAGCTCATCTCCACATCGTCCCAGCTCAAGCCTTGTTGGGCCAACCATTGGGCCACACGGGTGACTTTGCCTTCTCTGAAGGAGGGGGTGCCTTGGATCTCGCCGGTGATCCAGCCAGACGCATCGCGTTCGAGCTCCACCGCGATCAATTCGTGCACGCCAAAGGCCTGGGCGATTGGGCGGGTCACAAATTCGTTGGTGGCCGTCACGATCATCACCGTGTCGCCCGCCTGTTGGTGCGATCGTACCAGTGCCAAGGCCTCGGTCGTGATGCGGGGGCGAATCACCTCGTCCATGTAGCGGTCGTGCGCACGGGCCGCAGCAGCCGCGCCGCGCTCACGCGCTGCCTGGGTGGCAAAGCGCACGTAGTCGTGGATATCGAGCGTGCCGGCCTGGTAGTGCGCATAAAAATCGTCGTTGCGCTGTGCGAAAACCACCGGATCGTTCCAGCCCAGCTCGGTCGTGAAGACGCCCCAGGAATGGTCAGAATCGATGGGCAAAAGCGTGTGATCGAGGTCAAACAGCGCGAGTTTCATTCGTTCTCCAGCATCGCACGCACCAAGGGAATGGTCAGCGCACGTTGCGTTTGCAAAGCATATTGGTCCAGGTGATCGAGCAACTGCATCAAGCTGCCCAGATCACGCGAAAAGCGGTTGAGCATGTAGGACATGACTTCATCGCTCAAAAACAGGCCACGGGCATCGGCCGCTTGGCGCAGCACCGCGCGGCGCTCGGGTTCATCGAGCACCTGCAAGGCATGGATATGACCCCAGCCCAAACGGGTGCGCAGGTCGTCGCGCAGCTTGAGGTCTGCTGGCGGCAAAGCGCCCGCCGCCAACACCCAGCGCGGCGTGCCCATGCGGGGTGTCAGTGCATTGACAAACCAATTGAAGGCGGTGTGCTGTTGTTCCGAGTTGTACAGGTGCACATCGTCCATCAGCACCGCGGCCCAATCGTCTTTGAACTCGGGCGGGTTCATGGTGTGCGCATCGAGCCAACCCACGCGAGCGCCCTGCTCTTGCAAAGCGTGGTGCACCGCTTGCAGCAAATGGGTTTTACCCGAGCCGCTCTCACCCCACAGGTAGCTGGGCACAGGCGCGCGGGTGCCGCCGGCCGTCCACAAGCGCAGGTGGCTCACCGCCGCCTCATTGGGACCTGCAAAAAAATTGTCCAGGGTTGGCAGGCAGGCCAAGCCGATGTCCAGCGCCAGCTGCTTCATGCGCGGTCAGACCCTGCGTCACTGTCGGATTGGTACAGCGCACTGCTCAGATAACGCGCACGCAGGCGGCGCAAGGCCACCAAAAGGACGGCGCTGGCCGGCAAGGCGATCAACACCCCCACAAAGCCCAGCAGCTGACCGAAGGCCATCAAAGCCAAAATGACCGCCAAGGGATGCAAGCCAATGCGCTCGCCCACCAAGCGGGGGGTGAGCACGATGCTCTCGATCAACTGACCCAGGCCAAACACGACCGCCACCATGACCAGCGCCTGGCCAGAGGCAAACTGCAGCAAACCGGCCAACAAAGCCAGCACCAGACCCAAGCCAAAGCCGAGGTAAGGCACAAAGACCGCCAAGCCCGTGAAGATGCCGATCGGCAAGGCCAGGTCCAGGCCAAACAAGGACAGACCAACGGCGTAAAACACCGCCAGGCACAGCATGACCAGCAACTGCCCGCGCAGGTACTCGCCCAAAACGGCATCGCACTCGGCGATGAAACCGTCAAAGACTTCACGCCAATCGGGCGGCACCAAAGCAACGGTGGAGCGCATCAAGCCCGTCCAGTCCATCAGCAGATAGAACAAGGCCACCGGTACCAGCACCACAAAGCCGGCAAAGGCCAAAGCCGCGCTGCCGCCCAGCTTGAGCGACGCCATCACAGGCGTCCACCAATCTTCACGGTTGGCACTGAGGTAATCCATGACCTGGCTTTTCAAGTCGGCCAGGTCCAACGAAACGGGCACGCCCAGTTGGACCAACCAGGGCTTGAGGGTTGTGTTGAGGCCATCCAACATGGCCGGGATTTGCTGCTTGAGCATGGGCCATTCACGCACCAAAATCGGCACCAGCAAGAGCACAATGCCCAGCAAGGCCGCCAAGGCCAAGGTCTCGACCACGACCACCGCCAGGACTTTGGGCAGACGACCACCAGTGAGTCGGATCAATCTCAATACCAAGGGGTGCAGCACATAGGCCAACACGGCCGCCACAATGAAAGGTGCCAACACAGGGGCAAGCAACCAAAATGCCAGCGCGACCAGCAGCGCCACAGCCGCCCAGCCGAGCAGACGCGGTGTCAATAAGGGGGGGCTAGCTTGCAAGGCGGTCTCGTCTTTTGTCGGAGGGTTGAAAGAGCGGTCAGGGTGAACCCTTAAAATAAGCCTTGATTTTAGTCTGCCAGCCCGTTTATTGGCCCCCTTACCCCATTTACTTGCCCTTGCTGGGCCGAAACCATGAGCCACACCCCCCTTTCGTACAAAGACGCCGGCGTTGACATCGTTGCTGGCGACGCGCTGGTCGAACGCATCAAGCCCCTGGCCAAGAAAACCATGCGCGAAGGCGTGCTGGCCGGCATTGGCGGCTTTGGCGCCTTGTTTGAAGTGCCCAAGCGCTACAAAGAACCCGTTCTGGTGAGCGGCACCGACGGCGTGGGCACCAAGCTCAAGCTGGCTTTTGAATGGAACATGCACGACACGGTGGGCATCGACTTGGTGGCCATGAGCGTGAACGACGTGCTGGTGCAAGGCGCTGAGCCACTGTTCTTTCTCGACTACTTTGCCTGCGGCAAGCTGGACGTGGACACGGCAGCGGCCGTGGTCGGCGGCATTGCCAAGGGTTGCGAGTTGTCCGGCTGCGCCCTGATCGGCGGCGAAACCGCCGAGATGCCGGGCATGTACCCGGCGGGCGAATATGACTTGGCCGGCTTTGCGGTCGGTGCGGTTGAAAAATCGAAAATCCTCACCGGCCAAAACGTCAAAGCCGGTGACGTGGTGCTGGGCTTGGCGTCCAGCGGTGTGCACTCCAATGGCTTCAGCCTGGTGCGCAAGTGCATCGAGCGCGCAGGTGCCGACGCGCCTGCCACGCTTGACGGCAAGCCCTTCAAGCAAGCCTTGATGGCGCCCACCCGCTTGTATGTGCTGAACGTGCTGGCGGCCTTGGCCAAACACCCGAGCACGGCAGAGACTTCAGGCATCAAGGCCCTGGCCCACATCACCGGTGGTGGCCTGCTCGAAAACATTCCCCGCGTCTTGCCCGACGGCCTGGCGGCCCACCTGCAAAAAGGCAGCTGGCCGCAGACCGAGCTGTTCGCCTGGTTGCAAAAGACCGCTGGCATCGACGACATCGAGATGAACCGCACCTTCAACAACGGCATCGGCATGGTGGTGGTGGTGGACGCCGCCGAGGCTGAGTCCTGCGCGGCCACCCTGCGCGAGTTGGGCGAGTCGGTCTACACCATCGGCACCATCGCCCCCCAGGGCAGCGGCGCGCAAGTCGTCGTCGCTTAAATCCGGCTCAGGCGTCGCCTGACAGTTCGCTCAGCCGAACTTGCAGCGCCGCTTGGTCGTGGGCCTCGGGCTCTGCGCCGAGATACACCCGCAAGTCGTGCAAGGCGTCTTGCGTGTGGCCCAGTTCGGCGTGCACCAGGCCCCGGTCGCGCCGCTCGTCCCACGCTTCGGGCAACAGCACCACCAAACGGTTGAGCACGGCCAGCATGCGCGGCCAATCCTCTTGGGCGCGGAACACTTCCTTGAGGTTGCGCAGCATGCGGGCCAACAAATCGCGCGGCGGGCAGGCCTGCAGATACAAGCCCAAAGGCGTCTCGCCGCCGTCCAGATCGGCCCCAGCGGCCCAGTCCACATCGTCGCGGTAGGGCCCCAATCGGTCGGCCAGGTTGTCCACACCCAGGGACTCCCCCGTCAAGGGGTCCAGCACCACCAAGCCATCGTCCAAGGCGACCTTGACCAGAAAATGTCCCGGAAACGAAATGCCCTGGGCATTCAAGCCCAGTGCCTGCGCCAACTCCAGCCAAATGACGGCCAATGAAATCGGCAAACCCCGGCGGGTGCGCAGCACCTCTTGCAGGTAGCTGTTTTCGGGGGCGTAGTAATCGTTGGCGTTCACGCCAAAGCCCAGGTCTTTGTAGAACACCTGGTTCAAGATGGCCAATTTGCTCAGGTCATCGGAGCCCGCAGGCATGCGCTGCGTGACTTTTTTCAGCAAGCGCTCCACATCGTCGAGCACATGCTGCACATCCATCTCGGGCTCTTCGTCTTGCGCCAAGCTGGCAGCGGCTTCCAGCAAGGGGAAGTGCTCATCGCTTTGCACCAAGCTGGCAAAGTAGTCGAGCGGCGAGACGGGTTCGAATTTCAGATCCATGCTTTGGCCAGCGTCCTTTCAACGCTTGAGGAATGCCTTCAAGCGCAGGCCGGTGGCCCACAACGCGCCAAAGTACAAGAGGGCCGAAGCGCTCAGCACCGCCAGCATCCAACCGATGCGCAGCCAAGGGGTTTGGCGCAAATCCACCCAAGGCAGGCCCTTGGCCGCCACCCACAAGAGCGTGGTGAGCAAACCTGTAGCCAGCACCACCTGCAAGGCAAAACGCAACCAGCCCGGCTGCGGCTTGTAACTGCCCCGGCGCAGCAAGCCGATCAACAACCACAAGGCATTGACCAGTGCGCCCAAACCAATCGACAAAGCCAGACCGGCGTGTTGCAACCAAGGGACAAAGGCCAGGTTGAACAGCTGCGTGATGACCAGCACGACCACCGCGATCTTGACCGGCGTGCGGATGTCTTGGCTGGCGTAGTAACCCGGGGCCAACACCTTGATGGCCACCAGGCCCAACAGGCCAATGCCGTAGCCGGTGAGCGACAGCGTGGTTTGCTGCACATCGCGGTCGGTGAATGCGCCATAGTGGTAGAGCACGGCCACCAGCGGCTGAGAAAACACCAACAAGGCCGCCGCACACGGCAAGGCCAGCAAAAGCACCAAGCGCAGGCCCCAGTCCAACATCGCGGCGTAGCGCTCCGAATCGCCGGTGGCTTTGGCCGCGGCCAGTTGCGGCATCAAGACCGCGCCAAGCGCCACGCCCAGCATGGCGGTTGGGAACTCCATCAAACGGTCGGCATAGCTGAGCCAGCTCACACTGCCAGGCGCCAGGTGCGAGGCGATCTGGGTGTTGATGAGCAAGGAAATTTGCGCCACGCCCACGCCCAGCAAGGCAGGCGCCATCAGGCGCAAGATGTTGCGGGTGGCCGGATTGGTCCAGGCCTGGCGCAGGGCCGAGGGTCGGATGCCGATGCGCGGCAACAAGCCCAAACGCTTGAGCGCCGGGATCTGCACCAAAAGCTGCAGCACCCCGCCCAGCATGACACCAGCTGGCAAGGCATACACCGCTTCGATGCCTTGTTGGGCCAGCCAAGGCGACAGGCCCAAGGCGGCGGCGATCACGCTCACATTGAGCAGCACGGGCGTGGCTGCGGGCACGGCAAAGCGTTTCCAAGTGTTCAAGATGCCGGCCGACAAGGCCACCATCGACATGAAGGCGATGTAGGGAAACATCCAGCGGGTCATCAGCACCGCCGACTGGTAGCCCTTGGGGTCTTGCTGCAAACCGCTGGCCAGGGCCCAGACCAGCCAAGGAGCCACCAGCACCCCGAGCACCGACAGGGCCAAAACCGACCAAGCCAGTGCCGTGGCCACGCTGTCAATCACTTCTTGGGTGGCCTTGTCGCCAAATTGGGCACGGTTGGCCGCCAGCACCGGCACAAAGGCTTGGCTGAACGCCCCTTCGGCAAACAGGCGGCGAAACAGGTTGGGAATGCGAAAGGCGACGTTGAAGGCGTCGGTCAAGGCGCTGGCACCAAAGGCCGAGGCGATCAAGAGCTCGCGCACCAAACCCGTGACCCGGGAGGCCAGGGTGAAAATGGAAACAACAGAGGCAGAACGAAGGAGGCTCACCCGAGGGAGTGTAGCGGCCCAGGTGAGAACTTTCAGCGCGGGCCCTCCAGGGTGCGGGGGGCGTTTTCTCATCCGCTATAATGCTGGGTTCGCCGACAACATCCTCAGACCCCAAAGGAAATCATCATGGCATCAGCTAAGCCAAAGAAAAAGAACCCCCGTCTTGCCTCCGGCCGTAAACGCGTCCGTCAAGACATCAAGATCAACGCCGCCAATTCTTCGCTGCGTTCCAAATACCGTACCGCTGTCAAGAACGTTGAAAAAGCTGTTCTGACTGGCGACAAGACCAAAGCCACCGAACTGTTTGCCAAGATGCAAGCCGTTGTGGACACGATCGCCGACAAGGGCATCTTCCACAAGAACAAGGCTGCTCGCGACAAGAGCCGCCTGAGCGCCAAAGTCAAGGCCTTGGCCCTGGCTGCAGCCTGATCCGCTTTTAAAGATCAACAGCCCGGCTGGAAGCTTCTGGCCGCCGTTTGAAACGGGTGCGCTGTCAGCGAAACCAAACCGCCTTCGGGCGGTTTTTTTATGGGCTATTCAAGCACCGCAGGAGGGGCGTGTTGGCGGGCTCCTCATGATTCGCAAGCTCATAAAATCGTCGCCCGCCAACACGCCCCTCCTGCTCAACGGTACGCAAACAAAAACCGCCCGAAGGCGGTTTGGTTTCGTAGGTGGGATTATTTGGCCGGCGGCGGATCGGGCAGCAAGCAGGCTTCGGCCAGTTGCAGGCCATTGTCGCGGGCGAAGTTCATGACGAAGTCCCAGGCCATGACGTCGTAGTCGCGCAAGTCGCTGTGCACCACGACGCATTTGACGCCGCCCAATGTGGTGGGGATGCACCAGGGGGAATAGCTCAGGTGGCTGCCGGGGCTGGCGCCGCCGGGGCGAAATGGGCTCATGACGCCTGCCAATCGTTCGGCCCAGTCGCTGGGCCTGAATGTTCTGCCATCCTGGGTGATGCCCTGGATGAACACTTCTTTGGCGTTGTTGGAAACCATCGGATAGAGGTGTGAATGAAGACTTTCCAGTGACCGGGATCGCCGAGCACTGGTTTACCCGAGTATTGTATCTTATATAAGACTTTAAAGCTGTGACAGCCGTCTTCGGTCCGTCATGAAACTGCCTCTAAAATCTCGTTTCAGCGGCCCTCTTCGTTGGGCCGATTTTTATTTTTGGAGTTCACGCATGCCCGCTTTCATTGAAGCCGCCTCACCGCACCTCATGAACACCTATGGCCGACTGCCGATCGCACTCAGCCATGGCCAGGGTTGCCGAGTCTGGGACGTCAATGGCAAGGAGTACCTGGATGCTTTGGCCGGCATCGCCGTGAACACGCTGGGGCACAACCACCCCGAATTCGCGCCAGCGCTGCAAGACCAGATCGGCAAGATCATCCACACCTGCAACTACTTCCACGTGCCCAATGCCGAAGTGCTTGCGGCCAAGTTGGTGGAGCTGTCGGGCATGACGAACGTGTTCTTTTGCAACTCGGGTCTGGAAGCCAACGAAGCGGCCATCAAGCTGGCGCGCAAGTTCGGCCACGACAAGGGCATCACCAACCCCAAAATCGTCGTGTACGAAAAAGCCTTCCACGGCCGCAGCATCGCCACACTCAGCGCCACGGCCAATGTGAAACTGCAGCAGGGCTTTGGCCCCATGCTCGAAGGTTTTGTGCGGGTGCCCCTCAACGACATCGAGGCTTTGAAGAAAGCCACCCTCAACGACCCCGATGTCGTGGCCGTGTTTTTTGAAACGATCCAAGGCGAAGGCGGCATCAACCCGATGCGTGCCGATTACCTGCGCGAAGTGCGCGCCCTGTGCGACCAGCAAGACTGGCTCTTGATGATCGACGAAGTGCAGTGCGGCATTGGACGCACGGGCAAGTGGTTTGCACACCAGTGGGCCGGCATCGTGCCCGACGTCATGCCCTTGGCCAAAGGTCTGGGCTCGGGCGTGCCGATTGGCGCTGTGGTAGCTGGCCCCAAGGCCGCCAACATCTTCCAGCCCGGCAACCATGGCACCACCTTTGGCGGCAACCCGCTGGCCATGCGTGCGGGCGTGGAAACCATCCGCATCATGGAAAAAGATGGCCTGCTGGACAACGCGGCACGCCTTGGCGCCCACTTCCACGAGAAACTGAGCGCTGCCTTGGGCGGCCGAAAGGGCGTCAAGGAGATCCGTGGCCAAGGCCTGATGATCGGTATCGAATTCGATCGCCCCTGCGGTGTTTTGCTCAAGCAAGCGGCCGACGCGGGTCTGATCATCAACGTGACCGCCGACACCGTGGTGCGCCTCTTGCCTCCGCTGATCATGACCACCGCCGAAGCGGACGAGGTGCTGGCCATCCTCTTGCCGCTGATCCAAGCGTTTTTAGCAGAACAAGCATGAGCACGCCCCAGCCCAACGCCATCCGGCATTACCTGCAGTTCACCGACCTGAGCGCAGACGAATACGCGCACCTGTTTGCACGCGCGGCCGAAATCAAGCGCAAGTTCAAAGCCTACGAAAAGTACCACCCGCTGGCCGACCGAACGCTGGCGATGATTTTTGAAAAAGCCAGCACACGCACGCGTGTGAGCTTTGAAGCGGGCATGTACCAACTGGGCGGCTCGGTGGTGCATCTGACCACCGGCGACAGCCAGTTGGGCCGCTCCGAGCCCATCGAAGACAGCGCCCGCGTCATCAGCCGCATGACCGACCTTGTGATGATCCGCACGTATGGGCAAGACAAGATCGACCGTTTTGCCGCGCACTCGCGCGTGCCCGTCATCAACGGCCTGACCAATGAGTTCCACCCCTGCCAGATCCTGGCCGACATCTTCACCTTCATCGAGCACCGTGGCTCCATCCAGGGCAAAGTGGTCGCCTGGGTGGGCGATGGCAACAACATGGCCAACACCTGGCTGCAAGCGGCCGAGCTGCTGGGCTTCACCGTGCACCTGAGCACGCCCAGCGGCTACGAAGTCAATGAAAGCGTGGCCGCCCTCAAGGGAACGGGCAACTTCAAGGTCTTCAACGACCCGCTGGAAGCTTGCCGTGGTGCCGACCTGGTCACCACCGACGTGTGGACCAGCATGGGTTACGAAGCCGAAAACGAAGCACGCAAGAAAGCCTTCGCCAACTGGTGCGTGGACGAGGCCATGATGCAAGTGGCCAAGCCCGATGCCCTGTTCATGCACTGCCTTCCCGCCCATCGCGGCGAAGAAGTCAGCGCCGAAGTCATCGACGGTCCGCAATCGGTCGTGTGGGACGAAGCCGAGAACCGCATGCATGTGCAAAAAGCGCTGATGGAGTTCTTGCTGCTGGGCCGTGTGAACGCCTGACATGTCCGCCTGCACCAGCTGCGGCGCTTGCTGCGCGAGTTTCCGCGTGGACTTTTCTGTGTACGAGTACGAAGAAGGTGGCGGCTCGGTGCCTGCGGGCTTGGCCTCGCCCATCACCGAGCACACCTGCCGCATGCGCGGCACCGACCATAGCCCGCCGCGCTGCGCCGCGCTTTACGGGCGCATTGGCGAGAAGGCCACCTGCGGCATTTACGAGTGGCGCCCCTCCCCTTGCCGGGAGTTTGAAGAAGGCAGCGATGCCTGCCAGCGGGCACGACAGCGCCAAGGCCTGCCGCCGCTGAACACCACGGTGTGATCCTGCGCACACGGGGGTGACAAAGCCGTTGTGACCTTTTGCACTACCATCGCCTGAAATCTTTTTGAGGAGACCCCGTGGAACTGCACATCAACGGCCAAAGCCGAAGCACCAACGCCGACCCCAGCATGCCTTTGCTGTGGGTGCTGCGCGATGAACTGAACCTGACAGGCACCAAATTCGGCTGCGGCGTGGCCGCTTGCGGTGCCTGCACGGTGCATGTGGACGGCCAGCCTGTGCGCTCGTGCGTGATGCCGGTGTCTGCCGTGGCGAATCAAAAAATCAAAACCATCGAGTCTTTGGGCACCGCCGATCAACCCCACCCCTTGCAAGCGGCGTGGATCGCCGAGCAAGTGCCGCAATGCGGCTACTGCCAAAGCGGCATGCTGATGGCCGCTGCCGCCTTGCTGGACAAAAAACCCCAGCCGACCGATGCCGACATCGATGCGGCCATGAGCAATCTGTGCCGCTGCGGCACGTACCAGCGCGTGCGCGCCGCCATCCACCGTGCAGCTGCCATGAAGAAAGGCGGTGCCGCATGAAACGCCGTACCTGGATCTTGAGCGCCTTGGGCGCCACCGGTGCCTTGGTGGTAGGCTGGGGCGTGATGCCCGCCCGCTCGCGCATGGGCTCGCCCGAGCTGATGCTCAAAACCGAAGGCGATGTGGCCCTGAACGGCTGGATCAAAATCGCCAAAGACGGCGCTGTGGTCTTGGCCATGCCGCGCAGCGAAATGGGCCAGGGCATCCACACGGCTTTGGCCATGCTGGTGGCCGAAGAACTGGATGTGCCTCTGGCCAAAGTGCGCTTGGAGCAAGCCGGTGCCGACAGCATTTACGGCAACGTGGCCATGCTGGTGGCCAGCCTGCCCTTCCACCCGCTGGACAGCGAAGGCGAGCACAAGCCCACCCAAATCAAAATGGCCGAATGGGTCGTGGGCAAGCTGGCCCGCGAATTGGGTCTGAACGCCACCGGCGGCTCGTCCACCATCGCCGACCTGTGGGACCCGCTGCGCATGGCCGCAGCCACAGCCCGCGCCAGCTTGCTGCAAGCGGCCGCTGGCGCTTGGAAAGTGCCCGCCAGCGAGATCGGCATCAGCCAAGGCGTGCTGAAACACGCTTCGGGCAAAACCGCTCACTTTGGCGAGATGGCCTCAGGTGCTGCAGGCAGCACGCCCCCAAACATCACACCCAAAGCCCGCAAGGACTGGAAGCTGATCGGCCAAGCCACCGCCCGCACCGACATCCCGGCCAAAGTCACAGGTCAAGCCCAGTTTGGGCTGGATGTGCGCTTGCCCGGCATGCTGTTTGCCGCTGTGAAGATGAGCCCGATCTTGGGCGGCAGCGCCGCATCCACGGACACGAAAGCGGCATTGGCCCTCAAGGGCGTGTCCAAAGTGGTACCGCTTGACGCTTGGGGCGGCGGCACCGCCGGTCTGGCGGTGGTGGGCCAAAGCACCTGGCATGCACGCCAGGGCGCAGAAGCGGTGCAAGTGCAGTGGCAAGCGCCCAGTTCTGGCGCGCTCGAGACCGCCACCATCCAAGCCAATTTGCTCAAGGCACTGAACACCGAAAGCGGCTTCACCTTCCACGAGCAAGGTGTGCCCGTTCAGGCCGAAAAAGCGGCCACCACCCGCATGGACGCGCTCTACCAAGCCCCCTATCTGGCCCACGCCACGATGGAGCCGATGAACTGCACGGCGCTCTTCAAAGACGGGCGCGTGGAACTCTGGGCCCCCACCCAGGTGCCGCAAATGGCGCGTGACATGGCGGCCAAAGTGGCCGGTGTCAAAACCGACCAAGTGACGGTGCACGTGACGCTTTTGGGCGGCGGTTTTGGCCGCAGGCTCGAAGTCGACTTTGTGGGCCAGGCCGTGCAAGTGGCCAAAGCCTGCGAAGGCAGCCCGGTGCAGCTGAGCTGGTCGCGCGAAGAAGACATGACGCACGACTTTTACCGCCCCATGCACCTGGCCAAGTTCCAGGCCTCGCTGGACAAAGGCGAAGTCACCAGCTTGCGCATCAAGTCCGCCGGTGACGCCATCACCCCGCGCTGGATGGCCCGTGCCGTGCCCATGCTGTCGGGCCCCATCGACATGCCCGACAAGACCGCCTCCGAAGGCCTGTTCGACCTGCCCTACGGCTTTGCCAGCCAGCACATGAGCCATGTGTTCACGAAGTCCGGCGTGCCCGTGGGCTTCTGGCGCTCAGTGGGCCATTCGCACAATGCCTTCTTCTCGGAAAGCTTCATCGACGAAATGGCCGCGGCCACCCAACAGGACCCGCTGGCCTTCCGCCTGAACTGGCTCAAAGACGCGCCGCGCTACGCTGCGGTGTTGAAACTGGCCGCTGACAAAGCCGGCTGGGGCCAGCCGCTGCCTGCAGGTCGTGCGCGGGGCATCGCGCTGCACGAGTCCTTTGGCTCGATCACCGCCCAAGTGGCCGAGGTGTCTCTGGACAAAGGCCAGATTCGCGTGCACCGCGTGGTCTGCGCCATCGACTGCGGCACCGTGGTCAACCCCGACACCGTGGCCCAGCAAGTGGAAAGCAGCGTGCTCTATGGCCTGAGTGCCGCCCTGTACGGCCAAATCGACATCGTGGGCGGCGTGGTCAAGCAAAGCAACTTCTCCAGCTACCCCATGGTCACGCTCAGCCAGGCCCCGCAAGTGGAAACCCACATCGTGCCCAGCGAGCGTGCGCCCGCAGGCGTGGGCGAACCGGCCGTGCCGCCGCTTGCACCTGCCGTGAGCAATGCCTTGTTTGCGTTGACGGGCAAACGGCTAAGGGCTTTGCCGCTGGTGGTTTAAAAGCCCATGTCGGACTCTGTGAGTGCCGACCTATACCTTGCCGCTGTAGAGCCAAGGCACATCCATCAAGCGTTCACCCATGAGCCGCATCGACAGGTTGCGTCCCCAAGCCACGGGGCCGGTAGCGTGGAAAATTTGCCCATTGCGGATCGCCCGGGCCTGCACGCGGGCGTTACGGGTCCAACGCTGATCGGCATAGGAATGCAAACGCTGCGACACGCTGCCTGCGCCCTGCGCTAGGCATTGCGCCAGGACCTGCGCGTCTTCGATGGCCATGCCTGCGCCTTGCGCCAGATAGGGCCGCATCGGGTGCGCGGCGTCGCCCAGCAAGGCCACACGGCCTTGCGCCATCTGGCTGGCCGCGCTCACGGGCGCACGGTCGTGCAAGGCCCACAAACGCCACGCGGGGATGGCCTCCAAACGCTGTCGCAAATCGGCGCCCACAGGGCCCATGGCCTGCATCAAGGTGTCGGCGTGTCCGGCGTGGTCCCAATCCTTGGGATCGGTGGGTTTGTCACCATGCACGATGACGATGATGTTGAGCGCTTGCCCAGCCCGCACCGGGTAATGCACCACGTGCAAGCGCGGCCCCATCCAAACCGTCACCTCTTGTGTGCGCAAGGCCGATGGCAGATCGGCCTGCGGCACCAAGGCCCTGAAAGCCAAGTGCCCCGTGAAACGGGCCGGCGCATCGCCCAGCAATTGTTGGCGCAGCGCGCTCCAAACGCCGTCGGCACCGATCAGGGCATCGGCCTGCCAAGCCTGACCGCTGGCGCTTTGCACAACCAGGCCCTCACCTGACTCGGTCCAACCATGGACCGACTGCCCCAAGGCCACGCCAGCACCCGCCGCCTGAGCGGCGTGCAGCAGCAAGCCATGCAGATCGGCGCGGTGGATGGTGGCATAAGGCGCACCGTACAGGGTCTGGGCACGCTCACCAAGGCGCAAGCTGCCCAGCACCCGCCCGGTCTGGGCATCGCGGGCTTGCAAACGCTCGGGGAATGCCGCCACACGGCTCAAAGCCTCTGTTAACCCCCAGGCCTGCAAAATGCGCGTCACATTCGGGCCGATCTGGATGCCTGCGCCCACCTCGCTCAGCTGCGCTGCGCGCTCGAGCAACTGCACAGGCAGGCCCTGGCGGGCACAGGCCAAAGCCGCAGCCAAGCCGCCGATGCCACCGCCTGCGATCACCACCTGTTTGGGCTCATTTCTTGTCATGCGTCAATTGTGCCCCGACCGGATCGGGCTTGAAAAATTGGACAATCCAAGGCTATGACAACGATCAAATCTCCTGAACTTTTATTGCCTGCCGGGTCCCTCGACAAAATGCGCGCCGCCTACGACTTTGGCGCCGATGCCATCTATGCAGGCCAGCCGCGCTACAGCCTGCGGGCACGCAACAACGAATTCAAGCTCGAACAGATCGGTATCGGCATTGCCGAGGCGCATGCCCGTGGCAAAAAGTTTTTTGTCACCAGCAACTTGCTGCCGCACAACGACAAGGTGCGCACCTATTTGCGCGACATCGAGCCGGTGATCGCCATGAAGCCCGATGCGCTGATCATGGCCGACCCCGGCCTGATCATGATGGTGCGCGAAAAGTGGCCCGAGATGCCGATTCACCTCTCGGTACAAGCCAACACCGTCAATTGGGCGGCCGTGAAGTTCTGGCAAAAAATGGGCGTAGCCCGCATCATCTTGTCACGCGAGTTGAGTCTCGACGAGGTTGAAAAAATCCGCCAGGAATGCCCCGACATGGAGCTCGAAGTGTTCGTGCACGGCGCCCTGTGCATTGCCTACTCGGGCCGTTGTCTGCTCTCGGGCTACTTCAACCGCCGAGACCCCAACCAAGGCACCTGCACCAATGCCTGCCGCTGGACCTACGGCACACAAGAGGCCACCGACGAGACCGATTCCGGCGAAGTCAAACCCATCAAGATGGACGGCGATTTCAGCTTCGAGCAAGAGCAAGAAGCCGCCGAGAAAAACTTCTCGGCCTGCGGCGACGGCCAGCGCCACCCGGCCGCAGACAAGGTCTACATGATCGAAGAAGCCGGCAGGCCCGGTGCGCTCATGCCCATCATGGAAGACGAGCACGGCACCTACATCATGAACAGCAAGGACCTGCGTGCGGTCGAGCTGATCGAGCGCCTGGTCAAGATCGGTGTGGATTCGCTCAAGATCGAAGGCCGCACCAAGAGCCTGTATTACGTCAGCCGCACCGCGCAGGTCTACCGCCGCGCCATCGACGACGCGGTGGCCGGTCGCCCCTTCAACCCCGAACTCATCAGCGAACTCGACGGCCTGGCTTCACGCGGCTACACCTCGGGCTTTTTGGAGCGCCGCCCCGCGCAGGACTACCAAAACTACGAAACCGGCCACTCGGTCGGCCACCGCAGCCAGTTCGTGGGCGAGGTGCGCAGCGCTCAAGACGGCTGGGCGCTGGTCGAGACCAAGAACAAATTTTCGGTGGGCGACACGATCGAGATCATTCACCCCAGCGGCAACCGCAAAGTGCCCCTGGCCCAGATGAAGAATGAAAAAGGCGAAACCATCGAAGTCGCACCGGGCAGCCCGCACAAAGTGTGGATCCCGATGGATGGCCCGGCCAATGGGGCTTTGATTGCACGGATGTTTTAAGGCGATCAACGCCCATTCAAAGGATAAGACGGGTCGTTGTAGCCCGGTGTCGAGGGATGGCCTGGCGCCACCAGACGGTTGACGAGCGCCTCGTCTTCCGGCGTGATCACCACGTCCAGCGCACCGGCATAGTCTTGCCACTGCGCCAGCGTGCGCGGGCCGGCGATGACGGCGCTCACATGGCGATTGGCCAGCACCCAAGCGGTGGCGAAATGGGCCAGCGAGACGCCTTTGCCCTCGCAGTGCTGGCGCAGGGTTTGTGCAATCTGCAAGGACTCTTCCCGGAATTCGGTCTCCAGAATGCGCTTGTCCGCCCGAGCGGCGCGGCTGCCCTCTTGGGGCGCTTGGCCGGGGGCGTATTTACCCGTCAACACGCCCCGGGCGATGGGACTGTAGGGCACCACGCCCAAACCATGATGCCCGCAGGCTTCCAGAATTTCCACCTCGGGCATGCGGTTGAGCAGGTTGTAATAAGGCTGGCACACCACAGGCCCGGGCATGTTCATCTGCTTGGCCATGTGGACCATCTCGGCGATGCGCCAGCCCCTGAAATTGGAAACACCCCAATAACGGATCTTGCCTGCACGCAGCAAGGCCTCGATGGCCCGCAAAGGCTCTTCCAGGTGCATGCCGTTGAAGTCACGGTGCAGGTAATAAATGTCCAGGTGATCGGTGCCCAAACGCTGCAGGCTTCCCTCACAGGCCCGCATCACCCAGCTGCGTGAGTACTGCCCTTCGTTGGGCAAGGACGACATGGCATTGCCCACTTTGCTGGCCAGCACCCAGCGGTGCCGCTGGCTTGGCAACAACTGCCCCAGCATCGCCTCGGATTGGCCCAGGCTGTAGACGTCGGCGGTGTCGATGAAGTTGCAGCCCATGTCCAGGGCGTGGTCCACGATGCTGCGCGCCTCGTCCAAAGGCGTTTGATCGGCAAACATCATGGTGCCCAAACACAGGCGGGAGACTTTGAGTGGGCTCTTGCCCAGATTGGCGTATTGCATGACCGGCCTTCCATGTGGTGATGGCACAAGCCTAAACCCAAAGCCCTGACTGGCTTGTCACCTGCGCGGACAAGAAAAAAGCCCTGCCGGCTTGCACCGGCAGGGCTTGATTCAACACGGGGTTGATCAGGCGGTCACGCCTTTGGCGGTTTCCACGTACTCATCAATCTGGTTGAAGTTGAGGTACTTGTAGATGGCTTCGCCGTCCTTGTTCACCACGCCCATGGCTTGGTGGTACTCGGCCACGGTGGGGAATTGGCCCATCTTGGAGGTGATGGCGGCCAACTCGGCCGAGGCGAGGAACACGTTGGTGTTCTTGCCCAGACGGTTGGGGAAGTTACGGGTCGAAGTGGACACCACCGTCGCGCCTTCGCGCACTTGGGCTTGGTTGCCCATGCACAGCGAGCAGCCGGGCATTTCGGTGCGGGCACCGGCCGTGCCGAATGCAGCGTAGTGACCTTCTTTGATCAACTCGCTCTCGTCCATCTTCGTTGGAGGTGCCACCCACAGCTTGACGGGGATGTCGCGCTGGCCGCCCAGCAGCTTGGCTGCGGCGCGGAAGTGACCGATGTTGGTCATGCAAGAACCGATGAAGGCTTCGTCGATCTTGGTGCCCGCCACTTCCGACAGGAACTTGGCGTCATCGGGATCGTTGGGGCAGCACACGATCGGCTCTTTGATGTCGGCCAAATCGATCTCGATGATGTGGGCGTACTCGGCGTCTTTGTCGGCTTCGAGCAAATTGGGCGCGGCCAACCAAGCTTCGACCTTCTCGATGCGGCGCGCCAAAGTGCGTGCGTCGGCGTAGCCGTCGGCGATCATGTTCTTCATCAGAACCACGTTCGACTTCAGGTATTCCTGCACGGGCTCTTTGTTGAGCTTGATCGTGCAACCCGCGGCAGAGCGCTCGGCCGAAGCGTCAGACAACTCAAACGCTTGCTCGACCTTGAGGTTGGGCAGGCCTTCGATTTCCAAGATGCGGCCAGAGAATTCGTTGATCTTGCCGGCCTTGGCCACCGTCAACAAACCTTGCTTGATGGCGTACAAAGGAATCGCGTGTACCAAGTCGCGCAATGTCACGCCAGGCTGCATTTCGCCTTTGAAGCGAACCAGGATGGACTCGGGCATGTCCAAAGGCATCACGCCTGTGGCCGCACCAAAAGCCACCAGACCGGAGCCAGCAGGGAAGCTGATACCGATGGGGAAACGGGTGTGCGAGTCGCCACCAGTACCGACGGTGTCAGGCAACAACAAACGGTTCAACCAAGAGTGGATCACGCCATCGCCAGGACGCAGGGCCACGCCACCACGGTTGCTGATGAAAGCAGGCAGTTCGCGGTGGGTCTTGACGTCCACGGGCTTGGGGTAAGCGGCGGTGTGGCAGAAGGACTGCATGACCATGTCGGCCGAGAAGCCCAGGCAGGCCAGGTCTTTCAGTTCGTCACGGGTCATGGGGCCGGTGGTGTCTTGCGAGCCCACGGTGGTCATCTTGGGTTCGCAGTAAGTGCCGGGACGAACGCCCTGGCCTTCTGGCAAACCGACCGCACGGCCAACCATCTTCTGGGCCAGCGTGAAACCGGCTTTGGAGGAAGCAGGTGCTGTGGGCAGACGGAACAGGGTCGATGCTGGCAGACCCAGGAATTCGCGGGCCTTGGCGGTCAAGCTGCGGCCGATGATCAGGTTGATACGGCCACCGGCACGCACTTCGTCAAACAACACGTCGCTCTTGAGTTTGAACTCGGCCACGGTCGCGCCGTCTTTCACGATCTTGCCGTCGTAGGGCAGGATGTCGATCACGTCGCCCATTTCGAGCTTGGACACATCGACTTCGATTGGCAAAGAGCCAGAGTCTTCTTGCGTGTTGAAGAAGATCGGGGCGATCTTGCCACCCAAAGTCACGCCACCGAAGCGCTTGTTGGGCACAAAGGGGATGTCCTGGCCTGTGGCCCAGATCACGCTGTTGGTGGCCGACTTGCGGCTGGAACCTGTACCGACCACGTCACCAACGTAAGCCACCAGATTGCCTTTTTTCTTCAGGTCGTCGATGAACTGCATCGGGCCGCGCTTGCCGTCTTCTTCGGGCTTGAACGCTGCGCCTTCGCGGGTGTTTTTCAACATCGCCAGGTAGTGCAATGGGATGTCAGGACGGCTCCAGGCGTCGGGCGCTGGCGACAGGTCGTCGGTGTTGGTCTCGCCAGGCACCTTGAACACGGTGACGGTGATTTTTTTCTCGACTTCAGGACGGGTGGTGAACCACTCGGCATTGGCCCAGCTTTGCATGACGTCCTTGGCTTTGGCATTGCCGGCCTTGGCTTTTTCAGCGACATCGTTGAAGAAGTCGAACATCAACAAAGTCTTTTTGAGGGCTTCAGCGGCCACGCCAGCGACTTCAGCGTCGTCCAGCAACTCGATCAGGGGGTGCACGTTGTAGCCACCCACCATGGTGCCCAAGAGCTCGGTGGCTTTGGACTTGGAGATCAAGCCCACTTGGACTTCACCGTGCGCCACAGCGGCCAGGAAAGAAGCTTTGACCTTGGCAGCATCGTCCACACCAGGGGGCACGCGGTGGGTCAACAAATCCATCAAGAACGCATCTTCGCCAGCAGGCGGGTTCTTGATCAGCTCGATCAAGTCGGCAACTTGCTTGGCGTCCAGCGGCAAGGCTGGGATGCCCATTGCAGCGCGTTCGGCTGCGTGTTCACGGTAGGCTTTCAACATGGTTTTTTCTCCGGTCAAACAAAATCAAAGGGTTATCGGCCCATGCCGGTCGTATCGAACAGCTTGGGGGGTGGGTTGTGTTTCATGTCTTGCGCAAAGGCCATTTGCTCAGGGTGCGCACATTCATCGGCCATGCGGCGCCCTCTTTTTTGGTCCATCAGCATGGACTTGTTGGCCAGTTGCAGCCACACGGCACCGGCCTTCTTGTCTTCCAGGCGAATGGCGCCGGTCGAAGTGCTCACGGGGTGCATGTGGTAGCGAAAGCCTTTGCCATGGAGGTGAAAAAAGCCTGGGCGTGATTCGTCGGACTCCAAACGCACAAAGGCGCCCAACTCGCAGGCCAAGTGACCTTTGTGAACGCGCTCGGCAATGGCCAGCGCTTCATCGGTCAAAGAGTTGTCCAAGGACGGCATGGCCGCCAACGCAGCAGGCGCGGCCATCAAAGGCAAGGCCACGGCAGCCGGCTTGACCCAGGCCGCTGACTTGGCAGGGGCTGGTTTGGCGGCCTGAACCTTCAGGCTTGCCGCTTTGTGCAGCTGTGGCTGGGGTTTGGCCACTTTCTTGGGTTGCGGTTTAACCGCAGGCTGGGGCTGCGCCGCCTGCAAAGACAGCGACAAACAGGCGATCACGCCACCCAAGATGTGGATTGCGAAAGAGCGTGTCCAGCGCTTCATGCCGGCCACCGGGTCGATGCACCCGCCTCTGCCAAAAACAACTGGATTTGCGCTGGCAAGCGGCGACCGGTCTGGTGCGCACGCTCGAGCAACTGCCAAAAGAAACGGTAACTGGCGCGGTCATGCAATTGACCGGCATGGCTGATGGGCGCCCATTGGGCCGCATGGGCCGCCAAGATGATGGTGCTGGCCTGATCGATCTGCGCTTCGCTGGGGGCCATGGCCTCCAAGATGGGGCGGATCTGATCGGGGTGGATGCTCCACATGCGGGTGTAGCCCAGCTCACGGGCGGCTTTTTGAGCCGCCATGCGGATCGCATCGGTGTTCTTGAATTCGGTGACCACGCAATGCGAGGGCACCTTGCCATAAGCATGACAGGCGCTGGCGATGTCCATCTTGGCGCGCAAGACCAAGGGATGCGTGAATTGGCCTTCGATCCCCATGCCCTCGGCAGGAATCGCGCCGGCGTGGGCTGAGACAAAGTCCATCAGGCCAAAACTGATCGACTGCACACGCGGATGGGCAGCGATGTCAAAAGCGCGGTGCACGGCACCGGGCGACTCGATCAGGACATGCAAGGGCAGATCGGCCGCGCCCGCTTGCAGCAATGCGGCTTGGGCGCGCTCGACATCGGCCACGGTCTCCACCTTGGGCACCATGATGTGCGACAAGCATGAACCGGCCTGGCCGGCAATGAGCGCCATGTCGGCCTCAAAGCTGGGGTGATCTACGGGGTGGACGCGCACGGCCACGCGGGCGTCGGGTCGCGCTGCGGTCGTGGTCAGCGCCAATTCGGTGACCAGTGCAGCGTGTTCGGCTTCGCCACCGACTGGGGCGCCATCTTCGCAGTCCAGGGTGACATCGAAGACGCAGGTACCGAACTCCTGCGCCATCTCGGCCTGCAGCTGCAGGCTTTTGCGCATCCTCGCTTCGACACCGCTGTAGTGGTCACAAACCGGCAGCAAAATGCGACCGGCTTGCGCACCCAACAGAACGTCGCGAGGATGGCTCACTGAGTTACTCGTCTCGAGAATCAGATCAAGTGGGCAACGCCCGCTTGCTCATCGGTCAACTCTTTCAGAGTCTTGTCGATGCAGCCTTGGCTGAAGGCGTCGATTTCCAGACCTTCCACGACTTTGTATTCGCCGTTTTCGCAGGTGACGGGGAAGCCGAACATGACATCTTTAGGAATGCCATACCAGCCTTGCGATGGGATACCCATGGTGACCCACTTGCCGTTGGTACCCAAGGCCCAGTCGCGCATGTGGTCGATGGCCGCATTGGCAGCCGAAGCAGCCGAGGACAGGCCACGGGCTTCGATGATGGCCGCGCCACGCTTGCCGACGGTGGGCAGGAACACGTTGGCGTTCCATTCCTGGTCGTTGATCATGGCCTTGACGGATTCGCCCTTGATGGTGGCGAAACGGTAGTCGGCGTACATGGTGGGCGAGTGGTTGCCCCATACGCACAGTTTTTCGATGTCGGCCACGGCTTTGCCGGTCTTGGCGGCGATTTGCGAAGCAGCGCGGTTGTGGTCCAAACGCAGCATGGCGGTGAAGTTGCCGGGCTTGAGGTCAGGCGCGGCCTTCATGGCGATGTAGGCGTTGGTGTTGGCGGGGTTGCCCACGACCAAAACTTTCACGTCGCGCGAAGCCACGGCGTTCAGGGCCTTGCCTTGAGCCGTGAAGATGGCGCCGTTGATGGCGAGCAATTCAGCACGCTCCATGCCGGGGCCACGGGGACGCGAACCGACCAACAAAGCGTAGTCCACATCCTTGAATGCGGTCATGGGGTCGCCATGGGCTTCCATGCCCACCAACAATGGGAATGCGCAATCTTCCAATTCCATCATCACGCCCTTGAGCGCTTTTTGAGGGCCTTCGACAGGCACTTCCAGCAATTGCAGAATGACGGGCTGGTCTTTGCCCAACATTTCGCCAGAAGCGATGCGGAACAACAATGCATAACCGATTTGACCTGCTGCGCCGGTAACGGCAACGCGGACGGGCTTTTTCATGGTGGATAACTCCAGAAGGTTGAAAACAAGTGGTCGCAGTCCTGAGCCAGCAGTCGTTGCCAGCAGGTCTGTCCGGGACACCGGACCCGCCCTTCGGTCTCACGCACGCGCAACCTCTGGGCAAGCAAACAGCTTTCAAGTGTACCCGCGAAAACCCTGATTCGTCAATTTGTCTTATGTCTTATATAAGATATGATTGCGCGTCTGACACGATGCTGACCACGTGCCGGATTCACCCCCATGAACAACACCTCGCCCTTGGCCGATACACCCTCCTCCGATGCGCCGGCGCTCACGCCCGCGTTCAGCCCCCTGTATCAACAAATCAAAGGCTTGATTTTGCAAAGCCTGCAATCGGGCGAATGGAAGCCTGGCGAATCCATCCCCAGCGAGATGGAACTGGCCGCCCGCTACCGGGTGAGCCAAGGCACTGTGCGCAAAGCCATCGACGAGCTGGCCAGCGACAACCTGTTGGTGCGCCGTCAGGGCAAAGGCACCTTTGTGGCCACCCACGCCGAGCAGCACGTGCAGTACCGCTTCCTCAAACTGGTGCCTGACCAAGGTGACCTGGACACCGAGGGCCCAGCCCAGCGTGAAATCGTCGACTGCAAGCGGCTGCGCGCCACCGCAGAGGTCGCCCGCGCCTTGGCCTTGCGCACGGGCGACGCCGTGCTGCAGGTGCGCCGCGTGTTGTCGTTTGGCGGCGTGCCGACCATTTTGGAAGACCTGTGGTTGCCCGGCGGCCCTTTCAAAGGCCTGACCGCCGAACGGCTGGCCGACTACCACGGCCCGATGTACGCCTTGTTTGAAACCGAATTTGGTGTGCGCATGGTCCGCGCTGATGAAAAAATTCGGGCGGTGCTCCCCGATGCCAGCCAGAGCGAATTGCTCAAGGTTCCAGGCAGCACACCGCTCTTAAGCGTCGAACGCGTGGCCTACACCTACAACGACACCCCGATGGAGCTGCGCCGCGGTTTTTACCGCACCGACAGCCACCACTATCACAACGCTTTGAATTGAAAAAAGCACGTTCGAACTTTTTTTCAAGCAATGACCCTGCAATGATCATGTCAGTTTGCTGCGTTGCAATAGAATCCTTCGGCTTGTCATTCAAAATTACAACCGAGTTACCTCCCAGAAAGTGCCAACATGACTGAACTCGCCAGAAAGCGGCCTGAATTCCGCAACATCAACGCCCTGAAAGACCTGCCCACTTACCGCTTGCCGGTGGCTGGCATCGTCTCGATCTTGCACCGCATCAGCGGTTTCCTGATGTTTTTGTTGATGCCCCTCATCATTTGGATGTTTGACAACTCCATCACTTCTGAAATCTCCTTCGCCAAGTTCTCGGCCGCCTTCAACATCGGCGTCGGCTTTGTGCCTGGCTGGTTCATGAAGCTCGTGGCCCTGGCCCTGATCTGGGCCTACCTGCACCACTTCATCGCTGGCCTGCGCCACTTGTACATGGACGTGTGCCATGCCGTGACCAAAGAGTTCGGCAAGTCTTCCGCCATCGTCACTCTGGCCCTGAGCATCGCCTTGACCGCCGTCCTCGGCGCCAAGATGTTCGGCCTGTACTGATCAGCCCCCATTACTCCAAAGGAAACTGACCTATGTCCGTGAATTACGGCTCCAAACGCATCGTCACCGGTGCTGGTTATGGCTTTCGCGACTGGCTGGCCCAGCGCGTGACAGGCGGCCTGATGGCCCTGTTCACTGTGATCTTGTTGGCCCAGGTGATTTTCACCTCCGGCCCCATTGGCTACGAACAATGGGCTGGCATGTTTGCCAGTCAATGGATGAAGTTCTTGACCTTAGCGGTCATCGTTGCTTTGCTCTACCACGTGTGGGTGGGCATGCGCGACATTTGGATGGACTACATCAAACCCGTGGCCGTTCGCCTGGTCTTGCACGTCTTCACACTGGTTTGGCTGATCGGCTGCGCTGGCTGGGCTGTTCAAGCCCTGTGGCGCGTGTAATGCGCCTGCGTTTGCGTTGACCTCACACAAAGATAGATAAACATGAGCTACACCAAAGATCAAATCTCCAACCGCAAGTTCGACGTCGTGATCGTCGGCGCCGGTGGTTCGGGCATGCGTGCCTCGCTGCAACTGGCCCGCGCAGGCCTGAACGTGGCCGTCCTGTCCAAAGTATTCCCCACCCGCTCGCACACCGTGGCAGCGCAAGGCGGCGTGTCCGCTTCGCTGGGCAACATGAGCGAAGACAGCTGGGAATACCACTTCTACGACACCGTCAAGGGCTCCGACTGGCTCGGCGACCAGGACGCCATTGAATTCATGTGCCGTGAAGCCCCCAAGGTCGTGTACGACCTGGAGCACATGGGCATGCCTTTCGACCGCAATCCCGACGGCACCATTTACCAACGTCCGTTTGGCGGCCACACCGCCAACTTCGGCGAAAAGCCGGTGCAACGCGCTTGCGCGGCCGCTGACCGCACCGGTCACGCCATGCTGCACACCTTGTACCAGGCCAACGTCGCCGCCCGCACCACCTTCTTTGTGGAATGGATGGCACTGGACCTGATCCGCAACGAAGCCGGCGACTGCGTGGGCGTGACCGCCCTCGAAATGGAGACCGGTGAGGTCTACACCTTGCAAGCCAAGACGGTTTTGCTGGCCACTGGCGGTGCAGGTCGCATTTACCAATCGTCCACCAACGCCTTCATCAACACCGGTGACGGCTTGGGCATGGCGGCCCGCGCGGGCATCGCCTTGCAAGACATGGAATTCTGGCAGTTCCACCCCACCGGCGTGGCCGGCGCTGGCGTGCTGCTGACCGAAGGCTGCCGTGGCGAAGGCGCAATCTTGCTCAACAGCAATGGCGAACGCTTCATGGAGCGCTATGCGCCCACACTGAAAGACTTGGCTCCACGTGACTTCGTGTCCCGCTGCATGGGCCAAGAAATCCTGGAAGGTCGCGGCTGCGGTCCGAACAAAGACTACATCCACATGAAGCTGGACCACCTGGGTGCCGACACCATCCACAAACGTCTGCCTTCCGTGTACGAAATTGGCGTGAACTTCGCCAACGTGGACGTGACCCGCGAGCCCATCCCCGTTGTGCCCACCATCCACTACCAGATGGGCGGCATCCCGACCAACATCAACGGCCAAGTGGTGCACACCGTGAACGGTGAAGACCGTCCTGTGAATGGTCTTTACGCTGTGGGCGAATGCTCTTGCGTGTCGGTGCACGGCGCCAACCGCCTGGGCACCAACTCGCTGCTGGACCTGCTGGTCTTCGGCAAGGCCGCTGGCGACCACATCATCGCCAACAACAAGCCCGGCACCCCTGTGCAGGACCTGCCTGCCAACGCCACCGACTTGACGCTGGCCCGCCTGAACCGCCTCGAAAGCGCTCAAAGCGGCGAATACGCCCAAGACGTGGCCAACGACATGCGCGCCATCATGCAAGCCCACGCTGGCGTGTTCCGCAGCCAAGAAGTCATGGACGAAGGCGTCAAGAAGATCGCTGAACTGCGCGCACGCGTGGCCAACATCGGTCTGAAGGACACCTCCAAAGTGTTCAACACCGCCCGCATCGAAGCGCTGGAAGTGGAAAACTTGATGGAAGCTGCACAAGCGACCATCGAGAGCGCCGCCGCCCGTCAAGAGTGCCGTGGCGCTCACTTGGTGCGCGACTACGAACACGATGTGACCCACCCCACTTGCCCACTGGGCCGCAACGACGCCGAGTGGATGAAGCACACCCTGTGGCACAGCGCCGACAACAGCCTGACCTACAAGCCCGTGCGCATGAAGCCCCTGACAGCCGAAACCGTGCCTCCCAAGCCACGCACTTTCTGAGCGGCCCGCACGAACACAAGGAATCTGAAAAATGGCAAAACGTACCTTCAAGATCTACCGCTACGACCCGGACACCGACGCCAAGCCGTACATGCAATCCATCGACGTGGAGCTCGACGGCTCCGAGCGCATGCTGCTGGACGCACTGGTCAAGCTCAAAGCGGTGGACCCCACTTTGTCCTTCCGCCGCTCTTGCCGTGAAGGTGTTTGCGGCTCCGACGCCATGAACATCAACGGCAAAAACGGTCTGGCTTGCCTGACCAATCTGAATACGCTCAAAGGCGACATCGTCTTGAAGCCTCTGCCAGGCCTGCCCGTCGTGCGCGATCTGATCGTGGACATGACCCAGTTCTTCAAGCAGTACCACTCGATCAAGCCTTACCTGATCAACGAAACACCCCCTCCTCAGACAGAGCGCCTGCAATCGCCTGAAGAGCGTGACGAGTTGAACGGTTTGTACGAGTGCATCTTGTGCGCCAGCTGCTCGACCAGCTGCCCCAGCTTCTGGTGGAACCCCGACAAGTTCGTGGGCCCAGCCGGTCTGTTGCAAGCCTACCGCTTCATCGCCGACAGCCGCGACCAAGCCACTTCGGAGCGCCTGGACAATCTGGAAGACCCCTACCGCTTGTTCCGCTGCCACACCATCATGAACTGCGTCGATGTTTGCCCCAAGGGTCTGAACCCCACCAAGGCCATCGGCAAGATCAAAGAAATGATGGTCCGTCGCGCCGTCTGATGAATTCCACAGCACTCCTCGAAGACGCGTCCTTGTTCGACGCTGACCGCTACGCCCCCTTGAGCGAGCGGTCCTTGAGCAAATTGCGCTGGCGCAGCCGCCGCGGCTTGCTCGAGAACGACCTGTTCATCGAACGCTTCTTCGACCGGCATGATTCTCGCTTGACCGTTGGCCAAGCCCGAGGCATGTATGTGCTGATGGACCTGTCAGACAACGATCTCATGGACTTGCTGTTGCGCCGCAAGGAACTGCAGCCCGAGATCAGCACCGAAGAGGTGCGTGAAGTCCTGGACATGTTGAGAGCGTGATCCAAACTGGATCACACCTGAATTTTTGAGGAAACCCGCCATGAAACTCGCCGATAACAAAGCCACCCTGTCGTTCTCCAACGGCAGCCCCAGCGTCGATATGCCCGTCTACTCAGGCAACATCGGCCCCGACGTGATCGACATCCGCAAGCTGTACGCACAGACCGGCATGTTCACTTACGACCCCGGCTTCTTGTCCACGGCTTCCTGCCAATCGGCCATCACCTACATCGATGGCGACAAAGGCGAGTTGCTGTACCGCGGTTACCCTATCGAACAGCTGGCCAACAAGGCCGACTACCTGGACACCTGCTACCTGCTCTTGAACGGCGAATTGCCCGTGGGCCAGCAAAGCAAAGACTTCCACAAGCTGGTAAACCAGCACACCATGGTCAACGAGCAGATGCAGTTTTTCCTGCGCGGCTTCCGCCGTGACGCTCACCCCATGGCCGTGTTGACTGGCTTGATCGGCGCCCTGTCGGCCTTCTACCACGACAGCACCGACATCAACAACCCTGAGCACCGCCACATTGCCGCGATCCGCTTGATCGCCAAGATGCCTACCTTGGTCGCCATGGCTTACAAATACGGCGTGGGTCAGCCTTACATGTACCCCCGCAACGAACTGTCCTACGCGGGCAACTTCCTGCGCATGATGTTCGGCACACCTTGCGAAGAGTACGTGGTCAACCCCGTGCTCGAGCGCGCCATGGACCGCATCTTCACATTGCACGCAGACCACGAGCAAAACGCGTCGACCTCCACCGTGCGTCTGTGCGGCTCGTCCGGCACCAACCCCTTCGCAGCCATTGCTGCGGGCGTGGCATGCCTCTGGGGCCCTGCCCACGGCGGCGCCAACGAAGCTTGCCTGAACATGCTGGAAGACATCCAGAAAATGGGTGGCATCTCCAAAGTCGGCGAGTTCATGGAAAAGGTCAAGGACAAGAACTCCGGCGTCAAGCTGATGGGCTTCGGTCACCGCGTTTACAAAAACTACGACCCACGCGCCAAGTTGATGCAAGAAACTTGCGACGAAGTGCTCAAAGAGCTGGGCCTGGAAAACGACCCCCTGTTCAAGCTGGCCAAGGCCCTGGAAAAGATCGCCCTGGAAGACGACTACTTCGTCAGCCGCAAGCTCTACCCCAACGTGGACTTCTACTCTGGCATCGTGCAGCGCGCCATCGGCATTCCCGTGAACCTGTTCACCGGCGTGTTCGCTCTGGCCCGCACCGTTGGCTGGATTGCCCAACTGAACGAAATGATCAGCGACCCCGAGTACAAAATCGGCCGCCCACGTCAGTTGTTCACAGGCTCCCCACGCCGCGACGTGCAGCGTTGATCGGTTTTCAGCCGAACCCCAAAAGCCCGCCAAGTGCGGGCTTTTTTCATGGCCCAGCCAAGCCCCCATTCGACCGCAGAATTCAGCCCACTGATGCGTCACGTCCCGACGACTTGAGTCGCAGTGGCCCGGGACTGTTAGGCCGATTTGCGGGCGCGAAGCGACTGATGAGGCCTGGCAGCCCCGGGCCCCGGCCGCTCAAGTCCCCGCAGCGACCAAAAGGCCTTGGCAGACGGTCAGATGAAGGCCGCCTATCCGCATAAAATGGCAGGTTGCACAGCAAGGAAGCTCCATGGCACGCACGCTTTACGACAAGATCTGGGACGAACATGTCGTCCACACCGAAGAAGACGGTACCTCCGTCCTGTACATCGATCGCCATCTGGTGCACGAAGTCACCAGCCCACAAGCCTTTGAAGGCCTGCGCCAAGCTGGCCGCAAAGTCTGGCGCGTCAGCTCCATCGTGGCCACCGCCGACCACAACACCCCCACCACTGGCTGGGAACTGGGCTACGACGGCATCACCGACCCGATCAGCAAAGAACAAATCACCACGCTGGACTCGAACATCAAGGAATACGGCGCTGCAGCCTTTTTCCCCTTCATGTCCAAGCGCCAAGGCATCGTGCACGTCATTGGCCCTGAAAACGGCGCCACCTTGCCCGGCATGACCGTGGTCTGCGGCGACTCGCACACCTCCACCCACGGCGCATTTGGTGCACTGGCCCACGGCATCGGCACCTCCGAGGTCGAACACGTCATGGCCACCCAGACCTTGCTGGCCAAAAAAGCCAAGAACATGCTCATCAAGGTCGAGGGCACCTTGGCCAAAGGTCTCACCGGCAAAGACATCGTGCTCGCCATCATCGGCAAAATCGGTACCGCTGGCGGCACCGGCTACACCATCGAATTCGCAGGCTCGGCTATCCGCAGCTTGAGCATGGAAGGCCGCATGACGGTCTGCAACATGGCCATCGAAGGCGGCGCACGCGCAGGCCTGGTGGCAGTGGACGACAAGACCATCGAGTACGTCAAAGGCCGTTTGCTCTCACCCACGGGTGTGGAGTGGGACCACGCCGTGGCTTACTGGAAGACCTTGCACTCGGACGCTGACGCGCACTTTGACGCCGTGGTGGAACTGGATGCCAGCACCATCGTGCCGCAAGTCACCTGGGGCACCTCGCCCGAAATGGTGCTGGGCATCGACGGCCACACGCCCGACCCCGACAAAGAAAAAGACGACGTCAAGCGCGACGCCATCGAACGCGCTCTGACTTACATGGGCCTGCAGCCAGGCAAAGCTTTGGCCGACATCACCATCGACAAAGTCTTCATCGGCTCGTGCACCAACAGCCGCATCGAAGACATGCGCGAAGCCGCCGCCGTGGTCAAGAAGCTTGGCCAAAAAGTGGCCAAAAACGTCAAGTTGGCCATGGTCGTGCCCGGCTCGGGCTTGGTCAAAGAACAAGCCGAGCGCGAAGGTCTGCATGAGATCTTCACCGCTGCGGGCTTTGAATGGCGCGAGCCCGGCTGCTCCATGTGCTTGGCCATGAACGCCGACCGTTTGGAGCCCGGCGAACGCTGCGCATCGACCTCCAACCGCAACTTTGAAGGCCGTCAAGGCGCGGGAGGTCGAACCCACTTGGTCAGCCCTGCCATGGCCGCAGCGGCAGCCATCCACGGCCACTTCGTTGACGTTCGCAAATTCGCCTGAAGCGATCGAGGAATCACAACATGCAGAAATTCACCCTCCTCAAAGGCATCGTGGCCCCGATGGACCGCGCCAACGTGGACACCGACGCCATCATCCCCAAACAATTCCTCAAGTCGATCCGCAAGACGGGCTTTGGCCCCAACCTGTTCGACGAATGGCGTTACCTGGATGTGGGTCAACCCGGCGTGCCCGAGTCTGACCGCAAGCCCAACCCCGATTTCGTGCTGAACCAACCGCGTTACAAAGGCGCGTCGGTGCTCTTGGCACGCAAAAACTTCGGCTGCGGCTCCTCACGTGAGCACGCACCCTGGGCCATCGACCAGTACGGCTTTCGCTGCGTGATCGCCCCCAGCTTTGCCGACATCTTCTTCAACAACTGCTTCAAAAACGGCCTGCTGCCCATCGTGCTGCCCGAAGCCGCTGTGGACCTGCTGTTCAACGAAGTGGCCGCCTTCCCGGGCTATGAGCTCACCGTGGACTTGGAGCGCCAAGTGGTGGTGCGCCCCCAAGGCGAAGAGATCCCCTTTGAGGTGCAGGCTTTCCGCAAGTACTGCCTGCTCAATGGCCTGGACGACATTGGCCTGACCCTGCGCCACGCCGACAAGATCAAAGCCTATGAAGCCGAGCGCTTGGCCACCAAGCCCTGGCTCGCACACACCGCCGTCAACGCATAAAAAACCCGAGAACCCCCATGAAAATCGCAGTCCTTCCCGGTGATGGCATCGGCACCGAAATCGTCGCCGAAGCCGTCAAAGTCCTGAACACGCTCGACCTGAAGTTCGAGATGGAAACCGCCTTGGTCGGCGGCGCCGCTTACGACGCCTATGGCCACCCTCTGCCCGAAGCCACGCTCAAGCTGGCCATGGACAGTGACGCCGTGCTGTTCGGCGCGGTCGGCGATTGGAAATACGACAAGCTCGACCGCCCCTTGCGCCCCGAGCAAGCCATTTTGGGCCTGCGCAAAAACATGGGCCTGTTCGCCAACTTCCGCCCCGCGATTTGCTACGAGCAGCTGGTCGGCGCGTCCAGCCTCAAGCCAGAACTGATCGCGGGTCTGGACATCCTGATCATCCGCGAGCTGACCGGCGACATTTACTTTGGTCAGCCCCGTGGTCGCCGCATCGCGACCGATGGCCACTTCCCTGGTGCTGAAGAAGCGTTTGACACCATGCGCTACTCCAAGCCCGAGATCGAGCGCATTGCCCATGTGGCCTTCCAAGCCGCCCGCAAGCGCAACAAGCGCCTCACCAGCGTGGACAAAGCCAACGTGCTGGAGACCTTCCAGCTCTGGAAAGACGTGGTCACCGAAGTCGGCCAGCAGTACCCCGATGTGGCGCTGGACCACATGTACGTGGACAACGCGGCCATGCAATTGGTCAAGGAACCCAAGCGCTTTGACGTGGTGGTCACGGGCAATATGTTTGGCGACATCCTGAGCGACGAAGCCTCGATGCTGACCGGCTCAATCGGCATGCTGCCTTCGGCCAGCCTGAACACCAAGAATCAGGGCTTGTACGAGCCCAGCCACGGCAGCGCCCCCGACATCGCAGGCAAAGGCATTGCCAACCCCCTGGCCACCATCTTGTCGGCGGCCATGATGCTGCGCTTTTCCTTGAACCAGGAAAAAGCGGCTCAGCGCATCGAAGCGGCCGTGCAAAAAGTGTTGGCCCAAGGCCTGCGCACCGGCGACATCTACAGCGAAGGTACCACCAAGGTCAGCACCCGCGAAATGGGTGATGCGGTGGTCAAGGCGCTGGCCTGAATCCCGCATGGATGCTGTCAGGAAGTGCTCAGACAGCATCCATTACAATACCTCGCATGTTTAACGCCCGCCTGTTCTCCTTGAACTTCGCCACTGCCGCCACGGCAGCGGCTGGCGAGCGTGCAATCACCACAAAAACCACGACCATTAAGGGCTGATCCGGCCTGGTTCGTCGTGCGCCCTCCCGGCCAGACGAGCCGGGCAAACAGTCTGGTCTGACACTGTTTTAAAAACTGAAAGGGCGTTGAAATGAGCAAGTTAGTAGGTTTGGTCGGCTGGCGCGGCATGGTCGGCTCGGTTCTGATGGACCGCATGATTCAGGAAAAAGACTTTGACCTGATCGAGCCATTGTTCTTCTCCACATCGAACGCGGGCGGCAAAGCCCCCTCGATGGCCAAGAACGAAACCACCCTGCAAGACGCTTTCAACATTGAGCAGCTCAAGCGCTGCGAGATCATCATCACCGCCCAGGGCGGCGACTACACCTCCGAAGTCTTCCCCAAGCTGCGCGCTGCGGGCTGGAACGGTCACTGGATCGATGCCGCATCGACCCTGCGCATGGAAAAAGACGCCGTGATCATCCTGGATCCGGTCAACATGCCCGTGATCAAAAACGCCCTGGCCCACGGCGGCAACAACTGGGTGGGCGGCAACTGCACCGTCTCGTGCATGTTGATGGGCGTGGGCGCTCTTTACAAAGCCGGGCTGGTCGAGTGGATGAGCACCCAGACTTACCAAGCCGCTTCGGGCGGCGGTGCACAACACATGCGTGAGCTGTTGACCCAATACGGCACCCTGAACGCCGAAGTCAAAGCCCTGCTGGACGACCCCAAGAGCGCAATTCTGGAAATCGACCGCATGGTGGTCGCCAAGCAACGCGCCCTGACCGGTGCCGAGACCGCCAACTTTGGCGTGCCCCTGGGTGGCTCCTTGATCCCCTGGATCGACAAGGACCTGGGCAACGGCATGTCCAAGGAAGAGTGGAAAGGCATGGCCGAAACCAACAAGATTTTGGGCATGGGCGAGGGTTTTGGCTCTTCCGCAATTCCCGTGGACGGTTTCTGTGTGCGTGTGGGCGCGATGCGCTGCCACAGCCAGGCCTTGACCTTCAAGCTCAAAAAAGACGTGCCCGTGGCCGACATCGAAGCCATGATCGCCGCAGACAACGAGTGGGTCAAAGTGGTGCCCAACACCCGCGAAGCCACCATCCACGACCTGACCCCAGTGGCAGTGACCGGCACCATGACCATCCCAGTGGGCCGCGTGCGCAAGCTGGCCATGGGCCCAGAGTACGTCGGCGCCTTCACCATCGGTGACCAACTGCTGTGGGGCGCGGCCGAGCCGCTGCGCCGCATGCTGCGCATCTTGTTGGATGCCTAAGTTGTGATATCTTCGATTACCAACTAATTAGGTACGAGATATGGGAAAAATGACACCTATCGAAGCAAGAGTCTCCACACTCAAAGCATTAACTGCTGCAACCGTGCTCGCTTGGAGTCTGCCTTCCCACGCTTTGACCTTGGGCAAATTCCAGTCTTTGTCAGGGATTGGCGAGCCCTTGCGGGCAGAGGTGGAAATCACACAATTCACACCCGATGAGCTGCGTGGCCTTCGCGCGCAATTGGGTTCGGTCGCCAGTTTTCGACAAGCCGGGATGGAGTACAACCCTGCCTTGGTCGATCTGGCGACGCGAATTGATCACCGAAGTGATGGTCGCCCCTTCATCGTCTTGAGCGGACGAGTCCCGGTTCAAGAATCGTTCATCGACCTGATCCTTGAAGCCCAGTGGCCGACGGGTCGCGTCGTGAAAAACTACGCTTTGTTGCTCAACGCAGATGTCCGGCAGACCAGTGCGCCACTGACTCAGCGCAATCCAAGTGATGTCATCACGTCCCCAGTCAGTCCAAATCGTTCAACCCCAACGATCTCGCCCCCCCCATCAAACGACGGCGGTCTCAAACCCACCAGTGTCGAACTGAATGCCAACCAGGTGCCGGTTTACCGGTACGAATCCGTGGGCTCTGCCCCTACAACGCCTGCTCCCACGGCGACAGCTTCTACCCCTGTCACTGTGAACGCAGTACCCGTTGTGACCCATCCGTCAGCGCCCGTCACCTCTTTTGCCGGTGGTGATGCCCTCACGGTCAGATCTGGCGATACAGCTTCCAATTTGCTTGCACAGAGGTTGCCACCGAACGTCTCGCTCGATCAAATGCTGCTGGCCCTTGCACGCGCGAACCCCAATGCCTTCATTGAAGGCAACGTGAACTTGGTGCGCGCGGGCACAGTATTGCGCATTCCAACGGCCAATGAAGCCACCCAAATTTCTCGCTCAGAAGCGCGTCAAATGGTGCTGGCGCAAAACCGTGACTTTGCGGCCTACGCGCTTCGCGTGGCCCAGTCACCATTGCTGGTGACTACTGGCCAAAGTCGTGAGATGTCTGGCAGCGTGACCAACGCCACACCGAGCGAGCCCGTCTCAAGCAATCCTCAAGACAAACTGACATTGTCCAAAGCCCAGGCGGGTGAGGGCAAGGCTGAAGCCAAACTGGCCACGGAACGTGAAGCCAAAGACACGGCCGAGCAGCTTCAAGCGCTCCATCAAAACCTTCAGGATCTTGAGGCTCTGTCCAAGAACAAAAAGCCAGACGCAGACAAGCACCCCTCTCCAGCGCTCACTGGGGCAGCCCAGCCCCAGCCCTCACTGCTCGATCAACTGAGCCAAAACAAGTCGATGTGGATGTGGGTCATTGGGGCGCTGTTGGGTTTGATGGCCATGGTCTACTGGATCCGCAATAAGAGCGCTCAGTCGCAAGCGGTTTTCGCCCCTTCTTACGACGACATACCGTCCCCCGCCGAGCCAGCTGCAGAAGGCACAGGGCAAATCCCTCCACAAATGGCTGGGATTGATTTGAACCTGAATAACACTTCAGCGACCTCGGCACCCACGGTGAACGACGCGACCACAGCACCCACAGTCAACGAAGTGACCGAACAAAACAAACTGGCTTTGGCCAGTCAATTGCTTGACACCGGCGACAAGGAGTTGGCCCGCACGCTGATCATGTCTGTGGCATCCACAGCCAGCGGTGACCTCAAGGCCCGCGCGCTCCAGATGCTCGGTCAAATCGCGTGAGACTGGCGCTCGGTGTCAGCTACTCCGGCACGGCCTACCAAGGCTGGCAAAGTCAGTCTTCCGGACTGACCATCCAAGACAAACTCGAAAAGGCCCTCGCGGCCTTTGCGGATGTCCCCCGCGTGAGCACCTTGTGCGCTGGACGCACCGATGCGGGGGTGCATGGCCTGATGCAGGTGGTGCACTTTGACACCAACCTCGACCGCACGCCTTACTCATGGGTGCGTGGCACCAACCGCTTCTTGCCCGACGACATTGCCGTGCAATGGGCGCAGTATGTCCCCGACAGCTTCCATTGCCGCGCCAGCGCCACGGGTCGGCGTTATGTGTACGTGTTGCTCGATTCACCCGTGCGCCCCAGCCTCGATGCCGGCCGCGTGGGTTGGTCCTACCGCCCACTGGCCGAGGAGCCCATGCGCCAAGCCAGTTTGCATTTGCTGGGTGAGCATGATTTCTCCTCGTTTCGGGCCAGCAGCTGCCAAGCGCTGTCACCGGTCAAAACACTCCGCACAATCGACATCTCCCAAAAAGGCCACTACTGGCGTTTTGAGTTCGAAGGCAATGCCTTCTTGCACCACATGATCCGCAACATCATGGGCTGCATGGTCCAGGTGGGCCAAGGCCAGCAAAGTCCCGACTGGATGCTGCAGGTCCTGCATGCCAAAGACCGCGACGCAGCGGCCCCCACCTTCTCGCCCAATGGCCTTTACTTTGCCGGACCGATTTACAGCGCAGAATGGGGCCTGCCCGACACCACCCCACCCTTTGACTGGTTGCCATGACCGTGCAGCGCACCCGCATCAAAATGTGCGGCTTCACCCGCGAAGCCGATGTTCAAGCCGCAGCCCTGGCTGGCGCTGATGCGGTGGGCTTTGTGCTGTACCCGCCCAGCCCCCGCCATGTGAGCATCGAGCGCGCTGCCGAGCTGGCGCAGCTGCTGCCCGCCTTTGTATCGCCAGTCTTGCTGTTCGTGAACGATTCTGCCGAGCGCATCCGCCAAGCTTGCGCAGCGGTGCCAGGCGCTGTTTTGCAGTTCCATGGCGACGAAACGCCCGAGTTTTGCGAGGCCATGAGCCAAGCCACGGGCCGCCCCCACCTGAAGGCCGCCCGAATCCCCTTGACCGAAGCGGCCCGCTTTGACTTGGTAAAATTCGCTGAAATTCACCAAAAAGCCCAAGCCATCTTGCTCGACGCGCACGTCGACGGGTACGGCGGCGGCGGAAAAACATTCAATTGGTCACTGCTGCCACCAAGCGTCAATGCTCACCTCGTTTTGTCTGGTGGACTCACACCTGCAAACGTGGCCGATGGCATTCGCGCCTTGCGGCCACGGGCACGGTCTTTGGCCGTTGACGTGAGCTCCGGCATCGAAGCAGGCAAGGGCCTGAAAGATGCCGACCAAATCCGGCAGTTTGTCTTGGCGGTCCGCGCCGCAGACAACGCCTCCTGAAATCCGTTTTCCAAGGTCACCATGTACGACTACCAACAGCCCGATGCCAAGGGGCACTTCGGCATTTATGGCGGCAGCTTTGTGTCAGAAACCCTGACGCACGCCATCAACGAACTCAAAGCGGCCTACGCCAAGTACCAGCACGATCCTGCGTTCATCGCCGAATTCAAGTCGGAGTTGGCGCACTTTGTGGGTCGCCCCTCCCCCGTCTACCACGCGGCCCGCATGAGCCGTGAAATGGGTGGAGCGCAAATCTTCTTGAAGCGCGAAGACCTCAACCACACCGGCGCCCACAAGATCAACAACACCATCGGCCAAGCCATGCTGGCCAAGCGCATGGGCAAAACCCGCATCATTGCCGAGACCGGCGCGGGCCAGCACGGCGTGGCCACCGCCACCATCTGCGCCCGCTATGGCCTGGAGTGCGTGGTCTACATGGGCAGCGAAGACGTCAAGCGCCAAAGCCCCAACGTCTACCGCATGAAGCTCTTGGGCGCGACCGTGATCCCGGTCGAGTCAGGCAGCAAGACACTCAAAGACGCCCTGAACGAAGCCATGCGCGACTGGGTGGCCAATGTGGACAACACCTTCTACATCATCGGCACCGTGGCGGGCCCGCACCCCTACCCCATGATGGTTCGCGACTTCCAAAGCGTGATCGGCGAAGAGTGCCTCACGCAAATGCCCGAGATGTTCAAGAGCCTGCAAATGGCCGAGCAGCAACCCGACGCGGTCATTGCCTGCGTGGGCGGCGGCAGCAACGCCATGGGCATCTTCTACCCCTACATTGCCCATGAGAACACCCGCTTGATCGGTGTGGAAGCCGCCGGCGAAGGCATGGATTCGGGCAAGCACTCGTGCTCGCTGCAGCTCGGCAGTCCTGGCGTGCTGCATGGCAACCGCACCTACATCTTGCAAGACGACAACGGCCAAATCACCGAAACCCACAGCGTGAGCGCGGGCCTGGACTACCCCGGCGTCGGCCCCGAGCACGCCTTCTTGAAGGACATCGGCCGCGCCGAATACGTGGGCATCACCGACAAGGAAGCGCTCGAAGCCTTCCACTACCTGTGCCGCACCGAGGGCATCATCCCCGCGCTCGAGTCGAGTCACGCCGTGGCCTACGCCATGCAGCTGGCCAAAACCATGCGCGCTGACCAGTCGATCCTGGTCAACCTGTCGGGCCGTGGCGACAAAGACATCGGCACCGTGGCCGACCTGAGCCAAGCCGACTTCTACTGCCGCCCCAGCTGCCGTGGCCAATCGGTCAAAGGCGGCGATCAGCCCGTGATCCTCATGAAATGACCCCTGTAGGAGCTTGCCTGCAAGCGATCATCCTTCGCCAGCAGGGCTGGCTCCCACAACAGCCACACTGAATCCCCCATGAGCCGCATAGACACCACCCTCTCCCAACTCAAAGCCCAAGGCCGCAAGGCCCTGATCCCGTTTGTGACGGCAGGCTTTCCCTTTGCCGACAGCACCCCTTCGCTGATGCACGCCATGGCCGGTGCCGGTGCCGACATCATCGAGTTGGGCGTTCCGTTTTCGGACCCCTCCGCCGACGGCCCTGTGATCCAAAAGGCGGGCGACCGCGCCCTGGCCTATGGCATTGGATTGGTGCAGGTGCTGGCCATGGTGCGCGAGTTTCGCCAAACCAACACCAGCACCCCCGTGGTGCTGATGGGCTACGCCAACCCGGTGGAGCGCTATGACCAAAAATTCGGTGCTGACAGCTTCATCCGCGACGCCTCGGCTGCGGGTGTGGATGGCGTGCTGATCGTGGACTACCCGCCCGAAGAGTGTGTGGAATTTGCCGCCAAACTGCGCGCCCACAGCATGGACCTGATCTTCTTGCTGGCCCCCACCAGCACCGACGAGCGCATGCAGCAAGTGGCCCAGGTTGCCAGCGGCTATGTCTATTACGTGTCACTCAAAGGCGTGACAGGCTCTGGCGCCTTGGACATCGATGCGGTGGAAACCATGCTGCCGCGCATCCGCCAACACGTGAGTGTGCCGGTGGGCGTGGGCTTTGGCATCCGCGACGCCGCCACGGCCAAAGCCATCAGCCGCGTGGCCGATGCGGTGGTCATTGGCAGCCGCCTGATCCAGTTGATCGATGCCGAACCGTCCGATCGCATCAACGCTGTGGCCTACGAGTTCTTGAGCGGCATCCGCCAAGCGCTGGACGCCTGATCCCGTCTGAAGTCGCTGACCGCGTTTCAACGATAATCCGCCCCTGAAGGAGAACCCTCATGAGTTGGCTAGAAAAACTGCTCCCCCCAAAAATTCAGCACACCGACCCGGCCGATCGCCGACAAGTGCCTGAAGGCTTGTGGATCAAATGCCCCAGCTGCGAGACCGTGCTCTACAAGACCGACCTCGAAGAAAACCAAAACGTCTGCCCCAGCTGCTCGCACCACCTGCGCATTGGCGCACGCGCCCGTCTGAACGCATTCCTGGACGGTGAAGGCCGCTACGAAATTGGCCAGGAAGTGGTGCCCGTGGACGCTTTGAAGTTCAAAGACAGCCGCAAGTACCCCGAGCGCCTCAAAGAAGCCATGGACAACACGGGCGAGACCGATGCCCTGGTGGTCATGGGCGGCTCGGTGCACAACATCGAGCTGGTGGTGGCCTGCTTTGAATTCGACTTCATGGGCGGCTCCATGGGCTCGGTGGTGGGTGAGCGTTTTGTGCGCGGCGTGGAAACCGCCATCGCGCAAAAAGTCCCCTTTGTGTGCTTCACTGCCACCGGCGGCGCCCGCATGCAAGAAGGTCTGCTGTCCCTGATGCAAATGGCCAAGACCAATGCCGCGCTGACCCGTCTGGCCAAAAAAGGCCTTCCCTACATCAGCGTGCTGACCGACCCCACCATGGGCGGCGTGTCCGCAGGTTTTGCTTTCGTGGGTGACGTGGTGATTGCCGAGCCCAAAGCCCTGATCGGCTTTGCGGGCCCCCGCGTGATCGAGACCACCGTGCGCGTGACGCTGCCCGAGGGCTTCCAGCGGGCCGAGTTCCTGCAGACCAAGGGCGCGGTGGACTTCATCTGCGACCGCCGCGAACTGCGCAAAACCGTGGCCAGCACCTTGGCCATGCTGCAGCGGCAGCCGGCCGATGCGGTGAGCTGATCACGCAGCGATCTCCGAAGCAAAAGGCCCTCGCATGAGGGCCTTTTGCTTCGGGGGCGATGCTGTTCAATACATCCAACTCATTTGCAACTGGGCCAGCACGATGCCCAGCAGCTGCAAAACCAGCAGCAGCGCGATGGGCGACAAATCCACACCGCCGACAAGAGGAATCCAACGGCGAAATGGCCGTAAAAAGGGACTGCACAAACGCTCACTCAACGTGTGCATGGGCGAGCCCGGATTGACCCAGGACATGAGCGCCAAGACCAACACCAAAGCGCCCAGCGCCGACACCACCAACTGCGCCAGGCCGACCAAGCCGACCAAGGGCAAGAGGCCAAGCTGACCGCGTCCGCCCGCCAAAAACCACAGCACGCCGAATTGCGCGAGTTTGACCAACCAAGCCCCCAGCAAGCTCGACAAATCCCAACCAGACCCAGTTGGAATGACCTTGCGCAAGGGCAGGACCAGCCAGTCGGTCACGGTAAACACAAAGCGGCCCAGCGGCTGCTGAAACGAAATGCGCTGCCACTGCATGACAAAGCGCAACAAACAGGTGCCCGCCACCAGGCCGGCCACCACTTCCAAAACCATGTTCACCATCTGCAACCACATCGCTTTTTCTCCTGCTCGTGCGATGATACCCAGATGCCTGAAAACCACGTCCTCTCCCCTGAATCCTTGACGGCATTGCCCCTGTTCCCCTTGGGCACGGTGCTGTTTCCGGGCGCCCTCTTGCCCTTGCAGCTGTTTGAGCTGCGCTATTTGCAAATGATTGGCGAGTGCGAGCGCCAAGGCACCGGCTTTGGGGTCGTGACATTGACCCAGGGCCGCGAGGTGCACCGCCCCGGGCAGGCGGCCGAGCAGTTCGAGCCCATCGGCACGCGGGTGCAAATTGAGCGCATCGAGCGGCCCCAAGCGGGCTTGGTGCGGGTCTGGTGCAGAGGTCTGGAAAGGTTCAAGATTCACAGCACCGCGCAACGCAGCGACGGTCTGTGGCAAGGTCAGGTGCAAGCGCTGCCGCCTGAGCCTCAGGTGGCCGTCCCGGAGCACCTTCAGCACCTGTCCGACCAGATGCACGGGGCCCTGCAAAGCCTGAGCGCCCAGCAAAGCGTGGTGCCGCACTGGAACGAAGCCTGGCGCCTGCAAGACTGCAGCTGGCTGTCTGACCGCTATGGCGAATTGCTGCCTTTGCCCCTGGCCATGAAATACCGACTGTTCGCCTTGCAAGAGCCCTTGATGCGGCTGGAATTGATCGGCGATCTGGTCGCGCCAACTTCTGATGCTGTTTCGGACGGGAAACCGCCCGCAAACTCTTAAAATAGAGGGCTTTGCGCCTTCGCGCACATTCCAACCCCGGATCTGGCGCCCCCTGCGCCGCGTCCCAACTGCTCCTCGCCATGTCTGACACGACCGCCAACGCCGCTGCCGCCCCAAGCCCTGCCCCACAGGATGAAAACCAGCTGATCGCCGAGCGCCGCGAAAAACTCAAGGCCATGCGCCAGGCGCAGGCTGAAGGCAAAGGCGTGGCATTCCCCAACGACTTCAAGCCCGAGCACCACGCCGCCAACCTGCACCAGGCCCATGGCGACAAAGCCGCCGAAGAACTGAACGGCGAAGGCGTGGCCAAGACCACGGCCAAAGTCGCTGGCCGCATGATGCTCAAGCGCGTGATGGGCAAGGCCAGCTTTGCCACGCTGCAAGACGCCACCGGCCGCATCCAGGTCTATGTGACCCGCGACGACGTGGGTGAAGACCTGTACGCCCTGTTCAAGCACTGGGACCTGGGCGACATCGTGGGCGTGGAAGGCCATTTGTTCAAAACCCGCACCGGCGAGCTGTCGATCCATGCCACATCGATCCGCATGCTCACCAAGAGCCTGCGCCCCATGCCTGACAAGTTCCACGGCGTGGCCGACCAGGAAGTCAAATACCGCCAACGCTATGTGGACCTGATGACCGACGAAGCCGCCCGCAAGCGTTTCATGGCCCGCAGCAAAGCCGTCAGCGGCATCCGCGAGTTCATGGTCCAGCACGGCTTTCTCGAAGTCGAAACGCCCATGCTGCACCCCATTCCCGGCGGTGCCAATGCCAAGCCGTTCATCACACACCACAACGCGCTCGAACAAGAAATGTTCTTGCGCATCGCGCCCGAGCTGTACCTCAAGCGCCTGCTGGTGGGTGGGTTTGAGCGCGTGTTCGAGATCAACCGCAACTTCCGCAACGAAGGCATCTCGGTGCGCCACAACCCCGAGTTCACCATGATGGAGTTCTACGCGGCCTACTGGAACTACCAGGACCTGATGGGTTTCACCGAAAGCCTGATCCGCGACGCGGCCATGACCGCAGCAGGCACGCTGGACTTGACCTACAACGGCCAACCAGTGGACCTGAACAAGCCTTTCGCCCGCATGACCATCCGCGAAGCCATCGTGAAACACACCGAAGCGGGCGACAACGTGGACAACGCCGAGTGGCTGATCAATGCCCTGAAAAAGCTGGGCATGAACGAAGAGAAAAACAAGCTGTCCACCCGCAGCTTGGCCAGCCTGCAGGTGTTCTACTTCGAGGAAACCGTGGAGGACAAGCTCTGGGAGCCGACCTTCATCATGGAGCACCCGACCGAGATCAGCCCGCTGGCCCGCGCCAATGACACCCGCCCCGAAGTGACCGAGCGCTTTGAGCTGTACATCACCGGCCGCGAGTTTGGCAACGGCTTTTCCGAGCTGAACGACGCCGAAGACCAGGCCGCACGCTTTCACGCGCAAGTGGCCGCCAAAGACGACGGCGACGACGAAGCCATGTACTACGACCACGACTTCGTGCGCGCCCTCGAATACGGCATGCCCCCTGCGGGCGGCTGCGGTATCGGCATCGACCGCCTGATGATGCTGCTGACCGACAGCGCCAGCATCCGAGACGTGATCTTGTTCCCGGCGCTGCGCCACGTGCAGGAATAACGAGCAGCAACAGGCATCAAATGCTCAACCGGAGCATCAAATTAGTTACAATGAACTCCTTTTTTTAATCAAAAGGGGTTTTTAATATGCTAAAAATTGTTGTTCCAAGCATTGTTGCACTGACTGTCTTAGCTTCAGGATGCTCGACCCTCACGTCCGAAGGCACCAGTCAAAATCTTTCACTGATGACTTATTCAGCAGATAACAACGACTTGGTTGGCGCTGCCTGCGAATTGAAAAATGATGAAGGCAGTTGGACAGCTGTTACACCGGCTACCGTGATGGTTCATCGTTCAAACAAAGATTTGATCGTCAAATGTACAAAATCCGGATTTTCTGACGCCCGAGCCAACGTTGTCTCCAAAACAAAAGCCAATATGTTTGGAAACATCATTTTTGGCGGTGGGATTGGCGCGATCATCGATCACAACAATGGAAGCGCCTACCAATATCCACCAGTGATCAAGATGATTATGGGTGAAGATAAAACAATCAAAGAAGGCTCAAACTAAGCACATGAGTAACTTGAGATGAATTCCTCCCATTCATCTCAAGGCATCGGCCTGATTTTTATGAAAAAGCACTTTACAGCCGTTGCAATCCTTCTGGCAATTACCTCCTGCTTGCTTTTCTTTAAATACAAAGAAGAAAAAACCGAATTCAAGAGCACAACGGTGACACTGAGTCTCAAGGACTACCTTCTAAACAGTTTTTTGGCCGAGCTTCCCGATATCAACAAAAAATTACCTTATGTCATTGACGACAAAACAATTTTGTTGAACGTCGAATACAAGGATGAAAAAATTATCCACTTGTATGAGCTTAAAAAATATCAAAAAAATAAATTTTCTGAAGAAAAAATATTGCAAAAAATGGCTCTTGTATTGAAAGAGCAAGCCTGCTTCGACCCCATCCGGAAAAACATGCTAGCAGCAGGGATAGATTTTTTGAACGTTTACCGTGATTCTGCAGGTCAACTGGCTTTCAAAATCTCAATTAATCAATCAGACTGCAATGACATTCATTCGGCATCGCGAGTGTCTTCATAGCCCTTATACGCTGGCGTTGATTTTCATCTATTGAATACGCGCCTATCCTGCAATTGAGGCGCGTCGCCCAGCATCTCGCGCACCTTTGTATTGGTCCAGCGAAAAATCCACAAGGCAGGCGTGGAAACTGGTGGTTGTAAAAACCAATCCAGTCACCCATGATCCTATTGCGTGTTACTGACTCTCAAAGCTGTGTCGGTGCGGGCGATTCTATTTGAGTGTGCTGACCAACCGAACGACCCCATAAACCCAGCTGAAACAGGGTTTTGGGGTGCGCTCAACAGTCACAAATGAACAGCCATCTGATGCCGTCCACACTGCACGCGTCAAACCAGCGTCACTGTAACGGCTTGTTGAACCAAAAGATCCAAGCCAAGATCAGCATTGCTGTAGACATGGTATGCCGAACCATTGATTGTTTGTTTTGATGCGGTCCAGGCATAGGTTGAGCCCCCCAACAAATCGTCCAGCACCACTTTGTCCGCCGCATCCCCATCAATGCGCATTTGCACATGTCCATTGGAGATGAAACTGTTCTTCACACCCAGCGCCAGTACATCGCTCGTTGTCAAATTCAGAACATGAGCAGCATCCCGAACGGAGCCGCCGCCCGACAGGCTGATGTGGTTGATGGCCACCACATCACCCACTTGCGGGCTGCTACTGTGCAAAGCCGACAGATCCAAGCTCACCGTATCAGCGGCAAGAATGTATTTGCCAATGGAACCTGCAAGTTCCCCTGATGGTCAGTCCAAATTCCCCCACCCGTGGCCACCCCAAATTCCCCCAGGCAGCGCCCTCAGATTATGACGCGTCAGCTTGGATGACCAAGCGCGCCGCCGCCTCCTTGAGCCTATAGCTCTTGCCCTCAAACTCCAGCATCACGCAGCGGTGCATCAACCTGTCCAAGATCGTGCTGGCCATCGTCACATCCCCCAGATACTTGCCCCAATCCTGCACCACCCTGTTGGAGGTCACCACCATTGCTCGCCTGAGCTTGTAGCGCTGGTGAACAATCGCTTGCAACACTTCTGCCGCCTCCGCCGTGATCCGCCTGGCCAGAAACAGATCGTCCACGATCAACAAATCCGGCTTGACCCACTCCCTGAGCAAACTCGCTCTGTCCTGGCTGCCCGCCAGCGCATAACGCGCAAACTCGGTGTCCGCCTCCAAATACCGTACGTCATAGCCCTGCAGCGTGGCCTGGTACGCCAGTGCCTTGGCCACATGGCTCTTGCCCGTGCCCGGTTTGCCCACAATGAGCGCATTGGCCCCTTCGGTGATGAACTTCAAGGTGTGCAACTCAAAGCACGCAGCCCGGGGTATCTTGGGGTTAAAGCGCCAGTCCAAGTCCACCAAGGAGGCCTTCTCATCGAGCCCCGAGCGCTTGTAGCGGCGATCGAGCAGCACCGATCTGCGCCGCTCCAGCTCGTCTTGCAGCAAGGCGGCAAAGGTCTCCAGGAATGACTCCTGGCTGGCCTGGGCCTGCATGGCGCGTGTGCTCAGCGTTTGCTGCATGCCCGACAGGCGCAGCTGACGCAAAGCGTTGTCGATCTCGGTCATGTTCATGCCTGACCTCCTTGGGCTGTATCCATGGCCCGGCTCGCGGCCGCACCGGCGAGCATGGCCGCATGGGTGAACAAATCCGCATACTCGTCAGCCTGGCGAATGAGCTCATGCTGCTGGGCCAGAGGGTCTTCATGAACGAGGTCACTGGCAACCCGGTCTGCATGGCCATCGTTTGCGGCCTCGTCCATGGCCTCCATGGCTTGGGCAAACAAACGCTCGGCCAAAGTCTTGACATGGTTGTAGCTGTAGACCCCTTGCTCCAAGGCCTGGGCGCAGGCGCTGTCAATGCAGACAGCCGGGTAGCGTTTGGTCAATCCCACGATGCCCCAGAGCTTTCTTTGGCCCACCCGGCCCTCTGCTGCAAACATCAGCTCACACAGGCGGCTGGCATGCTGGCCGATTTCTTTGGCCTGGCGCAAGATTTGCCGTGTCTCACGCGATGGGTTGAACACCCGCTCGTCTGCGGGCAGCACCACCGAGCCGGGCCGATCGGCCTTGGCATGGGTGCGTAGCAAAGCGCCTTGCAGATCCCGAATCTCGATGCGCCGCTCAAAGATGCGCACCAGCACTTTGGCTCCAATGGCCGCAGGCCGGGCCGCGTAGCTGCTGTGATCGACCCGCACGCAGCTGTCATCGCACACGGTGCGCACCCCTTGGGTGAAGTACTGCATGCCCAGCAGGGGCAAGGGTTTGAGGTGTGGGCGCTCGGCTTCGAACATGGCCTGCACCTGTTGGCGCTCGGTGCCGTGGATGCGCTTGGCGGCCCAGTTCGTCTCCCAA